>JAYPEK010000001.1:0-237359 GCA_038125725.1 Rhodospirillaceae bacterium
CGCGGCCCTGGCCGGGCCGGCGCCGATCGCGGTTTTCGCGCTCGGCGGGGTGACCAGGGCGATGCTTCACCGGCTCCGTGGCGCGGGATGTGCGGGAATCGCCGGAATCAGGTTGTTTTTGGCCGATTCGGATGGGTGATCAGATGCTTAAGGGCGCGCTCGCCGCTTGGCGAATCCGTGGAATCGGATATAGTACGCCACCTTCGAACCGAAGCGGATGGGACGCACGAATGGTTGTCGGCAGAATGAAACTCCTTTTGATGACGGCGTTGGTCGCGCTGGCGGTCGGGCTCACGGCCTGCGACTCGATTGTGCCGGGCGACGCCAACAAGGACGATCCGAACCAGGATCCGGGCCGGATTCCGGGCGCCGATCTCTCCAAGCGCAAGACCATCTGGGGCGAAGGCGGCATGAGCTTCTTCGGCGAGGACGAGGACACCTCGACCGGCGGCGACATCGGCGTCAACAGCTTCCTGTGGCGCGCCTCGCTCGATACCATCTCGTTCATGCCGGTGAATTCCGCCGATCCCTTCGGCGGCGTCATCATCACCGACTGGCACGCCAACGCCGAGGCGCCGAACGAACGCTTCAAGCTGAACGTCTATATCCTGGGCCGCCAGTTGCGTGCCGACGGCATCCGCGTGGCGGTGTTCCGCCAGGTGCTGAACCGCGCCGGCCAGTGGCAGGACGCCAGCGTGCCGGAATCGACCAAGACCAAGATCGAGGACTCCATCCTGACCCGCGCGCGGCAGCTCCGCAACGCGTCGCTCCTGCAGGAAAAGGGCGGCTGAGCCCCCGCTTCCCGGCGCCCCGAGACCCGCAGCCAAGTAACCGACCTTCCGAGCCGACATGACACGATATAACCAGAAAACCACCGAACCGAAATGGCAGCGGGCCTGGGCCGAGAACCGCACCTTCGAGGTCACCGAGGATCCGTCGAAGCCGAAATACTACGTGCTTGAGATGTTTCCCTATCCGTCGGGCCGCATTCACATGGGCCACGTGCGCAACTATACGCTCGGCGACATGGTGGCGCGCTACAAGCGGGCCAAGGGCTTCAACGTGCTGCATCCGATGGGCTGGGACGCCTTTGGGCTTCCGGCCGAGAACGCCGCCATCGAGAACAACACCCATCCGGCCAAATGGACGCGCGAAAACATCGCCACCATGCGCGACCAGCTCAAGACCATGGGGCTTTCCTACGACTGGTCGCGCGAGATTTCCACCTGCGAGCCCGAGTACTACAAGCACGAACAGCGCATGTTCCTGGAGTTCCTCGAGAACGACCTGGTTTACCGCAAGGAATCCTGGGTCAACTGGGACCCCGTCGACAACACCGTGCTGGCCAACGAACAGGTCATCGACGGCAAGGGCTGGCGTACCGGGGCGCCGGTGGAAAAGAGGAAGCTGGCGCAGTGGTTCTTGAAGATCACCCACTTCGCCGAGGAACTGAAGGACGACCTGAAACAGCTCGAGCGCTGGCCCGACAAGGTCCGGATCATGCAGGAGAACTGGATCGGCCGCTCGGAAGGCGCTTACGTGCGCTTCCCGGTGCTCGGCCGTGAAGGCGAGGAGCTCGAGGTCTACACCACGCGCCCCGACACGCTCTATGGCGCATCGTTCTGCGCCCTGGCCGCCAACCACCCGATGACCCAGGCGCTTGCGGCGGATAATCCGGCGCTCGCCGAATTCGTTGCCGAATGCAACCGCATGGGCACCAGCGAGGCGGAACTGGAACGTGCCGAAAAGAAGGGCTTCGACACCGGGCTCCGGGTCGGCCATCCGTTTTTGGAAGACCTGAAACTGCCGGTCTACGTCGCCAATTTCGTGCTCATGGAATACGGCACCGGCGCCATCTTCGGCTGCCCGGCGCACGACCAGCGCGACCTGGATTTCGCCCGCAAGTACGATCTCCGCGTTGTGCCGGTGGTCTGCCCGCCGGATACCGACCTGGCCACCTTCGAGATCGGCACGGAAGCCTACGTCGGCGACGGCAAGGTGGTGAACTCCGGCTTCCTCGACGGCCTCGACGTGGCGACGGGCATCACCACGGTGATCGATAAGCTGGTCGGCATGGGCCAGGGTGAGCGCGCCATCAATTATCGCCTCCGCGACTGGGGCGTGTCGCGCCAGCGCTACTGGGGCTGCCCGATCCCGGTGATCCATTGCGCCGATTGCGGCGTGAAGCCGGTGCCGGTGGCGGACCTGCCGGTGGCGCTGCCGGAAGACGTGGATCTATCGGTGGCCGGCAACCCGCTGGACGCGCATCCCACCTGGAAACACACCGCCTGTCCCAACTGCGGCAAGCCGGCAGAGCGCGAGACCGATACCTTCGACACCTTTTTCGAATCGTCCTGGTACTTCGCCCGCTTCGCCTCGCCGCACAGCGATGACATCGGCTTCACCCGCGAGGCAGCCGATTACTGGCTGCCGGTGGACCAGTACATCGGCGGCATCGAGCACGCGGTGCTGCACCTCTTGTATTCGCGCTTTTTCACCCGCGCGCTCAAGGTCTGCGGCTACCTCGACCTGAAGGAGCCCTTCGCCGGTTTGCTCACCCAGGGCATGGTCTGCCACGCCACCTACCAAGACGAGGCCGGCAAATGGATGTTCCCGAGCGACGTGGTCGAGGGCGACGGCGGCGCGTTGACGCATAAATCCACGGGCGCGCCGGTCACCAAGGGCCGCTCCGAGAAGATGAGCAAGTCGAAACGCAACGTCGTCGATCCGGAAGAGATCATCGCCACTTACGGCGCCGACACCGCCAGGCTGTTCATGCTTTCCGACAGCCCGCCGGACCGCGACCTGGACTGGACCGAAGCCGGTATCGAGGGGGCGTGGCGCTACGTCAACCGGCTCTGGCGGCTCGCCGACGGTGCGGTATCGAACCCGGAACCTGCAGATGCGACCGACGCCGAACCGCTGCGCGCGGCGCTGCACAAGACCGTCGCCGGCGTCACCGGCGATCTGGATAAGTTCCATTTCAACAAGGCGGTGGCGCGCGTGCGCGAACTGACCAACAGCCTGGAACAGGATCTGGAGAAGCTCTCCGTCGCCGAACGTAAAGAGATTCTAGGTGGACTGATCCGCTTGGTTTCCCCGATGATGCCGCACCTGGCGGAAGAGATGTGGCAGCATCTCGGGTTCGAGGGCATGGTCGCCGACCAACCCTGGCCGGAAGCCGACGCCAAGTATCTGGTCGAGGAAACCGTGACCGTCGCGGTGCAGGTCAACGGCAAGCTGCGCGGCACCGTCGACCTGGCCAAGGATTGCCCCCAGGACGAGGCGGAATCCCTGGCGCTGCAAGTCGACAACGTCGTCGCCGCCATGGCTGGCAAGGCACCGAAGAAAGTCATCGTCGTCCCGAACAGGATCGTCAATGTCGTGGTTTGACCGCCGCCTCCATTTTATTCTTCTCGCCATCCTGTTGGCGGCGAGCGTCGGCGGCTGCGGTTTCCGCCCGCTCTATGGTAACCATGCGACAGGAAGTTCGCGCGACGATTTCCTGCAAATCGAAATCGCCACCATCGATGACCGCGAAGGCCAGCTTCTGCGCAACGAGTTGATCCGCCGGCTGTACGCGGGCGGTAGTCGGCGGGTCCCGGCCTATCGGCTGGAAACCAAGCTTTCAGAATCAAAAGCCGGCCTTGCCGTGCAAAAGAATGCCTTCGCCACGCGCAGCAACCTCTCAATGGTCGCCACGTTCGCGTTGCGAGACGTGCTGACCGGCGAGGTCGCCTATACGTCGTCCAGCAAAGTGACCGTCAGCTATAACATTCTCGATTCCGAGTTTGCCTCCCTGCTGGCGGAGAAGAACGCGCGCGAGCGAGGGGTCAGGGAACTGAGCGAGGACATGCGTGTTCGGCTCGGGGTGTTTTTCGATCAGGAACGCCGGGTGCAAGGCTAGCATGGTCAAGCTTTCCGGCGCCAAGGCGGATCAGTGGATCGCCAACCCGGGCCGGGGCCAGCATGCGGTATTGCTTTACGGGCCGAACCTGGGCCTGGTTCGCGAGCGAGCGAAGTCCATGATGCGCAGTTGGGCCGGCGATGCGCACGACGATCCTTTCGCCGTTGCCACCGTCGATGAGGCGCGCGTTCGGGCGGAACCCTCGGTCATCGCCGACGAGGCCTTCCAGCAATCGTTTCTTGGTGGTGCCAAGGTCGTTTGGGTGACCGAAGCCGGCGATAAGTTGGCCGAACCGCTAGGTCATGTGTTGGCCTCGGAAGTTGAACCCAATCCGCTCGTGGTTGAGGCCGGCGACCTGCCGCCGCGCTCCAAACTGCGCCAGCTGTTCGAAAAGGCCGATAACGCGGCCGCCATCGGCTGCTATGACGACGACGGTCGCAGTGTCGCCGGGCTGATTGAAACCCGGTTCCAGGAGTGGGGCATCCGCGCCGATAGGAAAGCGGTGGAGGCGCTGGCCGCGCGCCTCGGCCGCGATCGCATGGCCAACCTTTCCGAGATCGAAAAGGTTTGCCTCTACGCAGGCGAAGGCGGCGAACTGGATGAAGCGAGTATTCGCCTGGCTGTCGGCGACGGCGCGCAAAGCACGCTGGACGATATCGTCTATGCCGTGTTCGATGGCCGCCGCGATGTCGCCGACCGGATGCTGGCGTCCGGGTTCGACGAGGGCGTCATGCCGGTACAATTCGTGCGGCGTCTTCAGGGGCACCTGGAGAGGTTACTGCTGGTTCGCTCGATGATCGACGGCGGTTCCAGTCCGGACCAGGCCGTCGGCAAGCTGCGCCCGCCGGTTTTCTTCATGTATAAAGACCGCTTCCGGCGCCAGGCCTCCATGTGGCCGGCGGAGCAGCTTCGGAAATGCCTGGATGCGCTGACGACGCTCGAGATCGAGTGCAAGTCGACCGGCATGCCGGACATCGCGCTTTGCCAGCGGATGTCGCTGTCCATCGGCGGATTGGCGCAAAGGCTGGGTCGTTAAAGCGCCTAAGGCTGGCGCAATTCGCGGAAATGCTCCAGCAAAAGCCGGTATTCTTCCGGGATATCGTCGCTGTAGAGAGTGCCGATTGCGGCGCCGTCCTTCAACACCGGCAGATGATGAAACCCGCCTTTCAGCATTTTCTCGATCGCGTGGGCGACCGTGTCAGCGGCATCGATGGTGATGGGGTCGGCGGTCATGACGGCCGAGACTTGCGTCGCGTCGGGATCCTGGCCCTTGGCCAGACAGCCATGGACGATGTCACGTTCGGATAAAATGCCGAGGACGGCATCCGCTTCCGTGACCAATGCCGCACGCTCGTTTGCACGGGCCATGGTCTCGCTGGCGGTTCGGACCGTGGCGTCCGGCGGGAGTGTGGTGAATGGGCGTTGGCCCAACAGAGCCT
This sequence comes from Rhodospirillaceae bacterium, assembly GCA_038125725.1. GTDB lineage: Bacteria > Pseudomonadota > Alphaproteobacteria > Rhodospirillales > Casp-alpha2 > TMED8. The sequence continues at coordinate 5,347 of JAYPEK010000001.1, forward strand.
TGACGTTCTTCAGGATCATTTGATATCGCGACTTTGGGTTATTGGCCCTGGCGGCGCTCGTTCATTTTGCGAATGACGTATTTCTGGAAGTGCTCTTCGCCCTCGTAGCCTTTGGCATGAACCCACTCGAACATGGCCTTGAAGGTGCCGCCTTCGAAAGCGCCCGGCATGCGGGCGACCTCAATCTGGCCGCCGTCTTTGTCGCCAGCGCCGGCGGTCTCGGGCAGGAACACGATGGTCGGGGTGAAAACCACGCGCCAGCGCTTGGCGATTTCCTTCTCCGTCATGGCCTTGCCGTCGAAATCCGTGACCTCGCGGCTGCCCCAGAGATTGAGTTGCACGACTTCGAAATTTTCGCGGACGTAGTCGTTGATGGGCTTTTGCGCCAAGACCTCGGTCTGCATCTTCTTGCAATAAATGCAGCCGACCTGCTCGAAGAAGATCACCAGGCGCTTGCCGGCCTCTTTGGCCTCTTTTAAATCGTCACGCAGGTCGAGAAACGAGTCCTTGAACCAGGCGTGATGGTAGAGGCCGTCCTCGGCCAATGTCGGCTTGACCAGGTCGACGGCGCCCGCGGGTGCCGTGGCGGCGATGCAGAGGGCAGCGGAAAAAACGAAAAAGCGAAGTTTTGTCAGCAGCGATTTCATGGCGCAAACCCTGTTTTGTCGGCGAGCCGGAAGCGGCTGCCGCCTCGTTGAATTTCGGCGCATTGAAAACCGCTGCGCGTGGTATGGCCAGTAATTTTTCTCCGCCGCCCAATCGGCGGTGTCAAAGGTCGATGGTCACCCGGTTGATGATGGTGGTCAGATCATCCGCCTTAAACGGTTTTTGAATGGACGCGATAGCGCCCACCTTGCGTGCCGCCGCCAGGGCCTTGCCGCCGTCCATTTCATCGCCGTAGCCGGCGGACATGGCGATCAGGCGGACTTCCGGCCAATGCTCGCGGACATGCTGGATCACCTCGATGCCGCTTTCGCCCGGCATGAAGATGTCCGTCAGGACCACGTCGATGCCGATGATGTCGGAACGTTCCAGCGCCTCCTTGCCGGAATTCGCGGTGGCGACCTTGAACCGCGCATCATCCAGCATGTCGGCGACCGCCATACAGACCGTGCGGCTGTCGTCGATGACCAGGGCCCGGATGCAGTTTCGGCCCGAGACCTCGTCGATCTGTTTGATCAGGGAAATCAGCCTATCCGCCTGGAACGGCTTTTTGATGACGGCGTCGGCGCCGATCCGCCGCGCCAGGCGCAACAGGTGATAGGGATACATCGACGCATCGCCGGCCGACATGGCGATGATCTTCAAATCCGGATCGATTCCGCGCAGCCGCTTGATTCCCTCGAAACCATCCATGCCCGGCATGACCAGGTCGACCAGCGCCAGACCGGCGTGCGTCATCTCGTTGAATGACATGGCCTCTTCGAAACTGGTGGCGAGCACCGGCTGGTAGCCGCCCTCGATGAGCATGTCGCCGACGACCTTCAGAACGGTCTTCGAATCATCGATGACCATGACGGTTTCAAACAATCCCACGCTGTCGCTCCTGCCTTGATCGTGCTGACGGCCCCTCAAGCGCGCAGCGGTGTCGTCCTATTCCGGGTGTTCATAAGAATTCGGGCACATGATTTTGATGACTTATTGTTGCAGCTCGTGGTGCAAGCTTGTTTTCCCTGGGTATCGGCGCGCGCGGGGCTAATAGTCCCCGGTCAGGCGCCGGATCAGGACATCGAGCTGGTCGACGCTGCGATAATGAAAGGTCAGCGTGCCGCCCTTCTTTGTCGGCGTGATTTCCGTGCGAATGCCGAGCTGCGTCGTCAGGTCGCGTTCCGTCGCCAGGGTGTCGGCGTCTTTCTGCGGTTTCGCGCTTGGGGACTTTCCGCTTTTCCCCGCGCCCTTCGCAACCAGCGCCTCGGTTTCGCGCACGTTGAGACCGCGGTCGATGACGATTTCCGCCAGCGCCACCGGGTCGGGCGCGGCCAGGAGCGCCCTTGCATGACCGGCGCTCAGCCGGCCGTCGCCGAGCATCCGCTTGACCCCGTCGGGCAGGCCCAACAGACGAAGCATGTTGGCCACATGGCTGCGGCTCTTGCCGATACCGTCGGCGAGCGCTTCCTGGGTGTGACCGAACTCATCTTTCAAACGCTGATAGGCCTCGGCCTCTTCCAAGGGCGTCAGGTCCTCGCGCTGCAGGTTCTCGACCAGCGCGATCTCCAGAGTTTCCTGGTCGGTGAACTGGCGCACCACCACCGGCAACTCGTGCAGTTGCGCCAACTGCGCGGCGCGCCAGCGGCGCTCGCCACAAATAATCTCGTAGCTGCCCGCCTGGTCGGGGTCGGGCCGCACCACCAGTGGCTGTAGGATGCCCTTCTCCCTGACCGATTGCGCCAGTTCGCGGATCTGCTCGTCGGCGAACCGGCGCCGGGGCTGGAACCGGCAGGGATGCAGATCGCCGATGGCGAGGCGCTGGAGACCGGACTGGGCGGTGTCGGCGGCCGGTTTTGGGGTGGCCTCGCCCAACAGTGCCGAAAGCCCCCGCCCCAGGTTCTTGCGTTTCGATTTCTGGGCTGGGGTCATGCGCTGAGTTTCCGTTCGCGGTGGATGATTTCGCCGGCCAGTGCCAGGTAAGCCTGGGATCCGGCGCAATTCATGTCGTAGACCAGCACCGGCACGCCGTGCGACGGCGCTTCCGAAACCCGGACGTTTCTGGGAATGACGGTGCTGTAGACCTTTTCGCCGAAATAAGACCGCACATCGTCGGCGACGTCGGCGGACAGGTTGTTGCGTTGGTCATACATGGTGAGCACGATACCCTGAATATCGAGATTGGCATTAAAGCTGTAGCGCACCTTGTCGATGGTGTTGACCAACTGGCTGATGCCTTCCAGCGCATAGAATTCGCATTGCAATGGCACCAGGACGGCCTGCGCCGCCACCAAGGCATTGATGGTCAACAGGCCGAGCGCCGGCGGGCAGTCGATCAGGATATAATCGTAAGCCCCGGCTGCTTGAATAAGCGCATCCTTAAGTCTGTATTCGCGACGCTCAAAATCAACAAGCTCAATCTCTGCACCGTATAAATCGGTTCCGGACGGCACAATTTCCAGGCCGGGGATGTCGGTTCGCTGAATGACGTCCAAAAGCGGTACATTTTCGACCAATAAGCTGTAGGAATTGACCTTCCTTTGATCCGAATCAATGCCCAGCCCGGTGCTGGCATTACCTTGTGGGTCAAGATCAACGATCAACACCTGTTGGTCTATTGCCGCCAGGGCCGTGCCCAGGTTGATCGTCGTCGTGGTTTTGCCGACGCCGCCCTTCTGATTGGCCACGGCGAGAACGCGGGTGCCGCGTCCGCTCGGCAAGGGATGATCAGGAAACATCGATGGGGGCAAGATCGCTAACCTCTAGGATGGCACCGCTGGAATCCGACCGGCTCGGGTGCAATTGGGTCTGCATTTTCCAGTCTTTCCGCGCCAGCGTCAATTCATCCTGCACGCTTTCGCCCTTCAGGAACAGGCAGCGCCCGCCCGGCTTGAGCACCGCCGCCGCCCACGGCAACAAGCGCGCCAGCGGCGCGCAGGCGCGGGCCGTCACCACATCACCCTTGGGTCCATCGTAGGCCTCCGCCCGGACGTTATGGACGGTCGCAGGTGCGCTCGCTAATCGCTTGATTTCATTAAGGAAAACGCATTTGCGCTGGTCGCTCTCGATCAACTCCACTTGGGTGCCGCCCACCTTCGGCAAAAGGATCGCCAGCACCATGCCTGGAAAGCCGGCGCCGCTGCCGATATCAACCAGCGTGGCAGCTTTGTCGGGCAGGTAATCCAGAAGCTGGGCGCTGTCGAGGTAATGCCGCCGCCAGGGATCGGCCAAGGTTTTCGGACCGACCAGGTTGATGGATTGCTGCCAGCGCGCCAGCGCCTCGGCATAGCCATCGAATGTCTCCATCGCCGCGTCGTCGAGATTGAGCGCAGCTTGGAACGCAATGCGCGAGAGCGGTTCCGCCGCCGGGAGCTCCGATTCGGTTGCGAAACGCATCAGGATTTCCGCATGGCGAGTCAGGCGGAAAGCCGGCCCTGAGCGGCGTCGCGCCGTTTCAGGTACCCCAGCAGCACGGTGATCGCCGCCGGCGTGACGCCGGAGATGCGCGCCGCCGCCGCCAGGTTCGCCGGCCGCGCGTGTTCAAGCTTCTGCCTGATCTCGGCCGAAAGTCCCGGAATGGCGTCGAAATCCAGATCGTCCGGCAAGGCCAACCCGGCGTCGCGGCGCAGTGCTCGGATATCGGCGTCCTGGCGCTCCAGGTAGCCGGCATAGGTGGCTTCGATGGCCATCTGTTCAGCGATGGCGCCTGGCATGTCGGCCAGTTCCGGCCACACCCGGGTCAGCGCCTCGAAGTCCACGTCCGGGTAGGCCAACACCTGCAGGGCGCTGCGCTTGACGCCGTCCAGGTTGATCTTGATCCCCGCCGCCTGCAACTGATTGGGCGATTTCTCCAACGCCTCCAGGCGCCGGCGCGCCTCTTGCAACGCCGCCATCCGTTCGGCGTGCGCGCGCTGGCGTTCGGCGCCAATGATGCCGGCATCGATGCCCTTCCCGGTCAGCCGCTGGTCGGCGTTGTCGGCACGCAATCGCAGCCGGTACTCGGCGCGCGACGTGAACATCCGGTAGGGCTCCTCGGTGCCCAGCGTGATCAGGTCGTCGATCAGGACGCCGATATAGGCGTCGGCGCGGTCGAGGGTGAAGGCGGCCCCGCCGCCGGCGGCGCGGGCGGCATTGACGCCGGCCATCAGCCCCTGCGCCGCGGCCTCCTCGTAGCCGGTGGTGCCGTTGATCTGGCCGGCGAGATAGAGCCCCGCCACGCGCCGGGTTTCCAGCGTCGGGCGCAGCTCGCGCGGATCGACGAAGTCGTATTCGATGGCATAGCCGGGCTGGGTGATGACGGCGCGCTCGAGCCCCGGGATAGTCTTCAGGATGGCTTCCTGCACATCCTTCGGCAGCGACGTGGAGATGCCGTTGGGATAGATGGTCGGGTCGTCGAGGCCTTCTGGCTCGAGGAAAATCTGATGGCGCTGGCGGTCACCGAAGCGCACGATCTTGTCCTCGATCGACGGGCAATAGCGCGGGCCGGTGCCGGCGATCTGGCCGGAATACATGGCCGAACGGTTCAGGTTCTGTTGAATGAGGGCGTGCGTTTCGGGCGTCGTGCCGGTGATGTGGCAGGCAATCTGCGGCACCGTGACGCGGTCGGTGAGATACGAGAACGGCACCGGCGGATCGTCGCCCGGCTGCGCCTCCAGCCCGCCCCACTCGATCGTGCGGCCATCCAGCCTGGGCGGCGTGCCGGTCTTCAAACGCCCCAGGCGGAAGCCGAGTTTCTTGAAGGTATAGGCGAGGCCCACCGCCGGCGCCTCGCCGACGCGGCCGGCGGGGATCTGCGCCGTCCCCACATGAATCAGGCCGCGCAGGAAAGTGCCGGTGGTCACCACCACGGCGGCGGCAAGGATGTCCTCGCCGGCCTGGCTGCGCACGCCGGCGACGCGGCCGTCGGCGTCGAGGATCAGGTCATCGACCGGTTCGGCGGCGATCTCCAGGTTGTCTTGTTCGGCCAGCAGGGCCTGGATGGCGTTCTTGTAGAGCTTGCGGTCGGCCTGGGCGCGCGGGCCCTGCACCGCCGGGCCCTTGGAGCGGTTGAGAATCCGGAACTGGATGCCGGCGGCGTCGATGGCGCGGCCCATGAGGCCGTCCAGCGCGTCAACCTCGCGCACCAATTGTCCTTTCGCCAGGCCGCCGATCGCCGGATTGCAGGACATGGCGCCGATAGTATCGATTCGGTGAGTCAACAATAGCGTCCGCGCACCGGCGCGCGCCGCCGCCGCGGCCGCCTCGCAGCCCGCGTGCCCGCCGCCGATGACGATGACGTCGTAGGTTCGCATGCGCCGGAATGTAGGAGCGGCCTTGGCCGAAGTCAATGAAGCGGCGAACGGGGAAATTGTTTCACGTGAAACATATCCACAATTCGAGTCGACAAGGGGCAATGTTTCACGTGAAACATTTCCTCATTTGCCGATACAGAAATCCGCGAAAATCACATCCAGCAGGTCTTCCACATCGATACTGCCGGTAATCCGCCCAAGCGCTCGCGCCGCCAGGCGCAGATCCTCCGCCGCCAGTTCCGGACGCACCAGTCGGCCCTCCGCGCCGAGAAACCGCTGCAGAGCGGCGCGGGTTTCGGCCAGCGCTTCGCGGTGCCGCGCGCGGGTCACCAGCGGCGCCGCCTGGCCGGCAAAGATCCGCGCGACCTCCGCTTCGAGCGCCGCCAACAACGCGTCCACACCGGCGCCGGTCTTGGCCGAAATGCCGATCGCCGGCTCGCCTTCAACCCGCTCCGGCACCGCGCCGGCCATCGCATCGGTTTTGTTGACGGCGACGAGGCTGCCGGCGGCGATCCAATCGCGCGTCTCCGCCCCGATCTCCGGCCAAACGGAGCCATCCAGCACGGCGATCCTGAGATCGGCGCGGCGCGCGCGTTCCAGCGCCCGGCGCACGCCCTCGGCCTCGATGTCGCCATCCGCGTCACGGAGCCCGGCGGTATCCGCCAGAATGACCGGATAGCCGGCCAGTTCGAAATGCACCTCGATGATGTCGCGCGTGGTGCCGGCGGTTTCGGAAACGATCGCCGCGTCACGCTGGGAAAGCCGGTTGAGCAGGCTGGACTTCCCCGCATTGGGGGCGCCGACGATGGCGACGTCGACGCCGTGCCGCAGCCGCTCGCCCCGGTGCCCATCGGCCAGATGACGGTAGATTTCGCCGGCCAGGGACTCGGCTTCGGCCACCACGCTGGTTTCCAGATCGGCGGGCAATTCCTCGTCGGAGAAATCGATGGCGGCTTCCCAATGCGCCAGCGCCGCGACCAGCCGGGCGCGCGCGCCCTCGGTGAAATCGGCCAGCGCGCCGCCCATCTGCGCCAGCGCCTGGCGCCGCTGCTGGGCGGTTTCCGCCGCCACCAAGTCGGCGACGCCCTCCGCCGCGGTCAGGTCGATTTTGCCGTTCTCGAAGCCCCGGCGGGTGAATTCGCCAGGATCGGCAAGCCGCAGCCCCTCCAGGCCCGAAAGCGCCGCCAAAACCCCATCGACGACGGCGAGGCCACCGTGCACGTGCAGTTCCAACACATCCTCGCCGGTAAAGCTGGCGGGACCTGGAAAGAAGATGGCGAGACCGCGATCGAGCAGATCGCCGCCGGTGGGATCGGTCAAATCGACGCGCACCGCACGGCGCACCGGCAAATCCGCGCCCGCCAGCGCCGCCGCCGCGTCCCGGGCGCCCGGACCGGAGACCCGGATCACCGCGATCCCGGCGCGCCCCCGGCCGCTTGCCAGCGCATAGATGGTGGGTTCTCGCATGGGCCCTGCCTCGGTTCAATTCGGTAAAGTACCGAAATCCAGATTTAGTGGTTAGCCGTCTTCCGGCATCAACATCAGGTCCTTGACCCGGCCGCCCTTCTTGATGTGCTCCTCGAGAATCCGATCGGCATCGGCCATCGATTCGCATCTGTACCAAACCCCTTCCGGGTAGACCACCATGGTCGGCCCCAGCTCACAGCGGTCCAGGCAGCCGGCGGAATTGATTCGGACTCGTTCCAAGCCCTCGTCCTTGGCCTTGGTCTTCATGTAATTGCGCAGTTTCTCCGCTTCCTTGGCCTTGCAACAGCCGCGCGGATGGCCTTCCGGGCGTTCGTTGACGCAGAAAAACACGTGCCGGTCATAGTAGAGCGACGGATCGGTTTCGTTGGATGACATGGGTCAGGATCTCGATTTCTCAGGTTAGGATTCGTCGTCGCCGGACGCGGCCTGGCTCATCTGGCCCCAGAAGGCCTTCTGCAGCTGTTCCCAGCCCTGCATGCCGACCGGCAGCCATATCTTAAATAGGGTTTCCGGGTCCATGGCGTCCATGTTGGCGCGCATTCTTTTTTCGATTTCCGCCATCATCGCGTCCTGCATGGGCTTGACGTCGGGCAGGCCGAAAAAGGCGCGCGCCTCTTCCGGCGTGCAGTCGATGTTGATGGTGACTTTCATGGCGACCTCCGGTTCCAGCGCCGTTTACCCCGGCACAGATTGGGGTTGTTTTCACCCCCGCCTGCTTCAAACTAAGCCAGCCCGCGCCCGCGCGCAACGCGCACCGCGACCCGGCCCCGCAACCCCGCCGATCGCCCGCCCCGCTCAACAACCCGGACGGCCCCCGACATGCCCCCAGCCGAAGCCCGCAACCGCCTCGCCGACGAGACCAGCCCCTACCTGCGCCAGCACCGGGACAACCCGGTGCATTGGTGGCCCTGGTCGGAAGACGCCCTCGCCGAAGCGCGCGAAAGCGGCCGGCCGATCCTGCTGTCGGTGGGCTACGCCGCCTGCCACTGGTGCCACGTGATGGCGCACGAGAGCTTCGAGGACCCGGCCATCGCCGGGCTGATGAACGAGCTGTTCGTCAACATCAAGGTCGACCGCGAGGAGCGCCCCGACCTGGACGCGCTCTACCAATCGGCACTGCAGATGATGGGCGAACAGGGTGGCTGGCCCTTGACCATTTTTCTCACCCCGGACGGCGAGCCGTTCTGGGGCGGCACCTACTTTCCGCCGTCCCCGCGTTACGGCCGCCCCGGTTTTCCCGACGTGCTGCGTTCGCTCGCCAACGCCTATACGGAACAGCAAGACCAGATTGCCACCAACATCCGCGCGCTGAAGGACGGCCTCGCACAGATGGCAAAGCCGGCGGGCGGCGGGCGCCTCACGCGCGAGGGGCTCGACCTGGCCGCGGCGGCGCTGCTGCGTGCCGTCGACAATCATACCGGCGGCACCCTCGGCGCGCCGAAGTTCCCGCAGCCGACCCTGTTTCAGTATCTCTGGCGTGCCCACCGGCGCTCGCGCTCGCCCATGTACAGGGAAGCGGTGACCCTGACCCTCGACCATATCTGCCAGGGCGGCATCTACGACCACCTGGGCGGCGGTTTCGCACGCTACTCCACCGACGAGGTCTGGCTGGCACCGCACTTCGAGAAGATGCTCTACGACAACGCGCTGTTGGTCGAGTTGCTGTCGGACGTCTGGCTGGAGACCGGCTCGGATCTCTACGCCACGCGGGTGCGCGAAACGGTCCAGTGGGCACTCAGGGACATGATCGCCGAACCCGGCTCGGCTCCCGCCTTTGTCAGCGCCTACGACGCCGACAGCGAGGGCGAGGAGGGCAAGTTCTACGTCTGGTCGGAGGCCGAGATCGACGAAATCCTGGGCGACGACGCGGCGGCGTTCAAACAGGACTACGACGTGACGGCACGCGGCAACTGGGAGGGCAAGACGATCCTCAACCGTTCGCACGAGCTCGCCCTCGCCGACGCCGAGACCGAGGCCTCGCTGGCCGAGGCCCGCGCCAAGCTTCTGGCGGTGCGCGACACGCGTGTCTGGCCCGGCCGCGACGACAAGGTGCTGGCCGACTGGAATGGGCTGATGATCGCGGCGCTGGCCCGCGCGGCCGTCGTCTTCGGCGAACCCGATTGGCTGGCGGCGGCCAAGGCCGCCTACGGCTTCGTCACCACCGCCATGGCCGACGGCGAGCGGCTTTTGCATAGCTGGTGCGCCGGCCGAGCGGCGCACGCCGGCATGCTCGAGGATTATGCCAACATGATCCGCGCCGCGCTCACCCTGAACGAGGTCACCGGCGAGGACGGATATTTGCAGCAAGCCGAGACTTGGTGCGCGGTGGCCGACCGGCATCATTGGGACGCGGACAGCGGCGGCTATTTCATGAGCGCCGACGACACCACCGATATCCTGATGCGCACCAAGCCGCTGCACGACAACGCCACCCCGCCCGGCAACGGCGTCATGGCGGAAAATCTCGCCAGGTTGTATCACTTGACCGGTAAACACCCTTACCGCGAACGCCTGGATGCCTTGCTCGCCGCGCTGGTGCCGGAAAAGACCGAGCACATGATGCATCAGCTCTCCATGCTGATGGGCTTCGAAACCGCCGAACGCGCGGCACAGATCGTCGTCACCGGGCCGCTCGGCGAACAAGGGCCGCTGCCGCAAGGCCTGGTGCTCGATGCGCTGAAGGCGGCACCGCCGGCACATGTGCTGCTGCGGGTCGACGACGCCGGCGCGCTGCCCGACAGCCATCCGGCGCACGGCAAGGAAGCCGTCGACGGAAAACCCACGGCCTATATTTGCGTCGGCACAACCTGTACACTGCCCCTGACCGATCCCGACGACCTGAAGGCGCGCCTATCGGAGATGTAACCGCCTCTTCGGATGTTGCGGGCCGGACTTCAGGGGGCCGCATGAACGCCAACCTCACCTGGCTATCCTTTCCCTCGCCCGTCGGCACGCTGACGGCATTCAGCGTCAACGGCCATTTGAGCGTGCTGGAATGGGGCCGCGCGCCGGAAGCGGAGAAGCCCGCCGCGCCGGTGCTGGAACGCGCGCGCGATCAGTTGAACGCCTATTTCGACGGCAAGCGCCAGCACTTCGACCTGCCGCTGGCGCCGGCCGGCAGCGACTTTCAGCAAAGCGTCTGGCGCGCCATGTGCGAAATCCCTTACGGCGAGACCCGCACATACGGCGACCTGGCCGACGATCTCGCCAGTTCGGCGCGCGCGGTGGGGACGGCCTGCGGCAAGAATCCGATCCCGATCATCATCCCCTGTCACCGCGTGCTCGGGCTCGACGGCCGCATGACCGGCTACTCCGGCGGCGCCGGCGTCGAGACCAAGGTGCAACTGCTGACGCTGGAGGGCGCGCAGCTGTTGTAAGCCTTAGCCATTTGACCCATATCAACGACTATTCAGCTCCCAGTAACTATTTATAATTACAATATATTGATTGATTTTTGATCGGCGCTTCGGCTCCAACTCTGGACCCCGCCCAGGACGGCAGATGAACTTCGAAACCCAGAGGCCCGACGACGCCCTCCCAGACTCCGCCAGCGCCGATCCCCACGAACCCTTCGTCCAGCGCGATTGGGCGCTGTCGAAGGCCGCGCTGACGGTATCCCGCCCGCTGGGGCTCTTCTGCGCACTGTTCGGCGCTGTCGTCCTGGCCGGCGGCTATCTCGCGGAGATCGAACTGCTTTATCGTCCCATCGTCGACGGGCCGGCAACCAACCCGCTGACGGCGCTCTGCATCCTGGTGCTCGGCCTCGGCCTCGGCGCCGGCGGCGTCCTGCTGGGTGGCTGGCCGCAACGTGTTTTCGCCGCCGTCGCGGTCTTGTTGACCTTGTCGAAATTGAGCGACGTGCTGTTCGGTACCGCGATCTCGCCGGCCTTCACGCCCTTTCCGGAGATGGTGATGCGCGACCTCGCGCTCGGCAAGGCCAACGCCATGGGCACCAATTCGACCCTGATGCTCGGTTTGATCGCCCTGGCGCTCGGCCTCGGGGTGCTCCGCCGGCAGGTCGCCGCACAGATTTTAGCATTTCTGGCATTGGGCATTCCGCTGGTCTCGTTCACCGGGTATGCCTACGGGTTCGACCGCTTCTACGGCCAGATGTCGCTGCTGACCGCGACGGTCGGTTTCCTGCTGGCGCTCTCGACCCTGGCCATGACGGCGCACCGGGGCGCATTAAAGGCCGTGCTCAGCCCCTACATCGGCGGCCGCATCGCACGGCTGCAGATCGCGCTCGGCCTGCTGGTTCCGTTCACCATGGGCTACCTGATGGTGGAGGGAATGTTGCGAAGCCAGCATTTCGAGTGGATGGGGATTTTCATCATCGCCACCAGCTGGTTCATCTCGGCACTCATCTGCGTTAGCGCCGTCATCCAGGAGCGGGTCGACAACCGCCGCCGCTTCGCCGAACAGCGGCTCTTGTTTTCGGCCATGAACGATCCGCTGACGCGGCTTCCGAACCGGCGCAAGTTTTTCGAGGTCGGCAACCGGGAAATGGATCGCACACGGCGTAGCCAGGCCGATCTCTGGGTGCTGATGATCGACATCGACCATTTCAAGCGGATCAACGACACCGCCGGCCATGCCATGGGCGATCAGGTTCTGGTCGCGGTTGCCGGCTTCCTGGCGCGCTCGATCCGGGCGGTCGACATGGTCGGGCGCCTGGGCGGCGAGGAATTCGCCATCCTCCTGTCCGACACGACGGCCGAAGGCGTGCGGCTGGTGGCCGAGAAAATCCGCGGCGGTATAGTGAGCCTTGCCATCGACGGCTGGACCGACGCCCACGGTCCCGTCACCATCTCCATCGGTTGCGCCCCATCCGCCAGCAAGGCGGCCTTGGACGACGTGCTCAACGCCGCTGACGAGGCGCTCTACGAAGCAAAGCGGGGCGGCCGCAACCGGGTGGTCTTCGAGCCGCCGGAACCCCTGGCAAAGGTAGCGACCTCCTAACGCGCGCCCCCCAACGCACCCTTGCCGCGCCCAGCGGCACCGACCGCAAACGCCACGCCGAGCCAGAACAAGGTGCGGAACGCGAGCGCACCGACCGTCCGCCACTCGAAGGCGCCGCCCATCCCGACATGCACCGCAAAGGCGAGCGCGACGACGGCCGTCGCTGCCGCGATCCCCAGCGCCAACGGCCCCGCCCAGGGCCGCCACAGTGCCAGGCCAACAGCCGCCGCCACATAGGCAAACCCCGCCAAGAAATTGAACCCGACGACGAAACCGACATATCCGCCCATCATCTGCCGCCAGGCGCCGTCGATGAACAGCACGCCGGCGGCGGCGACAATCGTCACCAATCCGAAAACCCCGGCAAACAGCGAAACGGCCAAAGCCCAGCGGGGCCGGGAAATTCGAATCTTGGGGCGCATGGGGCGGCCGTCCGTGGCAATGGAACCGATCATCCTCCGTACCCGAACGGCGAGCCGGGCGGAATGACGCCGGTTAAGGCGCGGCCGTCACAAGACTTTCTCCCGCCGACCGCCTGAAACCGGTTGCCCGCCCCGGCACATCTTCGCAAAATACCGCCAAAGCCATCTAGGGAGGTTAGCATGACCAAAGCCATTCGCATTCACCAGCACGGCGGGCCGGAACAGCTCACCTGGGACGACGTCGACATCGACGATCCGGGCCCCGGCCAAGCGCGCATCCGCCAAACCGCCTGCGGGCTCAACTATATCGACGTCTATCACCGCACCGGTCTCTATCCGCTGGGCGAACTGCCGCTGGTGATCGGCATGGAGGCCGCCGGCGTGGTCGAGGCCGTCGGCGACGGCGTCACCGACTTGAAGGCCGGCGAACGGGTTGCCTACGGCAACACCATGGGCGGCTACGCGGAGGCCCGCGTCATTCCGGCCGAGAAACTGGTCAAGCTGCCCGACAGCATCGACGACCAGACCGCCGCGGCGATGATGCTGAAAGGCATGACGGCGGGCTACCTGATCCGCAGGACCTACCCGGTCAAAGCCGGCGACAACATCCTGCTGATGGCGGCCGCCGGCGGCGTCGGGCTGATCCTGTCGCAATGGGCGTCGTCGCTGGGCGCCAACGTCATCGGCTGCGTCGGTTCCGAGGAAAAGGCGGCGCTCGCCAAGGCGCACGGCTGTGCCCATACCATCCTCTACAACACCGAGGACGTGGCGGCGCGGGTGCGCGAGATCACCGGCGGCGAGGGCGTCGCGGTTTCCTACGACGGCGTCGGCCAGGCCACCTACAAGGCGTCGCTCGATTCACTCAGGCCGTTCGGTTACATGGTCAGCTTCGGCAACGCGTCCGGCCCGGTGTCCTCGGTCGAGGTCGGCGACCTGGCGTCGCGCGGCTGCCTGTTCTTCACCCGGCCGTCATTGATGCCGCACACGGCGACGCGGCCCCTGCTGGAGGATTTGGCGGGCGCCTTGATGGAGGTGGTCGGCAACGGCACCGTCAAGATCGACGTCAACCAGACCTACGCGCTTTCCGACACCGAACAGGCGCACCGCGACCTGGAAGCCCGCAAGACCACGGGTTGCACGGTGCTGTTGCCGTAAGCGACCGCCCGAACCAAAACACAAGGGGCGCCTTCCGGCGCCCCTTTTTCGTCTGCCCGGATCGTCGGGTCAGGTGTTCATGCTGTCGAAGAAATCGTTGTTGGTCTTCGAGTGCTTGAGCTTGTCCAAGAGGAAGTCCATGGCGTCGGTGACGCCCATCGGCATGAGGATGCGCCTGAGCACCCACATCTTCGAAAGCGTGCCCTGATCGACCAGCAGTTCTTCCTTGCGGGTGCCGGACTTGGTGATGTCGATGGTCGGCCAGGTGCGCTTGTCGGCGAGTTTGCGGTCGAGGATGATTTCCGAGTTACCGGTACCCTTGAATTCCTCGAAGATGACTTCGTCCATGCGCGAACCGGTGTCGATCAGCGCGGTGGCGATGATGGTCAGCGAGCCGCCTTCCTCGATGTTGCGCGCGGCGCCGAAGAAGCGCTTCGGGCGCTGCAGCGCGTTGGCGTCGACGCCGCCGGTCAGCACCTTGCCCGAGGACGGCACCACGGTGTTGTAGGCGCGCGCGAGGCGCGTGATGGAATCGAGCAAGATCACCACGTCGCGCTTGTGTTCGACCAGGCGCTTGGCCTTCTCGATGACCATCTCGGTCACCTGCACGTGGCGCGATGCCGGCTCGTCGAAGGTCGACGAGATCACCTCGCCCTTGACCGAGCGCGCCATGTCGGTGACTTCCTCCGGGCGCTCGTCAATGAGCAGCACGATCAGGTAGCATTCCGGATGGTTGGTCGCCAGCGAGTGGGCGATGTTCTGGAGCATCACCGTCTTACCGGTCCTGGGCGGTGCCACGATCAGGCCGCGCTGGCCCTTGCCGATCGGGGTGATCAGATCGATGACCCGATGCGTCGGATCCTTCATCGTCGGGTCCTCGACTTCCATCTTCAGCCGCTCTTCGGGATAGAGCGGGGTGAGGTTGTCGAAGTTGATGCGGTGCTTGACGTCGTTCGGGTCGGAGAAGTTGACCTGGTTGATCTTCAGAAGCGCGAAGTAGCGTTCGCCTTCCTTGGGCGCGCGGATCTGGCCTTCCACCGTGTCGCCGCTGCGCAGGCTGAACCGCCGGATCTGACTGGGCGACACGTAGATGTCGTCCGGGCCCGGCAGGTAGTTGGCGTCGGGGCTGCGCAGAAAACCAAACCCATCCTGCAGGACCTCCAAGACACCGTCGCCGTAGATCGCCTGGTCGTCGTCGGCCAGGTGCTTGAGGATGGCGAACATCATGTCCTGCTTCCTCAGCGTCGATGCGTTCTCGACGCCCAGTTCCTCCGCATAGGCCAGGAGGTCGGGCGGGGTTTTGGCTTTCAGGTCCTTGAGATTCATGGGGCGTTCCGGTGTTGAGATAATGGGAAGGAACCTTTGCGGCTCAGAGCCAGGGTTCGGATGAAACCCGGTTCAGGTGCCGGGCGAATGCCGGCGAAAGGAAGGAAAATGCTGTGAAGGGTCTTCAGGCGGTGCCGAAAAGGCGTTGATAGGCGAAACACTTAGCGAAACCGTGCGTGGCTGTCAATTTCCGTTTTTCGGCGCGTCCGTCAGAACGGCTGCACGATCACCATGATGACGATGACGATCATCAGAAACGTCGGGATTTCGTTGGCGGTGCGGTAGAACTTGTGGCCGCGCGTATTCCGGTCCTCGGCGAACTCGCGCCGCCACTTGCCCATCATCATGTGCATCACCGTCATGGCGACGACACAGACGAGCTTGACGTGAATCCAGCCCACTTCCAGCAATCCCTCACGCATGTTCCACAACAACGCGCCACCGAACAGCCAGGACGCGATCATCGCCGGGTTCATGATCGCCTTCAGCAACCGCCGCTCCATGACCTTGAAGGTCTCCGACTTGTCGGAACCCGGCTGCGCCTCGCAGTGGTAGACGAACAATCTCGGCAGGTAGAGCAGCCCGGCCATCCAGGCGATGATGGAAATCGCGTGCAGGGCCTTGATCCAGAGATACGCGGTGCCGGAGAGTTCGAACATGGGCCTTTTCGCTAGCGCTGTTGCAAGGGGCAGCGCGCGTGTGCTGCGGGACAAACTCGCGCGCCCGTCCCGAGACCGCAAGAAATTTCTCCGCCGCGCCCGAGCTGATCACGGACCAATCCGGCCAGGCCTTCGATGAATGCCGGCTCGGTGCCGACCGCCGGCACGCGGGTGTAGCCGGGCACGCCGAGCCTCGACGCTTCCTCGCGGTACTCGATATCCAATTCCACCAGGGTCTCGGAATGTTCGGAGACGAAAGCGATGGGCACCACGATCACCGGAACGCTATCCTGCCCGGCACGCGCCAGCTCCGCCTCCGTCGCCGGGCCGATCCATTCCAGCGGCCCGACGCGGCTCTGGTAGCAGACTTGCCAATCGTCGACGGCGGTGTCGTCCGCGGCCAGCTTATCGACGACCGCCTTCGCCGTCTGTTCCACCTGCCACTGATAGGGATCGCCGGCGTCGACCACCTTTTTCGGCAGCCCGTGTGCCGAGAACAGCACCCTGGCGCCCGGCGAGGCGGCGAGCGCCGCCTTGATCAGTTTCGCCTGGGCTTGGGTCCAGCCCGGTTCCGTCGGATAGCAGCAGACCGCATGGGCGGGTACGTCCAGCCCCACCGCCGCCGCCGCGCGATGCCAGTCCTTCAGCGACGACGCCGACGTTGTCGTCGAATACTGCGGATAGAGCGGCAGCAAGACCACCCGGTCGGGACCGAAGTCCTTCACCGCCCTTGCCGTCGCGTCGCTCATCGGATGCCAGTAGCGCATGCAGATGAAGACCTTGACCTCGCCCGCATCCGCGAGCGCGCCCTCGAGCGCATCGGCCTGTGCCTGGGTCAGTTCCAACAGCGGCGACTTGCCGCCGATATGGCCGTAAATCTCGCGTGCCACCGGGGCGCGGCGGCTTGAGATGAACTTCGCCAACAGCCAGCGCAGCGGGTTCAGCAGACCGATGATGGCGGGGTCGTTGAACAGGTTGAACAGGAACGGTTTGACGGCGTCGGGACCGTCGGGCCCCCCTAAGTTGAACAGAACCACCGCTGTCCGGCTCATGCGATCTTCCTCAGCTTGGTTTCCAGCCGCGTACCATCTCGGCGACGCGACCGACATTCTCGGGCGGTGTCGGCGGCATCACGCCGTGGCCCAAGTTGAAGATGAAGGGACCCCGGCCCAAGGTTTCAAGGATTTTCGTTACCGCTGTTTCCATTGCCTCGCCGCCGGCAAGCAACAGGTGGTTGTCGAGATTTCCCTGCACGGCGCAGATCGGCTGCAGCACCTCGGCCGCCCAGGAAAGCGGCACGGTATGGTCGAGCCCGACCGCATTGACCTGGGTTTCGCGCGCGAAGGCCTCGTAGAGCACGCCGGCGTTCCTCGGAAAGCCGATGATCGGTACATGCCGATGAACCGCCCGCACTCCTTCGACGATGCGCCGGTTGGGCTCGATCACCCAGCGTTGGAATTGATCTTCACCCAGGAGCCCGGCCCAGCTTTCGAACAGCTGCAGCACCTCGGCGCCTTCCGAGACCTGACGCACCAGGTAGCGCGTCGTCGCCTCGACCAGAAGATCGATCAGCTTCTGGAAGCTCTCGGGTTCAGCCGCCGCCCAGGTGCGGATGGTCGGCCCCTCGGTGCCGCCGCGGCCCTCCACCATGTAGAGCGCCACCGTCCAGGGCGCGCCGGCGAAACCGATCAATGCGGTCTCGTCGTCGAGCGCGCCGGAAATCCGCCGGATCGCCTCGAATACCGGTTCCAGATGCGCCTCGACGCCGTCGACCGACAGCGCCTCGAGCCCGGCTTCATCGGTGATGGCGTCCAGCACCGGGCCCTCGCCTTGCCTGAAGGCGACCTTCTGGCCGAGCGCGTCGGGGATCACCAGGATATCGGAGAACAGGATCGCCGCGTCCATGTGATAGCGGCGCAGCGGCTGCAAGGTGACTTCCAGGGCCTTTTCCGGCGTATAACAGAAATCCAGGAAGTTCGGCGCCGTGGCGCGGATCTCGCGATATTCCGGCAGGTAGCGCCCGGCCTGGCGCATCAGCCAGAACGGCGGCCGGTCGGTGACCTCGCCCTTGAGCGCACTGAGCATTCGTTTGGTCATGATCTTCCCTGGCTTCTGGTCTCTGAATTCGGGGTTTTATCCCGGGCGGACCCTACACACTACAATACAATTAATCTATTTAAGAAAAAGGTAGTGGTTGTTGTTGTGCGGTGAGTCCTGAGGATTATTTCATCGCCAACAGGTTTTTCCAATTTTCATCCACAATCCATGCGGCTCTGGATCAAACGGTGGAAAAAATCCGTCTTTCGTTGCCGCCATGCGGAAATAGCCAAGATATGAGCCATATAAAGTATGGATCAGTATACGATGAAACCGGTGGATCAAATCGTCATTGGATCATTCCTGGCGATGACCACAGGGCGGGAGAACCGTTTTCCCGGCGGGAGAACTGGCCTGGGTGCGGATGAAACAGGAGGAAGGAATCTTTGTGTTCGCGGATCAGATGATTTATCCCCGTCCGGCGGCACCGTTTTCCAAGGGTTTCCCACAGCATGCGTGACCTGAAACTGCACCTGATTTCCGACTCCACCGGCGAGACGCTTTTGCATGTCGGGCGCGCCTGTATCGCGCAGTTCGACGATGTGCATATGGAAGAAGTGTTCTGGTCGATGGTGCGCAATCCCGAGCGGCTGCGGGAAGTCATCGACGTCATCGAGATCCAGGGCGGCTTCGTTCTCTATACCCTGGTGGAGCCGGAAATGTGCCGCCAGTTGGAGGAAGCCTGCGCCCGCTTCCAGGTGCCCTGCATCCCAGTGCTGGATCCGGTGATCGCGGCGCTTGGCAAATATTTGGGTGCCGAAGTGCGTGCCCGGCCCGGCCACCAGCACGTCATGGACGCGGAATACTTCTCCCGCATCGAGGCGCTGCAATTCGCGCTCAGCCACGACGACGGCCAGTCCACCTGGGACCTGGACGAGGCCGACGTGATCTTGTTGGGCGTGTCGCGCACGTCCAAGACACCGACCTGCATCTATCTCGCCAATCGCGGCATCAAGGCGGCCAACGTGCCGATCGTGCCCGGCTGCCCGATCCCGGAACAACTGTTCCACGTGGAACGGCCCTTGATCGTCGGCCTCAACAAGGACCCGAAGCGGCTGGTGGAAATCCGCCGCCAGCGGCTCAAGCTCCTGGATCAGGACGAAAACACCGACTATGTCGATCTGGAAGCGGTGTCGAAGGAAATCAGCGAGGCGCGGCGGCTCTATACCAAGCACAACTGGCCGGTGATCAACGTCAGCCGTAAATCCATCGAGGAAACGGCGGCACAGATTATCCAGCTCTACCAGCGCCGCGAAGACCAGGACGCCTGATCCATGCCGGCGCCGCTGATCCTGGCGTCTGCAAGCCAAGTGCGCCGGCGTTTGCTCGAAAACGCCGGTCTCGACTTCCGCGCCGTCGCTGCCGATGTCGATGAAGACGCCCTTAAAACCCAGTGCCGGGGCGAAAATCGCGACGTTAAGGAAACCGCGTTGATCTTAGCCGAGACAAAAGCCCGCGCGGTTGGCGGCCAAGAGCCCGACGCCCTGGTGATCGGCGCCGACCAGATGCTCGAACTGGATGGCCGCTGGTTCGATAAGCCCGAAAGCCGCGACCAGGCCGCCGAACACTTGCGGGCCTTCAGCGCCAAGACCCATCACCTGGTGACGGCCACGGTGGCGATGCAGGGAGGCGAAACGCTTTGGCAACGTGTCGACGTAACGGCGATGCGGGTGCGGCCGCTGTCGGAGGCCTTCATCCAAACCTACCTCGATGCCATCGGCGACGATGCGCTGGCTTCCGTCGGCGCCTATCAGTTGGAGGGACGGGGAGCCAGGTTGTTCGAGGCGGTCGACGGCGATTTCTTCACCATCCTCGGCCTGCCGCTGCTGGCGCTTTTGGATTTCCTGCGCCAACATGCAATGATCGACAACTAGGACGCCGAGGCGGTATCCCTCGGCAACGGGGACGGACCAACAGATGATCATTCTCGGCCTGACCGGTTCCATCGGCATGGGCAAATCGACCGCCACCGCCAATTTCATGAGCCTGGGCGTGCCAGTGCACGATGCCGATGCCGCCGTGCATGCGCTGATGGCCAAGGGCGGCGCCGCCGTGCCGGCCATCCAGGACGCTTTTCCCCAAGCGGTGCACGACGGCCGGGTCGACCGCCAGATCCTGGGCGCCTTGGTGTTCGACGATCGCCCAGCGCTCCGCCGGCTGGAGAAAATCCTGCATCCGCGCGTACAGAAAGATAAGCAACGCTTCCTCGCCCGCGCCTCGCGCGCCGGCGCGCGGGTCGTTGTCCTCGACGTGCC
The DNA here is from genome assembly GCA_038125725.1 of Rhodospirillaceae bacterium. Lineage (GTDB taxonomy): Bacteria > Pseudomonadota > Alphaproteobacteria > Rhodospirillales > Casp-alpha2 > TMED8. The sequence goes on from JAYPEK010000001.1 coordinate 25,644, forward strand.
GCTCTTGTTCGAGACCGGCGGTGATGCGCATTGCGACGCGGTGGTCTGCGTCACCGCGCCCGCCTTCGTGCAGCGCGCGCGGGTCTTGATGCGGGCCGGCATGACGGCGGAAAAATTCGAAGCCATTCTGGCCAAGCAGATGCCGGATGCGGAAAAGCGCCGGCGCGCCAATTTTATCGTCCAGACCGGCCTCGGACGGGTTGAGAATTTGCGCGGCGTGGTTAAAATCCTCGATGACGTCCGGTCCTGGCACGGCAGGCATTGGCCACCCTTCCCCGTGCGGCCGCGCGTCCGGCGAAACCCGTTATCTTGGGCCGATTAATCCCTGGGCGCTTTTGAAGGTTAGGATCAACGCCTTGCGCGAAATCGTTCTGGATACGGAAACCACCGGCCTCGATCCCAAGTCCGGCCACCGGGTGGTGGAAATCGGCTGTGTCGAACTGGTCAACCATATCGCCACCGCCAACAGCTTCTGGGTCTATATCAACCCCGAGCGCGACATGCCCGAAGAAGCCTTCAAGGTGCACGGGCTCTCGGAAGAGTTCCTCTCCGACAAACCGAAGTTCGCCGAGATCGCCGATGCCTTCCTGGAATTCGTCGCCGACGATCCGCTGATCATCCACAACGCCGATTTCGACATGGGCTTCCTCAATGCCGAACTGAAGGCCTGCGGCAAACCCGGGCTGGAAATGGGCCGCGCCGTCGACACCGTGCGCATGACGCGCCAGAAATTCCCGGGCGCGCCGGCCAGCCTGGATGCGCTCTGCCGCCGCTTCCAGATCGACAATTCCAACCGCGAACTGCACGGTGCGCTTCTGGATGCGCGCTTGCTCGCCGAGGTCTACCTGGAACTGATCGGCGGCCGCCAGCAGGGGCTCGAATTGGCGAACGAAGCTGCGGCCAAAAGCGAGGCCGCCAGCGCCGCCCAACCGCGCCAACGCCGCGAGCCACGTCCGCACGCGGCCTCCGCCGAAGAACTGGCAGAACACCAGGCCTTCATGGAAAAACTCTCGGAGCCGGTCTGGCGGGCTTGATTCGGAGCTAAGCCGCCGCCAGGAAAGAAGCGGCCCATGGTCGGCATGCTGCTCGACCATCGATGACTTATTCAACCTTATCCGCTGCTTATTTCAAAACCGTTCCCAATCTGATGACCAGCCAGAACAGGGCCGCCGGGTAAAACTGCACCAAGACCCGGGCGGACGACAGCATCGGCGTGCCGTCCCCCGCGTAGACGGCTTCCGTGGCAAAGACGAAAGGCAAGATCAATGCGGTGCCGATCATCGCATAGGAATTCGGCGCCAGGTGATCGGCCCATGATTCCTTTCGCAACATGGTCATAAGCATCAGGGCGAAAGCGACGCCGGCCCCGATTGCGCCGGTCTCAAAAGAATAGAGGGTGTAGCCGTAGTTACGGAGCACCCCGACGGAATGCTCCAGACTGTAGATGGCAAAAACGATGTGGCCGAACAGCAGCGTGGCCACCATGAGTTTTGGCAGATTGTCGATGATCTGTTCGGTCCAGGGTTGCCACGATGCCGATCTGGCGAGCCGAAAGGCCAGAAAGACCAGCCCGGCAAACGCCGACAGCATTAATACGACAAGTAGATAGGCCTTGAAAACATGGCTGCGCTCAAAGTGGTCGGAATAGGCCGTGGCGATGCTCAGGTAAAGGAACCATGCCGCCCAAACCGCCGCGACCGAGCCTGTGAGCAAGGCTCTTAGACGAAACTCGATGCGACTCGCCGAGACCGCCGCGACGAGCAATGGAAATACGGTGACAGCGGCCTCGAGGCCAACCCAAATCAATATTGCACTGAAAAACATGGCCAGCAGAAACCAGGTGCCCGAACGCTCAACCTGGGCCAGATAAAGCGCGGCGAAGGCGAGCAGGAAAAATACCATGAAGACACCGTGGGTTTTGAAGGTCAAAGCATAGACGATGACGATTGGCGTCGATGCGACTACCGCTGCCGCGCCCAGCGACAGGGCGAGGGCGGTGGCATGCGCCGCACCGCTGGCATGCAGGGACCGATAGGAAAGAACCGCAAAAACAGCGATGGCCGTGACGCCAAACAGGGGTTGCAGGGCGGTGAAGTAAGGCTTGCCGAGCGCTGGCGCGCCGGACTGGATCAAGGCTTGAAACAACGGCTCTTTCGACAACAGCAGGAAGCGCGTATCGACGGAAAATCCGCCGAGCAGTTGAATTTCGTTGGCCATGTAGATGGACCAGAACCCATCCGACCCGACCGTCGTGACATCGACGAGCGAAAACCCCCAGGCCAGAACCCCGATCAGGCAGAGACCGAAAACGAAAGCGCCGATCTCATGCATTTTCACGGCCCGGCGGGTCTTGAAATTCAATCCGGCGGCGACGGCGCAGGCGATGACCGAGGCGGAGCCCGGCGTATAGGGCATGGGCGGCGACTGGAACCATGCGGCGCAAAACACCCAAATGGCCGCGCCGGCGGGAAGCGCAGCGCAGATCACGAAAATCAGGCCGGTTATGCCGATAAATGGCCGGAGAGCAGTCCAGCCGATGGCATAACCCAATCCGGCGGCGATGACGTCACTCGGCACGGCGGAGTGCCTGGAAGCGTTTCGGCGCCATGAAAAGCGGCGTGAAAAACAGTTTTCCCGTGCGATCCCTTAAGACAATCACAGTTGCATTCGGCAACGGGCCCGGGGGCGGCGGCACGATCACGGCAAACCATTTTCGCCGCGACGCGAACGACGGGCCGATGGCGCCCGCCAGCGAGGCAAGCTCCTGATCCGTCAGGGTCGGATCGTAAGCGGTGATTTGCGTCGAAGCGGCGCCCAGGTAACCCGATTTGAACCGGCTAGGCGGCACCAGCGAGACGGCGGCGGGATCGAACCCGATTAGATTCCAGCCCGTGAAAGCCTTCTTGAACTCGATGACCGATGGCAGTCTCGAATCAACATGATCGTATGGGTTCCGACTTGGAAACTTGAACAATGGCGTCGGAAGCTTGTATCCGTCGGCCTGGGGAAGCCACCTTGGGTATTGAATCAGATTTAGAACAAGGATCGAAATAAGGATGGCGGTTGGCGCGAATGCCGTGCGTAGAAATGTCCGCAAATGCCGCCCCCCTCTACCGGTTCTCGCGATCAGCCAACACCGACAATCGGATAACCATAACCCATTAATTTCGATTTCAGCGACGAAATCCAGGAAGAAGTTGGCCTTTACGGATCTCCATCATGGGTATAAGCGGTTACCGATGGCCGATGTTGATCCTGTCGACATCTGGACCAGGCCGTTCAGGGTGGGATTGCGGATGCATGAGCTGGATGTTTCGCCATAAACAGAGCTTTCTCATCGTCGCCATGCTCGTGGCGGCGCTTGCCAGTGCCGTCTACACACTCCAAAACCGCTACGTCCTTCGCTTCATTCCGCTACCGCTGGCCTGGGCCGAAACCGTCAACCACGACGGCTGGCTGCTGCCATCGCGTCAGCCGGCATCCCCCATGGGCAGGCTGGATCTGCCCAAGAACGACATCACGACGGAGCAGGGGCTGAGGCAGGCGCTGAACCGAATTCAGGCCATCAGCCCAACCCGGACAACCACCGGCATGCCAAGCTATGCCGGCATTACCTTCAGCAAGTGGGTCAAGGAAATCACCACGAAGCCGTTCTTTTGCACGGACGCGACGCAGGTTTTCATCCTGACCGCCTTGAGCCAGGGGTTGTCCGCGCGCGAGTGGCACCTGTTGCCGCCGCATTGGCCACCCGGTCAGGGACATTCGGTCGCCGAGTTCTACAATCCCGCCGTCGGGCGCTGGCAACTCGTCGATGCGCAGCACGCCGCGATCATTCGCGGAGAGAACGGTGAGATCACCGATATGGTCAGCGTGCTTAAGGCCTATCGCGCGGGGAAGTTGGCCCGGATCGGGATCGATTACGGTCCTTTCCGGGAAGCGATGCTGAACGGCATGAGGGGCCCGTCGGTGGGGATGTATTTTTTGACAATGCCCTGTTGCGGACCCCCGTCCTGCAGTTGCGCCAGGCGACGTGGTTGGCCTCAATACCGAAGAAATTCGGATTGACCGGCCATTTCGTCGTCGGATACCCGATCGTCGTCGACGGCTGGACGCATAACCATCGGGTCTGGCTTTCGAAACTGTCCGCATTGGCCATGGTCGTTTTCGGTTTCCTGGCATGCGTGGCCATTTGGATGAAGTTTCGGCCAAGACCGCCAGCCTGACGGCTTGCCGGGCCGGCACGGTTCCGGCGCCGGCTCCCGCCATCGGGGGAACCGGCGCCGGTGGGCTTTCGCGCGGTTGGTGTTAGCGTTGAATGACGATGAACAGCCCGCCGCCGTCGCGCACCAGGTTCATGGCGATGACCGGGCCGGCGGATTTCACCGTGCTGGCGAAATCCTCGAGGCTCGGGACCGGCTTTCTGTTTACCGCCGCGATCAGGTCGCCTTCGCGCAGACCGTAGCGCCAGGCGGGGCTGCCTTCCGCCGCCTTGGCGACGATAATGCCGCGCCCCGGGCCCTGGTGGGCTGAACCGTGGCTGGCCGGCATGTCGCGGAACACCGCACCGGCGAGCTCGGGCGTGATCTTGGCGCCGGGCAGTTCCGCCGTCGTCATGGCGCCGACCTCGACGGTTTTGGTCATGGCCTTGCCTTCACGCAGCATATCCAAGGCGACGCGCTCGCCCTTCTGCACCATGCCGACCCGGTTGCGGAGATCGGCCGAATTGTGGACCGGCTTGCCGTCCAGCGCGACGATCACGTCGCCCGCCTTGAGCCCGGCCTTGGCCGCCGGCGAACGCCCGTCCACATCGGTGACGATGGCGCCGCCGTTCGCCGCCTCGATGCCGAGCGCATCGGCGATATCCGGGGTCAGGTCCTGGATGACGACACCCAAGCGGCCGCGCCGCACCTCGCCGAACTCGGCCAATTGGGTCATCATCGATTTCGCCATGTGGGACGGCACCGCGAAACCGATGCCAACATTGCCGCCGCCGGGGCCGATGATGGCGGTGTTGATGCCGATCAGCTCACCCTTGGAGTTGATCAGGGCGCCGCCGGAGTTACCGGGGTTGATGGAAGCGTCGGTCTGGATGAAATCCTCGTAGCCCTCGATGCCGAGGCCGGAGCGACCGAGCGCGCTGACGATGCCGGACGTTACCGTCTGGCCGAGCGCAAACGGGTTGCCGATGGCGATCACCACGTCGCCGACCCGCACGCTTTCGGAGCGGCCGAACGGCACGGCGGTCAGGTTGTCCGCCTTGATCTGCAGCAGTGCGATGTCGGTATCGGGATCAGTGCCGATCAACTTGGCCTTGAACTCACGGCCGTCCTTTAAGGTCACCTGAATATGCTTGGCGTCGTCGATGACGTGATTGTTGGTCAGCACGTAGCCCTTGGCCGCATCGACGATGACGCCCGAACCGGCGCTCATGCCTTCCCGTTCCCGGGGCTCCTGAAGCTGCGGCGCCTGGCCGAAGAATTGGCGGAAGAAAGGATCGCTGAGCAACGGATTGGGGCCGACTTTCTTCTGAGTCTTGACCGCGATGTTGACGACGCCGGGCGTCACCTTCTCCAGCAGTGGTGCGATGGTCAGGACGCCGCGTTGGTCCTCGAACACCGGGGCGGAGGCCTGGCTCGGGTGTGAACCGGCGGTGAAAAGCAGCGCGCTGCCAGTGACGAGGCTGGCGACGGCCAGGGCCGCCAGGGATTTGCGCACCGGGAATTTGCGCGCCTGGGATTGGGGAATGCGTGGCATGGTCGTTTCTCCTGTTCTCGATCGTGTTTCGAAAACCGGCGGCGGCTGCGGGACCGCCGCGGGTGGGATGGCGCAAGGCGCCGGAAAGACTGTGTTGGCTGTGGTCTCGGCTGGGGCGGGAGCGTTTCTTGAACGGCACGCGGCCGCCGGCCGCCACACTCAGGGGTATATGCCCGGAAAATGGCAAGCCAATGGCATGCCCGGGGAAATTCCGGGGCAATGCGGTGGCAAAAAAGAGGCGCCACCGCCGGGGATCACCCGGCGATGGCGCGCAATGATTTTAGATGATCGAGTTTGCGGCACGAAACCTAGGCCTGGCCGCCTTGCTCCGCTGCCTGCTTTTCCAACTGCTGCTGGTAGAGAACAGAGAAGTCGATGGGGCCCAGCATCACCGGCGGGAAGCCGCCGTCGCGCGATACATCGGCGAGGATGTTGCGCGCGAACGGGAACAGGAGCCTCGGGCACTCGATCAACAGCACAGCCGACTTCACCTCTTCGTCGACGTTGAGGGTAAAGAGCCCGGCATATTCGAGCTCGATGATGAAGGCCACGTCGTCGCCGACGGTGCAGCGCGCGCTCAAATCCAGGACCACTTCGTAAAGGCCCTGCTCGAACTCCGAGCCTGTCACGTTGACGCCGATCTGCACGTCCGGCGGGGTCTGTTGCATGACCGAAAAGATGCCCGGCGCGGTCGGCGCCTCGAACGACAGGTCCTTGGTGTACTGCGCGTTGATGACGATCGGCGGCTGCCCCGCTTCGGGGGCGCCGGCGGGGGCTTCGGCGTCGGTGCCGGTATCTTCGGCCATGGCTCGGGTCTCCTGTAAAAGCTTAGGCGTGAGCTATCACGGATCGTCGGAACGGACAACCGTTTGATCTTCGATGCGCTTGTTCGGCGGCGCCGGCGGCGCGTCCTCGCTTTCCTTGGCGGTGATGTCCTCGAACTCGCCGTCGATGACGCCGTCACCGTTCCAGCCCGGGCGCGGCCCAGTGGTGCCGGCGACGGTAAAGCCGCGTGCTTCCGCGTACCGCCAAGCCAGCCGGCCGGCGAGCCGCCTGAGCGGCACGATCAACAACAGGAAGCCGAACGTATCGGTGACGAAGCCCGGCGTGATCAGCATGGCGCCGGCCAACAGCAGGCAGAGCCCGTCGAAGATTTCCAGCGCCGGAAAACGCTCGGCCCGCAAGTTTTCCTGGGCGCGGGCCACGACGGCCAAGCCCTGGGCGCGGATCACCGCCATACCGAAGACCGCCGTTGCGACAATGCCGGCCAGCGTCGGCCAAAGGCCGAAGCGGTCGCCGACCTCGATGAAGACGGCGATTTCCAGCACCGGGGTGCCGATCAGGACCAGAAGAATCAGGAGCGCCATGCTTGCCCTTTGAGTGAGAACGGCTTATCTACCTTTTATAGGGGCGTTGGCCGGGCCCCGCCAGTCCGGCCGCGCCTGGGCGCGTCCCATGAACGGCCTGATGGCCGCGTGGAGCGCCCGTTCGGCGGCATGGCGGGTTGACCGGATTGACTTGCATGGGCAACGGCTTCCAGTTCATTGACATTATCCTGTTCGCCATGATTGCGGCGTTCCTGATCCTGCGCCTGCGCAACGTCTTGGGCCGCCGCGACGGCCATGAGGGCAAGTACCGCGATCCGTTCCGTCCGGCCGATCCCGGCGAGGCCCATGGGGATGGACAAGGCGCCGAGCAGAACGACAACGTCGTGCAACTGCCGGACCGTGCCGACGATGCCGCTTTCCAGCAGCAGGAAGCCGAGACCGTCGCCGCCATGGCAGGGGGCGATGCGCGTCTCGCCGCCGGCATCACCGATATCCGGGTTGCCGATCCTTCGTTCAATTCGGAAGATTTCCTGGTCGGCGCGCGCGTTGCCTTCGAGATGGTGCTCGGCGCCTATGCCACCGGCGACCGCCAGGCGCTCGGCAATCTCCTGAGCCCTGAAGTGCTGAGCAACTTCGTCCGCGCCATCGACGAGCGCGAGGAAGCGGGCCAGACCATGGAGGACACCCTGGTCGGCATCCGCAAGGCGGATATCGTCGAGGCGGAAATGGACGGCGACATCGCCATGGTGACGGTGAAGTTCGTCTCCGAGCAGGTCAACGTGGTGCGCGACGCCGAGGGCCAGATCGCGTCCGGCAACCCGAACGAGGTCGCCGCCGTGATCGATTTCTGGACCTTCGCCCGTGACACCCGCGAGCGTGATCCCAACTGGCTCCTGGTCGCCACCCGCAGCCTTGACTGACCCGAGGCCAAGCCCCCTTCACTTCCGGCGGAGCTTTTCCGCGCTCGTGCGTGCCGGCGCGCTTGTTTCGTTGCTCATGGCCGGCGCTTGTGCGCAGGTCGAGGAGCTGCTGACCCAGCCCGTGGCCGGCCCGGCGCCGAGCCGCGATCCGGTACTCAGTTTCCGTCCCGTCGCTTACGAGAAGGTGCCGGGCTGGAAAGCAGACAACCATGCCGCGGCGCTGGCGCCGTTCTTGAAATCCTGCGAGAAGCTGCGTCAGCGGCCGGCCGACCAGGCGCTCGGCGAGGAGGCCGAAATGGGCCGGGTGCGCGATTGGCTGCCGATTTGCGACGACGCGGCGCGGGTGCGCACGGGCAACGATACCGATGCGCGCTACTTTTTCGAAAGCCGTTTTCAGGCTTATCTCGCCAGTGACCTCGGCAAGGAAGAGGGGCTGTTCACCGGCTACTACGAGCCGCAATTGAACGGCTCGTTCAAGCCGGACGGCACCTACCGGGTGCCGATCTATTCCAGGCCCAAGGACATCATCGGCGCCGACTTGGGCGCCTTCGACGACAAGTGGCAGGGCGAGCAGATTGCCGGGCGCTTGGATGGCGGACGCTACGTTCCCTATTACGACCGCGCCGAGATCGAACAGGGCGCGCTGCAGGGCCAGCAGTTGGAAATCCTCTGGGTCGACGACCTGATCGACGCCTTCTTCCTGCATATCCAGGGCTCGGGCCGGGTTGTGTTGCCCGACGGCACCCACGTGCGGCTCGGCTACGACGGGCGCAACGGCCGGCCCTATACGGCGGTCGGGCGCGAGCTGGTCGCCATGGGCGTCATGCGGCTGGATGACGTGACCATGCCGGCGATCCGCTATTGGATGATCAACAACCCCGTCGCCGCCCAGGCGGTGATGCAGAAAAACCGCTCCTTCATCTTCTTCAAGGTGCTGACCACGGCTGGCCCGATCGGCGCCGAGGGCACCGTGCTGACGCCGGGCCGCAGCCTTGCCGTCGACCGGCGTTTCATCCCGCTCGGCATCCCGCTTTGGCTGGCGACCACCGATCCCGGCACCAAGCCGCTGCGTCCGCTCCGGCGCATCGTCATCGCCCAGGATACCGGCAGCGCCATCAAGGGCGCGGTCAGGGGCGATCTCTTCTGGGGCCATGGTGCCGCCGCCGGGGACAAGGCCGGGCTGATGAAACAGGCCGGCCACTACTACCTGCTGCTGCCGAAATCATTGGCGCCGAAAACCGACGGCGGCTGAGCCACGCGCAAGGTTGCCTTGCATTCGAAGACGGGCCATTCTGTGGCCATGAACACACCCCCGGAATCGCAAAATGCCAGCCGCCCGAAAGTCGGCCTGTTCGTTACCTGCCTGGTCGATCTGATGCGCCCCGGCGTCGGCTTTGCCGCGGCGGAATTGCTGACCCGTGCCGGCTGCGACATCGCCGTGCCGGAGAGCCAGACCTGCTGCGGCCAACCGGCCTATAATTCGGGTGACGTCGCCGATACCAAGGCCATCGCCAAGGCGACCATTCAGGTCTTCGAGGGCTTCGACTACGTCGTCGCGCCGTCCGGCTCCTGCGCCGGCATGCTCAAGGTGCACTATCCGGAGATGTTCAAGGACGATCCCGAATGGGGCCCGCGTGCCGAGGCCTTCGCCGCCCGTGTGTTCGAGCTGTTGTCGTTCCTGGCCGACGTGATGCCGCTGGGGGATGTCCAGGCGGCCTGGCCGGCGAAGGCGAGCTACCACGATTCCTGTGCCGGCCTGCGTGAGCTCGGCGTCAAGCAAGAGCCCCGCCGCCTGCTCGCCGGCGTCGACGGCCTGGAGATCGTCGAGGGCGAGGAGGCGGAGCGCTGCTGTGGCTTCGGCGGCCTCTTCTGTATCAAGTACGAGGACATCTCCACCGGCATGGTCGACGTCAAGGTCGACGACCTGGTCGCCACCGGCGCCGGTTTGGTCTTGGGCGGCGACTTGGGCTGCCTGATGAATATCGCCGGCCGATTGCAGCGTCGCGGCGTCAACATCGAGGCGCGCCACGCCGCCGAGGTGCTGGCCGGCATGGATGACCTCGCGCCGATCGGTGTTGCGGGCGGCGCGCCTGAAAAGAGCGAGTGAGGCCGGGCCATGCAATCCACCACCCGCGATTTCAAAGAGAACGCTTACGCCGCCAGGCGCGATCCGCAACTGCAGGACGCGCTGCAGCGCCTGGGCCATGGCTTTCCGCTGAAGCGCCTGCAGGCGGCGGGGCGGCTGCCGGAGTTCGAGCGCCTGCGCGACCAGGCGCGCGAGATCAAGAACCACGTGCTGGAGCACCTGGATTTCTATCTCGAGCGCTTCGAGGAACGCGTCACCGAACAGGGCGGCCACGTGCATTGGGCGACAGACGCGGAAGCGGCGCGCCAGATCATCCTGGAGATCTGCGAGAAAGCCGGCGCCAAGACCGTGACCAAAAGCAAATCGATGATCGGCGAGGAGATCGCCATCAACGATTACTTGGAGGATCATGGCGTTGAGCCTATCGAGACGGACCTGGGCGAGTATATCATCCAGCTCCGGCACGAGCCGCCGAGCCACATCATCGCGCCGGCGATTCATCTTTCCATGGGCCAGGTCGAGGAGACCTTCCGCGAGAAGCACACCGACCTGCCGGAAGACCGGCTGCTCGACGATCCGGAGAAACTTTTGACCGAGGCGCGCACGCAACTGCGCCAGAAGTTCATCGCCGCCGATGTCGGGCTCACCGGCGCCAACATGCTGATCGCCGAGACCGGCTCCAACGTGCTGGTCACCAACGAGGGCAACGCCGATCTCACCTATTCGCTGCCTCGTGTGCATATCGTCATCGCCAGCTTGGAAAAGATCGTGCCCACCCTGGAGGACGCCACCGCCATCCTGCGCGTGCTGGCGCGCTCGGCCACCGGCCAGGAGATGTCGGTCTACACCACTTTCTGTACCGGGCCTAGGCGTCCGGGCGATCTCGACGGGCCGGACGAATACCACGTCGTGCTGCTCGACAACGGCAGGAGCGAGCTGGTCGGCACCGAGTTCCAGGAGATGCTCCGCTGCATCCGCTGCGGGGCCTGCCTGAACCACTGCCCGGTCTACGGCACCGTCGGCGGCCATGCTTACGGCTGGGTTTATTCCGGCCCCATGGGGGCGGTCTTGATCCCGGGCCTGATCGGCATCGACGAGGCCGGACACCTGCCCAATGCCTCGACGCTTTGCGGGCGCTGCGAGGCGGTCTGTCCCATGCGCATTCCGCTGCCCCGCATGCTGCGCGCCTGGCGCGCCAAACAGTTCGAGCGCCACGGCACCGGCACCGCCGGGCGCTGGGCCCTCAAGGCCTGGGCGATGCTGGCGCGCCGGCCCTGGCTCTATCGCCGGGTCATGGGGCTGGGCGTGGCGTTCCTGGGCGCCATCGGGCGCCGGCGCGGGCGGTTCGGCTGGCTGCCGCTGGCGACCGGGTGGACCAACACCCGCGACATGGCGGCGCCCGAGGGCGATACCTTCCTGCAGCAATGGCATAAGGGCCCGCGCGGCGACGCCAGCGGCGAACGTTTGAGGCAACGCCGATGACGGCGCGCGACCAGATCCTCGGCCGCCTGAAGCGGGGCCTCGGCCGCGACCGGCGCCCGACCGATGCCGCCGAGGCGCGGCTTCAGGCGCGCCAGGCCGGGATTATCCCTGAACGCGGCGCCGACAAGGACCCGCAAGCCAAATTCACTCAATTCGCCGACGAGGCCGGCAAGGTCGACGCCACCATCCAGCGAATCGCGACCCTGGCCGAGTTGCCGGGCGCCGTCGCCGACTATCTGGCGGGCCACAACCTGCCGAAGACCGTGCGCGTCGCGCCGTCGCTGGAAAGTGCGCCCTGGGAGACGCAGCCGATGCTCGAGCGCGACGTCGGTATTGCCGCCGGCGCAGACACGGTGGGCCTGAGCCGCGCCTTCGCCGGCGTCGCCGAGACCGGCACGCTGGTGTTTCTGTCGGGTCCCGACAACCCGACGACAGTGAATTTCCTGCCCCCCACCCATATCGCGGTGCTGCGCGCGGGCGATCTCGCCGGCAGCTATGAACAGGTTTGGGCGCGGGTGCGGGCCGAAAGCGGCGAAAATGCCGAAAAAACCCAACTGCCGCGTACCGTCAACTGGATCACCGGGCCGTCGCGCACCGCCGACATCGAGCAAACCCTGCTTTTGGGCGCCCACGGCCCACAGCGGCTGCATATCGTCGTGGTGGACGATGACACGTAAGCTCGACACCGATTCAAAACATAAGCGACGCATTCACGCGCAGCCGCATGATCTTGATTTGTGGCATCGCGCCATGGCGGACGTGAAACCCCTCACCGGCCGCCAAAATAACGATACTCCGGAGACCTTAACGGGAAAATCCGAAAAAACCGCGCAAATCCGCCGCCGACAGACGATGGAAATCGCCCCCATCCACCATGCGCAACCGAATGATCTTCTCCACGGTCAGGCGCCAGGGCTAGATAAGCGTACGCAACAGCGCTTAAGGCGCGGTCAGGTCGATATCGAAGCGCGCCTGGACCTGCACGGCATGACCCAGACGGCGGCGCATCAGGCATTGGAACGGTTTTTGGAGCGTGCCCATATGGCCGGCAAGAAGACTGTCCTGGTGGTGACCGGTAAGGGATTGCGCGCCGACGGCGAGATCGGCGTGCTGCGCCGTGCCGTGCCGCGCTGGCTGAACGAGGCGCCGATGCGCCAGTGGGTGCATGCCTTCGACCATGCGGCGCCCCGCGACGGCGGCGAGGGCGCGCTCTATATCGTCATGCGGCGGCGCAAATGACCCCGTTCGGTGAAAAAGTGCGAGAGCTCAGGGAAGGGCGCGGCATTACGCTGAAACAGATGGCTGAGGACCTGGGCGTGTCTTCGGCCTATTTCTCGGCGCTCGAGCACGGCCACCGGGGCCGGCCGGGGTCGGGCCTGGTGCAACAGATCTGCGGCTATTTCGAACTGATGTGGGACGACGCCGAGGAACTGAAGCGCCTGGCCGAACTGTCGCACCCGCGCGTCACCGTCGACACCGCCGGACTGAGCCCGAAGGCGACGCAATTGGCGAACCTTTTGGCGGAGCGTATCGACAGTCTGGACGAAGAGACGCTCGACTGGATCCTGGCCGAGATCGAGGGCCGCCACGCACCCCTGAAAGGCCCAACGCATTAACCGGTTAAAGCCCGCACTTCATCCAAAATCTGAGGATTGGCACGGGCCTCCCGAAATGCCTAAGAAAACCCGTGCAAGCTAATGATAATTAACCGATTCTGTTCTACAGAATGAACTTCCGCACATCGGCGTTCTCGGCCAGCTCGGCGACGGTGGAGCGGACCATTTCGGCATCCACCGTGAGGCTCTCGCCGGAGCGTTCGGAGGCGGTGAAGCTGATGTCCTCCATCAGCTTCTCCATCACCGTGTGCAGGCGCCGGGCACCGATGTTCTCGACACCCTGGTTGATCTCGGCCGCCAGGTCAGCGATGGCCTCGACGGCGTCGTCGGCGAAATCGATCGTCACCTCCTCGACCCCGATCAGCGCCTTGTATTGCTTGATCAGGCTGGCCTCGGGTTCGGTCAGGATGCGCACGAAATCCTCCCGCGTCAGCGCGTTGAGCGCGACTCGGATCGGCAGCCGGCCCTGCAATTCCGGCAGCATGTCGGAGGGCTTGGCGACGTGGAAGGCGCCCGACGCGATGAACAGGATATGGTCGGTCTTCACCGGGCCGTGCTTGGTCGCCACCGTGGTGCCCTCGATCAAGGGCAGCAGGTCGCGCTGCACGCCCTCGCGGCTGACGTCGGCGCCCATGCGCTCGGAGCGCGCGGTGATCTTGTCGACCTCGTCGAGGAAGACGATGCCGTTGTTCTCCACCGCCGAGATGGCGTCACGCTGCACCGATTCTTCATCCAGCAACTTGTCGCTCTCGTCGGCAAGCAAAACGGCGTGCGATTCCGCCACCGTCATCTTGCGTTTCTTGGTCGGCTGGCCGAAGGCCTTGCCGAGCATGTCGCCCAGGTTGACCATCCCCATCTGCGCGCTCGGCATGCCGGGAATGTCGAAGGTCGGCATGCCGCCGCCGCCGCCGTCCGAGACCTCGACCTCGATCTCGCGGTCGTCCAGTTCGCCGGCGCGCAGCATGATGCGGAAGCGCTCGCGCGTTTCCTTCGAGGCGCTCTCGCCGACCAGGGCGTCGACGACGCGCTCTTCCGCCTGCAGTTCGGCCTTGGCCTCGACCGACTTGCGTTGCTTCTCGCGGGTCATGTGGATGGCGCTTTCGACCAGGTCGCGGATGATCTGCTCGACATCGCGGCCGACGTAGCCGACCTCGGTGAACTTGGTCGCCTCGACCTTGATGAAGGGCGCCTGCGCCAGTTTGGCCAGGCGGCGCGCGATCTCGGTCTTGCCCACGCCGGTGGGACCGATCATCAGGATGTTCTTCGGCATCACCTCTTCGCGCATGTCGTCGTCGAGCTGCTGGCGCCGCCAGCGGTTTCTCAGCGCAATGGCCACGGCGCGTTTGGCGTCGTCCTGGCCGACGATGTAGCGGTCGAGTTCGGAAACGATTTCGCGGGGGGTGAAGCTGGTCATGAAAGCTCGATGGTTTCGATGGTGACGTTGTCGTTGGTGTAGATACAGATCTCGCCGGCGATGGCCATGGCCTTGCGGGCAATGGCCTCGGCGTCCATGTCGTCGCGGTCGACCAGCGCGCGCGCCGCGGCCAGCGCGTAGTTGCCGCCGGATCCGATGCCGATGACGCCGTCGTCGGGCTCCAGCACGTCGCCGTTGCCGGTCAAGACCAGCGAAACTTCCTTGTCGGCGACCGCCATCATCGCTTCCAGGCGCCTGAGGTAGCGGTCCGTGCGCCAGTCCTTGGCGAGTTCCACGGCGGCGCGGGTGAGTTGGCCGGGATATTGTTCCAGCTTCGCTTCAAGGCGCTCGAACAGCGTGAAGGCGTCGGCGGTGGCGCCGGCGAACCCGGCAATCACGTCGCCGCCCGCCAGGCGCCGCACCTTTTTGGCCGAGCCCTTGACCACGGTATCGCCGAGGCTAACCTGGCCGTCACCGGCGACCACGACCTTGTCGCCCTTTCGGACCGAAAGGATCGTCGTGCCGTGCCACTGGGGTATCGATGGGTTCTGTTCGCTCATGGCCGTCTCCGATGCGCGCGCGGGGAAGCGCGACTATAGCCTAGGATATCGGTTTGGGAAGACCCGCCCGCAACCCCGCCGCAATCGCCCCCCCGGGCGCCCCCCCGGGCGCCCACCAGGCGCGCCCGCCCGGCGGCGACAGAAGGCTGGCGAAGGCGCGGCGTTCCTGTTACAAGGTGCGCCGCGAAGCCCCCTTCGCGCCAACCTGAAAGCGAAATCAAGGAGTGCGCCATGCGGACCGGCAAGGTGGAACGCCGCACCAAGGAAACGGAAATCGCCGTCAGCCTCGATCTCGACGGCTCTGGCGAATACAACGTCAGCACCGGCATCGGTTTTCTCGACCACATGCTGGAACAGCTGTCGCGCCACAGCCTCATCGACCTGGACGTGAGCGCCAAGGGGGACCTGCACATCGACGCCCACCACACCACCGAGGATACCGGCATCGCCATCGGCGAAGCGGTGGCCGAGGCGCTGGGCGATCGCCGTGGCATTAACCGCTACGGCTCGGCCACGATTCCGATGGACGAGACCTGCACGCGCGTGGCTCTGGATATCTCCAACCGGCCGTATCTGATCTGGCGGGTGGAATTCACCCAGGACCGCTTGGGCGAAATGGACACGGAACTGTTCAAGGAATGGTTCCAGGCCTTCGCGCAGGCCGCCGGCATCACGCTGCACGTGGAGAACTTCTACGGCATCAACAACCACCATATCGTCGAGACCTGCTTCAAGGCCCTGGCCCGCGCGCTGCGCGAAGCCATCGAGATCGACCCGCGCAAGGCCGACGAGGTGCCGTCCACCAAGGGCACGCTCGGCGGTTCCTTGTAGCCTAGCGCGAGAGCGGGACCGCCATGCGGGTCTATACCGTTCACCTCCGCCGCCAGGGCCTCGACCTGGAGAACGACATCCAGTTGATCAAGGAAGGGATCAATTGGGCGGCGCTGCTGTTCACCGCGCTCTGGGCCTTGTGGCACCGGCTGTGGTGGCCGGCCCTCGCCGTCATCGCCGCCTCGATGCTGGTGGCCGGTTTCGGTAAATCCTTGGGCGCCGACGAACCGACGCAGTCGCTCCTGGGTTTTGCCGTTGCCGCGGTGCTGGCGCTATTGGCCAATGACCTCCGGCGCGCGGCGTTGGAGCGGCGGGGCTTCACCGAAGCCGGCGTCGTCTGCGCCGCCGACGAGGACGCGGCGCTGTTGAAATTCATGCAGGCCCATCCGGGCCTGGTGGAGGACGCATGACCATCGCCATCGTCGATTACGGATCCGGCAACCTGCGTTCCGCTGCCAAGGCGTTCGAGCGCGTCGTCGCCGAGGCCGGTTCCACCGGGCCCGTCGCCGTCACCGCCGATCCCGATGTTGTCGCCGCCGCCGATCGCGTGGTGCTGCCGGGCGTTGGCGCCTTCGCCGATTGCAAGGCGGGGTTGCAAGCGCTCGACGGCATGGTCGATGCGATCACCATGGCGGTGATGCAGAAAGGGCGGCCGATCCTCGGTATCTGCGTCGGCATGCAGTTGATGGCGACGCGCGGCCTCGAACACGGCGAGACCGCCGGTTTCGACTGGATCGCGGGCGACGTGGCCGCCATACGACCCTCAGATAAAACATTAAAAATCCCCCATATGGGTTGGAATCAATTGATTCTTCCGCCCTCACCGCATCCCGTCCTGCGGGGCCTGGCAGAGGACGCGCATGCCTACTTTGTGCACTCCTACGCCATGCAGTGTGCGGACCCGGCGGCGGTGCTGGCGCGGGTCGATTACGGCGGCGAGGTAACCGCCGCGGTGGGCCGCGACAACATCGTCGGCACCCAGTTTCACCCCGAGAAGAGCCAGTCTACAGGCTTAAAACTCATCGATAATTTCATCAAATGGGCGCCCTGATGCGGGGCGCCGGAGAGAACGAATCGGTTGCGAGATGATCTTTTTCCCGGCCATTGATCTGAAGGACGGCCAGTGCGTTCGCTTGCTGCATGGCGAGATGGACAAGGCGACGGTGTTCAACGACGACCCCGCCGCGCAGGCCCAGCGCTTCGAGCAACATGGCAGCGAATGGCTACATATCGTTGATTTAAATGGCGCTTTTGAGGGTCAACCCGTCAACGGCACGGCGGTGGACGGTATCCTGCAAGCGGTCGGCATTCCGCTGCAGTTGGGCGGCGGCATCCGCGACATGGCGACCATCGAGATGTGGCTGGAGAAGGGCGTGGCGCGGGTCATCCTCGGCACCGTGGCCGTGCGCGATCCGGACCTGGTGCGCGAAGCCTGCCGGCGCCACCCCGGCCGCGTGGCGCTCGGCATCGATGCGCGCGACGGGTTCGTCGCCGTCGAGGGCTGGGCCGAGACCGCCGAGATCACCGCGCTCGACATGGCCAAGCGCTTCGAGGACGCCGGCGCGGCGGCGATCATTCATACCGACATCGGCCGCGACGGCGCCATGCAGGGCCCCAACCTGGATGCCACCCGCGAACTGGCGGAAGCGGTTTCGACGCCGTTGATCCTGTCCGGCGGCGTTTCCTCCATGGATGATCTGAAGCGCGTTGTCGCTTCGGGCGCGAAATTGGAGGGCGTCATCTCCGGCCGCGCCATCTACGACGGCCGCATCGACGTTGCCGAAGCGGTTTCGGTTTTGGCGGAGGCCGCCTGATGCTGAAGGCGCGGGTCATTCCCTGTCTCGATGTCGACCAGGGCCGCGTGGTCAAGGGCGTCAATTTCGTCGACCTGATCGACGCCGGCGACCCGGTCGAGCAGGCGCGGGTCTACGACAAGGCCGGCGCCGACGAGCTCTGTTTTCTCGACATCACCGCCAGCCATGAAAACCGCGATACCATATGCGACGTGGTCGGGCGCACCGCCGAGCAGTGTTTCATGCCCTTGACCGTCGGCGGCGGTGTGCGCGCCAACGAGGACGTGCGCAAGCTCTTGCTTGCCGGCGCCGACAAGGTCTCCATCAATACCGCCGCCGTGCACAACCCCGAGTTCGTGCGCGAGGCCGCCGAGAAGTTCGGCAGCCAGTGCATCGTCGTCGCCATCGACGCCAAGTCCGTCGCCGGCGACAAGTTCGAGATCTTCACCCACGGCGGGCGACGCCCGACCGGCATCGACGCCGTCGAATGGGCCAAGCGCATGGCGGAATTGGGGGCGGGGGAAATCCTCCTCACCTCCATGGACCGGGACGGCACCAAGATGGGCTTCAACATCCCGCTGACCCGTGCCGTCTCGGATGCTGTGCCGATCCCGGTGATCGCGTCGGGCGGCGTCGGCAACTTGCAGCACATGGTCGACGGCATCACCGAGGGGCATGCGTCGGCCGTGCTGGCGGCCTCGATCTTCCACTTCGGCACTTTCACCATCGGCGAGACAAAGGCCTACATGGCGCGCGCCGGTGTTCCCATTCGGCCGGCCGAGCCGGCAACCCCGGAGCACATCTGATGGCAAAGCCCACCAAAATCTCGCGGCCGGAGCGTCACACGCTCGACCAACTCTACACGACGCTGCTGCGCCGGCGCCGATCCGATCCCGATAAATCCTATACCGCGCGCCTCTATGCCAAGGGCCGTCCGCATATCGCCAAGAAGACCGGCGAGGAAGCGGTGGAGGTGGTCATCGCCAGCTTGGCCGAGGACCGCCGTGCGCTGGTCTCGGAAAGCGCCGACCTGCTCTATCATTTGCTGGTGCTCTGGGCCGACGCTGGCGTCAAGCCAGCGGATGTCTGGAAGGAACTCGAGCGCCGCTTCGGCATGTCCGGAATCGAAGAGAAACGCGCGCGCAAGCGCTGAGCCGGCCCATTACCCGACGAACGACGGAGAAACGCATGAGCTACGACGACCAGAACGTTTTCGCCAAGATCCTGCGCGGCGAGATTCCCTGCGACAAGGTCTATGAGGACGATTGGGCGCTGGCTTTCAGGGACATCGCGCCGCAGGCGCCGACGCATCTGTTGGTGATCCCCAAGGGGCCATACGTCTCGATGGACGATTTCACCGCCAAGGCGACCGGGGACGAGATCGCCGGCTTTTTCCGCGCCGTCGGCACCGTCGCCCGCGAGGCCGGCGCGGCGCCGGATGGGTATCGGTTTCTCGCCAACCATGGCCGCGACGCGCACCAGGAAGTGCCGCATTTCCACGTTCATATCTTCGCCGGCCGGGATCTCGGCGGCATGATCCGCAAGCCTCGCGATTAATCCGATTCGCTTATTTGCATAGAAAACATGGATTGCGCTTAATCGAGGCAGGCCGGTAGAGTGTTGTTTTTACGGCGTAAATCTGCCTTTCATTGCCGATTAACCAAACCCGTCCTAGAATCGACCTTTCGAGCCCTTTTGTTTCGATAAACGAATGAAAGGCTGGGAGCGGCGCATGCCTCTCGATTCGCGCGATCTGACCTTTTCTCCGCCCCGGACACCAGCTGCCGGTTCCGAGCCGACGCCGGGTATTGCCCGCATCGACCTGCCGCTGCCCGCGTCCGAGCCCAGAACCGCATCACCCGACATCGATTTCGACCCGGTCGGCGCCGCCGCCGATTCCGCCTTCGCGCGCCTCGCCACCCAGGCGGCGCTGAACCAGGCGTTGGACGCAGCGCGGACCCGGGCCGCGGCCCCCCACCCGGCCGGCGACTGGACGCCGGAGATGGTGCAGTCGGGCCGCGCGCTGCATGCGCTTCTGGGCGTCGACGACCCGCTTCTGCTGAACGCCGAGAGCAGTTACGACGATTCAGCCATGGACCAGCAGCTTCGCGCCGCCCTGAGCCAGTTGCCGCACATCGAATTGGCGAGCGGCGAATTGGCGGCGCTGGACGCTTTCGACCTGGCGCTGGAGGAAGGCGCCGATGTGGAGGAGGCGCTGTCGGCGGCCATCGCCGCCGCCAAAGCCGTTGCCGAACCGGCCTGGACGGCGCCGGAGCGCGACGCCTTTCTCAACCAGGGACCGCCGCCGTTCCCGGAACCGGCATCGGACCAAGCCGACCTGGATAGTGGTTTCGAGCTCGCCGGGCGTCCGGCGGCGCGGGAAACGCCGGCGGCGGGCGCGCCGCGCGCCTCCGAGTCAGTATTCGATGTGAGGCTCGCGTCGCTGCTGCCGGCCGACGGCCTGGCGCCGGACGGCGATGCCCTCGACCCGGCCTTCGGCGTCGGGTTCAATTTCGGACCGCGCTTCACCGACGACACCACGCTGCTGGATTTCGAGCGCCGCCTGCTGTCGGAATCCGAGTCCACCCGGCGCGACGAGACGGTCACAACCGCCGCCGCCGCGTCGGCCAGCGAGATCAAGGGCAGCGCCGCGGCCGACTTCCTGGTCGGGACCAGCGCGGCGGATACCATGGGCGGCCTCGCCGATGACGACTACCTTTACGGCGACCGGCCGACCAATTACCTGAGCGGCACCCACGATGCCGACAATCCGCTGACCTCCCCCAGCTTCGATACCAGCGGCGGCAACGACATCATGTCCGGCGGCGCCGGCGCCGACAGTCTCTGGGGCGGTGCCGGCGACGACCAGATGCATGGCGATATCCCCGATAGCGGCAGCTCGCTCGCCGCCGAGTTCGGTTTCGATCTCGGCACCGCCGGCTATGGCGACGACGCGCTCTGGGGCGGCGAGGGCGCGGATAACCTCTGGGGCGGCGGCGGCAACGATAGCCTCTACGGCGAGGCTGGCGCCGATACCCTCTACGGCGGCGACGGCAACGACATCCTCGACGGCGGCGGCGGCGCCGACCGGCTGGAGGGCGATGCCGGCGCAGATACGCTCTATGGCAAGGCGGGCACCGACAACCTGTTCGGCTATGCCGGCGACGACATCATTATCGGTGGCGAGGGCGACGATACGCTCGCGGGCGGCGACGGCGCCGACGAATTCCGCTTCGCCGGCGGCACCGGCGCCGATGCGCTGGCCCATGCCCAGTCTCTCGGCACCGACACCATCAACGACTATAGCGCCGCCGACGGTGATAGCTTCGGCCTGTCGGACGCGGATTTCGGTTTCGGTGCGGCCGGCAACCTGCTCGATGGCGATACCTATTTCGAGGTCGATGGCGGCAGCTTGAGCGCCACGCCTTTCGATGCTTCCGGCGGCGACGCCGGGCCGGCCATCGTCGTCTTCGGCGCCAACGCGGGCAGCGATGGCGTCGGGCTCTACTACACCGACGACGCGTCGAACATGAGCAACGCCAACTCCTATCAGATCGCCGACATCATCGGCGTCAACATGACCGACGTGGAGGCGGCGGACTTCTTCCTGAGAAGCTGAGCCCCCTACTCCCCCACCGCACGCAGCCGCGCGCCGCGCCCGGCCGGCACCGGTTGCAGCCGCCGATAGGCCAGCGCCTCGGCGATGTGCGGGCGCCGGACGCCCTCATCGCCGGCGAGATCGGCGATGGAGCGCGCCACCCGCAGCACCTGGTGATAGCCACGCGCCGAGACGCCGAAGCGCTGGCAGGCCTCGACCAAAAGCCGCCGGCCCTCGGCGTCGGGTTCCGCCACTTGGCCGAGCAGCGCGTCCGGCAGTGCGGCATTGTCGCGGATCGGCGCCCCCTCACCTTCGGGCGCCAACTTCCCAAGCCGCGCCGTTTGTCGCCGCCGCGCGTCAAAGACCCGCGCCGCCACCGCGCCGGAACTTTCGCCGGGAGGCGCCAAACCCAAATCCACCGGCGGTACCGGCGGCACCTCGATATGCAGATCGAAGCGGTCCAGCAGCGGGCCCGACAGCCGGTTCTGGTAACTGTCGGCGCATTTCGGCGCACGCACGCAGGCCCGCGCCGGATCGCCGAGATAACCGCAGCGGCAAGGGTTCATGGCTGCCACCAATTGCACTCGGGCGGGATAGGTGACATGCGCGTTGACGCGCGCGACCGACACGCGCCCGGTTTCGAGCGGCTGGCGCAGCGCCTCCAGCGCGTGGCGGTCGAACTCCGGCAGTTCATCCAGGAACAAGACCCCCAGGTGCGCCAGCGAAATCTCGCCCGGCTTCACCCGATGCCCGCCGCCGACCAGCGCCGCCATGGAGGCCGAATGGTGCGGATCGCGGAACGGCCGGCGGTCGGTGAGCTGGCCGCCCGCGAGCGTGCCGGCGAGGCTCTGGATCATGCTGACCTCGAGGATCTCAGGCGGGCTCAAGGGCGGCAGCAGATCGGCGAGCCTGGCCGCCAGCATCGACTTTCCCGCACCCGGCGGGCCCGACATCAGCAGGTTGTGTCCACCGGCGGCGGCGATCTCGAGCGCGCGCTTGGCGCTCTCCTGGCCCTTGACGTCGGCGAGGTCGAGGGCCGGGCCGCCATGGTTGCGCCGGTGCGGCACCGGTTTCATGGGTGGCGCCAGCACCTGCGTTCCCTTGAAGTGATTGATGATCTGCAGAAGGCTGGCCGCGGCCAAGACATCTCCCTCGCCGGCCCAGGCGGCCTCCGGCCCCTGCCCGGCCGGGCAAATCAGGCCGCGCCCGCTGCCGGACGCATGTATGGCGGCGGGCAGCACGCCGGCCACCGAGGCGAGCGAGCCGTCCAGCGCCAGTTCGCCCATGGCGATGAAACGCGACACCTCGTCGGCCGGCACCACGCCTATGACCGCCAAAAGCCCGAGCGCGATCGGCAGGTCGTAGTGCCCGCCTTCCTTCAACAGGTCCGCCGGCGCCAGGTTGACGGTGATGCGCTTCGGCGGCAGCGCCAGGCCCAGCGCATGCAGCGCCGCGCGCACCCGCTCGCGGCTTTCGCCGACGGCCTTGTCCGGCAGCCCGACGATGGTGAAGGCGGGCAGGCCGGGCGCCGCCTGCACCTGGACGTCGATGTCGACAACGGAAATGCCCTCGAAGGCGACGGTGGGAATATGCGCGACCATGGGAACCTCTGGAAATGCTTCCGAAGTCTAGCGCGTAATAGATGATATTCTAGCGACTAAAACGTGTATAAGGCCAAGCTCGACAAAGGCCGGTTCAGCCATGACGGCCGTTGGCCTCGGCTTCCAGGCTCAAGGCCTTTAGGGCCTTGATGTCGATCTCGCTCAATTTCTTTTCGATGTCCGCGATTCCATCCGCAAGCATCTTGTGCGCTTCGGATTTCAGCCGATTGATTTCCTTCCTGCCTTCTTCGGAATCGGCGTTGCCGGACTGCAGCACCTGATTAAGCTCGGAGTTTTAGGTCGACTTTACCTTGCGGCTCAATTCCTTATAGGCATGCCCGGCTTGAACCTCGGCAATGAGCCGGAGGTGGTTGGAGAAAACCGAATCGAGTAACACCACGATCAGCACCGCGGTGCCGAGGGCCTGATCGAATGCCGAGAACTCGCCCGTGGCAATCAAAAGGCCACCGCCGCCGGCAATGAGCTTCGCGCCATAGGCGACAATCCGCCGGCCTCGGCCCAGGTTCTTGCCCTTGTCGACCTCTTTGTAGAGCTCGTTCAGTTCCTTGTCGATGAGGGTCGGTGCCGTCATTTCTGGCCTCAAGCGTATCCCGCCGTGGGCGTGCTATCGGTATCGGGAGCGATCTTGAAGCGAAGGGTCTTTTCCCTGCCGGAAGCAAGCCGTACGACAATCTCGATCCGGCCGGCGAATTTTTCCAATGCAAAATCCGGGCACTCAAATTCCAGCATGCCTTGCTCCGAAATATGAGCCGCCGAGCATTCGGGACAGGGATGGAAACCCGGACCAGGCGGCCGCGGCCGATCGATAAAGCAGGCGACCGATACGAGCGCGGAGCCCTCGCCAAGATCAAATGAGCGAACCTCTCCCGGTTTCACCGTACCGTCATTCAAGTCCAGCATGTCGGTTGACCTCCACATCGCATTCGAAATGCGAGCCGAACCTTAACACGCGACGCAAGAGGGCGGAACATTTTTCCCGCCATGGTATGCGCCCGGAACAATCCTCGACAGACCTCGACCGCATAAGGACGCCGCATACCGATGCGGAGCGGAAACCTAAAGCTTGGCCTCGATGGCGTCCCAGATGTCGGCTTCCAGGGTGACGTCGTTGAAGCGGTTGATCTCCTGGATGCCGGTCGGCGAGGTGACGTTGATCTCGGTCATCATGCCGCCGATGACGTCGATGCCGACGAAGATCAGGCCGCGCGATTTGAGCTCCGGGCCGATGGCCTCGCAGATCGCCAGCTCGCGGTCGGTGAGCTGCGTCTTCACCGGCTGGCCGCCGACATGCATGTTGGAGCGCGCCTCGCCCTCGGCGGGCACGCGGTTGGTGGCGCCGGCGGGCTCGCCGTCGATGAGGATGATGCGCTTGTCGCCCTCGCGTACGGCGGGCAGGTATTTCTGCACGATGATCGGTTCGCGGTAGTTCTCAGAGAACATTTCCAAAAGCGCGTTGAGGTTCTCGTCGCCGGGCGTCACGTGGAAGACGCCGGCACCGCCGTTGCCGTATAGAGGCTTGATGATGATGTCCTTGTGCTCGGCGCGGAACGCCAGGATCTGCGCACGGTCCGATGCAATCAGCGTCGGCGGCATGAATTCCGGAAAGCGGGTCACGAACAGCTTCTCGGGCGCGTTGCGCACCTCGCGCGGATCGTTGACCACTAGCGTCTCCGGGTGGATGTGCTCGAGCATGTGCGTGGCGGTGATGTAGGCCATGTCGAAGGGCGGGTCCTGGCGCATCAGCACCACGTCCATGTCGGCGAGGTCGATCATCCGCGCCTCGCCCAAGGTGAAATGGTTGCCTTTCTCGCGTCGGAGCTGCATCGGCTCGGCCGACGCGATGATGCGTCCATCCTTCATCGCGAGACGGCCGGGTTCGTAGTGCAGCAGGTCGTAGCCGCGCTTCTGCGCTTCGAGGCCGAGCACGAAGGTGGAGTCGCCCGAAATATCGATGCTGGCGACATGGTCCATCTGGATGGCGATTTTCAAGGTCATGGCTGGAATTCCGCTTGGCGTTCGAAGGGATGAAAGAAACGGGAATCAAGAGAGACGTTGGCGCAGTTCCTGGATCAATGCCGAGGTCTCGTAGCGATCGGGGTCCGGGCCGCCGTGGCGGAGCGATTCCTCCAGCGACGCAATCGCCGCCGTGACCCGGTCCATGCGCGCCTGCAGGACACCCTGTTCGCGCCACAGTGTCGGGTTCTCGGGCGCCACCAGAAGCATGCGCTCGACCACTTCCGCGGCTTCCGCCCAGCGTTGTTCGGCGACGAGGCGCACGCGGATGTTGGCTTGCAGCCGGGTCAACACTTCCCGCGCCGAAAGCGCGCGGTAATAGCTCGGTTTCAGCTCGGCGTCGTTGCCGGCGATCTCCTTCAAGCGCCGGCGCAGGCCCACCGCGTCGACCGCTTCGCCCATTTCGAACGGGTCGATGATGCGGCGCTCGCCTTCAGCTTCCAGCCGTACCAGGAAGCGGCCGGGGAAATCGATGCCTGACGCATCCCAGCCCAGCTTCCGCGCCACGTCGATATAGAGAATGCCGAGTGTCACCGGCAGGCCCGAGCGGCGGTCGATGACCCGCATCAGGTCGGCGCCATCCAGCGTCGAGAAGGCGCGCTGGGTGCCGGCATAGCCGTGCCGCCGGGCAATGACCTGCACAAGCGCCTCGTGCCTGCGGGTCAGGCTCTGGTCGCGCCCGGCGTAATCGGCGACCTCGCTTTCCAACTGTTCCAGGTGGCGGCGATAAGGTTCCGGCGAGGGTTCGGGGCGGGCGGCTCGCGCCAAAAGCAGCGCGGCACCGGCAAGATCGATATCGCCGTCCTCGGCACGGCCGATGGCGCCGAGCGCATCCATGACGGCGCCGCCGTCGGTCATGAAGCGGCCCCGGCAGCCCCGGCGGTCTTGACCCGGACGTGGCTGATCACCTTGCGCACGTAGCTGACCTCGCGCGCATGGGCAATGACCCGGTCCAGTTCCGCCTGGTCCTGGGCGATGCCCATCAGGTAGACCGTGGCGCCGACCGTCTCGATGGCGTAGTTGATCGCCAGTACGTCCTTATCGACGGCGATCTTGGTGGTCAGTCGTGCGGTGATCCAGGAATCCTTGGCGGTGTCCATCAGGGAGCCGGACCCGACGAAAACCTCGTTCAGCACTTCCTTGACGTTCTCGGTCTTCCACGCGAGGCGCACCGCATCGGCGCGCATCTTTTCCGAATCGACGATGCCGGTCAGCAGCACACGGCCCTCGAACACCTCGATGCCGACCTTGGCGAAATGCCGCTCGCTTTCCTCCAGCAGCGCGACCCGCAACTGCGTGGCGATCTTGGTGTCGGTGGCGATGGTCCGGAGCGGGCGCTCCTCGAAGGCCGCAACCCCTGCCGCCGCTCCGGCACCCAGTACGGCACCGGCGCAGCCACTGAGCCCGGCCGCCGATGCGGCGATCAACGAAGCCACGACGAACCCCCGAAAAGCGGAGCGAAACATGAAAACAATCTCCCGATTCCAATGCACTGAGACTGCTGAGATGTGCACGAATCGCCCTATTGTAAAGCCTTCGGGCGAGGGCACAAAGGGGGAGTTCCCCACAGCATGACCCCGAAACATTCAGTCTCCGGCGCGCCAGGCACCGGGCAAATGGTGAAAACGGCCGGCCCCCTCGATGCGTACGGCGTCGAAGCGCATGTCCAGGGCCGCGAGGGCCGGATGACGTTGCAGGAAGACGCCCGCGGCGCGTTCGATACGGCGGCGCTGGCGCGCGGTGATCAATTCGCCGCCCGTATCCCGCGCCCGCGCCTTGACCTCGACGAAAGCCAGCGTACCACCCCGCCGCGCCACCAGGTCGATCTCGCCCTGCGGACAGCGAGAGCGCCGGGCCAGGATGCGGTAGCCCTTGAGCCGGAGCCGCCAGGCAGCCAGCGCTTCGGCGTTGATGCCGAAACGCCAGGCGGCCGGGCGCGGCCGGCGGCTCATGGGTCCGGTCGTCCAGCCTCGGCGGAAAGCGCGAGCGCGCGCTGATAGACGTCGCGCCTCGGCCAACCGCTCGCCGTGGCCACCGCCGCCGCCGCGTCGCGCAGGCTGGCGGATTGCATCTCGCGCTCAAGCATGGCGTCGATCGCGTCGGCGTCCATGCGCGCCGCCTCGCCGGGCGGACCGATGACCACGGTGATCTCGCCCTTCGGCGGGCCGGCCTCCGCATAGTGTCGGGCCAGCTCGGAGAGGGTGCCCCGGCGCACTTCCTCGAAGCGCTTGGTCAGCTCGCGCGCCACGGCCGCGCCGCGGTCACCAAGCACCTGAGTGGCGTCCTCCAGCATGGCGGCCAGGCGCTTGGCCGATTCCATCACGACCAACGTGCCGGGGACGGCGCCGATCTCTGCCAACACGTTCCGCCGCGCCCCCGCTTTCGACGGCAGGAAGCCCTGGAAGAAGAAGCGGTCGGTGGGCAGGCCGGAAAGCGCCAGCGCTGTCGTCACCGAAGACGGGCCCGGCACGCAGGTGAGGGCGATGCCTTCCTCGATGCAAGCGGCGACCAGCTTGTAGCCCGGATCCGAGATCGCCGGCATGCCGGCGTCCGATACCAATGCCACGGTTTCGCCACGTTGCAGGCGCTCAATGAGTTTCGGCCGCTGTTTGGCGGCATTGTATTCATGATAGGGGAGCAGCGTCGCATCGACCGCAAGCAGATGCAGCAGCTTGCCTGTGACCCGGGTGTCCTCGCAGGCGATGACGTCGACGGCGGCAAGCACGTCCAGCGCGCGTTCGGAAATGTCGCCGGCGTTGCCGATGGGCGTCGCCACCAGGATCAGGCCCGAGACATCGGCGGCTCGCGGTTTACTCCGCCGACGCCTGACGCTAGGCTCTCCCGCCGACCGAGTGGGGGGCTCGTCGGGCGTGGGCCCATCAGCAGAGGGAAGCCGTTTTTCCGATGACACGTTTGCTCTCCACCCGGAAAGGAATGCCGGTCCCGGCCATGGCGTTTGTTGCTGCGCTGATGCTCGCGCTGGCCGGCTGTCAGCAAATCGGACCGGGCGGCGGCTTGCAAGCGCAAAGGGCCCCGGCCACGGCCGGTGCCCAGGCGACGCCGCCCTCGCATCAGCGCCCGCCGGTGCTCGGGCCCCAGACCAGCCAGGCTTCGGTGCCGCCCGGCACCACGTCCGGCACGGCGGGGATTTCTTCCGGTGCCCAGGTGCTGCAGACGCAACCGCCCGGCACCCTGCCGGCCGGCCAGGCCGCCGGCACGCAACCCGCCACGGGTGCCGCGGTGCCGAGCCCGGACCTGCCGTCGCTGGCCGAACTTCTCAATCGGGCGCCGTCGGCCGAACCCGACGCCATGCGGCCCCTGGTACCGCCGCCGGCGACAACGGATACGGTGCGGGTCGGCCTGTTGCTGCCCTTGAGCGGGCGCAATGCGGCCATCGGCAAGGCGCTCCTCAATGCCGCGCAATTGGCCATGTTCGATTTCGCCGACCGCCGGTTGGAATTGCTGCCCATCGATACCCGCGGCACGCCCACCGGCGCCCAGGCCGCCGCGCAAACCGCCATCGGCGACGGCGTACAGGTGATTCTGGGTCCCTTGCTAGCCGGCTCCGTGCAGGCGGCGGCGCCGGCGGCCAGGGCCGCACACGTGCCGATCATCGCCTTTTCATCCGACCGCCGCGTCGGCGGGGGCGGTATCTATACCATGGGTTTCCTGCCCGAGGACCAGGTGCGGCGCGTGGTTTCCTATGCCATCCAGCAGGGCATCACCCGGTTCGGCGCGCTGGCGCCCGACAATACCTACGGCGCCACGGTGTTCGAGACGCTGCGCGACGTGACCCGCTCGCTCGGCGCCCAGGTGGTGGAGGCACGGTTCTACAACCCGGCGGCCGACGATTTTACCGACGTGGTGCGCGTCCTCGCCGATTACGACAATCGCCGCAAGGCGCTTTTGCATCAGCGCGCGGAGCTTGAGAAACAGGACGACGAAGTCTCGCGCCAGGCGCTGAAGCGGCTCGAAACGCTGCAGACCATCGGCGATCTGCCGTTCGAGGCCCTGCTGATCGCCGACGGCGGCAAGCGGCTCCAGTCGGTGGCGGCGCTGCTGCCGTTCTATGACGTCGACCCGGCCAAGGTGCGTATGCTCGGCACCGGACAATGGGACGTGCCGGGGCTGGGCTCGGAGCCGGCGCTGGCCGGCGGCTGGTATGCAGCGCCCGATCCGGCCAAGCGCCAGGGCTTCGAACAGCTCTACCGCGACACCTATGGCGATACGCCGCCCAGGCTGGCGACCCTCGCCTACGACGCGACGGCGCTCGCCGCCGTCCTGGCGCGCCAGCAGAACGGCCCCGATTTCTCCGAGGCGACGCTGACGTCGGTGAGCGGCTTCGAGGGCCGCGACGGCATCTTCCGGTTCCTTTCCAGCGGCGTGACCGAGCGCGGTCTCGCGGTGATGCAGCTCCGTCAGCGCGATGCCCGGGTGATCCAGGCCGCACCCACCACCTTCCAGGCCGCGATCAACTAAAGCGCCTAGCCCTCGTCCAGGTCCGGCGCCAACAGCGCCGCGATCATGGCGTTGAGCCGGAGCAGCCCGTCGGCCGTGGCCAGCAGGCGCGTGCCGCGCCGTTCCAAGAGACCGCCCGTCAGGCATTGTTCGACGCGCGGTCCCTCAAGCACTCGGTTCCAGGCCAATCCCGAAAGGGATTCCAGCCGGTCGAGATCGAGGCCCTCGGTGAGCCGGAGCCCGGTCATCACCATTTCCTCGGCGCGTTCCCGGGGCGCGAGCGCGCGGCGCTTGGCGGTGCCATGGCCCGCCTTGGCGACGGCGTCCAACCAGCGTGCCGGTTCGTGAATCTGGTGCGTGGCGGTGAAGCCCTCTCGTGTCGTCAGCCGGCCATGCGCGCCGGGGCCGATCCCGGCGTAGTCGCCGCCCCGCCAATAGGTCAGGTTGTGGCGGCTCTCAGCGCCGGGCCGGGAATGGTTGGAAACCTCGTAGGCCGGCCGGCCGTTCTCTTGCAGAAAATCTCGGGTGATTTGGAACAGATCGACGGCCACATCGTCGTCCGCCGCCGCCACCCGGTCGCGGAAAAAGGCGGTGCCGGGCTCGATGGTGAGCTGGTAGACCGACAAGTGTTCGCCGGCCAGATCCAGCGCCTGTTCCAACTCCGCCCGCCAGCCGTTTGGGTCTTGGTCCGGCAGGCCGTAGATCAGGTCGAACGAGGTACGCTGGAACACCGCGTTGGCGTCCTCGATGGCGCGCCGCGCCTCCCCGGCGTCGTGGCGCCGGCCCAGAAACTTGAGCGCATCGTCGTCGAAGGACTGCACACCCAGCGACAGACGATCGACGCCGGCCTCCTTGAGCGCGCGGAATTTCTGCCGCTCGGCCGACGACGGATTGGCTTCCAGCGTAATCTCGACATCGGGGCCAAAATTCCAGTGGCCGCGCGCGGCTTCGATCAGCGCCGCCACGGTCCCGGGGTCCATCAGCGACGGCGTGCCGCCACCGAAAAAGATGCTGGACAGCCTGCGCCCCGACGTCTCGGCGGCGTAATGTGCCAGTTCCAACAAAAGTGCGTCGCGCCAGCGCGCCTGGTCGATGCTTTCCGACACATGGCTGTTGAAATCGCAATAGGGGCATTTCGACTGGCAGAACGGCCAGTGGACGTAGAGCGCCAGTGGTTCGGTGACCATCAGCCGGGCTTGAAACAGGCCGCGACGAGCTTGTTGAAGGCGTCGGCACGGTGGCTGATGGCGTGCTTGGCGTCCGGCTCGAATTCGCCGAAGGTGATTTCAAACCCTTGCGGCACGAACATCGGATCGTATCCGAAACCTTTTTCGCCGCGAGGCGGCCAGACCAGATGCCCATGGACCTGGCCCTCGAAGGTCTCGAGATGCAGGGGAGAGCCCTCCGCCGCCGGCCAGCAGAGCGACAGCGCGCAGGCGAAATAAGCGGCGGGCTGATCGGAGGCACCCTTTTTTCCGAGTTCCTCCCAGACGGTGCGAATGGCGAGGCCAAAATCCTTCTCCGGCCCGGCCCAGCGGGCCGAATAGATGCCGGGCTGGCCGTCCAGGGCCGGGACGACAAGGCCGGAATCGTCGGCCAATGCGGGAAGATTGGCGGCTTCGGCGGCGGCCAGGGCTTTGATTTCCGCGTTGGCGATGAAGCTGTCGCCGTCCTCGACCGGTTCGGGCAGCCCCAGATCGCCGGCCGAGATCACCTCGGCGCCGAAGGGACGCAAGAGATCGTCGATCTCGCGCACCTTGCCGGGGTTGTGGCTGGCGATGACTAGCTTGCCCTCGGTGAAATTCCGCGCCATGGGATCAGAATTAATCCGTTAAGCTTGTCCGAGAGCTATGCGCTGCGCCTCGGCCAATTCGGCGACGCCAGCCTGGGCCAGCTTAAGAAGCTCAAGGAATTGCGCTTCACTGAAGGGATCGGCCTCGGCGGTGCCCTGAATCTCAACGATTCCGCCCTTTCCAGTGAGCACGAAGTTGGCGTCGGCTTCGGCGTTGGAGTCCTCGGCATAGTCAAGATCGCTCACTGCAATGCCCTTATAAAGACCGCAGGAGATGGCCGCCACCTGATCGATCAATGGAATGCTCTTAACGATGCCCAATTTCTTGCAACGCTCGAAGGCGCGGTGCAGCGCCACGTAGCTGCCGGTGATGGCGGCGGTGCGGGTGCCGCCGTCGGCCTGAATGACGTCGCAGTCCAGTTTCACCTGCAACTCCCCCATCGCCTCCAGGTCGGTGACGGCGCGCAAGGAGCGCCCGATCAAGCGCTGGATCTCCTGGGTGCGGCCCGATTGCTTGCCGCGCGCCGCCTCGCGGTCGGTGCGGGTGTTGGTCGAGCGCGGCAGCATGCCGTATTCCGCCGTTACCCAGCCGCGG
Organism: Rhodospirillaceae bacterium; assembly: GCA_038125725.1. GTDB lineage: Bacteria > Pseudomonadota > Alphaproteobacteria > Rhodospirillales > Casp-alpha2 > TMED8. The sequence continues at coordinate 57,506 of JAYPEK010000001.1, forward strand.
CCCGAATCGCGCATCCATGGCGGCACGCGCTGCTCGACCGAGGCAGTGCAGAGCACGTGGGTGTCGCCGAACCTGGCCAGGCAGGAGCCCTCGGCGTGCTTGGAGACGTCGGGCTCGAGGATGATCTCGCGCAGTTGCTCGGGTTTCCGCCCAGAAGGCCGCATGACGCCCCCTTTTAATTGCCGTTGTGATGGGCCGGCAAGCTAACGCGAGGGCGCTGGCGGCACAAGCCTTCCCGCCATGCGTTGACGCCCGCCAAGCGCAAAACTACATTCGGGCGTAATCACCTGAAAACGGACCCAACATGATTACCGAATTGAACCAGCGTTCACGGGAAATCTTCAAGCTGATCGTCGATTCCTACGTGGAGACCGGCGAGCCGGTGGGCTCGCGCTCGATCTCGCGCAAGCTCGGCCAGAAGCTGTCGCCGGCGACGGTCCGCAACGTCATGGCCGACCTGGAGGAGGCGGGTCTTCTGTACGCGCCGCATACCTCGGCCGGGCGGCTGCCCACCGACGCCGGGCTTCGGATGTTCGTCAACGGCTTGCTCGAGGTCGGCAATCTCACCAGCCGCGAGCGCGATGACATCAAGGGCCAGTTCGCCGGCTCGTCGACCAGCCTGGAAGGGCTTTTGGAGCAGGCGACGGAGGCGCTGTCGGGGCTGACCGGCTGCGCCAGCCTGGTGTTGGCGCCGAAGACCGAAAGCCCGCTGAAGCACATCGAGTTCGTGTCCTTGAGCCCGGGCCGGGCGCTGGTGGTGCTGGTGACGGAAAACGGCATCGTCGAGAACCGCATCATTCAGACGCCGGAACAACTGTCGCCGTCGGCCATGGTGCAGGCGTCGAATTTCCTCAGCGCGCGCCTGGTCGGGCGCACGGTGGCGGAAGCCTATGACGAGATCATCACCGAATTGGAACAGAACCGCGCCGAGCTCGACGACCTGACCCAGCGCGTGGTCGAAAGCGGCCTCGCCACCTGGGCGGGCGGCGCGGCCGATGGCGCAGCCGCCGGTTCGCTGATCGTGCGCGGCCAGGCGCATTTGCTGGAAGACGTCAACGCGCTCACCGATCTCGAGCGCATCCGCAATCTGTTTACCACGCTGGAGACCAAGCAGGAGATGCTGAAGCTCTTGTCGCTCACCGACGCGGCGGAGGGCGTGCAGATCTTCATCGGCGCCGACAACCAGCTGTTCAATCTGGCCGGCGTTTCCATGGTCACCAACTCGTTTCAGAACTCGTCCGAACAGGTGGTCGGCGCCATCGGCGTCATCGGCCCATCGCGCATGAATTACGCGCGCATCATCCCGATGGTCGACTACACCGCCAAACTCATCGGCCGCATGCTCGGCTGACAAAACCACAAGTGAATGGAGACCCTTGCCGTCATGACATCCGAACCCTTGCCGGAAGATACCGAAAACCGCGCCCCCGAAGCGGAAGCCGCCGCTGACGAGCCGACTTTCGCGCCTTCGGAGACCGCGCCGGAACCCATGCTCGACACCACCGAGAGTGCCGCCGAAGCGGCACCGCAAGACGCGCCTGGGGATGCACCAGCGCCGGCCGACGCCGAGCTGTCGGCGCGCATCGCCGAGCTGGAAGCCCAGACCGCGGACCTCAACGACAAGCTCCTGCGCGCGCTGGCCGAGGCCGAGAACGTGCGCCGCCGCGCGCAGCGCGACAAGGAGGACGCGTCGAAGTATGCCATCAAGAGTTTCGCCGAGGACCTGCTCCGGGTGTCGGACAACATGGGCCGGGCGCTCGCCGCCATCGATGCCGATGCCCGCGCCCAGGATGCGAACCTGGAAAACATCGCCGTCGGCGTCGAGATGGTGGCCAAGGAACTGCTGAGCGCCTTCGAGCGCGCCGGCATCAAGCCGATCGAGGCCATGGGCCAGCGCTTCGACCCGATGCTGCACGAGGCCATGTTCGAGATTCCCGATCCGGCCCAGCCCGCCGGCACCGTCACCCAGGTGCTGGAGGACGGCTACACCCTGCATGGCCGCACGCTACGCGCCGCCAAGGTCGGCGTCACTAAGGGCGGGCCGAAGCCCGATGCGCAGCCGGCCCCCGGCGACGAGGCGGGCGACGGAGCCGGCGACGGCCCGGCGGTGAAGGATGGCCGCCAGGCCTATGAACAACCGGGCGACGCGGGCGGCGCCGGCGGTCAGGTCGACGAGAAGCTTTGAGTTCGGGGTTTCGGCGCGCGCCCTAAAGCATTGCGCGTGCCGGGGCCTAAGCCTATATAAGCGCGGGAAAAGTCGCCGACTTCGGCTTCTCCCACAAAAGCATCACTAGGGATTTCCAGCAGCGCCTGAACGGGCTGCAAAGAAATTGCCGCAGAAGTACGAGGAAGACATGAGCAAAGTCATTGGTATCGATCTCGGCACCACCAACTCCTGTATCGCCATCATGGATGGCCGGGACGCCAAGGTCGTGGAAAACGCGGAAGGCGCGCGCACCACACCTTCCATGGTCGCCTTTGCCGAGGGCGGCGAGCGACTGGTCGGCCAGCCGGCGAAACGCCAGGCGGTGACCAACCCGGAAAACACCCTGTTCGCCATCAAGCGCCTGATCGGACGGCGCTACGACGATCCCATCACCAAGGAAGACAAGAAGCTGGTGCCCTATCAGATCGTCAAGGGCGACAACGGCGACGCCTGGGTCGAGGCCGAGGGCCAGAAATACAGCCCCAGCCAGGTTTCCGCCTTCATTCTGCAAAAGATGAAGGAAACCGCCGAAAGCTATCTGGGCGAGCCGGTCACCCAGGCGGTGATCACGGTGCCCGCCTACTTCAACGATTCCCAGCGCCAGGCCACCAAGGACGCCGGCAAGATCGCCGGTCTGGAAGTGCTGCGCATCATCAACGAACCGACCGCCGCGGCGCTCGCCTACGGCCTCGAGAAAAAGGACTCGGGCGTCATCGCCGTCTACGACCTGGGCGGCGGCACCTTCGACGTCTCCGTGCTGGAAATCGGTGACGGCGTCTTCGAGGTGAAATCCACCAACGGCGACACCTTCCTCGGCGGCGAGGACTTCGACAAGCGCATCGTCGATTACCTGGCGGACGAGTTCAAAAAGGAAAACACCATCGACCTGCGCGAGGACCGCCTGGCCCTGCAGCGCCTGAAGGAAGCGGCCGAGAAGGCCAAGATCGAGCTCTCGTCCACCGCCCAGACCGAGGTCAACCTGCCGTTCATCACCGCCGACCAGTCGGGGCCGAAGCACCTGAACATCAAGCTCTCGCGCTCCAAGCTGGAAGCCCTGGTCGAGGACCTGGTCGAACGCACCGTGGCGCCCTGCAAGCAGGCGCTCAAGGATGCCGGCCTCAAGGCCTCCGAGATCGACGAGGTGATCCTAGTCGGCGGCATGACCCGCATGCCCAAGGTGCAGGAAGTGGTGAAGTCGTTCTTCGGCCGTGAGCCGCACAAGGGCGTCAACCCGGACGAAGTGGTCGCCATCGGCGCCGCCATCCAGGGCGGCGTGCTGAAGGGCGACGTCAAGGACGTGCTGCTCTTGGACGTGACGCCGCTGTCGCTCGGTATCGAGACGCTGGGCGGCGTGTTCACGCGCCTGATCGACCGCAACACCACGATCCCGACGCGCAAATCCCAGGTGTTCTCGACCGCCGAGGACAACCAGACCGCGGTGACCATCCGCGTCTTCCAGGGCGAGCGCGAGATGGCGGCCGACAACAAGATCCTCGGCCAGTTCGACCTGGTCGGCATCCCGCCGGCACAGCGCGGCCTGCCGCAGATCGAGGTCACCTTCGACATCGACGCCAACGGCATCGTCAACGTCTCGGCCAAGGACAAGGCCACCGGCAAGGAGCAGCAGATCCGCATCCAGGCCTCCGGCGGTCTCGCCGACGAGGACATCGAGCGCATGGTGCAGGAAGCCGAGCAGCATGCCGAAGAGGACAAGAAGCGGCGCGAGGGCGTGGAAGTGCGCAACAACGCCGATTCCATGATCCACGCCACCGAGAAGAACCTGAAGGAATACGGCGACAAGGTCCCCGAGGACGACAAGAAGGCGATCGAGGATGCCGTCGCCGAATTGAAGGAAGCGCTCGAGGGCGACGACATGGACGACATTGCCGCCAAGACCGAAGCGCTGACCCAGGCTTCCATGAAGCTCGGCGAGGCCATGTACAAGGCGGCCCAGGCGGAAGGCGCCACCGAGGGCATGGGCCCCGACATGGGTGCCGGTGCTCACGCCGAGGCGGAAGCGGCCGATGACGACAACGTCGTCGATGCCGACTTCGAGGAAGTCGACCCCGACGCCGACAAAAAGAAGGGCGACTGACGGAATTGATGGGCGGCGGCTTAAAGGGGGCCGCCGCCCGTTCCGTCCGCAACTTCGGCGACGGCTGAATTTCGGGGGTTCACGACATGGCGAAAACGGATTTCTACGAGACCCTGGGCGTTGGGCGGGACGCGGACGGCGACGAAATCAAGAAGGCCTACCGCAAGCTCGCCATGAAATACCACCCGGACCGCAATCCGGGTGACAAGGACGCCGAGCAGAGTTTCAAAGACGTCAACGAGGCCTATGAAGTCCTCAAGGACGGCGACAAGCGCGCCGCCTACGATCGCTTCGGCCACGCCGCCTTCGAGCAGGGTGGCCCGGGCGGTCCCGGCGGCGCCGGGTTCGGCGGTGGTTTCGCGTCCGGCTTTGCCGACATCTTCGACGAGATGTTCGGCGATTTCGGCGGGCGGCGCGGCGGCGGCCCGCAGCCGGGCAAGGGCGCCGACCTGCGATTCAACATGGAAATCGAGTTGGAGGACGCCTTCAAGGGCAAGCAGACCGAGATCCGCGTGCCGACGAGCGTCGCCTGCGACGTCTGCTCCGGTTCCGGCGCGGCCGGCGGCTCCGGGCCCAGCGCCTGCCCGACCTGTTCCGGACACGGCCGGGTGCGATCGCAATCCGGTTTCTTCACCGTCGAGCGCACCTGCCCGAACTGCCAGGGCACCGGCGAGGTGATCAAGGACCCCTGCACCAACTGCGGCGGCGCGGGGCGCGTGCACAAGGAAAAGACGCTGAGCGTCAACATTCCCGCCGGCGTCGAGGACGGCACCCGCATCCGCTTGACCGGCGAGGGCGAGGCCGGCTTGCGCGGCGCGCAGCCCGGCGACCTCTACATCTTCCTGCACCTGAAGCCGCACCGATTCTTCCAGCGCGATGGCGCCGACATCTATTGCCGGGTGCCGATCCCGATGACCCGCGCCGCCTTGGGCGGCACCGTCGAGGTGCCGACCGTGGACGGCACCATCGCCAGGCTCTCGATTCCCGCCGGCACGCCCACCGGTCACCAGTTCCGGCTGAAGGGCAAGGGCATGAGCGTGCTGCGGTCGAAATCGCGCGGCGACATGTTCGTGCAGGCCAACGTCGAAACGCCCCAGAACCTGACCAAGCGCCAGAAAGAACTTCTCGACGAGTTCGCAAAGGAAGGCGGCGAGGACACCCACAGCCCCGAGGCGCACGGCTTCTTTTCCAAGGTGAAGGAGCTTTGGGAGGATTTGAAGGAGTAGGGGCTTCACCCGCTCCGCCGTCCGCGCGTCTCTCTCGTCGTTCCCGCACCCCCTCCGTCATTCCCGCGAAAGCGGGAATCCAGCTGGCCTATCCACGGAATCCACAAGCCGAAAGAATGATGCCTTCGGCATCAAATGGGTCCCCGCTTTCGCGGGGACGACGGAAGGATTGCTGCAAAAAATGCTGCACGGTAAGATATTGAAAAATCACATTTTGCTGCACTTTATGCTGCAGCATTTCGGTGCAGCATAAATCCGCGCCGCGGCGCGTCAGGTAATCAGGCTGCGCATGGTCACCAGTGCGTTGGCGGCGTCCTCGGCGACGCGGCAGAGCGTTTCATGCTGCTCCAGCGTGATGCCGAGATCGTGGATAATGCGGTTGGCGAACTCGGCTTCGGCGGCGTGATATTCACCGTCGACGACGGCGATGATCAACAGTTCGGCGCCGACCACCAGACGTGAGCGCTCGGAGGCGAACACGCTTAGGTCGACCTCGCGGTGCACGTCGGCGATGGGTGCCTGGGTGAAGCCGCTGCTTTCCCAGTAGAGCCGGTCGAGGTAGGCCATTTCCTGCTCGGCGACGATGCCGTCGGCGACGATCATCTGCTGCGCCAGATCGAAGAAGGCGGCGCGTTCGTCCTTATCGAGGAGTTGTATGAACATGGCGTGACCTCACACCGCTCAGATTGGGACCGGCGGCCTCAGTCCAACAGGCCCTGCATGGCGCCCAGCGCGGCGGCGGCCTGTTCGGCGACGCGGCAAAGCTCCTCGTGCTGTTTCCGCGTCAGGTTGAACTGTTCGATCACCTTGTTGGCGAAGGCGGCCTCGGCGGGATGATATTCGCCGTCGACCACGGCGATGATCAACAGCTCGGCGCCGACGATCAGCTTCGCGTTGGTATCGGCAAAGACGCTGAGGTTGACGTCGCGGTCCAGATCCGACATCGGCGCCTGGCCGTAACCGCTGGATTCCCAGAACAGCCGGTCCAGGTAGTTCATTTCCTGTTCGGCAACGATGCCGTCGGCGACGATCATCTGCTGCGCCAGCACGAACAGCGCGTCCCGTTGCTCTTGGTTGAGAAGTTTCAAAAACATGGTGATCCTATTTTACACGGAAGCGATTTTTTCCAAAGGTGTTTCGCGTCCCTGGGGCAGGTTGTCCCGCAGCGCCGCCAGAAGGTCGGATTTGAGCCCGGCGCGGGCGGGGTCGTCCCAGAGGTTGCGCCATTGGTGCGGGTCGTCGGCGAGGTCGTAAAGCTCGCCCTCGGTGCCGTCGTAGACGTTGGTGGCGCCGTATTCGGTGACCACGTAGCGCCCGCCCTCGACGAAGGTCCGCAGCGTCACCGCGTTGCCGTCCCATTCGTCGATCCACTCGGTGGTGGTGCCGGCGCGGCCGGTCGTTTCCGCGTCGGTGGGCAGCGGTGCCCCTTGCATCCAATCCGCCGTCTCGCCGGCGATGGCGGCAATGGTCGGCGCGATATCGACATGGCCGACCGGTTGCGACAGCCTGGCCGGCGCAATGCCGGCCGATGCCGCCGGACGCCAGATTAGCGGCACCCGCATCAGCCCCTCCACGTGATAAGGGCCCTTGAACAGCATGCCGAAGTCGCCTTGGAATTCGCCGTGGTCGGTGGTGTAGAAGACATCCGTCTCCGTGTCCCAGCCGCGCCCGGCCAGATGATCCATGACCATCCCGACGGCCTCGTCGATCAGTTCGTTCGCGGCATGCACCTTGGCGTTGACCTCGCGGATGGCGTCCGCCGTGAGCTTCGCCGGCACGAAGGCGGGCGGCACCTCGAAGGCGAAGCGCTTCTCGCCCAGATACCATTCGCGCCAGTGCCGGGGCTTGTCGGCCAAGACCTCCAGGCATTTCTCCGGGCTGCCGGGATAGCCCGGCGGCAGCGGCAGGTCGCGCCAGTCGAACTTGCGGGCGGCCTCCATCGGCGGGTCCCAGGGATGGTGCGGATCGGGAAAGCTCATCCAGCAGAACCAGTCGTCGCCGTCGTCCAGTTCATCCAGCCAGGCAATGGTGCGTTCGGCCGTCCAGTGCGTGTGGTAGAGTTCTTTCGGGATTGGATTGTGGGCCACCTGCGGCGCGTCGGTATCGCCGCCATCGCGCGCCGACGGCGAGCCCTGATAGGCGTATTCGTGAAAGCCCTCGACCTGATCGGCGTGGGTCTCGTTCAGCCATTTGGCGTAGTGAAAGGTGGAACGCGCGATGCGGCCGGAATGGCCGGCCAGCTCCATGCGGTCGAAGCCCCGGTGCGGGCCGGTGTCGCCTTGGTTGGCGGCCAGGTTCTCGAAAAAGTCGGTGGCGGCATGCGGCTCCAGGTGCGCCTTGCCGATCAGCGCCGTCTTGAAGCCCCTGGCCTTGAGCAGATGAGAGAGCGCCGGCGCGTCGGCCGGCAGCGGGATTCCATTGGATGTCACGCCGTGCATCCGGATGGACTGCCCGGTGAGAATGGTGGAACGCGCCGGCATGCAGACGGTGGATTGGTTGCGCGCCTGGGCATAGTTCAGCCCGCCGGCCGCCAGCGCGTCGATATTCGGTGTCTCGGCGAAGGCGCCGCCGTTGCAGCCCAGCGCATCGAAACGTTGCTGATCGGTGGTGATCAGTAGAACCTTGCGTCCCATCGGTGAATTGTTCCCCTGCTGCCGGGCGGTATCATGGCGGCTCGCCCGTCCCGGTTCAAGTTGCCAGCGCGGGTGGGCTCAAGTAAGAGTGAGCCCGGAATTCCGGAGGGAGCAGTGCCATGAAAATCGGGATCGTTGGATGCGCCGGCCGCATGGGCCGGATGTTGGGCCAAGTGATCGGAGAGACCCCGGGCGCGGAACTGGCCGGCGGCACTGAGATGCCGGGCAGCGACTTCATCGGCGCCGACCTGGGAGAGATCGCCGGCGGCAAGCCGTCGGGCGTCGCCGTCACCGACGACGCGGCGGCGATGTTCGCCGCCGTCGATCTTGTCATCGATTTCACCATTCCCGCGGCCACGGTGAAGCACGCGGCGCTGGCCGCCGAGACCGGCACCGCCATGGTTATCGGCACCACCGGGCTCGGCGACGATCAAATGCAGGAGATCGCCCGCGCGGCCGAAAAGGTCGCCATCGTCCACGCCGGCAACATGAGCCTCGGCGTCAACCTTTTGGTCGGCTTGGCCGAACAGGTGGCGGCGGCCTTGGGCCCGGCCTTCGATATCGAGGTGCTGGAGATGCACCATAAGCACAAGATCGACGCGCCTTCGGGCACCGCGCTGATGCTCGGCAAGGCCGCCGCCAAGGCGCGCGGTGTCGATCATGCTGCCGCCGCCGTGATGAGCCGCGAGGGCGAAACCGGTGCCAGGCCCGACGGCGCCATCGGTTACGCGACGCTTCGGGGCGGCGACGTTGTCGGCGAGCACACGGTGATTTTCGCCGGCCCCGGCGAGCGCATCGAGATCAGCCACAAGGCCGCGGATCGGGGCATCTTCGCCCACGGCGCGGTGACTGCCGCGCTCTGGACCGAGGGCAAACCCGCCGGCCTTTACAGCATGCGCGACGTACTGGGGATGTCTTAGGCGCCGGCCTTGAACACCGGCGCGCAGAGACCTTTCAGGAAACGCCCCAAGGCATTAGCGACTTCCCGGCGTTCGTCGGACGTGAGGAAGGCGCCCAGCGGCACGGCATGGCCGTGGCTCCGGACTTCCAGGCGCGAGTTGGGGGCGTCGGCGCCGATCAACTGCACGCGCGCCCAATGGCGCGGGAACGACCAGGCCTCGCGCCGGCCCCAATGATTGACCCGCTCCAGGTGAAGCTGGCGCTCGGTGACGGCGATGCGCTCGACCACGCCGGAACGGCGGTGGTTGAAATGCAGCAATAGCACCAGCGCCACCAGTTCCAGCCCCATGAAGCCGAACACCGGCCAGGCGCCGACCAGGCCGAAGATCAGCGCCACCGGCACCATGACGGCACAGATGGCGATCGCCAGCCATTTGATGGCGCGCTTGGTGGCGGACGAATTGGGCCTCAACTCGGCGCTGAACACCACGGCGTCGCGCGGGTCGGCGGGCTCGGCGGGTTGCGGCAGGGGTTGGCTCATGGCGCGGATTTTAACGCCTCCAATCCGCGCCGCCACAAAAAAACTTGCCCCGGCCGGACGGGTCCGGGAGCATGCGGGCATGAAGAAAGCCGACATCGAAACCTTCTACGCCCGCCTCGAGGCCGCCAACCCCGAGCCCAAGGGCGAACTCAACTACACCAACCCCTATACGCTGTTGGTGGCGGTGACGCTGTCGGCGCAGGCCACCGACGTCGGCGTCAACCGCGCCACGGAAAAACTGTTCAAGGTCGCCGATACGCCGGAGAAGATGGTCAAGCTGGGCGAGGCCAAGCTGAAGGACCACATCAAGACCATCGGGCTGTTCAACAACAAGGCCAAGAACGTCATGGTCCTGAGCCATCTGTTGATCGAGCGGCACGGCGGCGAGGTGCCGGACGACCAGGCGGCGCTGGAGGCGCTGCCGGGGGTCGGACGCAAGACCGCCAACGTGGTCCGCAACATCGCCTTCGGCGCCCATACCATCGCCGTCGACACCCACATCTTCCGCATCGGCAACCGTACCGGCATCGCGCCGGGCAAGACGGTGCTGGCGGTGGAGAAGAAGCTTCTGAAGGTGACGCCGGAAAAGTATATGCTGCATGCGCACCACTGGCTGATCTTGCTCGGGCGCTATATCTGCAAGGCGAGAAAACCCGATTGCCCGGTCTGCCCGGTGATCGATCTCTGCCGCTTCAAGGGAAAGACCACGGCCTAGGTGTAAGGGCTTCGGCGTCGCTAGCCGGTTCTTCTCACCGCGCGGACCAGTTGCGTAAAACAGCCCTGCGGATCGGTGGTGCTGTTATCGAAATGGCGGGTTTCCAGGTGGTCGACGGCCATCTCGCCGGACGACGAAGGGTAGAAAAACAGGTCTAAAACGCACCCGCCCAGGCGGTATTGCCATAATTCCGCTGGCGAATCGATCCTTTGAAACTGCGGCTCTCCGAGCATCAGCGTAACCTTGCCCGCTTCCAGGCCGCGCAGGCTCTCGACCGCCGGCACCGGCGTCTCCGGCGGTGCGGCGGGGGCGGGGGCAATTCTGCCGCCGCGCTCTTCCTCGAGCGGCGGAATGGCGGCGATTTCGGCCGGCTTGGGCGCGGGCTCTGCCTGCGGTGCCGCGTGCGTCGCGGGCGGCGGCACATCCTCGCCGGTGCAGCCGGCAAGCAGCGCAACCACCAGCAGCGCCGGCCAGGATCGGATAATTGTCATGGGCGGACCCGGTTCAGTCGTCGCCGGAATCCAGGGTCTGCATGTCGCCCGACACCTCGCCGCCCGATTCGATGACGATGCGCCCATAGCGGACCTTGCCCTTGACGTGGCCGCCGGCACGCACGATCAGCCGTTCGCGGGCGATCAGCTCGCCGTCGTAGCGGCCCGAGATATCGGCCTCGGCGACGTCGGCGTTGCCGGTGAAGTGGCCGCTCGGCGACACCTCGATGGCGCGCGCGTTGGAAAGCGTCACTTCCACCACGCCCTCCACCACCAGCTTGTCGCAGGCGGTGATCTCGCCCTTCAGCGCGATGTCGCGGCCGACGACGAGGCGTTTGGAATCGCCTTCCGAGCCGACCGAGCCCGGCATCGGCCGGTCCATGCGGCGCGCGCCGGGGCCGGGAATGTCGGCGACGCGGCGCGGGATCTCCGGCTGGTAGCTGGTCGTCGTCGGCGGCTTCGCGGGCGCGTGCGAGCCCTTGCGCGAAAACGGCTTCAGCGGCGGCGCCGAGCCGGGGTCCTTGTCGTCGCCGGCGTCGGCGGCCGGCGTGGCGGGGGCGCCGGTCTCGAGCTTGTCTTCGGGGGTGCCGTCGGACTTTTTCTTGCCGAACATGGAGGGTTTCCTTTCCAAATGTCCCTTACGTCGTGGCCAGGGCCGTGCCCGCTTCGCTTCGCCATGCTTCGAACAGGTGCAGCATGGTGGCGGTGGCGACGACCGGGGTCAGCAGGTTGATGATGGGCAGTGTCATTAACAAGGCGAAAACGACGCCGATGCCGACGATGGCGCCTTGGCGCTGCTTTCTCAGTGCCCGCGCGTCCGCCGGCGACATCCGCCGGTGCGAGACCAGCTCGAAGAACTCGCGCCCCAGCAGGTAGCCGTTGACGCCGTAGAAGACGATCGGAAACAGCGGCCCGAAAAACAGGAACGGCAGCAGCATCAGGTTGAGGACGATCATCACGCCCAGGAACTTGGCCGCGCCGATCAGCGCTTCGGTCAGGGGCGGGTCGTTGGCGTCCGGCAGGTTCGGGTAATGGCGTGCCTCGACCGCCTCGGCGATGCGCTCCAGCATCAAGCCGATGACCGCCGAAATGACGCTCGGGAACAGCAGCCAGGTGAGCACCAGCGTCAGCGCGCCGCCGAGCACGTCGGCGATGCCTTCCAGCCAGGGCGTCTCGAAGATCGCCGTCTTGGCCAGCACCTCGGCGATCACCGCCCACATGACGGCGAAGGTCAAAAGCGCGGCGCCGATGCCCATCCAGACGACTTTCTGGGCCTTCGGGTCGCTCAGTTGCCGGATACCTTTAATCAGAGCAGAAAGCATATGATTACAGTCTATTAAGCCAGTTTCTTAAAGTTAATGCTGAAGCGGCCATGCGGCTCACTCCACGCCTCAATGAATGCCCGTAAACCCATGACAAATCAACACATTTTTGGCGCGTCTTTGTCTGCCGCCCCGACGACGGCGGGCGCCTGCTTTTCCCCGCGCCGCCGCTTTGTTCCGGCCGCGCGAATCGGTTCATTATACCCTTTTTCACCGCCGTAAAGGGGTTCCGTCACCGGGCCGGCGTGCTATCCCTTGCCGGGCCGATGGCGCTCGCTATACTGCGCGCCTTTCCGGGGGCCAGACGGTTCGAGGCCCCGGCTGGCCCTCAGGAGATTCCACGTCATGACCGACACCCGTTTCGATGTCCTCGGCATCGGCAATGCCATCGTCGATATCCTCGCCCATGCGGAGGACGCGTTCCTCAGCGCCGAAGGCCTGGAGAAGGGCGCCATGGCATTGGTCGATTCGGCCCGCGCCGGCGAGCTCTATTCGAAAGTCGGCCCGGCGGTGGAATGCTCCGGCGGGTCGGCGGCCAACACCATCGCCGGCCTGGCGTCCTTGGGCGGGCGCGCCGCCTTCATCGGCAAGGTCTGCAACGACCAGCTGGGCCAGGTGTTCCGCCACGACATCCAGGCCATGGGAGTCACCTTCGATACCCCCGCCGCGCCGGCCGGCGGCACGCCGACGGCGACCAGCCTGGTGCTCGTGTCGCCCGACGCCGAGCGCACCATGCAGACTTATCTTGGCGTTTGCGTCGAGTTGGGCCCCGACGACATCGACGAGGACCAGGTGGCGGCCTCCGCCATCACTTATCTCGAGGGCTATCTCTGGGATCCGCCGGCGGCGAAGGAGGCGTTCCTGAAGGCCGCCGACGTGGCGCACAAGGCCGGGCGCAAGGTGTCCTTGAGCCTGTCGGACCCGTTCTGCGTCGATCGCCACCGCGCCGATTTCCTGGATCTGGTGTCCGGGCACGTCGACATCCTGTTCGCCAACGAGGAAGAGATCGTCTCGCTCTACGAGGCCGACGAGTTCGACGCCGCCCTGCAGGCGGTCAAGGGCCACTGCGAGGTGGTGGCGCTGACGCGCGGCGCCAAGGGCTCGGTGGTGCTGGCCGGCGACGAGCTGCACGTGGTCGACGCCGACCCCATTGCACGCCTGGTCGATACCACGGGTGCGGGCGACGCCTATGCGGCGGGCTTCCTCTATGGGCTGACGCAGGGCGACGACCTGGCGCGGTGCGCGCATATCGGCAACGTCGCCGCCGCCGAAGTCATTCAGCACATGGGCGCGCGCCCCGACCGGCCCCTGAAGGACCTGGTCGCCGCCAAACTGGGAGCGGCCTGACGCATGGAACTCCGCAATATCGCCATCATCGCCCACGTCGACCACGGCAAGACGACCTTGGTCGACGTGCTCTTGAAACAGAGCGGCACCTTCCGCGACAACCAGCAAGTGGCCGAGCGCGCCATGGATTCGGGCGAGCTCGAGCGCGAGCGCGGCATCACCATCCTGGCCAAGTGCACTTCGGTGGATTGGCAAGGCACGCGCATCAACATCGTCGACACGCCCGGTCACGCGGATTTCGGCGGCGAGGTGGAGCGCATCCTCGGCATGGTCGACGGCGTGCTGCTGTTGGTCGACGCCGCCGAGGGCCCGATGCCGCAGACCAAGTTCGTCACCGCCAAGGCGCTGAAGCTGGGCCTGAAACCCATCGTCGTCGTCAACAAGGTGGACAAGCCCGAAGCCCGCGCCTTCGAGGTGCAGGACGAGGTGTTCGACCTGTTCGCCGCCCTGGAAGCCAACGACGAGCAGCTCGACTTTCCGACCATCTTCGCGTCGGCCAAGGAGGGCTGGGCCAGCGCCGAGCCGGAGAAAAGCGGCGACGACATGGACATCATCTTCGAGAAGGTGATCGAGCACGTGCCGGCACCCAAGGCTGAGCCCGACGCGCCCTTCTCCATGCTGGTGACGACGCTGGAGGCGGATAATTTCCTCGGCCGCGTGCTCACGGGGCGCATTGCCACCGGCGCCGTGACCCCCAACATGACCGTGCAGGCGCTGGACCGCGACGGTAAGAGCATCGAACAGACCCGCATCACCAAGGTGCTGGGTTTCCGGGGCCTGAAGCGCGAACCCATCGAGCGGGCCGAGGCCGGCGACATCGTCGCCCTCGCCGGCTTCTCGGAGGCCAGCGTCGCCGATACGCTCTGCGATCCGGACGTGACCCAGGCGCTCGCCGCCGACCCGGTCGATCCGCCGACCCTGGCGATGACCTTCGCCATCAACGATTCGCCCTTGGCCGGCCAGGACGGCTCCAAGGTGACGTCGCGGGTCATCCGCGACCGGCTGATGCGCGAGGCCGAGGGCAACGTCGCCATCCGCATCACCGAAACCGAAGAGAAGGACGCCTTCGAGGTCGCGGGGCGCGGCGAATTGCAGTTGGGTGTCTTGATCGAGCAGATGCGCCGCGAGGGTTTCGAGCTTTCCATCTCGCGCCCGCGCGTGCTGATGCGCGACAATCCCGACACGGGCGAGCGCGAAGAGCCCATGGAAGAAGTGCAGGTGGACGTCGACGAGGAGTTCTCCGGCATCGTCGTCGAGGCGCTGAGCTTGCGCAAAGGCAAGATGACCGAGATGCGGCCGTCCGGCGGCGGCAAGGTGCGCCTCACCTTCATCGCGCCGGCGCGCGGCCTGATCGGCTATCACGGCGAGTTCCTGACCGAGACCCGGGGCACCGGCATCATGAGCCGCGTCTTCAATGGCTACGGCCCGCACATGGGTCCCATTCCGGGCCGGCGTAACGGCGTCTTGATTTCCAACGCGGCGGGCAAGAGCGTTGCTTATGGTTTGGCCGGGTTGGAAGGGCGCGGGCCCCTGTTTATCGGTTCCGGCATCCAGGTCTATGAAGGTATGATCATCGGCGAGCACAGCCGCGGCAACGACCTGGAAGTGAACCCGATGAAATCGAAGCAGCTCACCAACATCCGCGCGTCGGGCACCGACGAGACAATCCGCCTGACGCCGCCCAGGCGCATGAGCCTCGAACAGGCCATCGCCTACATCCAGGACGACGAGCGCGTTGAGGTGACGCCCGAGCATATTCGCTTGAGGAAGCAGCATCTCGATCCGCACGAACGCAAGCGCGCCCAACGCCGGGCCGAAGCGGGGTAGGCGTTTGGCGTTGCAACCGGCAACGAAAACCACCGTCGAGGCCAGCGCCTTCTGGCGGCTGTTGCCGGCGGGGATGCGCCGGCGCTGGTGGCTGTTCCGCTGGACCGACGCCTTGCAGCGCATGCGATCGCTCAGCCGCGGTCGCAAGGGCTTGCTCGTCATCCGCATGGACGGCATCGGCGACATGGTGCTGTTCCGAAATAGTCTTGAGGAATACGCCGAGGCCTTCGACGTGCCGAAGGCGCAGATTTTCATTCTTGGCTGCAAGAGCTGGGTGAGCGTCACCGACCAACTGTTTGAAGGCTATCACCTGATGGCCATCGACGAACACAAGTACGCCCGCCGGCTCCTTTACCGCATCTGGATCAACGCCCGGGTGCGGCGCTTGAACGTGGCGGTGACGGTTTGCGACGCCTATTTCCGCCGCGCCCTGATGGCCGACAGCCTGGCCCGTGTCGCCGGCGCGCCCCGCACCATTATGTCGCTCCCCTACATCAACGGCCCGACGCGGGCGGAATATGACTGGTACCTGAGCCAGGTCTCCGACGTCATCGATACCGGCGCTTACCCCCGCCACGAAATCGAGCGCCACGCCGCCTTCACCGCGCATTTCACCGGAAAGCCCCCAGCGCCCAGCGCGCCCCGGCTCACGTGGCGCGACAAGACGCCGCCGGTGCCGACCGACAGGCCCTATGCGGTGCTCAATCCGGGCTCCAACGAATACGGTCGGCGCTGGCCCATGGCGCAGTATATCGAGCTCGCCCGCTGGCTGGCGGCGAAGGGCATGCGCGCCGTCTTCATCGGCAAGGCCGACGAGAAAGCCGCCGCCATTCCGGCCTCTGGAGATGTCGTCGACCTGACCGGCAAGACGACGCTGCCGGAAATGTTCGACTTGATGAAGTCGGCGGCGCTGGTGGTTTCCAACGATACAGGCCCGGCGCATGTGGCCATCGGCTTGGGCGCGCCCAGCGTGGTTATCGTCGGCGGCGGGCATTTCGGTTGTTTCGTTCCGTACCCAGAAGGGGTGCGGCCGGAAACCGCGCGCTTCGTCTATCAGCGGATGGAGTGCTATCATTGCTTCTGGCGCTGTCACAAGCGGGCGGACGCGAAGGACTCGTTCCCTTGCGTCGCCGCCGTCACCATGGAGCAAGTGCAAGGGGCCTGTGAGGAATTGCTGAACCCGGCAACGGCAAGATGAAGAGCTGGGCGCAATCGGCGGCGGTCTATACCCAGCCGCGCGTGCTGGCGTTTCTGTTTCTGGGCTTTTCATCGGGCCTGCCGTTCGGCGTCGTCGCCGAGCCGCTGACCGCGTGGCTGGCCGAATCGGGCGCCAGCAAGACCGCCATCGGTCTGTTCGCGCTGGTCAGCCTGCCCTACTCCTTGAAATTCATCTGGGCGCCGTTGATGGATCACCTGCCCCTGCCGGTGATGACGCGGCTGTTCGGCCGCCGGCGCGGTTGGGCGCTGGTGACGCAGGTCTTGTTGCTGGCCGCCGTGCTGGGGTTGGGTCTCACCGATCCGGCGACGGACCTCTGGTGGACGGCGGCCTTCGCGCTCGTCGTCACCTTCGCCTCGGCCAGCCAGGACATCGTCGTCGATGCCTACCGGGTCGAGGTGTTGTCCGAAGACCAACTCGCCGCCGGCGCCGCCACCGCCACGTTCGGCTGGCGGTTGGGCCAGGTGGGGTCGGGCGCAGCTGGGCTGATCCTGGCCGACATGTTCCCCTGGTCCTGGGTCTATGTGGGGATGGCGGCGCTGGTGCTGGTCGGCATCATCGCCATCTTGATGAACCCGGAGCCCGAGACCGACGCGCCGAAGCCGATCCACGAACTGGGCGCCTGGCTGAAGGACGCCGTCGTCGGGCCGTTCCAGGATTTCGTCGTGCGGCCGGGCTGGATCGCCATCGTGCTGTTCGTGCTCTTGTACAAGTTCGGCGACGCGGTGCTGTCGATCATGAAGATCCCGTTCTTCCTCGAGATCGGCTTCACCAAGACCGAGATCGCCGAGATCGCCAAGATTTTCGGCTTCAACGCCATCATCGCCGGCGGCTTTCTGGGCGGCCTGGTGCTGGCGCGCACCGGCATCCTGACGGGGTTGATGATCTGCGGCGTCTTGATGGCGGCGTCCAACCTGGTCTTCGTCGCCCAGGCCTGGGCCGGGCATGATTTGGTCTGGCTGACGGTCACCATCGCGGTCGAGAACATCACCACCGGCATGGGCACCACGGCCTTCGTCGCCTATCTGTCGAGCCTCTGCCACTCGGCCTACACGGCGACGCAATATGCGCTGCTCACATCGCTGATGGCCTTTTCGCGCACCGTCATGTCGTCGGGCGCGGGGTGGCTGGCGGAGCGCGTCGATTGGGTCAGCTTCTTCATCATCACCACCGTCGCCGCGGTGCCGGGGCTTCTGGTGTTGGCCTGGCTGATGCGCAGCGCGGCAGCGGAAAAGCCGCTGGCCAATGCCGGGGGGAGCGATTAAAACCCTCGCGGTTGCGGGGGAAAGCAACAGGACAAGGAATTCGAGCCATGGATATCAACCAGATTCCGGCCGGCGACAATCCGCCCTATGACGTCAACGTCATCATCGAAATCCCCATCGGCGGCAATCCGGTGAAGTACGAGTTGGACAAGAAGTCGGGCGCCATGTACGTCGACCGCTTCCTGCACACGGCCATGTACTATCCCTGCAACTACGGCTTCATCCCGCACACGCTGTCGGAAGACGGCGATCCGGCCGACGCCGCGGTGCTCGGCCAGATTCCGGTGATTCCGGGCGTCATCATCCGGTCCCGCCCCATTGGCGTGCTGGTGATGGAAGACGAGGCCGGCATCGATGAGAAGATCCTCTGCGTGCCGGTTGACGACCTACATCCCTACTATGGCGACGTCGGTTCCTACCGTGACATCCGCCCCATTCAACTGGAGCAGATCCAGCATTTCTTCGAGCACTACAAAGACCTGGAAAAGAATAAGTGGGTCAAGGTGCAGCGCTGGGGCGAGGCGGAAGAGGCCATGGACCTGATCCGTCAGGCCATGGAGCGCGACCAGGAGAAGGTTGCCGCCGAGCAGCAAGCCACGCGTGGCGACCACGGCATCAATCCCGACGGCTAGGTTCTTTTCGCTCCGCTCCGGCGTGATATGATTCGCGCCATGCCGACCCCGCCGGAAGTCATCGTCGCCGACATCACCACCCTCGACGTGGACGCCATCGTCAACGCCGCCAATGAGAGTCTCTTGGGCGGTGGCGGCGTCGACGGCGCCATCCATTCCGCCGCCGGTCCGGGACTGCTGGTCGAGTGCAAGACGCTGGGCGGCTGCCCCACCGGCGAGGCGAAGATCACCAAGGGCTACAACCTGACGGCACGGCACGTGATCCATACCGTCGGGCCGATCTGGCAGGGCGGGCATGCCAATGAAGAGGCGCTGCTGGCGAGCTGCTACCGGCGCTCGCTCGAAATCGCCGAGGCCGAGGGCCTCACCTCCATCGCCTTTCCTGCCATCTCCACCGGCGTCTACCGCTTCCCGCCCGAGCGCGCCGCCGAAATCGCCGTCGCCACGGTGACGGATTTCCTTAAAACCGCGCGCGCCGTCGAGCGCGTCATCTTCTGCTGCTTCGGCGCGCCGTCGGCGGCGCTGCACCGCCGGGCGCTTGGCATTTCGGAATAACCCAACATGACCGTCGACCCCGCCCTGTTCCATCCTGACTATAAACCCGAGCCCTTCTGGTGGGAGGCGGCCAGGCCGTCCACGCGTTATTCTGAAGACCTTCCGGACAAGGCGGAGATCGTCATCATCGGCAGCGGCTATACCGGGCTGTCGGCGGCGCTGGAGCTCCGCCGCGCCGGCCGCGACGTCCAGGTGGTGGATGCGGGGCTGTTGGGCGGCGCCGCCAGTTCGCGCTCCGGCGGCGGCGTCAGCGCCGGGGTCAACCTGGGGAAGGGGCTCGCCGGCGGGCCCGGACAGAAAAGCCAGGCCGAAGCGCTTCTGGGCGAGAGCCTGGCCGCCTTCGAATTCCTGGTCGGGCTGATCGAGAAGGAAGGCATCGACTGCCACCTGGAGAAGCGCGGGCGGTTTCTGGGCGCCAACGCGCCCGGCCAGTTTCCGGAACTGGTGAAGAAGGTCGAGATGCTGAACCGCGTCGTCGGCCTCGGCGCCAAGGCGGTGCCGAGGGAACGGCAGCGCGAGGAGATCGGCAGCGACTATTATTACGGCGGCTTCACCATCGAGCGCGCCGGCAAGCTGCACCCGGCACTTTACTACCAAGGCCTGTTGGAGCTCTGCCACAAGGCCGGCGTGCGCTTCACCGCCGAATGCGCGGTGACGGGTGTTTCCGGCAGGGAAGGGGACTTCCAGGTGATGACGGCCAAGGGACCCTGCCGCGCCGAACAGGTGATCGTCGCCACCAACGGCTACACCGGCGAGCTGACGCCGAAGCTCCGGCGCAAGCTGGTGCCGATTTCCAGCCAGATCATCGTCACCGAGGAACTGCCGGAAGACCTGGCGCGCGAGCTGATCCCCAACGGCCGCACCATTTCCGAGAGTGCGCGGATCACCTGCTATTACCGGCTTCTGCCGGGCGACCGGCGGGTGATGTTCGGCGGCCGCGCGCGCTTCCACGACGTGCCGGCGGAAACCAGCGCCGCCATCCTGCACGGCATGATGACGACGCGCTGGCCGCAACTGAAGGATGCGCGCATCACCCATTCCTGGTCCGGCTTCGTCGCCATGACCATGGATTCGCTGCCGCATATCGGGCTCGAGAAGGGCATGCATTATGGTGCCGGCTGCAATGGCTCGGGCGTGGCGATGATGACCTATCTGGGTTACCGGGTGGCCCGGCGGATTCTCGACGGAGAAACGGATAGCGGTTTCGCCGCGATTCCCCACGCCGACGTGCCGGTGCCGTTCTATTCCGGCGATCCCTGGTTCTTGCCCCTCATCGGCGGCTACTATCGTCTGCGCGACCGCTGGGACCGGGCGCGCGGCTGAACAATCATTCGCCGCCCTGCTGTCGCCTTGGCGCCGCCACATTCAGACTTTATTGAGGCTTTCGGGGATAGCTTTCGTGCGGACATGAAACCGCGCATTGCTCATCTCTG
This sequence comes from Rhodospirillaceae bacterium, assembly GCA_038125725.1. GTDB lineage: Bacteria > Pseudomonadota > Alphaproteobacteria > Rhodospirillales > Casp-alpha2 > TMED8. Next base: position 77,910 of record JAYPEK010000001.1, read on the forward strand.
GCATTTCCAGGGCCGCCCGCCGTCGTGGGTGGATTTGGCCCGGCCGTCGTCGAAGCTGGCGGCGCAACGCAAGGACGTGCTCGCCCGCGAACGCCCCGGGCGCGACGACGACGGCAAGGACGGGCTGGAAACCGCATGAACCTGTTGAAGGCCATCACCACGGTCGGCGGTTACACGATGATGAGCCGCGTCTTCGGTTTCGCGCGCGACATCCTGATCGCCTCGGTGCTGGGGGCCGGCGCGGTGGCCGACTGTTTCTTCGTCGCCTTCCGCTTTCCCAACCTGTTCCGGCGCCTGTTCGCCGAGGGCGCTTTTGCCGCGGCCTTCGTGCCCCTGTTCGCCGGGCAGTTGGAGAAAAACGGCAAGGCCGCCGCCAAGGCCTTCGCCGACGGCGCCTTCACGGTGTTGTTTTTGGCGCTTGTGCTGTTCGTCGCCGCCATGGAAGTCGCCATGCCCTGGGCCATGTGGGTGCTCGCACCCGGCTTCGATGCCGTCCCGGGCAAGATGGCGCTGGCGACCGAGCTGTCGCGCATCGCCTTTCCGTATTTGCTGTTCATCTCATTGGTGTCGTTGCAGTCGGGCGTCTTGAACTCGCTCGGCAAGTTCGCCGCCGCCGCCGCCGCGCCGGTGCTTCTCAACCTCACCCTGATCGCCGCCATGCTGGTTTTCGCCGACGGCGAGGATACGGCGGGGCATGTGCTGTCCTGGGGTGTTTTCGCCGCAGGCGTCATCCAGTTTCTCTGGCTCGCTTACCACTGCAAGCGCGAGGGGCTGCCGGTCGGTTGGCGCCGGCCCCGGCTGACGCCGGAGATTCGGCTCCTGGGGCGGCGCATCCTGCCCGTCGTCTTCGGCGCCAGCCTCTATCAGATCAATCTCGTGATCGGTACCATCCTGGCCTCGCTGGTTTCCGACGGCGCGGTGTCGTTCCTTTATTATGCCGACCGCGTCACGCAATTGCCCTTGGGCGTCGTCGGCGTCGCGGTGGGAACGGCCCTGCTGCCGGCCCTTTCGCGGCAATTGTCAGCTGGCGACGAGGCCGCCGCCTCGGCCAGCCAGAACCGGGGGCTCGAGTTCGCCTTGCTGCTGACCCTGCCGGCGGCGGCGGCGCTGTTCGTCATCGCCGAGCCGATCATCCAGGTCTTGTTCCAGCGCGGCCAGTTCGGCGCCGCCGACACCCAGGCCACCGCCTGGGCCTTGATGGCCTACGCGACCGGGCTGCCGGCCTATGTGCTGATCCGGGTGCTGACGCCCGGTTTCTTCGCGCGCGAGGACACCAAGACGCCGGTGAAAATCGCCGCCGCCGCGATGCTCGCCAATATCGTGCTCAATCTGATCCTGATGCAGGTCTGGGGGCATGTGGGCATCGCCGCCGCCGCCGCGGTCTCGGCTTGGATGAATGCCAGCCTGCTGGCGCTGACGCTCCGGCGCCGGGGGCAGCTCGCGCTCGACGACAGATTATCGGCGCGTTGGCCGCGCATCGTGCTGTCGAGCGCGCTGATGGCGGCGGCGCTCTATGGCGGAAGCCTGCTGCTGGCGGCCGGTCTTGCGGGTGGCGAGGCGGTCCGGGCGCTGGCGCTGGCGGCGCTGGTGACGGGCGGGCTGGTGCTGTTCGGTCTGTTGGCGCAGATCACCGGCGCGGCGCACTGGCGCGACCTCAGGGGATTGCGGCGCGGGGCGGCTTGACCGCCCCCGGCGGAGCCGCCATAACAGCCGCCGGATTTTAAGGATTTGTGGCGATGAAACGTATCTTCTCCGGCGTTCAGCCGACCGGCAACCTGCACCTCGGCAACTATCTCGGTGCCATCCGCAACTGGGTGCACCTGCAGGACGAGTTCGAGGACTGCCTGTTCTGCGTCGTCGATATGCACGCCATCACGGTCTGGCAGGACCCGGCCGATCTCCGCAACAACACCCGAGAAGTGGCGGCGGCGATGATCGCCGCCGGCGTCGACGCCGAGCGCAACATCATCTTCAACCAGAGCCAGGTTTCCGGCCATGCGGAACTGGCCTGGATCTTCAACTGCGTGGCGCGGCTCGGCTGGCTCGACCGCATGACCCAGTTCAAGGAGAAGGCCGGCAAGGACAAGGAGCGCGCGTCGGTCGGGCTCTACGCCTATCCGAACCTGATGGCCGCCGATATCCTGGTCTACAAGGGCACCCACGTGCCCGTCGGCGAGGACCAGAAGCAGCACCTGGAACTGGCGCGCGATATCGCGGCGAAGTTCAACCACGACTATAAGAAAGAGCTGTTTCCCATCGTCGAGCCGCTGATCTTCGGCACCGCGACCCGGGTGATGAGCCTCAAGGACGGGTCGTCGAAGATGTCGAAGTCGGACCCGTCGGACCTGTCGCGCATCAACATGACCGACGATGCCGACGCCATCGGCCGCAAGATCAAGAAGGCCAAGACCGACCCCGACGCCCTGCCGAGCGAGCCCAAGGGCCTGGAAGGCCGCCCGGAAGCGGCCAACCTGGTCGGCATCTACGCGGCGCTTTCCGGGAAAGACGTCGCCGGCGTGCTGGCCGAATACGGCGGCCAGGGTTTCGGCGTCTTCAAGCCGGCCCTGGCGGAACTGGCGGTCGAGAAGCTGGGCCCGATCCAGGGCGAGGTGCGCCGCCTGATGGACGACCACGCCGCCGTCGATGCGGTGCTGCGGCGCGGCGCCGAACGCGCCCGGGCGCTGGCCGAACCGATCCTCAAGGAAGTGCAGGATACCGTCGGCTTCCTGCACCCGTGACGCGTCCGGCATTGACTCAAGCCCGCCGCCGCCCCATCTAGGGTTCATCAGCTGCCAAAGGAGCCAAGCAAGGCCATGTTCATTCAAACGGAAAGCACGCCGAACCCGGCGACCTTGAAGTTCCTGCCCGGATGCGCGGTGATGACCCGCGGCACCGCCAATTTCGCCGATGTGGAAGAGGCTCAGAACTCGCCGCTGGCGATGTCGCTGTTCGCCACCGAGGGCGTCTTGGGCGTCTTCCTCGGGTCCGATTTCATCACCGTCTCCAAGGCGCCGAACAAGGAATGGGACGTCATGAAGCCCCTGATCCTGGGCGCCATCATGGAGCACTTCCAGTCCGGCCGCCCGGTGATCGAGGCCGAGGAAACCGCCGACGCCACCGCCGGCGGCGAGGACGAGGGCATCGTCGGCCAGATCAAGGAACTGATCGATACCCGCGTGCGTCCGGCCGTGGCCCAGGACGGCGGCGACATCATCTACAAGGGCTTCGAGGACGGCATCGTCTACCTGCACATGCAGGGCGCCTGCGCCGGCTGCCCGTCGTCGACCATGACGCTGAAGCACGGCATCGAGAACATGCTGCGCTACTACGTGCCCGAAGTGCAGGAAGTGCGCGCCGTCGAATAGCCGAGTTATCCCCACCGGCCATTGGTTCTATCCCCAATTGAGACTGGAATCGCGTGCGGGGATTTGCTATATGCGCGCCATAATAACGACGAAACGACAATAACGCCGAAACGGCGATTGCCGGCCAAAGGCTCTGGTTCGTTCAACAAGTTGAGGGACGGAACGAGAACCGAAAATTCCCAGGGATGAATGACACGCTTGTCAGCGGTTTCGGCCGTCATGCGGGCGCGGATACTTGTGGGACTTTGAAGTGGGTAGAGAGCCAGAGTTGATATCATGGTAGGACGTTTTGAACGGGCCATTCCCGTGGCCGCCGCTGGGCTGGTGCTGGGGATGGTCGGATTGGCGGTCTTCGATCCGCCCGCCCCCCATACGCAGCGGCCGGTGGCCGTGTTGGAAAATCCCGCCGGGACCGAGCTGGACGGCTTCGACACCGCCGCGGGCCCGACGCTGCCGGCCGGGCTGATGCGCATCAATGCGCCGGGCAAGACGGCCGAATCGATCGTCGGCGGCATCAACGTCAAGCCGCGCGGCCAGGGCGCGAGCGCATCCAGCCTGCATACCGCCAAGGCCCTCGACGATACCTTCCAGCGCATCGGCTACGACCTGGATGCGGTGCGCGAAGGCGCGCTGCCGGTACCGCGGGTGTTCTTGGCCAGCCTGCCCAAGGATCTGTCGGAAGTTCGCCAGGCGCCGAAGCGCAAGGAAATCTTCTTCCGCTCGGTGCTGCCGCTGGTGCTGCAGGTCAATAACGAGATCCTCGCCGACCGCCAGCGGCTCTGGCGCCTGCACGCCGAGATCAAGAAGGGCCGCAAGCTTGCCGCCGTCGACCGCCTGTGGATGATCGTGTTGGCCGAGCGCTACAAAGTGAAGCGCGGCAACATCAAGGCGCTGTTGCAGCGTGTCGATATCGTGCCGCCGTCCATGGCACTGGCACAGGCGGCCGAGGAAAGCGGCTGGGGCACGTCGCGCTTTTCGCGCCAGGGCAACGCCATCTTCGGCGAATGGACCTTCTCCGAAGCCGACGGCCTGGTGCCGTCGGATCGCGACGAAGGCAAGACGCACCGGGTCAAGGTGTTCAAGAGCCTGCTGCATTCGGTCCGTGCCTATGCGCGCAACCTGAACACCCACCGCGCCTACAAGGAATTCCGTGCCATGCGCCGTGACATGCGCCAAGACGGCGCCGAGCTCAGCGGCCGCAAGCTGGTGGAAACCCTGACGCGCTATTCCGAACGCGGGCCGAAATACGTCAAGACGCTGCGCTCGATCATGACCGTCAACAAACTGAACCGCCTGGACGCGGCGCGCCTGAGCGCCGGCCGTCAGGCGGGCCGGGTCGCCTCCGCCATTTAAGTTGGGATCACGGCCGGTAGTACTGCCGGCCGAACCAGCGCCAGCGTCCGTTCGGGCCGGGCAGCGTGCAGTTGAGCCGGGTGCGGCCCTTCGGAAACGCCTGGTCGATGCGCAGTTCGATCCTGGACGGACCGAGCTGCTCCACCTTTCCCCGCCCCGCATGCGATAAAAAACAGGCCAGTTGGCTGAGCGAACCGACGTCGCGGCTGATGGTGAACCCCATGGCCGGCGGGTTGTCCGGCCCGGGTTCCGCATCGATCATCGGGTCGGGCGGCGTGATGTCGGTGACCGGCAGCGGCAGCGCATTGGCCGCCAGGCGCAGGCGCTCCAGGCTGCCGTACTTCTCGTTCATGGCGAAGCGCGGCAAGTAGTAGCGCCCGACGGTGTTGCCGATGACACCCGAATGCTGGCCGAAAGCGGCGACGAAGCTGGCGGCCTTGATCTGGTCGATGACCTTCAGGCTGGCCTCGCCGTAGGGATAGGCGAAGATGCCGGGCTTCAGGCCCAGTTCCGCCTGGAAGCGTTCGTTGGCGCCTTCGATCTCCTTTTGAATGCGTTCGGCGTCGGCCTTCGGCATGTGCAGATGCGACACCGTATGATGGCCGACGCTGGCGCCGCCTTCGCGCATCTCGCGCAATTGGTCCCAGGTCATGTGCTGGCCCGCGCCGCCGTCCAGGTGCGCGGTCGAGGCGAACACGGTCACCGGCAGGCCGGCGGCCTTGAACCGGGGCCAGGCCTCGGTGAAGACGGAACGGTAGGCGTCGTCGATGGTGATGCCGACGGTGCGGTCGGGCAGGTCGTCGCCGGCGGCGACGCGCCGCACGATCTCCGGCACCGGCAGCACGTGATAGGCCCCGGACGTCAATTCCGCGATATGGGCGTCGAGCTGTTCCAAGCGCACGTTGGTGGAGGGATACTCGTCCTCGCCGAAGCGGTGGTACATGATGACGACCGCCGATGAAGCCGCGGCGGCCGCCGCTGGCGCGAGCGCCGCCCAGCCGGCCAGTGCCAGAATGGCGGCACGAAGGGGTGAAAGTGGATGGCGTTCCGGTCTTTTGATTGAAGTCATGTTTATTTTCCCGTACCGATGACCCGTATACCTTGTACCCCGAGCTGCCGTTTTCCTCAACATAAGCAAGCTTTTCAGATGTTAACGGCGATACCGGGATTCCACCGCCGTGCAACATGACGCCGGCTTCCGAGGCTTCGACCATGGTCCGCATTCTCGCTCTCGACACCTCGACCGCCGCCTGTTCGGCGGCACTCTGGCGTGACGGCGCGGTCGTTGCCCGGCGCTTCGAACTTATGGAGCGCGGCCACGCCGAACAGTTTATGCCCATGGTCGAGGCGGTGATGGCAGACGCCGGAGAAGACCCGCTCGGCCTCGACCTGGTGGCGACCACCGTCGGGCCCGGCGCCTTCACCGGCCTCAGGCTCGGCCTCGCCGCGGCGCGCGCCCTGGCGCTGGCCGCCGGTGTCGGCACGCTCGGGCTGCGCACCACCGAGGCCCTGGCTGGCGCCCTGGCGGAGCAGGAGGGCGAGGCACCGATTGTCGCGGTGATCGATTCGAAACGCGGCGACGTCTACACCGAGGTCTTCTCCGCCGCCGGCGAGCCGCTGGCCGGGCCGGAAGCGATCCCGCCCGCGGACCTGCCGGCGTTGCTGCGCGAAGCCGGGATTGTGCCCGGCCGCTGCCGGCTCTGCGGCGATGCGCAGGAGGCGGCCCGCGGCGTGTTGGATGCCGACGGCTGGACGGTCGAGACGACGAACGTGTTGCGGCCCGACGCGGCCCAGGTTGCGGCGTTGGCGGCGGCGCGCTGGCACCCGGGTGAAATGCCGGCCCGTCCGGCGCCCTTGTATCTGCGTCCGCCGGACGCGGTGAAACCGAAGGACGGCGGCCGTCTCAGGCGTTAGTTTTTACGGATAACCAGACGGTGGACGCCGTCTTCGGGCTCGCCCGCTTCGGCTTCCAGCGACACCACGTCGTGGCCGTGGTCCTGGACGTTGCGGGGCACGTTGCCGAGCGGCTCCGAGCCCTTGAGCCGCACCTCAGCGGTCTCGCCGGGCGCCATTTTTTCCAACAGCAATTTGGTCCGGACGAAGGTCAGCGGGCAGACCTGGTCGGTGATATCCAAAAAATAATCGGCGTCGGTTGTTGCGTTCATTTTCGCTTCGAATATTTGGTTACTTACTTGATCGTATCTTCGATCTTCATATATAACCAGAAATCGTTTCAGCAAGTTTTTTCCCTGTTCAGTACCCGCCGCGCCGCGTTCGGGCCGCCTGAACGATTGAAAGGTCTGCCAGATTATGTCGGAACAGCCGAATATCAGTGAGCTCCTGGAATTCACCACGGAGATCGTTGCCGCCCATGCGGGCAACAACACCGTCGCGCCGGAGGACCTACCGCGCCTGATCCAGGACGTTTATAAGACGCTGTCGGGTCTCGGTGGCGCCCAGCCCACCCAGGAGCGCCCCAAGCCGGCGGTGGCGGTGAAGAAATCGGTGTTCCCCGACTACATCGTCTGCCTCGAGGACGGCAAGAAACTGAAGATGCTCAAGCGCCACCTGAAGACCGCCTACAACATGTCGCCGGAAGACTACCGCGAGCGCTGGGGCCTGCCCGCCGATTACCCCATGGTGGCGCCCAATTATGCCAAGCACCGTTCCAACCTGGCCAAGAAGATCGGTCTCGGGACCAAGCCGCGCGGCCGCGCCAAGTGACCGGCGCCGCGACCGGGTGTCGCGGGCAGTGAGCAGCCGGCCATGTTTTGGCTTCAAATGTCGGCCATGTCGCCTATATTGATGGAAATATAAAAGACGGACCCGTGGGAAGCCTGATGCCGGACACGCGAATCGAGCAGCTTTGCATCGCCAACAACATGAAGATGACCGAGCAGCGCCGCGTCATCGCGCAGGTGCTGTCCGATTCCGACGACCATCCCGACGTCGAGGAAGTGCACCGCCGCGCCAGCGAGATCGACGCGCGGATTTCCATCGCCACCGTCTACCGCACGGTGCGGCTGTGGGAGGAGGCGGGGATCCTCGACCGTCATGATTTCGGTGACGGCCGCTCGCGCTACGAAGAGGTCACGGACGAGCACCACGATCACCTGATCGACATGAAGACCGGCGCCGTGATCGAGTTTCAGAACCCGGAAATCGAGGCCTTGCAGGAAGCCATCGCGCGCGAACACGGCATGCGGTTGGTGGGGCACAGGCTCGAACTCTACGGCGTTGCCGCCGGCGCGCCGGACGACGGCGCGGACGAATCTTGACAGGCCATCCCTTGGTGCTAGTTTGCCGCGCGCTCGGCGGGTTTCCGCCGCAAGGCGCGCGGACCCGGTAGCGACATCCCTTGACCAAGAAACTTCATATCAAGTCCTACGGCTGTCAGATGAACGTCTATGACGCCGAGCGCATGACGGACCTTCTGGCGCCCATCGGCTACGAGGCCGTGGACGCGCCGGACGAGGCCGACCTGGTCATTCTCAACACCTGCCATATCCGCGAGAAGGCGGCCGAGAAGGTCTATTCCGATCTCGGCCGGCTGCGCCAGATCAAGGCCGCTCGCCCTGAAGCCGGCGCCATGGTGCTGGCTGTCGCCGGCTGCGTCGCGCAGGCCGAAGGCGATGAGATCCTTCGCCGCGCGCCCTACGTGGACATGGTGTTCGGCCCGCAGGCCTATCACAAGCTGCCGGAAATGGTCGCCCGCGTGCACCGCGAACAGGGCGCCGTGCTGGATACGGATTTTCCGGCCGAATCGAAGTTCGACCATCTGCCGAAACCGGAAGCGCGCGGCCGCTATTCCGCCTTCCTCACCGTGCAGGAGGGCTGTGACAAATTCTGCACCTTTTGCGTCGTCCCCTATACGCGCGGCGCCGAAACCTCGCGTCCCGCCGAGGCGGTGCTCGCCGATGCGCGCAATCTGGCCATGGGCGGGGTGCGCGAGATCACGCTCCTGGGCCAGAACGTCAACGCCTACCACGGCGCCACGCCTGCTGGCGGCGAATGGAATCTCGGCCGGCTGATCGCCGAACTGGCCGACGTCGACGGCCTTGAGCGCATCCGTTACACGACGTCCTATCCGGCCGAGGTCGATGACGAGCTGATCGCCGCTCACCGCGACGTGCCGGCGCTGATGCCCTATCTGCACCTGCCTTTGCAATCGGGTTCCGACCGCATCCTGCAGGCCATGAACCGGCGCCATGGCGCCGACGATTACCGGCGCCTCGCCGCGCGGCTGTTCGAGGCGCGCCCCGATTTGGCGCTGAGTTCCGATTTCATCGTCGGCTTCCCCGGCGAGACCGACGCCGATTTTCAGGCCACCCTCGACATGGTCGATGAAATCGGCTTCATCGGCGCCTATTCCTTCAAGTACAGCCCCCGCCCGGGCACCCCGGCGGCGGCGATGCCGAACCAGGTTCCGGACGCCGTCCGCGCCGAGCGGCTGCAGGTTTTGCAGGAAAAACTGAATGCCTGTCAGGCGCGCTTCAACGCCCGTTCCGTCGGCACCCGCATGCCGGTCCTGTTCGAGGGCGCCGGCCGCCATCCCGGCCAATTGGTCGGGCGTAGCCCCTACATGCAGGCCGTGCATGCCCAGGCGCCGGAAGAATTGATGGGCCGGATCGTCGAGCTCGAGATCGAGGCCGCGCATCCCAACAGCCTGTCCGGCCGTCTTGCGGCGGAAATCGTCGGCGGGCGGAGGGCTTCGGCTTGAGCCGCGCGTCCGCGAAAAAGCCGTCGCGGCCGAACGGTGGCAAGGGAGGGCGCGTGCGGTCGGCCTCGGCGGAGCGGGTGTTCCAGGACAACGGCCTCGCCATCGAACTGTTCGGCCCGCATCACGCGCACCTGGCCCGCATCGAGCAGGTGCTCGGCGTGCAGCTTCTGGCGCGCGGCAACGAATTGACCATCGCCGGCCCCAAGGAAGCCGTCGCCGATGCCTGCTCGGCGCTCGATCATCTTTACGCGCGGCTGCAGGGTGGTCTCTCGGTCGACTTGGCAGAGGTCGACGCGGCGGTGCGCATGTCGACCGAGCCCGGCGCCATGGGCGCGCCGGATACGCTGACGGTACACACCCGCGGCCGCGTGATCACGCCGCGCACCCCCAACCAGGCGGTCTACCTGAACGCCATCGACGAGGCCGAGCTGGTGTTCGGCATCGGCCCGGCCGGTACCGGCAAGACCTACCTGGCGGTGGCCAAGGCGGTGGAGCGGCTGGTGTCCGGCGACGTCGATCGCATCATTCTTTCGCGCCCGGCGGTGGAGGCCGGCGAGCAGCTCGGCTTCCTGCCCGGCGACATGCGCGAGAAGGTCGATCCCTATCTGCGGCCGCTCTACGACGCGCTCTACGACATGCTGCCCGGCCCGCAGGTGGTGAAGCGGCTGGAATCGGGCGAGATCGAGGTGGCGCCGCTGGCCTTCATGCGCGGCCGCACGCTGGCCAACGCCTTCGTCATCCTCGACGAGGCGCAGAACACCACCGCCGTACAGATGAAGATGTTTCTGACGCGGCTCGGCGAGAACTCGCGCATGGTCATTACCGGCGACCTGTCGCAGGTGGACCTGCCGCGCGGCGTGCGCTCGGGCCTGCGCGACGCCCAGGAAGTGCTGGGCCACGTGGAGGGCCTTCGGTTCATTACCTTCAACGAGACCGACGTGGTGCGCCATCCGCTGGTCGGGCGCATCGTCAATGCCTACGACCGCATGGACAGCCGCCGGCGCACCGGCGAGCGTTATCAAACCGACCAGAGCCTGGAAGACGATGACGGCATTGGCGACGACTGCTGACCCTTCCGGGCCGGGCCCGGGGCCGGACATCGACGTGACGGCGCCGGCCTGGCACGACTTCCTTCCCGAAGCCGAGACGCTGGCGCGCACCGCGGCGCTGGCTGCATGGTCCGGCGCCGAGGGCGCTTGGGCGGAACGGCTGCGGCGATTTCAGGTCGAGGTCTCGCTGCGCCTTGCCGACGACGAAGAGGTGGCGGCGCTGAACGGCGATTACCGGGGCCGCGACGGCGCCACCAACGTGCTGTCGTTTCCGGCCGTCACGGCGGACGAACTGGACGGCCATCCCCAGGGCGCACCGGTGCTGCTCGGCGATATCGTGCTCGCCCAGGGCGTCGTCGCCGACGAGGCCCGCCGGCAGGGAAAATCGCCCGCCGATCATTTCTGTCACCTCGTCGTTCATGGTATGCTACACCTCTTAGGATACGATCACGTCGAGGCGCGAGACGCGGAGATCATGGAGCGCTTGGAGACGACCCTTTTGGCGGGTCTTGGTATTGCCGATCCTTATGGTGCTGACGACGACGGCGCCGCCTCACGGCCGTGAGCGCACGGCCATGAACGATCAGGCAAGCTCGCCACCAGCGCGCAACGGCAGCAGCGAAACCACCGGTCTATCGGACACCCTGCGCGGTTGGATCCGCCAGGTGCGCCGGGGCAAGAACGGCGAGGCCAGCGTCCGCGAAACCCTGGAAGAGATCATCGAGGAACGCGGCGACACCGACGCGCCGATCAACGCCGACGAGCGGCTCATGCTCGCCAATATCCTCGAACTGCGCGGCCGCACCATCCACGACGTCATGGTGCCGCGTGCCGACATCGTCGCCGTCGAATGCGGCGCCAGCCTCAGCGAGGCCATCGACCTGGTCACCGACCAGGGCCATTCGCGCCTGCCTGTCTACCGCGAAACCCTGGACCATGCGGTCGGGTTCATCCACGCCAAGGACATGCTCGCCTGGCGCGGCGCCGACGAGGACTTCTCGCCCGAGAAAATCCTGCGCAAGGTGTTGTTCGTCGCCCCTTCCATGCAGGTGCTGGAACTGCTGTTGGAAATGCGCGTCAAGCGCGCCCACATGGCGCTGGTGGTGGACGAGTTCGGCGGCGTCGACGGCCTGGTCACCATCGAGGACCTGGTGGAGGAGATCGTCGGCGAGATCGAGGACGAGCACGACCAGAGCGAAGAGCCGACCCTGCTGCCCGCCGGCAAGGGGGTCTTCATCGCCGACGCCCGGGTCTATATCGAGAACCTGGAGGAGACCATCGGCGCCTTCGTCACCGACGATGAGCGCGAGGACATCGACACCTTGGGTGGGCTGGTGTTCTCGCTCGCCGGCCGGGTGCCGATCCGTGGCGAGCTGGTGCCGCACCCCTCCGGCGTCGAGTTCGAGGTGCTGGAAGCCGATCCGCGCCGCGTGCGCCGGCTCCGGGTGCGGACCGAACGCAGACACCAGCCCGAACAGTAATTGATTTCCGGATGATGATGGCATGAGCAGCGGACCCGCAGCCTGGCCCGCTTCTTGGCCCGCCTCTTGGGCCGTGCGCCTGGGCGCGCTGGCCGGCTGGCGGCGCTGGCTTGTGGCGGCGTTGCTGGGCGCGCTCGGCGCGGCGGCGTTGCCGCCCGTCGGTCTGGTGGCGGCGCTGGTGCCGGCCTTCACAGGGCTCTTGTGGCGGGTCGCCGGCTCCGGGGTGCGCGCCGCGCTCGCCGCCGGCTGGTGGTTCGGGCTCGGGCATTTCGCCGTCGGCTTCTATTGGGTCGGCAGCGCCTTTTTCGTCGAGGCGCAGCTCTATGGCTTTCTGGCGGCGCCGGCGGTGCTCGGGCTTGCCGCCGGCATGGCGGTCTATCCCGCCGCCGCGCTGGGTGCCGCCCAGGCCATCGGCCATCGGCTCGGGCTCCGCGCCTGGGCCCGGGCGCTGCTGTTGGCGGGCCTGTGGATGGTCGGTGAATGGCTGCGCGGCTGGGTGTTCACCGGCTTTCCCTGGAACCTCATGGGGACGGTCTGGTCCGGCATCGACGCCATGCTGCAGCCCGCCGCCTGGATCGGCGCCTGGGGGCTCGGTCTGCTCAGTGTCGCCGCCGCCGCGCTGCCGGCGCAACTGGCGGAAGGCCGCCGGGGGCGCGACCTGGCGCTGTCGTTCGGCGGTATCGGCCTGTTGGCGGTGATGGCATTGGCCGGCGGCTGGCGGCTCGCGGATGCCGAGCCGCCGGACCTCGACGGCATCCGCCTGCGGCTGGTGCAGCCCAACATCCCGCAACACCTGAAATGGAAACCCGAATTGCGCACCGGTCACGTGCAGCGCCAGCTCGAAATGTCGCGCCAAACCGCGAACGGTAGCGCGGCGCCGACACATGTGATCTGGGCCGAGACCTCGGTGCCCTTCAACCTGGCCGGCGACCCGCCGTTGCAGAAAGTGCTGGGCCGGGGCGCGCCCGCGGGCGGTTTGCTGATCGCCGGCGCGCCGCGCGCCGAGGGGGCGCCGGGTGCGACGCGCCGGATTTGGAACAGCGCGCATGCGCTCAATAACGCCGGCGACATTGTCGCCACCTACGACAAGCAACACCTGGTGCCGTTCGGCGAGTACGTGCCGCTGCGCCGGATCTTCAGCTTTTCGAAACTGACCCAGGGGCGGCTCGATTTCTCCTTCGGTGAAGGCCCGCGCATCGTCCGGCTGCCGGGATTGCCGGCGGCGTCGGTGCTGATCTGTTACGAGGTGATCTTTCCGGACGAGGTCCCGGGCCGGGATGCCGACGGCGGCGGCCGCCCGGGCTGGCTGTTGAACCTGACCAACGATGCCTGGTTCGGGGTCACGTCGGGACCCTATCAGCATTTGGCGGCGGCGCGCTTGCGCGCCGTCGAGCAGGGATTGCCTTTGGTGCGCGTCGCCAACACCGGCATCAGCGCGGTCATCGACGCCCACGGCCGGGTGCGCGCGGAGCTGCCGTTGGCCACGGCGGGGGTGCTCGATTCGGGCCTGCCGGCGGCACTGGCGCCGACCGCCTATGCCCGTTTCGGCCCGCTCCTGGCCTGGTTGCTGGCGCTGGCGATGGCCGCATGCGCGGCCCTGTTCGGCCGCCAGCCACCGGAACCTCCGGCAAAGCCTTGACGCCCGGGATAAAGACTGTAACAAAGGCGCCCTGCCGTCCGTTGGCGGCAGCGTGGACGGATTTCGGCCGCTTGCCACCACGTAAAACAATGGGCGCTAAGTTGGTATTTCCGAACCGCCCGGCGTTATTGCATCCGTTCGCGATTGATATTTTTCCGCGGAGGACAGCACTTTGAGTCAGGCGAGTTATCTCTTTACCAGCGAATCCGTTTCCGAAGGCCATCCGGATAAAGTCTGCGACCGAATTTCCGATGCCATTCTCGACCGCTTTCTGACCGCCGACCCGATCAACTCGCGTCTCGGCTGCGAAACCTTCTGCACCACCAACCGCATTGTCATCGGCGGCGAAGGCCGCTGCGTCGCGCCGATGGTCGTTGACGGCAAGGTCGATGCCGACGAGATCGAGGAAATCGCGCGCGCTTGCGTCAAGGAGATCGGTTACGAGCAGGACGGTTTCCACTGGAAGAACGCCGACGTGCAGGTCTACCTGCATGCCCAGTCTGCCGATATCGCCCAGGGCGTCGACGCGGCCGGCAACAAGGACGAGGGTGCCGGCGACCAGGGCATCATGTTCGGTTACGCCTGCACCGAAACGGAAGAGCTGATGCCAGCGCCGATTCACTTCTCGCACGCCATCCTGCGCTCTCTCGCCGAAGCCCGCCACTCGGGCGCCGAACCGGGTCTCGGCCCCGATTCCAAGAGCCAGGTGACGCTGTTGTATGAAAACGGCAAGCCGGTGAAGGCGACCTCGGTGGTGGTCTCCACCCAGCACGCCGAGGATCTGAGCCAGGAAGAAATCCGCGAGATCGTGCGCCCGCACGTGCTCAACGTCCTGCCGGACGGCTGGATGTGCGACGAGGCCGAGTTCTACGTCAACCCGACCGGCCGCTTCGTCATCGGCGGCCCCGACGGCGACGCCGGCCTGACTGGCCGCAAGATCATCGTCGACACCTACGGCGGTGCCGCGCCGCATGGCGGCGGCGCCTTCTCCGGCAAGGATCCGAGCAAGGTCGACCGTTCCGCCACCTACGCGGCGCGCTACCTGGCCAAGAACGTCGTCGCCGCCGGCCTGGCCGAACGCTGCGTCATCCAGGTTGCCTACGCCATCGGCGTCTCCAAGCCGCTCAGCGTCTATATCGACACCCAGGGCACCGGCAAGGTCGAGGAGACCAAGCTTTCCAACGTGTTGCAGGAATTGGTGGACCTGAGCCCGCGCGGTATCCGCGAGCACCTGGAGCTGAACAAGCCGATCTACGCCCGCACCTCCGCCTACGGCCACTTCGGCCGCGCGCCCGAAGCCGACGGCGGCTTCTCTTGGGAGCGCACCGACCTGGTCGGCGATCTGAAGTCGGCATTCGGCGCCGCTTGAGCGAAGACACCGATCCGCGCTGGTACGGGCGGCGCCACGGCCGCAAGCTCCGCGCCGCCCGCCAGCGCTTGATCGACGAACGCCTGCCCGAGCTGCGCATTTCGCTGCCGGCGGAAGGCGAAACCCTCGATCCGGCGGCCTTATTCGCCGATTCGGCGGCCGACATCCGCCCCACTGACTTCCGAATGGAGATCGGCTTCGGCACCGGCGAGCACTTGGCGGCGCTGGCCGCCCGCCATCCCACGTCCGGCTTCATCGGCTGCGAGCCCTTCGTCAACGGCGTCGCCACCATGCTGACGCGCATTGAGGAAGAAGGCCTCCGGAACGTCCGTATCTACGACGACGACGTCCGCCATCTGCTGCCGCACCTGCCGGACGCCATGTTGACCGAGCTCTATATCCTGTTTCCCGACCCCTGGCCGAAGAGCCGCCACCGCCGCCGGCGCATCACGGTGCCGGGAAACCTGCACGAGTTCGCGCGCCTTTTGGCGGACGGCGGACGGCTTCTGTTCGCCTCCGACCAGCACGACTTCGCCGCCTGGTCGCTGGCCCACATGCTCACTGAGCCGGCGTTCGAATGGACCGCGCGCCGGCCCGGCGACTGGCGCACGCCGCCGGACGGCTGGCAGCCGACCCGCTACCAGTTGAAGGCGCAGAAGCGCGGCCTCGAGCCGGTCTTCCTGGAGCTCCGCCGCCGGCCCCGGAGTTCGAGCGGAAAAGGTTGAAACCCATGGGAAAACTGGCTATATGAAGCGCGCATCACTTCAGTGATGCACTCGTTAACTCCGTAATCGAACTGGGATTTGATGAGGTGGGCGTCTCGCCCGCCTTTTTGTTTTCCCGAACGCGGACGGAGCCTGGAGCCGGAGAGAGACAGCCGTGAACGTCACGCAGCGCATCGAGGAAATCATCGAACCGACGGTCCTGGACCTCGGTTTCGAGATCGTCCGGGTCATGCTGTCGGGCAGCCACAATCCGCGCCTGCAGATCATGGCCGAACCCGTCGACGAGCGCGAAATGACCGTCGATGACTGCGCCAAGATCAGCCGCGCGGTTTCGGCGTTGCTGGATGTGGAAGACCCGATTTCCGATGCCTATACGCTCGAGGTTTCGTCGCCGGGCCTCGACCGGCCGCTGGTGCGGCTCGGCCATTTCGAGCGCTTCCAGGGTTTCGAGGCGAAGATTGAATTGAATGACGCCATCGACGGCCAGAAACGGTTCAGCGGCCGGCTTTCGGGCGTCGATGGGGACAATGTAGTGATGAACGTGGACGGCGAGGAGCGGGCGTTTCCGTTTCCCGACATCCACCGGGCGAAACTGATCATGACCGACGAACTGTTGGCGCAAGCTGAAGGACGGAACTCACAATGAACGAAGCTGCGATGAATACCGAGGCCCTGCATGCCCGGCCGGAACTGCTGCAAGTGGCGGAAACGGTCGCCCGTGACAAGGGCATCGAGCGCGACGAGGTGCTGGAAGCCATGGAACAGGCGATCCAGAAGGCCGGGCGCTCGAAGTACGGGCTCGAACACGACATCCGCGCTCACATCGACCGCTCCTCGGGCGCCATCTCGCTGGCCCGCTACACCGAAGTGGTGGCGACGCCGGAAGACATCGAGAACGAAGTCATCCAGATGGATCTGGTCAAAGCCCAGCGCGTCAAGGCGGACGCCCAGGTGGGTGAGTTCCTGGTCGATCCGCTGCCGCCCATCGATTTCGGCCGCATCGCAGCCCAGACCGCCAAGCAGGTGATCGTGCAGAAGGTGCGCGAGGCCGAGCGCACCCGCCAATACGACGAATACAAGGATCGTGTCGGCGAGATCGTCAACGGCCTGGTGAAGCGCATCGAATACGGCAACGTCATCGTCGATCTCGGCCGCGCCGAGGCGCTCTTGCGCCGCGATGAGTGCATTCCGCGCGAGCACTTCAACAATGGCGACCGCGTGCGCGCCTACATCATGGACGTGCGCGAGGAGACCCGCGGCCCGCAGATCTTCCTGAGCCGCACCCACCCGCAGTTCATGGCGAAGCTGTTCGCGCAGGAGGTGCCGGAAATCTACGACGGCATCATCGAGATCAAGGCCGTCGCCCGAGATCCGGGCTCGCGTGCCAAGATCGCCGTGCTGTCGCACGATTCCAGCCTCGATCCCGTCGGCCCCTGTATCGGCATGCGCGGCTCGCGCGTGCAGGCCGTGGTCGGGGAACTGCAGGGCGAGAAAATCGACATCATCCAGTGGTCGCCGGACGCGGCGTCGTTCATCGTCAACGGGCTGGCGCCGGCGGAAGTGGCCAAGGTGGTGCTCGACGAGGAAAAGAACAAGATCGAGGTGGTGGTGCCCGACGATCAGCTGTCGCTGGCCATTGGCCGGCGCGGCCAGAACGTGCGCCTGGCCTCGCAGCTTTCCGGCTGGGACATCGATATCCTGACGGAGGCCGAGGAATCGGAACGCCGCCAGCAGGAATTCCAGCAGCGCTCGCAGATGTTCGTCGATGCGCTCGATGTCGACGACGTGATCGCGCATCTTCTGGTCACCGAGGGCTTCTCGTCGGTCGAGGAAGTGGCCTTCGTGCCCATCGACGACCTGTTGATGATCGAGGGCTTCGACGAGGATGTGGCCGAGGAATTGCGGGCCCGTGCGCGCAACTACCTGGAGCAGCGCGATGCCGAGTTGAACGCGCGCCGCGTCGAACTGGGCGTCGATGACGACCTGGCCGGCGTCGAGGGCGTGACGCCGGCGATGCTGGTGGTGCTGGGCGAGAGCGGCATCAAGACCCGCGACGACCTGGCCGATCTGGCCACCGACGAGTTGCAGGAGCTGTTCACGACCGAGCCCCTCAGCGATGAGGCCGCCAATGCCGTGATCATGGCGGCCCGCGCGCACTGGTTCGAGGACGAGGAACCGGCCGAGGCGGAAGCTGATGCCGAGACCGAAACCGCGCCGGAAGGCGCCGAGGCATAAGGCCGGAAGGGATCGGGTATGACGGCGGAACCGGCAATCCGAGAGGACGAAGAGGCGGCGGCGGAAAGCGCCGAAGGCCTTCGCACCTGCATTGCGTCGGGTCGCCGCCAGCCCAAGGAAACCATGGTCCGTTTCGTCATCGGACCGGACGATCGGCCGGTTCCCGACCTGGAGGAGAAACTGCCGGGACGGGGATTATGGTTGAGTGCCGAGCGTCATATGGTACATACGGCGTGCGCCAAGAACCTTTTCGCCAAGCGAGCGCGGTGCCGGGTCGAGGTCGACACCGAGCTTCCGGCCCGTTTGACGGCGTTGCTGGTCAAGCGCTGCCAGCGCTGGCTGGAATTGGCGCGCCGTGCCGGACAGGCGGTTGCCGGCTTCGACGAGGTCAGCCGCCGGCTGCCCGCGTCACCGGGCGGCATCTTGCTGGCGGCCTTTGACGGCGCCGATGGCGGCCGTGAAAAGCTGCGGCGCCTGGCTGGCGACAGGCCCGTTTACGACGGGCTCGGCGCGGCGGAATTGGGTTTCGCCTTCGGCCGCGAGCGCGTGGTGCACGCGCTGGTGTCGGCGGGAGGATTGCGCGACGGCCTCGAGCGCGACCTGGTGCGGCTCGGCGGCATGCGTGCCGGCGAAGCGACGGTATGAGACGACCTGCTTTTGGGTGAACGAAGAAACGATGGTGGCCCGCAAACGAATACAGGGCCGGAGACTGGAACGGTAATCGATGACTGATACCACGGAAGAGAGCAAAAAAAGCAAGCTGAGCCTGGCCAAGCCGGGCAAGCTGGAGCTGAAGAAGACCGTCGAGAGCGGCCAGGTGCGCCAGAACTTCTCGCACGGGCGCTCCAAGATGGTGCAGGTGGAGCGCCGCACCAAGCGGACCTTCGCGCTCGATTCCGGCGGCAAGATGTCCGAGGTCAAGGGCGGCGCCAAGGCAAAGGCGGAAGCCGAATTGCCGGAAGCCCTGGCGGAAGTGCCGGTCATCGAGGAAGGCCCGCCGCCGCCGCCGCCGATGGCCGAGGAGGCGCTCGCCAACCTGACCGAGGAAGAGCGCGCCGCGCGCGACCGAGCGCGCGCCGCCGCGGAGGAATTCGAGGCCGAGCGCCGGGCCCAGGCCGAACGCGAAGCGGAGATGCGCGAGAAGCGCCGCGAAGCCGAAGAGGCGGCCGAGCAGGAGCAGGCCGAACGCGAAGCCGCCGAGCGTGCCGCCGAGGAAGCGGCCGCGGAGGAACAGGCCGCCCAGGAACAGGCGCCGGCTGCCGCTGCTGTCGACGCACCGCCCGCCGATGCGGCAAAGCCGCGCGAGGCGCGCGCGCGCACCGACCGTGACGCCGATGAGGGCGACGACGAGAGCCGCGCACGCGGCAAGAAGGCAGTGCGCGGCGAGAAGCGCCCGACCCCGGGCCCGCGCAAGGGCGGCGATAACCGCCGCCGTTCCGGCAAGCTGACCATTTCGGAAGCCCTGGAAGAGCGCGAGGAGCGCCAGGCTTCGGTCGCGCGCTACCGCCGCAAGCTGGAGCGTGAGCGCCAGAAGAGCCAGGAAATGCGCACCGAGGGCCAGCGTGTCATCCGCGAGGTGGTGGTGCCCGAGGCGATCACCGTGCAGGAGCTGGCCAACCGCATGGCCGAGCGCGCCGCCGACGTGATCAAGACCTTGATGGGCATGGACGTGATGGTCACCGCCACCCAGACCATCGACGCCGACACCGCCGAACTGGTGGTCGAGGAGTTCGGTCACAAGATCAAGCGCGTCTCCGAGGCGGACGTCGAGGACGGTCTCGGCGGCGACGACGACGACGAAACCAACCTGCAGTCCCGCGCGCCGGTGGTCACGGTCATGGGCCATGTCGATCACGGCAAGACGTCGCTGCTGGACGCGCTGCGCGAGACCGACGTTGCCGGCGGCGAGGCCGGCGGCATCACCCAGCATATCGGTGCCTACCAGGTGCAGCTTTCCACCGGCGACAAGATTTCCTTCATCGACACGCCGGGCCACGCGGCGTTCACCGAGATGCGCGCCCGCGGCGCCCAGGTGACCGACATCGTGGTGCTCTGCGTCGCCGCCGATGACGGCATCATGCCGCAGACCATCGAGGCCATTCACCACGCCAAGGCGGCCGAGGTGCCGATCATCGTCGCCATCAACAAGATGGACAAACCCGACGCCGACGCGAGCCGGGTGCGCACGGAGTTGCTGCAGCACGACCTGCAGGTCGAGGAAATGGGCGGCGACGTGCTTTCCATCGAGGTTTCGGCGCTGAAGAAAACCAACCTGGACAAGCTGACCGAAGCGATCCTGCTGCAATCGGAACTCTTGGACCTGAGGGCCAACCCGGACCGTCCGGCGGAAGGCGTGGTGGTCGAATCGAAGATGGAGCAGGGCCGCGGCTCGGTCTCCACCGTGCTGGTGCAGCGCGGCACGCTGCATGTCGGCGATATCTTCGTTGCCGGTTCCGAATGGGGCCGGGTGCGCGCCATGGTCGACGCCCACGGTGTCCAGATGGACGAGGCCGGGCCGTCGATGCCGGTCGAGGTGCTGGGCCTGAACGGCACGCCGGAAGCCGGCGACGAAGTGGTCGTCGTCGAGAACGAGGCGCGGGCGCGTGAGATCTGCGAATTCCGCTCCCGGCGCAAGCGCGAGGCCTCCGCTTCCGCGCTGGCGGGCCGCGGCACGCTCGAGCAGATGTTCGAGAAGATCAAGGAAGGCGAGGCGCAGTCGCTGCCGATCGTGCTCAAGGCCGACGTACACGGCTCCATGGAGGCGATTGTGTCCGCGCTGGCGAACCTTTCCACCGACGAGGTACGCGTGCAGGTGCTGCATGCGGCGGTCGGCGGCATCAACGAATCGGACGTCACCCTGGCACGCGCCTCGGGCGCGCCGATCGTCGCCTTCAACGTGCGCGCCAACCCGCAGGCCCGCGACCTGGCCAAGCGCGACGGCGTCGACATCCGTTACTATTCGATCATCTACGACCTCACCGACGACATGAAGAAGATGCTGTCGGGCATGCTGGCGCCGGAAGTGCGCGAGACCTTCCTCGGCTACGCCGAGGTCAAGGAGGTGTTCGCCGTTTCCAAGGTCGGCAAGGTCGCCGGTTGCCTGGTCACCGAGGGCCAGGTGAAGCGCGGCTCCGCCGTGCGCCTGATCCGCGACGACGTGGTTATCCACCAGGGCGAGCTGAGCCAGCTCAAGCGCTTCAAGGACGACGTCAAGGAAGTGACGTCGGGTACCGAGTGCGGCATGGCCTTCGCCAACTATCAGGATATCCAGGTCGGCGACATGATCGAATGCTTCGACGTGGAGGAAGTGGCGCGGGAGCTCTGATCCCGGCCGTTTCCATTAGGAGCCTCGTATGAGCAAGGGCCACGCAAAAGCGCCCAGCCAGCGCCAGCTTCGGGTCGGCGAAGAGATTCGCCACGCGCTCGCCTGGCTGCTCGAACGCGGCGAGGTGCACGACCCCGCCGTCGCCCAGCAGCCGCTGACCGTTACCGAGGTTTCGGTATCACCCGATCTCAAGAACGCCACCGCCTATATCGTTCCCTTGGGCGGGGTCGGCGACATCGCGGACGCGCTCGCCGGACTTTCCCGCGCGGCGCCGTTTCTGCGTCACCGCGTCGCCGAGAAGGTGCGGCTCCGCTATGCGCCGCGCCTCTCGTTCGCCGCCGATACCTCGTTCGACAATGCCGGTCGCATCGACGCGCTCCTGCACCGCCCGGAAGTGATGCGCGATCTGGCCCAGGAAGAGACGCCGGATTCCGGACAAGACGATGGCGCGTAAGCGCAAGGGACTTCCCATCCACGGTTGGCTCAATATCGACAAGCCGGTGGGGCTTTCGTCCTCCGACGTGGTCAATCGCGTGCGCCGCGCCATCGGCGCCGCCAAGGCCGGCCACGGCGGCACCCTCGACCCGCTCGCCACCGGTATCCTGCCGGTGGCGCTGGGCGAGGCGACGAAGACCGTTTCCTACGCCATGGACGGCCTCAAGACCTATCGTTTCGGCGTTCGCTGGGGCATCGCCACCGCCACCGACGACGCCGAGGGCGAGGTGACCGAGGAAAGCAACGTGCGCCCCGGTCAGGACGCCATTGAGGCGGCGCTCGGCCAATTCACCGGCGATATCGAACAGGTGCCGCCGGCGTTCTCGGCGATCAAGGTTCAGGGCCGGCGCGCCTACGAACTGGCGCGCCGCGACGAGGCCGTGGAACTGGCGCCCCGGCGCGTGCATGTGCGGGAGCTGCGCCTTGAAGGCATTCCCGACGCCGACCATGCGCTGTTCTCTGTGACGTCCGGCAAGGGGGTCTATGTGCGCTCCCTGGCGCGCGACCTGGCACGTGCGCTCGGCACCGTCGGACACGTCTCGGAACTGCGCCGAACCGCCGTCGCCGGCTTTCACGAAAACGGCGCGATTTCGCTGGATAAATTGGAAGCGCTCGGGCATAGTGCCGCCGCTTCGGACATCTTGCTGCCCGTCGAGACCGTGCTGGACGACATCCCGGCACTGGCCTTGACCCGGCAAGAGGCCAACCAGCTCCGACATGGACAGGGCGTTGCCGTCCTGCCCGTGGCCAGCCGGTCCCCCTTCAAGGACATCAGTCAGGGCGACACCGTTGTCGCCATGGCCGAGGGCAAGCTGGTGGCGTTGGCCAAGATCGCCGGCGGAGAAATCCGTCCGGTGCGTGTCATGAACTACGAGACCTGAAGGAGAACACGATGTCGATTACGCCTGATCGCAAGCAAGAGCTTGTGAAAGAATACGCTCAGTCCGAGGGCGACACCGGTTCGCCGGAAGTCCAGGTTGCGATTCTCACCGAACGCATCACAAACCTGACCGAGCACCTGAAGACCCACAAGAAGGATTTTCACTCACGCCGCGGGCTGCTGATGATGGTCGGCCAGCGCCGCCGCCTTCTTGACTATGTGAAGCGCAAGGACACGGGCCGCTACGAGGACCTGATCAAGCGATTGGGCTTGCGGCGCTGACCTTGCCGGCCGGCGCGCCACCCATGGCATGGCGCCGGCCCCAGGGGAGTTTCGAACGGTTCGGGATTCCCCAGCGGTACACGGAGGCCGTGTACCGCTTGACGGTCGTTAGCATCACGAAACATGAGACGATGCCGCGGCCCTGTACGAGAGGAAGATAGACGTATGTTTCAAGAATATCGCAAGGAAATCGAATGGGGCGGGCGCACGCTCGTCCTGGAGACGGGCAAGGTCGCCCGCCAGGCCGACGGCGCCGTGATCGTCACCTATGGCGACACCACGGTGCTTGCCACCGTGGTCGGCGAAAAAGCGCCGAGGCCGGGCCTCGACTTTTTCCCGCTCAGCGTCCATTACCAGGAGCGCGCCTACGCCGCCGGCAAGATCCCCGGCGGCTTCTTCAAGCGTGAAGCGCGCCCGAGCGAGAAAGAGACGCTCACCTCGCGGCTCATCGACCGCCCGATCCGCCCGCTGTTCGTCAAGGGCTTCAAGAACGAGACCCAGGTGATCCTGACCGTGCTGTCGCACGATCTCGAGAACGATCCCGACATTCCGGCCATGGTCGGTGCGTCGGCGGCGTTGACCATCTCCGGCCTGCCGTTCCTGGGCCCGATCGGCGGCGCCCGCGTCGGCTACATCGACGGCGAATACGTGCTCAACCCGCAGCTCGACGAAATGCCGAACACCGCCCTCGACCTGGTCGTGGCCGGCACCCGTGACGGCGTGCTGATGGTGGAATCGGAAGCCTCCGAGCTGTCCGAGGACATCATGCTCGGCGCCGTCGCTTTCGGCCACAAGGCGTTTCAGCCGGTGATCGACGCGATCATCGAGCTTGCCAAGGCTTGCGCCAAGGAACCGATGGAATTGCCGGGCGAGCCGGAAGGCAAGAAAGAGCTGGCCGACAAGGTGCGCGAACTGGCCGAAGCGGGTCTGCGCGAAGCCTACACCGAAACCGTCAAGCTGACCCGCCAGAACAAGGTCTCCGCCGTCAAGGCGCAGGTGACCGAAGCCCTGGAAGCGGACGACAGCCTCGACCAGGATCTGGTCGGCGCCGTGCTCGGCGACATTTTCAAATCGGTGGAGCAGGACATCGTTCGCCGCGGCATCCTCGATACCAAACAGCGTATCGACGGCCGCACCACGTCTGACGTGCGTCCGATCGCCGTCGAAGTGGGCGTGCTGCCGCGCGCGCACGGCTCGGCGCTGTTCACCCGCGGCGAGACCCAGGCACTGGTGACCTCGACGTTGGGCACCGGCCAGGACGAGCAGATCATCGATGGCCTCGCCGAGGACTACCGCGAGCACTTCCTGCTGCACTACAACTTCCCGCCCTATTCGGTCGGTGAAGCGGGCCGCGTCGGGTTCACCGGCCGGCGCGAGATCGGCCATGGCAAGCTTGCCTGGCGGGCCGTGCATCCGCTGATGCCGTCGAAGGTCGATTTCCCCTACACCGTTCGCGTGGTCTCCGAGATCACCGAGTCCAACGGCTCCTCGTCGATGGCGTCGGTGTGTGGCGCCTCGCTGGCGCTGATGGACGCGGGTGTGCCGCTGGCCAAGCCGGTCGCCGGTATCGCCATGGGGCTGATCAAGGAAGACGATGGCTTCGCGGTTCTGTCCGATATCCTCGGTGACGAGGATCATCTCGGCGACATGGACTTCAAGGTCGCCGGCAGCGCCGACGGCATCACGTCGCTGCAGATGGACATCAAGATCACCTCGATCACCGAGGAGATCATGCGTGTCGCCCTCGATCAGGCCCGTGACGGCCGCCTGCATATCCTGGGCGAGATGGCGAAGGGGATCACCCAGTCGCGCGAAGGCGTCAGCGCCCACGCGCCCCGGATCGAGACCATCACCATCAACAAGGACAAGATCCGCGACGTCATCGGCCCCGGCGGCAAGATGATCCGCGAAATCTGCGAGACCACCGGCGCCAAGATCGACATCGACGACGACGGCACGGTCAAGGTCGCTGCCGTCGACGAGAGCGCCATGCGCGCCGCCATCGAGTGGATCGAGGGCCTTACGGAAGAGCCTGTCGTCGACAAGATCTACACCGGCAAGGTGGTGAAGGTCGTGGATTTCGGTGCCTTCGTGAACTTCATGGGGAACAAGGACGGCCTGGTCCACATCTCCGAGCTGAAGCCCGAGCGCGTCGGCAAGGTGACCGACGTGGTCAACGAAGGCGACGAGGTCAAGGTCAAGCTCATCGGTATCGACGACCGCGGCAAGGTGAAGCTGTCCATGCGCGTGGTCGACCAGGAGACCGGTGACGATATCTCCGACCAGGTGAAGCCGAAGGGCAAGCGCGACAGCGCCTGACCGGCGGGCGGTTTCGGCAACGGAACCGAAGCCTGAAAGGTTATCGGCGGCGCCTCCGGGCGCCGCCGTTTTTTTCAAGTCGGCTATGTTATCCGGCGGGACGCTGGGTTATAAATGGCCATGCTGGCAAAGCCGCACGGACACCAAGCGTTTGAAGGGAAAGGCGAACGGTTTGGCGGAACAAAAAAACAGTTATAGCCGGGAGGACCTACTCGCCTGCGGGCGGGGCGAATTGTTCGGGCCGGGCAACGCCCAGTTGCCGCTGCCCCCGATGCTGATGTTCGACCGCATCACCTCCATCGGCGACACCGGCGGCGCCTTCGACAAGGGTCACGTCACGGCGGAATTCGACATCAAGCCCGATCTCTGGTTTTTCGATTGCCACTTCCAGGGCGACCCGGTGATGCCGGGCTGTCTGGGGCTGGACGCGCTGTGGCAGTTGGTCGGGTTCTATCTGGGTTGGACCGGGGCGCCCGGGCGCGGCCGCGCGCTCGGCGTCGGCGGCGTCAAGTTCACCGGCCAGGTGCAGCCGGACGCCAAGCTGGTGACCTACAAGATCGACATCAAGCGGGTGATGAACCGGCAGATCACGCTCGGCATCGCCAATGGAACAATGGAAGTGGACGGAGAGCTCGCCTACGAGGCCGAAGGCCTGCGCGTGACGCTCTTCTCCAGCGAGGACTAACAAGCGAGGCATTCATGAGACGGGTCGTAGTCACCGGCATGGGGATCGTTTCGCCCATCGGCAACAACGTCGCGGAAGTGACCGACAGCCTGCGTGCCGGCCGTTCCGGCATCACGTTCTGCGAGGAATACGCAGAGCGCAGCTTCCGATCGCACGTGCACGGCAAGCCGCAGATCGACATGGACGACATGATCGATCGCAAGCTCCGGCGCTTCATGGGCGAGGGCGCCGCCTACAACTATGTCGCCATGAGCGAGGCCATCGCCGATGCCGGACTGACCGATACGGACGTCACCGACGAGCGCACCGGCCTGGTGATGGGGTCCGGCGGGCCGTCGACCTCGGCGCTGGTCGGTGCCGCCGACACGGCGCGCGAGCGCGGCGCCAAGCGCATCGGCCCCTACGCGGTGCCCAAGTCCATGTGCTCGACCAATTCCGCCAACCTGTCCACCGCCTTCAAGATGCGGGGCCTGAGCTATTCGATCTCGTCCGCCTGCGCCACCAGCGCGCATTGCATCGGCAACGGCACCGAGCTGATCCAGTGGGGCAAGCAGGACGTGGTCTTCGCCGGTGGCGGCGAGGAGGTCGACTGGACGCTCAGCGTGCTGTTCGACGCCATGGGCGCCTTGAGCTCCAAGTTCAACGACACCCCGACGCGCGCGTCGCGCCCCTTCGACGCCGAGCGCGACGGCTTCGTCATCGCCGGCGGCGCCGGCGTGGTGGTGCTCGAGGAATACGAGCGCGCCAAGGCGCGCGGCGCCAAGATTTACGCCGAGGTCGCCGGCTACGGCGCCACCTCGGACGGCGTCGACATGGTGGCGCCTTCCGGCGAAGGCGGCATGCGCTGCATGCGCATGGCCATGCAGGGCCTCGGCAACACCGCCGTCGATTACATCAACGCGCACGGCACCTCGACGCCGGTCGGCGACATGGTCGAGATCAAGTCGATCCAGGAAGTGTTCGGGGCGCACCGGCCGATGATCTCGTCCACCAAGTCCCTCACCGGTCACTCGCAGGGCGCCACCGGCGCGCACGAGGCGATCTACTCGCTGATCATGCTGGACAACGATTTCGTCGCCGCGTCTGCCAATGTCGAGAACCTCGATCCGGACGCCGGCGACGCCAACATCGTTACCGAGCGGGTCGACGACGCGGGCCTCAATTGCGTGCTTTCCAATAGCTTCGGGTTCGGCGGCACCAACGCTTCGTTGGCGTTCCGCCGCCTGGACGCCTGAGCCGGGTTCGGGAGCGACGCATGGGACCCGAGGCACCGCAGATCAACGCCGGCAGTATCGACGCCCAGACGGATGAGTGGGACTCACCGGCGCCGGGCGCGCTGATGGCCGGCCGCCGCGGCCTGATCATGGGCGTGGCGAACCGCAACTCCATTGCCTGGGGCATCGCCCGGGCGCTCGCACAGCATGGCGCCGAACTGGCTTTCACCTACCAGGGCGAGGCGCTGGAGCGCCGGGTCAAGCCATTGGCCGATTCGCTCGGTTCCGGCCTGGTCATGCCCTGCGACGTGGAAAGCGCCGAAAGCATCGACGGCGTGTTCACCGGCCTGGCCGGGCATTGGCCGTCGTTGGACTTCGTCGTCCATGCCATCGCCTACTCCGACAAGGAGGAGCTCAAGGGCCGCTACGTGGACACCAGCCGCGACAACTTCCTGCGCACCCTCGACGTATCGTGCTACTCGTTCACCGCCATCGCCCAGCGTGCCCAGGCGATGATGCCGGCCGGAGGCAGCCTGATCAGCCTGAGCTTCCTCGGCGCCGAACGCGTCATGCCCAACTACAACGTCATGGGCGTCGCCAAGGCGGCGCTGGAGGCGAGCGTGCGCTACCTTGCCGTCGATCTCGGCCCGCAGAACATCCGCGTCAACGCCATCTCCGCCGGACCCATGCGCACCCTGGCCGGCAGCGCCATCGGCGGCGCGCGCGAGATTCTCAAGCGCAGCCAGGAATCGGCGCCGCTGGACCGCACGCTCTGCCAGGAAGACATCGGCGGCGCGGCGCTTTATCTGCTCTCGGACCTGTCGCGGAGCGTCACCGGCGAGGTGCATCACGTCGACAGCGGCTATCATGCGGTCGGCATGCCGAAGAGCTTCGGCGCCGGCAATGGGGCTGGGAACGGCGCCGGAAACGCTAGCTGATCGGGGCTTAGCCGTTTTTTTGGAGAAATTCTAAAAAAACCCGTTGACGCCGCCGGCGCCGCGCCTTATTGTCCACAGAATAATTGTGGAATTGCGATTCCGCTTCAATTCCGGAATTCGGAAACCATATGTTCACGAACCATCCGTGGGCGATGGTGCCCCCGCCGGGGGCGGATTCAGGGGTAGGGAGACAACATGGAAAACAGACCCTATAGCCAGGTGATCGACCGTTTGCGAAATTCCGGTCTGCGCCCCACGCGTCAGCGCATCGCGCTCGCGAAGCTGCTGTTCGACGGCTGCGATCGCCACGTCACCGCAGAAAGCCTGCATGCCGAGGCGTTGGACAAGACCATCCGCGTGTCGCTGGCGACCGTCTACAACACGTTGCACCAGTTCACCGATGCCGGTCTGCTGCGCGAGATCGTGGTCGATTCGCATCGCTGCTATTTCGACACCAACGTCGCCGATCATCATCACTTCTTCCATGAAGATTCGGGCCACCTGGAGGATATTCCGGGCGACGAAGTGGTGGTTTCCAAGCTGCCTCAGGCTCCCGGCGATCAGATCGTCCGCAGGGTCGATGTCGTGGTTCGAATTTCCGGATAATAATAATTATTATCAAATAGATAGGGATCTTTTTAGAAGCATTAAAAAGAACTTGACTTGAGCCGTTAATCGCCGCATATTCGTCACAACACCGGAACATACCCGAGGCAGAATTCAACGGTCCGCGCATCGCCGGGCCGACACCATCCGCAGCCAACAGCAACCAACCAATAGATCGAAGGGAGTATCGATATGAGCTTGAAAGGCAGCCAAACCGAACAGAACCTGAAGGACGCTTTCTCTGGCGAATCGCAGGCCAACCGCCGTTACCTGTACTTCGCGCAGAAGGCCGACATCGAAGGTTACAACGACGTTGCCGCCGTGTTCCGTTCCACCGCCGAAGGTGAAACCGGCCACGCCCACGGCCACCTCGAATTCCTCGAAGAAACCGGCGACCCGGCCACCGGCCTGGCCATCGGTGGCACCGACGACAACCTGAAGGCGGCCATCGCCGGCGAAACCCACGAGTACACCGACATGTACCCGGGCATGGCCAAGACGGCCCGCGACGAAGGTTTCGACGAAATCGCCGATTGGTTCGAAACCCTCGCCAAGGCGGAAAAGTCCCACGCCGGACGTTTCCAAAAAGCCCTGGACGGCATGGACTGATCTCCCGCCGGCCCTTCGGGGACAAAAACCGCGAAGGGGGGCTCCGGCTCCCCTTTGTTTTTCATCCAACTTTTTAATCAGTTTTCTGGACGAGGATCACGAGCATGAGGGAAGGAAGCCTGGACGCTCCGGTGCGTCACCCGATCGATTGGAAGGGCCCGGATTTTCTCGACGAAGCCAAGATCGACGAAGAGGTTCGCCGCGTCTTCGATATCTGTCACGGATGCCGCCGCTGCTTCAATCTGTGTGACAGCTTCCCGCGCCTGTTCGACTTGGTCGACGAATCCGAATCCGGCGAACTCGATACCGTCGACAGCGCCGACTTCAAGCCCATCGTCGATGCCTGCACGCTCTGTGACATGTGCTTCCTGACCAAGTGCCCCTATGTGCCGCCGCACGAGTTCAACCTGGATTTCCCGCACCTGATGGTGCGCTACCGTGCCATGCAGTTGAGGAAGGGGGAAATCTCCGGCACCGAGCAGCGGCTCACCGAAACCGACAAGAACGGCAAGCTCGGCTGTGGTTTCTCCGGCGTCGCCAACTGGGCGTCGAAGCGCTCCAACGGCCTGACCCGGCCGATCATGGAGGGCGTGCTCGGCGTGCACCGCGATGCCGAACTGCCGAAATTCGAGAGCAAGCGCTTCACCGTTGCCAGCGCCGCCAACCCGCCGTCGCGCAACGAAAGCGCGCCCGCGGCGGGCCGCAAGGCGGTGATCTACGCCACCTGTTTCGCTGAATACAACAATGCCGCCATCGGCCATGCGGCGCGCGCCGTCTTGGCCAAGAACGGCGTCGAGACCGAGGTCGCCTATCCCACCTGCTGCGGCATGCCGCAGTTGGAGCATGGTGACCTGGAAAGCGTCGCCGCCAAGGCCGAAAAGGCCGCCGCCGAAATGGTCGCCTGGATCGACAAGGGCTACGACGTCATCGCACCGGTGCCAAGCTGCGCCTTGATGCTGAAGTTCGAATGGCCGCTGATCGTGCCCGACAACGAAAACGTCAAGCGGCTGGCCGAAAGCACCTTCGATATCTCCGAATACATGGTCGATATCGCCAAGAAGGAAGGCCTGGCCGAGGGGCTCTCGCCTTTGGGCAAGGTGACGATCCACATTTCCTGCCATTCCCGCGCCCAAAACATGGGCCAGAAGGGCGCCGAAATGCTGCGCGCCGTTCCCGACACGGAAGTCAACGTGATCGAGCGCTGCTCCGGTCACGGCGGCTCATGGGGCGTGATGAAGGACAATTTCGAAGTGGCGCTGAAGGTCGGCAAGCCCGTCGCCCGCCAAGCACTCAAGGCCATGGAAGGCAATGAAGGTCCCGGCCACGTGGTGTCCGAATGCCCGTTGGCACGCGAGCACATCCTGCAGGGCATGGAAGGCCTGGCCGAAGGTCCGGCGCCGGCAACCACGGACGCCCAGCATCCGGTGGAGCTGCTGGCCAAGGCCTATGGCCTCTAAGCTGAAGAGACGATTGTGGGAGATCGAGACATGCTGAAAACCGAGATCAGCCGCGAAGACATCATGGACATCGACGCCTATGCGGCGATCCGCAAGGAACGCCGGGCGCAGATGACCGAGACCAAGAAGAACCGCCGACTGCATTGCGGCCCGCACGCCACTTTCTATTTCGAGAGCTACGAAACCATGTGGCACCAGGTACACGAAATGCTCTACATCGAAAAGGGTGGCGACGAGCAGATCGAGGACGAACTCCGCGCCTACAACCCGCTGATCCCCAACGGCACCGAGCTGGTGGCGACGTTGATGTTCGAGATCGACAATCCCGACGTCCGCGCCAAGTTCCTGGACGGGCTCGGCGGCGTCGAGGAGACGATTTTCATCGACCTTGGGGGCGAAACGGTCAAGGCCGTGCCGGAAGCCGACGTCGACCGCACCTCCGCCGACGGCAAGGCGTCCAGCGTGCAGTTCCTGCACTTCCCGTTCACGCCCGACCAGATCGCCAAGTTCCGCGATCCGGACGTGCGGGTGATGGTCGGGATCGAGCACCCCAAATATGCACATGCGGTGATTGTCGCGGGTGCCGTGCGCGACGCGCTGGCGGCGGACTTCGCAGCCTGATCGGGCGGGATCAGACCATCGTCTTGAAATAGGCGATGGTCTTTTCCAAACCTTCCGCCAACGGCACTGTCGGCTGCCAGTCGAGCGCACGTTTCGCCAGGCCGATGTCCGGGCGTCGCTGCATGGGATCGTCTTCCGGCAGCGGCTTGTAGATCAGGCTCGATTTGGCGCCTGTCTGTTCGATCACCAGCTCCGCCAGTTGTTTGATGGTGAACTCACCCGGGTTGCCCAGATTGACGGGGCCGGTCACGTCATCGTCTGATGCCATCAACCGCACGAAACCCTCGACCAGATCATCGATGTAGCAGAACGACCGCGTCTGCATGCCGTCGCCGTAGATGGTGATGTCCTCGCCTCGGAGCGCCTGCACGATGAAGTTCGACACAACCCGGCCGTCGTTCGGGTGCATGTTCGGCCCGTAGGTGTTGAAGATGCGCGCCACCTTGATGCCAAGACCGTGCTGGCGGCGGTAGTCGAAAAACAACGTCTCGGCGCAGCGTTTGCCCTCATCATAACAGGACCGTGGGCCGATGGGATTGACATTGCCCTTGTAGGTCTCGGGCTGGGGATGGACCTCCGGGTCGCCATAGACCTCGCTGGTGGAGGCCTGGAAGATGCGTGCCCCGGTGCGCTTCGCCAGCCCCAGCATGTTGATGGCGCCGTGCACGCTGGTCTTGGTGGTCTGCACCGGATCGTGCTGGTAGTGCACCGGCGAGGCCGGGCAGGCCAGGTTGTAAATCTCGTCGACTTCCACATAGAGCGGAAAGGTCACGTCGTGGCGCATCAGCTCGAAATGCGGATTATCGAGCAGGCCGATGATATTGTCCTTGGTGCCGGTGAAGAAGTTGTCGACGCAAAGTACGTCATGGCCGTCGCCGACAAGGCGCGCGCAAAGGTGCGAGCCGATAAACCCGGCGCCTCCCGTCACCAAGATGCGTTTACGTGTATGCATGGTGTGCGGAACCTAGCACCCGCTTCGCCCCCGTTCAACGCAATCAAGTGGCGATGAAACGCCGTTCCGTGCCTTCAAGCGCCAGGCAGGTGAGAGTGCCGGACCGGTAAGCCATGGTATCGATGCCGATGCGGTTCACTTTCACCACCGGTGCCGGGCGCGGTGTGTGGCCATGTACGACGAAGGCCCCGAAATCGGCGTCGCTGGAGAGGAACTCGTCGCGAATCCAAATGCGGTCCTCGGCTGACTGCGCCGCCAGCGCGACGTTGGGCCGAACGCCGGCGTGCACGAATAGATACCCCCCTTCCCGGTGGTCGAGGGCGAGGCCCCGCAGGAACGCCTGGTGATGCGCCGGCAGGCGCCGGCGCAAGTCGGCCCGCAACTCATCCAGTTGCCACAGCGCATCGAAGGGATCGATGGCGGCCGCGATTCCGTAGCTCGCCAGGGTCGCGCCGCCGCCGTTCATCAGCCAGGTCTCGCCAAGATCGCCGGAATCGTGGAAGCGCAGCAACAGGTCCTCGTGGTTGCCCTTGAGGTGAATTTCCGTCGCGCCGGTGACGGGCTCTGAAATCAGCGCTTCGACCACTTGCTTCGATGCCGGCCCCCGGTCGACGTAGTCGCCGAGATAGACCACCACCGCCCTTGCCACCGGCGCGCGGGCCATGTCCTCGACAATCAGGGCGCGCAGTTGGCGCAGTAGATCGAGCCGGCCGTGAATGTCGCCGATGGCGTAAACGCGGGTATCCGGCGGGGGTTCGTACAATGCGGCCATGGCGCCATTATGAGCCCTGCCGAAGCCCGAAAGCCAGCGGCAAACCGGGCACTTGGGGACACTCATGGGCCTAGTTGTAAGGGGATTTTAATGGTTCGGCCCCTAATTTCGTGGCATCTTGCGAAATCTGCCAACAATTCTGGAGCGTGGATAGGCTGGCATGGCTGATTGGGGTGTAGCCACGACGAGCATGGGCAGCGGCGACGTCGACACCACCGAAGAATCGTTGTTGCTGGACCGGCTGAACCGAATCCAGAACAACGCCATCGGTTACTTCGCCGTGCACGTACACCTTTCGGCGCTCCGCCCCAACAATAAGCAGCAGCACTTCATCGACATCGCCGCGCGCACCTTCGACACCCTGATCGACAGCGCCGACGCGACGCTGTTTTCGCTGACCAACAAGGACCTCGTGCTGATCTGCCGCGAGGTGCCGGTGGACGACGTCGATTCGATCATGGAGAAGGTTCGCGGCCTGTTCAGCGAAGACCCGCTGACGGAAATGGACGAGGATTCCTTCGAGGACCAGTTCTCCACCTGGTACGACCTTTCCAACCGCGAAGATTTCGCCGACTTCTTCGGCGTCATTACCGAGCTCGCCGTCGAGGCCGAGCAGAAGCTGAAGGAACTGGCGCA
Source organism: Rhodospirillaceae bacterium (assembly GCA_038125725.1). Taxonomy (GTDB): domain Bacteria; phylum Pseudomonadota; class Alphaproteobacteria; order Rhodospirillales; family Casp-alpha2; genus TMED8. The sequence goes on from JAYPEK010000001.1 coordinate 111,637, forward strand.
GCAGCGCGACCAGGAAAAGCAGCTTGGCGATCCGCTGCGCCTCGGCAACCTGGCCGAGATCAACCAGAAGCTCGCCGGCATGCGCGTCGCCGACATGATCAAGCGCCAAGCCTGCCTGCAGGTACGCACCGGCGGCGGTGGCGAGCTGATCTTCTATGAGCTGTTCATTTCCATGGCCGAGGTGCGCGAGCGCGTGGCGCCGGAGATCAACCTGTTCGCCAGCCCGTGGCTGTTCCAGTACCTGACCGAGACCCTGGACCGGCGGTTGCTGGCGGTCCTGGTGGAAGAGGAATTCGACGAGCTGCAGGACCCGCTCAGCATCAACCTCAACGTTTCCACCGTGCTGTCGCGCGACTTCCAGAACCTGCATCGCGCCGTCGGCACCAACGCCCACAAGGTGGTGATCGAATTCCAGATCATCGATATCTTCGCCGACTTGAAAAGCTACTCCTACGCCCGCGATTCCCTGCAGGAGCGCGGCTACCGGGTGGTGGTCGACGGCCTCAATCCGCTGTCGCTGAGCTATTTCGAGCCGGCCGGGCTGAGATCCGACTTCATCAAGATTGCCTGGGGGCCGGAATTCACCGGCGACGAAGAAGACCGCCGGGTGCAGGAGATGCGCGAGGTCATCGCCGCGGCGGGCAAGGATTCGATGATTCTGGGCCGGGTCGATTCGGAAAAGGTGGTGAAGTGGGGCCTCGGCCTCGGCGTCAGCCGCTTCCAGGGTTTCTTCATCGACAAGCTGGCGCAGGTCATCGGCCGCGGCCGTCAGCCGGCGGCCAAGAAAGCGGCCAGCTAGGCCGGCCGGCGGGACGGAGGAGAGCGCAGCATGGCCGATACCGGCGACGGCAAGAAGCGGTTACCCTCGCAGGAGAACCTGCTGCTCGACTACGTGCGGCGTCTGGAGAAGCACAAGGCCGGGCGCAAGGTCGTGCACCTGCATTTGTCCGGGCTCAGGCCGTTCAACCGCCGCGACCAGCACATCCGCACCGCGGCGGGCAACTTCGAACCGCTGATCGGCGAGATGACCGGGCAGTTGTTCATCCTCAAGAACGCCGACCTGTTCTTCGTCTACAAGGGCGATGCGCAGCCGCAGGTGGAGACCATCGTCCAGAAGATCCGCTTCCTTTTCGACGACGACCCGCTGGTCGCCGAGGAGGACAAGCAGCCGCTTCCCTTCGCCAGTTGGCACGACGCCGACAAGGACTACGAAAGCATCCTCAAGATGGCGCAGTCCTATGCTGACGCCGAAGAGAAGCGCCAGACCGCGGTGCGCTCGCGCATGGATGCGCGCGCCGCGCTCCGGGCCAAGCAACAACAGGGCGAGCCGCTGACGCCGGAGGTACTGGCGCGGGTCGAGACGGCGCTCGAGCGCGCCGATCTTTCCAACCTGGTGCGCCGCCAGTTCATCTGTTCGGTGGACGCCAAGATGGTGCCGGAGCAGCATTTCTCGGAGCTGTTCATCTCCATCAAGGACCTGCGCGAGACGCTGTTGCCGGGCGTCAACCTGGTCGCCAACCGCTGGCTGTTCCAGCACCTGACCGAAACCTTGGACCGGCGCATGCTGTCGATGCTGACCAAGACCGACGGCGCCTCGATCTCCGGCGAGATCAGCTTCAACGTCAATGTCGCCACGCTGCTCTCCAAGGACTTCCAGATTTTCGACGACAACATCGCCGCATCGAGGCGCGGCCAGATGATCATCGAACTGCAGAAGGAAGACATCTTCTCCAACCTGTCGTCTTACCTGTTCGCGCGCGAGTTCGTGCAGGATAAGGGCTACCGGGTGTGCCTCGACGGCATGGCGCTGGATTCGATCCAGCTCATCAACCGAAAGCGCCTCGGCATCGACCTGACCAAGCTGATCTGGAATCCGGAACTGGTCGACGGCGGCGACGAGGTGCACGAGATGCTGGCCAACCTGACCCGCGAAGAAGGGGAGGGCCGGTTGATCTTGACCCGCTGCGACAACCGCGAAGCCATCGATTTCGGCAAGTCCATCGGTATTTCGTTGTTCCAGGGGCGCTACGTCGAGAGTCTCATCGCCGAGGACAACCGCCGCCGCGAACTGCTGCGCCTGAAGCGCCGGATCGAACGCAGCTGACTGCCCCGCTCAATCCTTGTCGCTGACGCCGGCTTCGGCGAAGGTCGCCATGCCGGCGTGGCAGGCGAGTGCCGCGCGGACCAGCGGGATCGCCAGCGCCGCGCCGGATGCCTCGCCCAGCCGCATGGAGAAATCCAGCAGCGCCGGCTTGCCGAGCCGCTCCAACAGGCCCCGGTGCGCCGGTTCGGCGGAGACGTGTGCCGCCAGCGCGTGGTCGAGGGCATCGGCCGAAACCGCCCGCAGCGCCGCCGCCGCGGCCGAGGCGACGTAGCCGTCGATCAGCACCGGCGCGCGTTTCAACCGGGCCGCCGTGATGGCGCCGGCCATGGCCGCCAGTTCGCGCCCACCCAGCCGGCGCAGCACCTCTAGACCATCCGAACGCGCCTCGGCATGCAGTGCCACTGCGTCGGCCACGACCTGGGCCTTGGCGTCGAGCGCGGCGCCGGCGACGCCGGTGCCGGGGCCGGTCCAGTCGGCGGCCTCGCCGCCGAACAGCGCATGGCAGATGGCGGCGGCGGATGTGGTGTTGCCGATGCCCATCTCGCCGACGCCCAACAGATCGCAGCCGTCCGGTACGCTGGCCATGCCGGCGTTGAAGGCGGCGATGAACTCGGCCTCGGTCATGGCCGGGGCCTCCGTAAAGTCGGCGGTCGGGCGGTCGAGCTCCAGCGCGACGACGTCCAGCGTCGCGCCGGCCTGGCGGCAGAGCTGGTTCACCGCGGCGCCGCCGGCCTGGAAGTTGCCGACCATCTGCACCGTCACTTCCGCCGGATAGGCCGAAACCCCCTTGGCGACGACGCCGTGGTTGCCGGCGAAGACGCGCACCTCTACCGACGAGAGCGCCGGCGGATGCCGGCCCTGCCAGGCGGCCAGCCATTCGGCGATCGCCTCCAGCCGGCCCAGGGACCCGGGCGGCTTGGTCAGTTGCGGCTCGCGCGCCCGCGCCGCGTCGGCGGCGGCGGCGTCCGGGCCCGGCAGCCCTTGCAGCAGCCCGCGCAATTCCTCGATGCCGCCGATGGTGGCCGGTGCTGTCGTTGCGTTCATGGCTGAGAGGCTTCGCACCCCCCGCGCCCGAGGTCAAGCGGCGATCCGGCTCCTCCCCGAGTGGGCGCATGGCGCTCTCCCACAAGAGCATGGACGCGCCCGGGAAAGCGCCGTATGAAGGGAGAAATCTCGGAAAGAACTGAAGGGTTTTTTTCATGCAAAACGTCGATCAGCAGGTTCAGGAAACCGCGCAACTGGTGATCGAAATGGTCACCGTCTACGGCCTCGACGTGCTCGGTGCCATCGCCATCCTGATCATCGGCTGGTGGTTCGCCGGCCGCGCCAAGGCCTGGAGCGTCAAGGCCTTCAAGAGGACCAAGCACGTCGACGACACGCTGACGGTGTTCCTGGGCAATGCCATCCGCTACCTGGTGTTGATCATCACGGTGCTGGCGGTGCTCGACCGTTTCGGCGTCGAGACCACCAGTTTCATCGCCATCCTGGGCGCCACCAGTTTGGCCATCGGCCTCGCCTTGCAAGGGACCCTTTCCAATGTTGCCGCCGGCGTCATGCTGCTGTTCTTCCGGCCGTTCAGCGTCGGCAACTTCATCGAGGGCGGCGGCCAGGCCGGCACGGTGAAAAGCATCGGCCTGTTCGTCACCCACATGAACACGCCCGACAACGTCGAAATCATCGTGCCGAACTCGGCGCTCTGGGGCTCGTCGATCAAGAACTTCAGCTTCAACAAGACGCGGCGCTGCGATTTCGTTTTCGGCATCGGCTACGGCGACGACATCGACAAGGCGATGAGCATCATCGCCGCGCTGGCCGCCGAGGACGAGCGCGTGCACAAGGATCCGGAACCTATGATCGTGGTCGGCGAACTGGGCGACAGTTCGGTCAACATCATCACCCGGCTGTGGTGCGACGCGGGCGAATACTGGAACTTGCGTTTCCACATGCTGAAGGCGGTGAAGCAGCGCTTCGACGCCGAGGGGATCTCGATCCCGTTCCCGCAGCGCGACGTGCATCTGTACCAGCACCCGCAGGACTGACCGACGGGCTTCTAGTCGCCCATCAACTGCAGCGCCAGCTTGCGCCGGTGCGGCCGGTGGCGGTGCTCGAACAGGTACAGGCCCTGCCAGGTGCCGAGCGCCATGCGCGCGTCCGCGACCGGGATCGACAGCGACACGTCGGTGAGCGCGCTTCGGATATGCGCCGGCATGTCGTCCGGGCCTTCGACGATGTGGACGTAAAGGCTCGGGTCCTCCGCCACCAGGCGCTTGAAGAAGGTATCGAGGTCGCGCTGCACGTCTGGGTCGGCGTTTTCCTGGATGGTCAGCGACGCCGAGGTGTGGCGGCAGAAGACGGTCAGCAGGCCGTCCCGGATGCCCTGTTCGGCGACCCAGCGCGCCACCTCGCCGGTCACTTCCACCAGCCCCTGGCCCGGCGTCGCGATCTGCAGTTCGACGAGCGCCTGGCGCATGATTACTTGCGGCCCTCGCGCGGCAGCTTCGGTTTCTTCTCCGGCCGCTCCGGCCCCCAGACCTTGGAATAGTAGCTGTCGGCCAATTGCAACGCGCCGATGGGGTTGTGCGCCAGCACCCGGTCCTTGGCCACCAGGGTCGAGCAGAGCCCGTCGGAATACTTGAAGAACAGGCTGTCGTGGCCGATGCAGAGGCCGAGCACCACGTTGAACTCGCAGCCGCGGCTGTTCAGCAGTTCGGCCTGGGAGATCGGGTTGCACATGGATTCGTGCCCGCCGGGACGGATCTTCTCATCGTCGCGCAGCCCCAGTTCCTCTTTGGCGACGGAGCCGTGCTTGCAGGCGGCCGAGGCGACCTCGAAGCCGTGGCTTTCGAGGATTTGCGACAGTGTATTGGCCATCTCGACGAAGCTGATGCAGGTGGCGATGCCGATTTTGGTGTAGCCCATCTTCTTGGCGAACTGCACCACTTCCTCGACGCGGGTCCACTGGCAATAGCCCTCGGACTCGACGCGGGCCGATTCCTGCGCGATCCGCTTGATCTCCGGGTCCTGGTAGATGGCCCAGGCATCGTCGATCTCGCCCTGGGCGATCTTCGACGGGCAGAAGCCGGGGCCCCGCTCGGCGCTCTCGCCGGCACGGCAGGCCTGCACGCTGGGCGGGCAGTAGGCGCAGCCCGGATCGATGTATTTCGGCGTCGCCGCCGGATTCTTTGCCATGCTATCCCCCGCTGACATCTCGAAAACGCGAAACTCTAGGGCGCCGCCCGCCGGCGCACATTGATCCGAATCAATCGTTCCGCCGCCCGCCATTGACCAGGGCTTTGCATCGCGATAAGAACATAATATGAACAAAGAGGCCCCCGTCATGTCGCCGGACGCCGCCCGGCCGGAAGTCACCCAGGCGCTCACCCGGGGCGTCTGCCGGTTTCTGGGTTCGGCGGGGATCACGCCGCTGCGCGAATTCAAGCTCGCCAGCCGGCGGCGCTGCGACGTGGCGGGGCTCGATGCGGCGGGGCGTTTCACCGTCGTCGAGGTGAAATCCTCGGTCGCCGATTTCCGTGCCGACGGCAAATGGGACGACTATCTGGGACATGCGGATTTCTTCTATTTCGCCGTCGATGCGGCCTTTCCGCTCGATCTGTTGCCTCCGGAGCACGGCATCCTGGTCGCCGACGGGTTCGGTGCCGCCATCCACCGCGCCGCCACCGAGCGGCCGGTCAACGCCAACCGCCGTCGCCATCAACTGCTGCGCTTCGCCCGCCAGGCCGCGCGGCAGTTGGACCTGGCTGCCGATCCCAGAATTTAGCGGACGCCACGCCAACCAAATCTTAAGGAACTTGCGTGAGTCTCGGTACCGAACCACATGGAGACTCGAGGTTTCCATTGGTATACGGCAACGGAGTTCGGAACATGAGTGAACGAACCAATTCCGCGATGATCACCGCCTTGACCGGCTTTTTCGTGTTGGGCGGCCTGCTCGCCGCCGGCTATTACGGCTGGGATCATCTGCGCAAGGAAATCGCGGTCCAGAACAGCCAGACCCAGGCGGTCATCATCGAGCTGAAGTCCGGCACCATCGATGAGATTCGTGCCGCCAAGGACGCGGCCATCGCCGAAATCAAGACCATGAACCAGGAGATCGCCGCCGGCCTTGGCAAGGCCGGTGCCGGCGCCCAGGGCATGTCCGGCGGTGCCAGCGCCGAAATGATGAGCGCGGTGACGGAACTGAAGGACGCGGTCGCCGCCATCAGCGAAAAGCAGAGCCTGATCGTCGAGCGCCTCGACAAGCTCGCCGACATGCCGCCGAAGGTGCAGGCCAAGGCGCCGATCCCCGATGCCATGAAGGCGCCGGTGGTGTTCGGGCCGCTGGCCAAGACCATCTATTTCCCGCTCGGCTCGGCGCATGGCCCCAGGCCCGACGCGCAGCTTGCCAAGATCGTTCCCGGCTTGCGCGAGCGGATCACCGACGCCAGCTGCAAGGTCAACGTTTCGGGTTTCGCCGATACCCTCGGCAACGACGAGAGTAACCTGCGGCTGTCGCAGAAACGCGCCGAATACATCGCCGAAAACCTGAAAAAGCAGGGTTTCCCGATCGGCGTGGTGCGCGGCTGGGGCGAGCGCCGGCTCAAGGTGCATACCCTGGACGGTACCAACAACCCGAGCAACCGCCGCGTCGTCGTCGAGATGAAGTGCGGCGTGCCGACGGTTTAGGACGGGGGCAGCGGCGCCGTTACCTCTTCTTGGCGCGGAACTCCTTGTGACAGTCGGCGCAGACGCCGCCGACGCCCTTGAAGGCGGCCGCCATGCCGGTGCTATCCGCGCCGTCTTTCGCCGTTTCCTCCATCCGGCCGGCGGCCGCGGCCTTTTCGTGGTCAAGGGACACCTGACCACGGATCATCGGCCCCACCGTCTTCATCGATTTTGCCATGGCGTCCATCGCCTGCATGCGTTCCTTGACGACACCGGTGGCGCCGTCGTGGGCGTTAGCGGGCGGGGCCAGGAGCAGCGCAAGCGCCAGCCCGGCGAGCGCGGCGCGCGCCCGGCGATGGTTTCTCTCCCACATGATCAGAAGATGCCGTTGGTTTTCTGTATGGCGCGGACGTAGTGAAGGATTTTTTCGATCTGCGGATCGGTGATGCCCTCCACTGCCGGCATGTCGCCGAACGGCCAATGATGCGCGCGCACGCCGCGCTTCGGCGCCAGATAGAAAGCGCCATCACCGTGATGGCCCGGGTGGTAGACCCGGTGCAGGAACGTCGGTCCCTTATCCGTGCCGGCCGTGTTGACGCCGTGGCAGGAGGCGCATTTGGCGTCGTAGAGCATTTTGCCCAGGTTCAGTTGCGGGGTCATTTCCGGCAGCTTCACGCGGCTCGGGTCGAGCCCGCCCGCCGCCCAAGCGCTGAGCGCTACGGGCAACGCCGCCGCCAGCGCCAGCGCCGCCAGCCACCTTTTCCATGCGTTTCGATTCATGCCTGTCTCCCTGTCGGCTTCGCACACACCGATAATCAGGGTTCCAGTGGCTGGAAGGTCAAACGCTCGACGGCGATCAGTCGCCGATGGCGGTGCAGGTCCGGGAATGGGCGCCCGACGTCACCCGCACCTCGCCCTGATGTTCCCACACTTCCCGGCCATTGCCGGCGTAGCGCGCCCCCGAGGCGGAGACCGCGCGCCGGAGCCGCCAGCGATCCGAAGCGAAAACCGCCTCCAGTTCGTCGGCGCCCCAATTGATGGTCAGGCGCGTGCCGTCGTTGCAAACGTAGGGGTGGCTGGCGATCCAATTTCCGCTGCCGGCCGGCGGTTGCGGTGTGCAGGCGGCGGCGAGCAACGTGCCGAGCAGGAAGGGGCGCAGCCGCCTCACTTCAGTTCCCAATAGGCCATGGAAACGATGTGGTCGACGCTCTCCCCATCGGATGACAGCGGCAGCCGCACCAGGCGCTGTTCGAACGGCAAGCGCTTCTGGTCCTCATGCAGGTCGACCATACTGCGCGATGCCATCGGCTGGCGGTTGGCGACGACCCAAAGGTATTCCTGTTTGGCTTCCTCGTCGCGCTGCGTCGGGTTGTCGGTGATCAGCTTGCCGGTCTTCTCGACACCCTTGCGGCGCACATGCGCGGTGCCCCAAAAGCGCACCCGAATGTCGGTCGGTGGCCCGATGACGTCGACGACGACGATATGCGGGACCATTGCCGGCGGTAGCGCGCTCAGGTCGAATTCCTGCCAGGACGGCGCGAAGCGCCGGCCTTTCAGGCTGGTCCAGTAATCGATGAAGCGCCGGAAATCCCCGTCGTTGATGTCTTCGATGGGAACCCAGGACGGCGGTTCCGGCTGCGATGCAGGTTACGAATCTCCTATAGGTAGTTTTATAACACATAATTCTATTTAACCGAAACGATGTAATCTGGCCCCGAAGCTGTTGAGCCAGGCACGTGCGCGATCGGTCTCCGGCGTCAACTGCTCGACCAGGTGCCAGAAACCCGGTCCGTGGTTGTGTTCCTTCAGGTGCGCTACTTCGTGCGCGACCACGTAGTCGAAGACGAACGCCGGCGTCAGCACCAGCCGCCAGGAGAAGTTCAGGTTGCCGCCTGCCGCGCAGGACCCCCATCGGCTCTTGGTGTCGCGAATGGCAATGCGGCCGTAGGAGGCGTCGATGCGCGCCGCCGTTTCCGCTACCCGTTCGGTGATGGTCTCGCGCGCTTGGCGCTTGAGCCAATCGGCGACGCGACGCGCCATGTGTTCGGGCCGGCCGCTGACGCAAATCTCGCCGTCGGCGGCCCAGACGCCGCGGCGCGCGTCCGGGCGGTGACGGATGACATGGTCGATGCCCCGAAACGGGATCACCGCGCCCTCCGTAAAGGGGACGCGGTCCGGAAGTTTCTCCAGGTGGCGCTCAATCCAGCGCTGCTGGGTGCCGGCCCAGGCGATGGCCTCGGCTTCCGGCACGCCCCTGGGCAGAGTCACCACCACGCCGGCGGCGCCGTCCGGGCGGGATTCCGTCCTCAGGATCAGGCGCCGCGCGCTGGCATTGCGCCGGAGCCGCAGCGGCACGGTGCGCCCGGCGATCTCCAGGTGATGGTCGCGCCCGCCGATGGCTCGACGTCCTTGAGCGGCTTAGGCCGCGGCCGGCAGTTGATGGCCGATGGCGTCGAAGGCGTCGAACAGCTCGCGCTGCTGGGCGTCCGAAAGCATGGTCAGCGGCGGGCGCACGCGCAGCCAGTTGTCGTCGCCGCTGTGGCGCGCCATCAGGTGCTTCAAGGCCGCCGACAGCGGGAAGCCGGCAACGGTCTTGCGGATTGCCGTGACCTGCTCGTGCAGGGCGGCAATGTCGCCGCCCGCCCGGTAGCCGTCGTAAACCGCCGACAGCGGCGCGGAGCAGACGTTGGCGCAGGCGGTGATGGCACCGGCACCGCCTTTTTCCAGCAGCGGCAGCATCAGGTCGTCGGCACCGCTAAGTACGTGGAAGCCCGGGAATTTCTCCGCCGCGCCGGTCATGTTGTCGATGACGCCGGACGAATCCTTCATGCCGGCGATGGCGTCGGGATAGTCCTTCAATAGCATTTCGATCAGGTTGTAGGTGATCGGCGTCGCCGACATCTGCGGGAAATGATAGAGGTAGATCTTCAGGCGCGGATCGGCAACGCGCTGGATCACCTCGGAGAAGAACGCATAGAGCCCTTCGTCGCTGGGGTTCTTGTAGTAGAACGGCGGCAGCATCAAGACGCCGCCGGCGCCGGCGCCGACCGCGACCTTGGTCAGTTCCACCGCGTCGGTGAGCGCGCAGCTGCCGGTGCCGGGCAGAAGCTTCTCGGCCGGCACGCCGGCTTCGACCAGGCTCTCGATGATGCGGATGCGCTCCTTCAGCGAGAACGAGTTGGCTTCGCCGGTGGTGCCGAGGATAGCCAGCCCGCTGGCGCCGTTGGCCAACAGCCAATGGCAATGGCGCGCCATCATGGCGTCGTTGGGGGTGAGGTCCGCCTTCAGCGGCGTCAGGGCGGCCGGCAGAACGCCGGTGAATCGATCGTTTTTCAGGCTCACGGTAGGTCTCCCTAATCTCTCTTAGAATTTACTCTGGCCAACTGACCACGTGGTTTTCCAAATCATCGGTGTCGCGTTCCGACACCACCCGGCCGCGCACGGAAATGCCGGCCTCGTGCACGGTTTCGGGGTCGCCGGACACCAGCGGGTGCCACCAGCGCAGCTCCTTGCCTTCCGAAAGCAGCCGGTAGGCGCAGGTCGACGGCAGCCAAGGATAGCGCTTCAGGTTCTGCGCCGTCAGGATCTGGCATTCCGGCACGTAGCGTTTTCGCTCCTCGTAGCTGGCGCAGCGGCAGGTCTGTTCGTCCAGCAGCCGGCAGACTATATCGGTGTGGTAGATGCGGCCGGTGTCGGCGTCTTCAAGCTTGTTCAGGCAGCAGCGTCCGCAGCCGTCGCAAAGCGATTCCCATTCTGCCTTGGACATATCGGCCAGGGATTTGAGCTTCCAGAACGGCTCGGCTTCGGGCGCTTTCCTGCGGGCGAATCCAAACATGAGATAGAGGTACTCCGTCCGCCGTCCCGAGGCAATGCCCGAGCACGAATCGCGCCTAAGCGCGGTCGATCAGGTGGATGAACGAGCCCGCCACCGACCCGGCGACCAGCCCCGCCCGGCCGAGATCGCGGCCCGCCGCGTCGGCAATGGCGAACAGCGCTTCGCCGGTCTCCGCCGCCGTCACCCGGGCGTAATGGAACTCATGCCCTCGGAAATCAATGCCGGCGTCCCCAAGCGGCCCCGCCGCCAGCGCGCGCGCCTGGCGATATCCCAGCGTCAGTTTCGGCTCGGCGAACGAGGTCTCGACACCCAAAAGCCCGGCCATGGCATGGGCCTCGCCATCTGCATCGATCAGCGCGCGGCCCAGCACCATGTAGCCGCCGCATTCGCCGAAGATCGGCGTTCCCTTCGCGGCGGCGTTGCGCAGACCACCCAGGAAGCCCGAATTCGCGGCCAGCCGCCCGGCATGCAGTTCCGGATAGCCGCCCGGCAGGTAGATCGCGTCCGCGCCCGTGTCCGGGGCCTCGTCGGCGAGCGGCGAGAACGCCACGATTTCGGCGCCCGCGTCGTGCCAGCCCTTCAACAGGTGCGGGTAGGCGAAGGCGAAGGCAGCGTCGCGGGCGACGGCAATGCGCTGGCCTAGGGGCGGGAGCGCCGGCTCGGCCTCGGTTGCATGGGCCCCTGCAATGGGCCGCATCAGTTCGACCAGCCGCGCCATGTCCAAATGCTCGCCGACCAGCGCCGCGGCGCCCTCGACGAAGGCTTCCAGGTCCGGATGCTCCAGCGCCTGCACCAGGCCCAGGTGCCGGGACGGCAACTGCAGCGCCGCACCGCGCGGCAGGCAGCCGAGCACCGGAAATTCCGGCAGTGCCGCCGCCATGGCGTCCATCAGGATTGCCCGGTGCGCCTCGCCGCCGATACGGTTAAACACCACGCCGGCGATCGAGATGCCGGTTTCGTGGCTGGCGAAGCCGCGCACCACGGCCGCCGCCGACGCGGCTTGCGCCTGGGCGTCGATCACCAACAGCACCGGCCAGCCGGTGGCGCGCGCCACGTCGGCGGTGGAGCCCGATGGCTTGCCCGGCGCTACCCGCGCGCCGTCGAACAACCCCATGACGCCCTCGCAGACGGCGATCTCGCCGTCCCCTTGCAGCGCGCCCAGCAGCCCCGAGAAGGTGGCCGCGCGCATGGCCCAGCCGTCCAGGTTGACGCAGGCGCGCCCGGATGCATGGGCATGAAAGGCGGGATCGATGTAGTCGGGGCCGACCTTGGCGGAGATCACCTTGCGGCCGGCCTTGGCCAGGTGTCGCAGCAGGCCGAGCGTCACCAGTGTCTTGCCGCTTCCGGAGGCGGGCGCGGCGACGATCAGTCCCTTCAAGGGTTGAGAATCTCCCGCAGACGCTTGGCCATGTTCTCCGCGCTGGTACCGTGCGAGAAGTGCTGCACGAAGGCGCCCTTCGGGTCCATCAGGTAGGTCACGGCGCTGTGGTCGACGGTGTAGTCGTCCGGATCGGCGTCGGCATCCTTGCTCGCCACCTTGGCGTAGTAGACCCGGTAGGCCTTGGCCGCGGCCGCCACCTGTTCATGCGTGCCGGTGAGGCCGATGAGGCGCGGATGGAAGTAGGAGGTATATTCCTTCAACTGCTCCGGTGTGTCGCGGTCGGGATCGACGGAAATGAAGATCGGCTGAATCTTGTCCGCAAGCTCGCCCAACGCATCCAGGGTGTTGGACATCTCCGTCAGCCCGGTGGGGCAGACGTCGGGGCAGTAGGTGTAACCGAAATAGACCAGCATGTACTTGCCGGCATAGGTCTTGTCGGTCACCGTCTGGCCGTTCATGTCGGTCAGCGTGAACGGTCCGCCGATGGTCGGGCTGCCGGCGGATTTGGTCGCTTCCACCAGTTTTTCACCGACCTGGCCGAGGTTTTTCAGGTGCTTGCCGCTGGCGAAGATCAGCAGCCCGGCACCGACGACGACGGCCAGCAGCAGCAGCCAGCCGCGAATCCCCTTTGTCGGCGGGGCCTTGGCGGGTGGCGCCGAATCGGCGGATTTCTCGGCCGCCTTGCTCCCGGGCTCGCTCTTGGGTTCCGGTTTCTTTTCGGGATCGTTTTCGGCCATCCGCCGTACTCGTCAATGTCTTGCCAGGGGGCTACATTACCGCCATGGACGGTCGTAAACCAGAGGGAACGCTGAGAAAAGGCTGGACCACCGGCGCCTGTGCCACGGCGGCGGCGGCGGCGGCCTATGGTGCCTTGGAAAACGGCGCCTTTGCCGACCCGGTCACCATTCGGCTGCCCGGCGGCGACACGCCAACGTTCGAGCTTGCGCGCAAGACCCATGGCGACGGCTGGGCCGAGGCCAGCGTCATCAAGGATGCCGGCGACGATCCGGACGTCACTCACGGCGCCGAGGTGGTGGTGCGTGTCCAGCGCGGCCAGGCCGGGCAGGGTCTTCGGTTTCATGCCGGTGACGGGGTCGGCACCGTCACCCTGCCGGGGCTGCCGCTGGAGGTGGGCGAGCCCGCCATCAACCCGGGCCCGCGCCGCATGCTGACCGAGAACCTGACGGCTTTGGCGGCGGGCCGGCCGATCGATCTCGACATCACCGTTTCCATCCCCGGCGGCGAGGCGTTGGCACTGAAGACCATGAACGGCCGTCTCGGCATCAAGGGCGGGCTTTCGGTGCTCGGCACCACCGGCATCGTCGTTCCCTATTCCTGCGCGTCGTGGATTCATTCCATCCATCGCGGCATCGATGTGGCGCGCGCCACCGGCATCGACCATATCGCCGCCGCCACCGGTTCCACCTCGGAAGCCGCCGTCAGGGACATCTACGGGCTTTCCGACCAGGCGCTGATCGACATGGGGGATTTTGCCGGCGGGCTCTTGAAATACCTGCGCCGCCATCCGGTGGCGCGGCTGACGCTGGCCGGTGGGTTCGGCAAGCTGAGCAAGCTGGCGCAGGGGCATATGGACCTGCATTCGTCGCGCTCCAGCGTAGACATGGCGGACCTGGCGGAGACCGCCCGGCGCGCCGGCGCCGACGCGGATGCGGTCACCGCCATCGCCACCGCAAATACCGCCATGCAGGCGCTGCAGATCGCCGACGCGGCCGGCATCAAACTCGCCGACGCCATCGCCGCCCGGGCGCGGGGCGCCGCCATGGCGGTGCTGGCCGGCGGCACGGCGGTGGAGGTCCTGGTATTCACCCGCAAGGGCGAGCTCACCGGCCGGGCGGAGGCCTGAGATGACGCGGCTCCTGATTCTCGGCGGCACGGCGGAGGCGCGCGCGCTCGCCGCCGGCGCCGATGCGCTATCACCGGAAATCGAGGTCATCACCTCATGGGCGGGACGGACCGGCCGCCAGCCCGACCTGCCCGGCCGCGCCCGCATCGGCGGTTTCGGCGGCGCCGAGGGCCTCGGCGACTATTTGCGGTCCGAGGCCGTCGACCTCGTCGTCGACGCCACCCATCCCTTCGCCCGGGTGATTTCCGCCAACGCCCGCGACGCCTGCGACGCGGCCGGCGTGGCGCGCCTCCAATTGGTGCGGCCGGCCTGGAAGCTGCCGGCGGAAACCAATTGGATCGCGGTTCCCGACCTGGAAACGGCGGCGGCGAAAGTGCAAGAGATCGCGTCGCGCGCCTTCCTCACCACCGGCAAGCAGACCGTCGAGGCCTTTTCCGGCGTCACCGGGGTGTGGTTCCTGGTGCGGCTGATCGACCCGCCGCCGGCCCCGTTGCCGCTTGCCGCCTACGAGGTCACCACAGGCCGCCCGCCCTATGCGCTGGAGACCGAGCGCGCGCTGATGGCCGATCACCGCATCGACGCGGTCGTCACCAAGGCGTCCGGTGGCACGCTGCCGGCGAAGATCGTCGCCGCCAACGAATTGGGGCTTCCAATAATCGGTGTAGCGCCGCCGCCACCGCAACCGGGCGACCGGGCGCCGGACGTCGAGGCGGCTTTAAGCTGGATCGCGGATCGGCTTTAGGCTTTCGGCCTGAGCACGTGGTGGTGGTCGGCGGCGTAGAGACGGGAATCGTCGAAGTCGTCGGGCGCCAGCACGCGGCCGACCATGATCAGCGCCGTGCGGGTGATGCCGGTGGCCTTGACCTTGTCGCGGATGTCGGAGAGCCGGCCCTCGATGATCAACTCGTCCGGCCAACCGACGCGGTAGGCGACGGCCACCGGGCAGTCCTCGCCATAGTGGGGGACGAGCTCGCGCACCACCTTGGCCAGGTTGTTGACCGAGAGATGAATGGCGAGCGTCGCGCCGCTCTTGCCGAGCGTCTCCAGGTCCTCGCCCGCCGGCATGCCGGACGAACGGACCGCCGTGCGGGTCAGGATGATGGTCTGGCTGACGCCGGCCAGCGTCAGCTCCTTTTTCATCGACGCGGCGGCGGCGGCGTAGGCCGAAACACCCGGCGTCACGTTATAGTCGATGCCGAGCGCATCCAGGCGCCGAATCTGTTCGGCGATGGCGCCATAAAGCGACGGATCGCCGGAATGTACGCGGGCCACGTCCTGACCGTTGGCATGGGCGGCCTCGATTTCGGCGATGATGGCGTCGAGATCCATCGGCGCGGTGTCGATGACCCGCGCGTCGGGCCGCGCTTCCGCCAGCACCGCTTCCGGCACCAGCGATCCCGCATAGAGGACCACCGGCGCCTCGCGGATCAGGTTGAGGCCGCGCACGGTGATCAGGTCGGGCGCGCCGGGACCGGCGCCGATGAAATGTACGGTCACGTTCGCCGGTCCCCGCCCATTACCGCGTCACCACGTCGCGCAGAATATCCAGCACCACGCCCGTCGCCTCGTGGATCAGCACCACGTCGGCACCGGCGATCACCCGTTCGGTGCCGTCCTTGGCGGGGGGCAGTTCGCTTTGCAGGTCCGCCGGCAGGTCGCGTTTCGCCAAGCCCGGCGGCAGACGGCCGTTGCGCTCCAGTTGCCGTTGCAGGCCGGGCGGCAGCGACTTCTTCTTGGCCAGGCCCGGCGGCAGGCCCTTCTTCTTGCCCTTGTTCTTGTTGCCTTTGTCCTTGGCGCCCTTGCCGCCCCGGTCCGCGTCGCCCGCGTCGTCGGAAACGGTATCGACGGCGGTGGCGCTGCGGCCGAAGAATTTCTCGATGATCGCCTTTTCGGCGGCGTCGAACAGCACCTGGCCGACGGTCTCCAGCGCGCCCGGCGCACCGGTGACGGTACGCGGCGGCGGCGGCGTTTGTGCCCAGGCGGGCAGGGCCAGCAACAACGCGGCCCCCAGAAGCAATCCTCGTGTCATGCGCATGGTCTCCTTATTCGCCCCCTTGTTCATCCCCACCCGACATCTTAGCGGCGTAACCGCGCGGCGTGTAGACCCAGGCGCGGGTGCCGCGCTGGATATGCCGCGCCTGGCTGTTGCCGATCAGCACCAGGGTCAGCATGTCGACCCGGTCGGGCTCCAGCTCGTCCAGGCGGATGACGGTGAGCGTCTCGCCGTCGCGGCCCAGGTTGCGGCCCAGGATCACCGGCGTTGCCGCCGGCCGGTGGCGCAGCATGGAGTCGCGTGCGGCCACGAGCTGGGTGCGGCGGCGCTTGGAGACCGGATTGTAGAGCGCGACGATGAAATCGCCCGCCGCGGCGGCTTCCAGACGGTTCTCGATCACCTCCCAGGGGGTGAGGAGGTCCGACAGCGACACCGTGCAGAAATCATGACCGATGGGCGCGCCCATGCGCGCGGCGGCGGCCTGGATGGCGGAAACGCCCGGCTCGACCCGAATGTCGAGGCGGTTCCAGTCGGCCCGGTCCTCGCGGTCCAGGAGCTCGAACGCCAGCGTCGCCAGCGCATAGATGCCGGCGTCGCCGGAACTGACCAGGGCCACGTGATTGCCCTCGGCGGCGCGCTCCAGCGCGATGCGCACCCGCGCCTCTTCCTGGGCGAGCTGCGAATCGTGGCGCGGCTTGCCGCGAATGACGTCTTCGATCAGGTCCAGGTAGAGCCCGTAGCCGACCACCTCGTCGGCGCCGGCCAGCGCGCGCGTCACGGCCGGCGTGCGCCAGGCGGCGGCGCCCGGGCCGATGCCGACCACCGTCAGCCGGCCGCGCTTGCGGCCGGTCTGTTTGGCGTCGATGCCGGCGTTGGCCAGTCCGACGGCGCAGGTGGCGCGGTGGGATTTATGTTTCGCCACCAACAGCTCGCCCTTGTGCCCGACGGCAGCCAGCGCCGCGCCCTCGGCGACGCCATGGCAGCCGACCTCGGCGAAGACCACGTCGGACGGATTTTGGAGGCGCGGCGTCTCGGCCTCCAACTCGGCGGCGGTAAAGAACCGCGCCGGCACGCCGAAATGCTTGGCGGCGGCGTGCACGGCCGCCTCGTCGGCTTTCACGTCGATCGAGACGACGCAGGCAATGGCACCGGCGGCCAGGCCGGCTTCCGCCAGCGTCGCTTCGGCGAGCGCGATCACCTCGGCCGGGTCGCAGTCCCGTTCGCAGCCGAGCCCTAACGCCAGCACCGGCGGGTGCAGGACAAGTTCGTCGGCGCCGCCGGCGCCCGCCTTGTGGGTGACGGCAATGGCGGGCTCGGCGTCGTCGGCAAACGTCAGGCCGCTCTCGGTAAGCCATTCGGCGTCGCCGCTCTCGATCCGGAGGCCGACCGGCGCGCCGGTGAGCAAGGCGGCGGCCACCGGTTTCGCGGCTTCCTGATTGGCGACGCTCCAGCCGGCGGGCGGATCGTCAAGCGCCACGCCGAGCGACAGGTCGCCGGCGGTGGTGATCGCCGCCGGCACGCCAAGGGCGTCGGATATCAGGGCGGCCAGCCGGTTGGCGCCCCGGTGCCCGCCCAGCAGCGGCACCACGGCGCTGCCGTCCTGCGCCAGCGCCAGGACCGGCGGTTCCGAGCGTTTGTCCGAGAGCAAGGGCGCGAGGGCGCGGATCAGGATGCCCGCCGCGCAGACGCCGACGATGGTCCGGCCTTCCAAAAACAGCGCGCGCAGGTGCTCCATGGTGTCGGCGAAGGCGAAGTCGGCGCCGGTAACACGCGCCGCCAGGCCGTGCACCTCGGCGCCGGCCAGCGGCAGCCGCCTGGCCAGTTCGAGCCCGTCCTGGGTGAGGACGACGATGGCCGGGCCGCTCATTCGCCGGCCTCGCCCGCGTCGGCACGGATCAAGATCATGGAGAAATAGGGCGCCTTGGCTTTGTCCAGATCGGCCAGCGCCACGATGCGCTGATTGGTCATGGAGGCGTGCTCGACATAATGCGCATTGGCCGAAAGCCCCAGCCGCTCGATCACCCGGCGTACCTTATCCAGGTGGCGGCCGACCTTCATCACCGCCACCGCGGCGGAGGCCTTGATGCGCGCTTCCAGTTCGTCCTCGGGAAGCGGTCCGGGCAGGATGGTCAGCACTTCGTTCCTGGAGACCAGCGGCACGCCGGCCGCCGCCGCGCAGGCGCCCAGCGACGAAACGCCGGGCACCACCCGTGCCTCGAAGTCGCCGGCCAGCCGCGCGAACAGGTACATGAAAGAGCCATAGAGGAACGGATCACCCTCACAGAGCACCGCCACGTCGCGCCCGGCTTCCAGGTGCGCGCCGATTTCCTGGGCGTAGTGGTCGTAGACGTCGTGGGCGGGGAAGTTGCCCGGCACCATTGGGGTCCTGACGGCGATCTCGGTCTTGCCGTCGGGGATGTGCGGTTCGGCGATGGCGCGCGCCAGGCTGTCGCCGGTATCCGGTGCCGGATAGGCGAGGACCGGCGCTGCCTCAATGATGCGCAGCGCCTTCAGGGTAATCAGTTCCGGATCGCCGGGCCCGACGCCTAGCCCGTAGAGGATACCGCTCATGGTTTTTCCGTCCGCAATTGCCAGACCTCCATCATCGGCCGCAGGCCCGAAAGCCGCCCGACCTTGTCTTCGCGCGCCACCGAAAGCCGCGTCATCTCGCCGCCGTGGGCGTCGCGGAAATGGATCAGCGCATGTTGTGCCTCGAGCGTCACCGCATTGGCGACCATGCGCCCGCCGCGCTTGAGCGATTGCCAGCAGGCGTCGAGCACGTCGGCGTTGGAAACGCCGCCGCCGACGAAGATGGCATCGGGGGCGCCCTCGATTCCTTGCAGCGCCGCCGGTGCATGGCCTTCGACCACCTGGAGGCCCGGCACGCCGAGGTCGGCGGCATTGGCACGGATGTAGGAAAGCCGCTTGGCGTCGCGTTCGATGGCGACGGCCTTGGCCTGGGGTTCCAGGCGCAGCCATTCGATGGCGACGGTGCCGGATCCGGCACCCACATCCCAAAGCGTCTCGCCGGCCAGCGGCGCCAGGGCTGCGATGGTGGCGGCGCGGACCTCGCGCTTGGTGACCATGTTGTCGTGCTGGAAGGCGGCTTCCGGCAGGCCCGGCGCGCGCGACCAGAAGATAGCGTCCGGCCCGGCGACGCATTCCACGGCGACGGTATTGAGCGCCGCCGTCTCTTGCTGGGTCCAGGCGGCAGCGGTGCCGTCGATGCGGCTTTCATTGTCGCCGCCCAGATGTTCCAGGACGGTGAGGCGGCTCTCGCCGAAGCCCTTGGCGGTCAGCAGCACCGCCAGCTTGGCCGGCGTGGTGCCGTCCCAGGTGAGCAGCAGCAGTTTGGCGCCCGGGCGCAGATAAAGGTTCACCACCTCCAGCGGGCGGCCGTGCACGGTCAGGCACTCGGCGTCGGGGATCGACCAGCCCATGCGCGCGGCGGCGAGCGAAAAGGCGCCGGGGGCGGGGATGATGGTCACCGCCTCGATGCCGAATTTGCGCGCCAGGATGGAGCCGGCGCCGAAATTCATCGGATCGCCCGACGCCAGGACAACGACGCGCTTGCCCTCATGGCCACGAATGGCCTCGACGCCAGCGGCAAAATCCTTGCCCCAGCCGATCTTTTCGGCGGCGTGGCCGGAAACCTTTTCCAGGTGCCGCTCGCCGCCGACCAGAACCTCGGCCATGTCGATGGCGGCGCGCGCCTCGGTGCCGAGCCCGGCGAGGCCGTCCTCGCCGATGCCGACGATGGTCAGCCAATGGGCCTTGCGGGCGCTCATTTCGGTGCGTCCAGCAGCAATGCGTTGACCGCCGCCGCCGCCATGGCGCTGCCGCCGAGCCGGCCCCTGAGAGTCACGAACGGCACGTCGCCGGCATGTTCGATCAATGCATCCTTGCTTTCGGCGGCGCCGACGAAGCCGACCGGGAAGCCCAGGATCAGGGCGGGTTTCGGCGCGCCTTCGCCGAGCAGTTCCAGCAATCGGAACAGCGCCGTCGGCGCATTGCCGAAGACCGCGACGGCACCTTCCAGCCCCTCCAGCCAAAACTCCACCGCCGCCGCCGAACGCGTGTTGGCGCGATCCTTCGCCAGTGCCGGTGTCGCCGTGTCGTTAAGCGTGCAGCGGACCTCGTTGCCGGCGGGAAGCCGCGCCTTCATGATGCCGGCGCCGACCATTTCCGCATCCACGTAGATGGGCTTGCCGGCGCCGATGGCGGCATGGCCCGCCGCCGCCGCATCGCCGCCCCAGGCGAGGTCCGGGACGATATCGGGTTGGCCGCAGGCATGCACGACCCGCTCGGCCATCGGCACCAGGCTTTCGGGGACGCGCGAGAAATCGCAAGCCGCCCGCAGCATGGCGAAGGACTGCCGGTAGATCGCATCCGGATCGCGCAGGTAGTCGAACATCGCCCGCGTCCGGTCAGTCGTCGTGCTTGTGGTCGTGGTGGTGATGATGGCTGTGGCCGTGATCATGCCCATGATCATGGTGATGCCCATGATCATGATGGTGGTGATGGCCGTGGTGCACGCCGTGATCGGCGGCGCCGTGGCCGTCGGTGCCGGCACCGACCACATGGTGATGATGGCCGACCTGCGCCGCGCCATGGTCGTGCTCGTAACCGATGATCTGCTCGCGGTATTTGCAGAGCAGGCAGTTCATGGCGTTGTCGCCCTCGAGCGCCTCTTCCAGGCGATCGATGAAACAGTCGATCAGTTGCGCGTGGTCGTTGAGGTAGCTCGCCTTGACGATCTCCACATCCGGGTTGGCGGCGGCCGCTTCGTCGGCCCAGGTGTAGATGCGCCGGACCAGGATGCCGGTGAACATGAAGTAGGGGAACACCACGATGCGCTTGTAGCCGAGCTTCATGGCGCGTTCGAGGCCTTCGTTGACCAGTGGGTAGGCGACGCCGGAATAGCTCACCTCGGCCCAGCCGAAGCCCATGCCTTCCCACAGCATCCGCGCCACCTTGGAGACGTTGGAGTTGGCGTCCGAATCGTTGGTGCCGCGCCCGACCACCATCAACAGGGTGTCTTCGCGCGAGATGTGGTCACCGGCTTCCTTGAGCGCTTCCTCGATGCGGTCGCGGGCGGCGGCCAGCAGCTTCGAATCGATCGCCAACTCACGCCCGAAGATCATCTCGATCCCGGGGTTCTCGGCGCCGAAGTTGTTGATCTCTGAGGGCAGGTCGTTCTTCACGTGGCCGGCGGCGAACAGCATGCCGGGCAGGCAGACGATCTTCTTGGCGCCGCGGTCCTTCAGCTTGTCGAGCCCGGTGCGGATGATCGGCTTGGCGAACTCCAGGAAGCCCGATTCCACGTCCAGGTCGGGAAGCCGGTTTCTCAGGTGAACGGCGAGGGAGTTGAATTCATCGATGGCCGCGTCGTCCCGCGAGCCGTGGCCGCAAATCATTACGGCGGGTTTGTCCGTCATGCGCTTGGTCCTTGCCTTCGAGCGTTGGTCAGGGAACGCGCCTGCTTGGCGCATCCGCCGTCCGGTCCCTGGTCATGGCCTTCGGGGCCCGGAACGGTTCGCCGACTATACAGGCTTCGCCCTTGGGGGAAAGGGCAATTGCGGCTGAAGGGGACGAAACCCCATTCGGAGAGAAGATGGGGCTATTCGGCGGCGCGGCGCGCAGGCGGCAGCGTGGTGGCGCGCCGGGCGTAGGTCTCCGCCTCTTCCTCGCGGCCCAGGCCCTTGAGCACGGAGGCGTAGTTGTGGAGCCCCGTCACCAGGCTCGGGTGGCCGGGATCGAAGTTCTTTTCCTTGATCTCCAGCGCACGCTTCAGCAGCGGTTCGGCCGCTTCCAGGTTGCCCTGTTTCTTGTAGAGCAGTGCCAGGTTGTTGAGATCGGTGGCGACGCCGGGATGGTCGTCGCCGAGCGTCTGTTCGTCGATCTTGAGCGAGCGCTGATAAAGCGGCTCGGCGCGGCCGTAGTCGCCGCGCGAATAGTAAAGCAGCGCCAGGTTGTTGAGAGCCGCGGCCACGTCCGGATGGTTCTTGCCGAGCCGGCGCTGCAAAAGCTCGAGCGATTGCTCGAACGACTGGATCGCCGCCACCGGCTCGCCCGCCTGATAGGCGGCGGTGCCGTGCTTGTTCAATACCTCGGCAAGCAATTCCTCGTGCGCGTCGGGCAACAGCTCGACCGCCTCGGCGAACTGCCGGGCCGCGGCCTTGGGGTCCATCTGCGCCATCATCAGATCGCCAGCCACGGATTTCGCCAGTGCCGCCGCCATCAGGTGCTTGGCCGCCGCGTCGCGGGCATGAACGCCGTCCTGGCCTTCGTCCTCGCCGAGCACCACCAGGAGCTTCATGGCGTCCTCGAACTTGCCGGCCTCGAGCGCTTCGCGTGCCGCTTCCGCCTCGCCTTCGCGTTCGGGATCGCCGGGCATCAGGTCGCGCAGGTTCTGGCGCATGTCCTTGAGCGCGGAGGCGAACTCACGCACCCGGGTGTCGAGTTCACTGGCCGAGACCTCGCGCGCCTCCAGGAACTCCCGGTAGGCGACGACGGCGGGGTTTTCCGGCGGCGGCAGGGCCTTGCGGACGGGCACGGGCGGGGCGGAGTCCTGGGGTTTCGGTGCTGGCGCGCGGCCGCGGCGGCTCAAGGCGAACCCGACGATGACGCCGACGCCAATGGCGACGACGGCGACGCCCGTCACCATCATCCAGGTCGGCATGACGGCAAAAAATTGCCGCAACGCCTCCATCAGCGCCTGTCCAGCGTCCTTGAGTTCCATGCCTATAGGTACCCCAAATGCGGCCCCAAGATACACTACCTTTTATTAACCAAACGTGAGCGCCGAACGATACCCCAACTCGACCTCCAGCCTTGACGTTCGGCCGGGCCGCCCGGCATGCTCCGGCGATGTTCACGTTCGGACCTCTTGGCAACCCCGGCGGCGTGCCGGCCGGGCTCGACCCGCTGGTACTGCTGTTGCTGGCGCTGGTGGTCGATGCCTACGTGGGCGATCCGCAGGGGCTGTTCCGCTATATCAAGCATCCGGTGACTTGGATCGGGGGTCTGGTGGGGGCGCTGGACCGCAAGCTGAACCGCGACAAGCGGCCCAACGTCGACCGGCTGATCCGGGGCGCACTGGTGGTGGTGTTCGTCGTTGCGCTGACCGGCGCCATCGGTCTCGGCGTCGCCTGGCTGACGCTTACCAGCCCCTGGGGCTGGCCGCTGGAACTGTTCCTGGTGGTGACGCTGCTGGCCGGGCGCGGGCTCTACGATCATGTGCGCGCCGTGGCGCGCGGGCTTTCGGAAAGCGTTGAGGCCGGGCGCGACGCGGTGCGCCATATCGTCGGGCGTGACCCGGCGCAGCTGGATGCGCACGGCGTGGCGCGTGCCGGCGTCGAGAGCCTGGCCGAAAACTTCGCCGACGGCGTCGTCGCGCCGGTGTTCTGGTACGTGCTGTTCGGCTTTCCGGGATTGGCCGTCTACAAGGCGGTGAACACCATGGATTCGATGATCGGCCACAACAACACGCGCTACCGTTATTTCGGCATGGCGGCGGCGCGCCTCGACGATGTCCTCAACCTGATCCCGGCGCGCTTGGCGGGGCTGTTCATCACCATCGCGGCGGTGTTCACGCCGACCGCCAATCCGGCGCGGGCGCTGAAGGTGATGATGCGCGATGCCGGCAAGCACCGCTCGCCCAACGCCGGCTGGGCCGAGGCGCCGATGGCCGGCGCGCTCGGTCTGGCGCTGGCGGGGCCGCGGCGCTATGCCGATCATGTGGTGGATGATCCGTGGATCGGCGACGGCCGCGCGCGGGTCGAGATCAAGGACATGCACAAGGCGCTCTATCTCTACATCATCGCCAACCTGGTCAACGCCGCTTTCGTCGCGGCGCTGCTGGTGGTAAGGATCGGACATGTCTGAGAACAGCTACGACAAAGGCCGGCTGAACCTGCCCTTCGTCGGGCACTGCACCTTCGCCAAGCAGCCGCCGGTGCTGGACTGGGACGCCATCGAGGCCGACGTGGCGGTCTTGGGCGCGCCCTTCGACATGGGCACCCAGTACCGGGCCGGCGCAAGGTTCGGCCCGCGCTCGATCCGCGAGGCTTCGACGCTGTTTTCCTTCGGTCACGGCGGCGCCTACGATTTCGAGGACGACGTCACCTACCTGCCGGCTGACCAAGTGCGCATCGTCGATATCGGCGACGCCGATATCGTCCATACCGACACCATCAAGAGCCACGACAACATCGAGTTCGGCGTGCGCAAGATCCTGGCGGCGAAGGCGCTGCCGGTGGTGCTGGGCGGCGACCAAAGCGTGCATATCCCCTGCATCCGCGCCTTCGATACCGAGCCTGCGGTTCATATCATCCACGTCGACGCGCACCTGGATTTCGTCGACGAACGCCACGGCGTGCGCTACGGCCACGGCAATCCGCTCCGGCGCGCCTCCGAGATGGCGCATGTGACGGGGTTCACCCAGCTTGGCATCCGCAACGTCTCGTCATCCAACCGCGACGACTACGAGGCGGCGCGGCGGGCGGGATCGGATATCCTGTCGGTGCGCGACGTGCGCCGGCTCGGCACCGAGGGCGTGCTGGCGCGGATTCCGGAAGGCGTGCGCTATTACCTGACCATCGACATTGACGGCTTCGACCCTTCCATCGCGCCCGGCACCGGCACGCCGAGCCACGGCGGTTTTCTTTACTACGAGGTGCTGGAAATCCTGCAGGGGCTGACCGCCAAGGGCGACGTGGTCGGCATCGACCTGGTCGAGGTGGCGCCGGACTACGACCCGACGGGCTCGACCTCGTTTCTGGCGGCGCAGTTGTTGATGAACCTGCTAGGCTTCGTCTTCCATGCCCGGGGCAAGAGTGCCTGAGCGCTTACTCCGCCGCCTGGCGGTCCTGCATCAGCTCCCAGGCGTAAGCGCCGCGCCGTTCCAGGTTCTTGTCGAAGGCTTCCGGGAACTCGTCCGGCACGGAACCGGTGACGGCGTCGTTCTCCATCAAAGCCTCGGCCCAGGCCTTGACCTTGGGAAATTCGTCCAGGAGGCCGGTCTGGAGGGCCTCGTCGCAGATGAAGAAACGCTGGAAGAAGGGGCCGTAGGCGGCATCCACCATGCAGAAATCCTCGCCGTTGAAGTAGGGGCCGTCGCCCGTGCGTTCGCGGCCGATGGCGTCCTCCAGCCGCCGCAGGTGCTTGCGCGCGGTCTCCAGCGCGCCCGGCAGCGCCTCCTTGGAGGCGCAGAAGGTGACGTTGTTGAGCCCCGGTCCCCAGGCGAAGGTCGGCAGAAAATCGGTCCAGGCGCGGTTCTGGGCGCGGCGCACCGGGTCGGCCGGATGCAGATGCGGCTCGAACACTTCCTCCAGGTATTCAGAGATGGCGTTGGATTCGAACAGCGCCACGTCGCCGACCTTCAGCACCGGCACCTTGCCGTGCGGCGAGATTTCCAGGAACCAGTCGGGCTTGTCCTGCAAATTCACATAGGTGACGTCGAAATCGACGCCTTTGGTGCGCAACACGATGACGGCGCGCTGCACCCACGGGCAGGTAACGGAACTGATGAGATGGAATTTCTTGGACATTGAGGCCCCCCTGGCGAAACGGTGAAAACGTATTGCCGGCCTTGCCCCGTCCAGCTTTGCGCCCATCATAGTCCGCCGACGTGGGACCAAGGCAAACGATTTCTCCGTTTGCCCATGCGCCGGGCGGTCAATCGATCGACGCGTCGATCTGTTTCAGGAAGTCGTCGACGGCCGCCAGTTGTCCGTCGTCGATGGGCTCCTCGGCCGGTACATCCGTTGCCGCCGATGGCTGATGTGCCTTTGGCAGGTTGATTTCCTCGCCCATGACGTCGTTGATGACCAACGCCAAGTCGATGCGATCGATGGGCTTGGTGACGACACCGTCCATGCCGGCTTCGAAATAGGCCGCCTTGTGCTCTTCCATGGCGTCGGCGGTAAGGGCAATGATCGGGATGGTCGCCTTGGCTCCCGCCGCGCGGCGGATCAGACGGGTCGCGTCGGGGCCGGACATGACCGGCATGCGGACATCCATGAGGATCAGGTCGAAGCCGCCGTTTTCGTGCATCTCGACGGCCTGCTGGCCGTTTTCAGCGATTTTGAAACCATGTCCCATGCCGGTCAGGATGGAGCCGACGATCTGCCGGTTCAATTCATTGTCGTCGACGACCAGGATGGAGAGCGGGCGTTCGGCGACGAAATGCGAGACCGTCTGGGATATCGCTTCCAGGCTGTCGACATGGGATGTCGCCGGTGTGAACGGGAGGGTGAACCAAAAGGTGCTTCCCTTGCCGTATTCGCTCTCAACGCCGATCTCGCCGCCCAGCAGTTCGACCAATTTCTTGCAGATGGAAAGGCCGAGCCCGGTACCGGCGAAGCGCCGGGAAATCGAAGCGTCTGCCTGTTTGAACTCGGTGAACAGGTCGTCTCGAACGTCGGGGCCGATGCCGATCCCTGTGTCTTCGACGGCGAAACGGATCATCGGTTTCGGCGCGCCTTCATCGATCATCTGGCCGTGGACCGTGATGCTGCCGGCTTCCGTGAGCTTCTTGGCGTTGCCGACCAGATTGACCAGGATCTGGCGCAACCGGGTCGGGTCGGAATTGATGCCGATGGGGAAACCGTCGGACAAATCAACTCGGAGATCGACGGGTTTGCCCGACCTGCCCCCCGGCTGCTCCTCGAACATGCCGGCGACTTCGCGGACCAATGCCGGAAGATGGAAATCAAGGTACTCCAGCTCCATTTTGCCGGCTTCGAGCTTGGACATGTCGAGGATGTCGTTGATGATCCGCATCAGCGACCATGCCGAGCCCTTGATCTTGTGCACCATGCGGCGGCTTTCGGGCTCGAGATTCTGGTGCAACAAGAGGTCGGCGAAACCGACGACACCGGTCATCGGCGTCCGGATTTCATGGCTCATGGAAGCGAGAAACTCGGATTTCGCTTTTTCGGCGGCTTCCGCCGTTTCGCGCAGGGTCTTCTGCTGATCGGCCAATTCGCGCAACCTTTGCGCCTGGGCTTCGAGCGCGGCCTTGGAAGATGAAAGCGCGTCGACGGTATTCGAAAGTTCGTCGGTCTTCTGCTCCAGGGCGCGTTGCGCCTGCATCCGCCGGCGCTCCAGCCGCTGCATGGCGATGATCGCAAGCGCCGTCGCCAAGAACAGCGCGGCGATCAGGATCGTCGCGTCCCGCCACGCGTCGGCGGCATATGCGGCGAACAGTCCGGCAGCGGGATACCCGACCAGTTCCCAGCGCGACCCGTTGATCGGTTTGCGATGCAGGATGGCCTCTGTTTCCTCCGCGCTCAGGTTGATCTCGCGCGTCGTCGAGATCACGTCGCGCGCGCCTTTCGCAGTGACCTCGATGAGGCCCGGCCGATCGCGATTGACGAGGACCAGCCGATGTCCCGGGCTTTCGAAGGAGCGGAGAATCTCGGCGATGGAGCCCGGAAAGAAGCTGACGAAGAACACACCCGCCAATTCGCGGCTCGGCCGCCATGGCGCCATGATATCGAAGTGATAGTTGTTGGCCATGGGATGGATGACGACCTCATCCATATGGCCGGTGTCTTCCTGTCCGCTTCGTGCCTCGGCGAACGATTGGATGCTCGCCTGGCAGATTCTGCCAACGAACCCTTCCAGGTCGTCGATCAGATCATTGCCTGCCGTATCGGCGACGGTGAAGGTGAAATACTCCGGGAACCAGAGCCGCAGGCGCGTGTCGATGGTGGCGCGAGCCTCCTGGTCTTCGGGACTGTCCACGTATCCCCGGATCAGGTCCGCATTGTCCTTGGAAAAGGCCTCGATATGGCGCCTGCGGGTGTCGATGAAGATTTCCACCGTGTATCCCGCTTTTTCGATGGAAGCGTCGAGGATCGTGCGCTGCGTGCTCTCGTGGGTGTCGATGTCGCGATCGGTAAAAAACACGATCAGCGCCGACAGCAGCACGAAGAAAACCACGCCGAAAATCGACGAAACCGACGACAGGCCGGTTCCCGGGCCGGGCGGGTCCAAATCTCGGTTTTTGGGATTGGCGGGCGGGATCGAATTCATCCTTGTCGCGGCTTTCCAATCGGTATCGACGAGTTGGAGGCGGCAGAGCAAGTCCGGACGCCTACGGCAAGATCACAATCGCGGCGAAATATCGACGAGATTGCCCCTGGCTTCAAGTGGTATCGGATAATCCGGCTTCGACCGGCGCTTGATCGCGGCAGGCGGAGCGGTTCCTATGGAGACCGGGCGGCAAACCGAGCGGAGGATTCCGATGATAGATGACAAACCCCTGAGCATCCGTCTGGACGGCGCCGACAACGTGGTCGTGGCGCGTGCCGATCTCGGTGCCGGCGAAACCCTGCCGGGCGAGGGGATCGCCACGGCCGGCCCGGTGCCGCGCGGCCACAAGGTCGCGACCCGAGCCATCGCCAAGGGCGAGCCGGCCCGCAAGTTCAACCAGATCATCGGGTTCGCGTCCCGCGACATCGCGCCAGGCGAGCACGTCCATACCCACAATCTGGCGTTCGAGACCTTCGAACGCGACTACGCCTATTGCACAGATTGCCGCGACACGCCGCTGGCGGCGGCGGGCGAACGGCGGACCTTCGAGGGATACGTGCGCGCCGGCGGCCGGGTGGGAACGCGCAACTACATCGGCGTGCTGACGTCGGTCAACTGTTCGGCCACGGTGGCGCGCCAGATCGCCCAGGCGGTCGAAAGCGCCGGCCTGCTGGCCGAGCATCCGGAAATCGACGGCGTTTCCGTGTTCGGCCATTCGACCGGTTGTGGCATGGCGTCGACCGGTGACGGCTTCGGCAACCTGCAGCGCACGCTCTCCGGCTTTGCCCGCCATCCGAACTTTGCCGGCGTGCTGCTGGTGGGGCTTGGCTGCGAGGTGGCGCAGATTCCGGCCTTGATGGCGGACGACTGGCCTGAGGGCGGCGGCTTTCACGCCATGACCATCCAGGACACCGGCGGCACCCGCAAGACCGTGGAGGAGGGCGTCGCCCGCATCGCCGACATGATCGCCGCCGCCAGCGGAACGACACGTCAGACCGTGCCGGCGCGCGAGCTCATGGTTGCCTTACAATGCGGCGGCTCGGACGCCTATTCGGGCATCACCGCCAACCCGGCCATGGGCGCGGCGGTGGACATCCTGGTCGCCGAGGGCGGTACCGCCATCCTGGCCGAGACGCCGGAGATCTAAGGCGCCGAGCATTTGCTGACCCGCCGCGCCGCCAGCCGCGAGGTTGGCGAACGCCTGGTTGAGCGCATTCGTTGGTGGGAGGATTATACGGCGCGCAACGGCGGTTCCATGGACAACAACCCGTCGCCGGGAAACAAGGCGGGCGGGCTGACGACGATCCTGGAGAAGTCGCTCGGCGCCGCCGCCAAGGGCGGCACCACCAACCTGAACGGCGTCTATCGTTACGCCGAGCCGGTCACGGCGCGGGGCCTGGTGTTCATGGACAGTCCCGGTTTCGATCCTGTGTCGATCACCGGCGAGGTGGCGTCGGGCGCCAATATCGTCACCTTCACCACTGGGCGCGGCTCGGTCTACGGCTGTAAGCCCGCACCCTCGATCAAGCTCGCCACCAATTCGGAAATGTATGCCCGCATGAGCGACGACATGGACATCAACTGCGGCGCCATCGCCGACGGCGAGGCGAGCGTGCGGGAGATGGGCGAGGTGACCTTCGAGCGGATGTTGAGGGTAGCCAGCGGCGAGCGCTCCAAGTCCGAACAGCTCGGCTTCGGCGACAACGAGTTCATTCCCTGGCAGATCGGCGCGGTGATGTAATCCGGCGCCTAGGCCGGCGCCCGGATCGGCGGGCCTATTTCTTCAGGCACTCCCCGGCGAGGCCGGTCGGCATCTTGGCACCGCAGTAGTCGGTCTGGAATTGCACGACGCTGGAAATCGAGGCGCCGGTCAGGTCGGCACGGTTGAAGTGCGCCTGCTTCAGGTTGGCGCCGGTGATCTTGGCCTCGATCAGCTTGGCGCCGGTCAGGTCGGCGCCGCGCAGGTTGGCGTAGCTGAGCGTCGCGCCGGAGAGATCGGCGCCGCGCAGGTTGACGTTGCTCAGGTTGGTCATCGTCAGGTTGGCGCCGGAAAGATCGGCGCCGGCCATGTTGGCGCCCTGCAGGTTGGTGCCGCGCAGGTTGGCGTTGACCAGGTTGGCGCCGAGCAGCTCGACGCTGCGCATGTCGGCGTTGTTGGCGAAGGCATCGGTGAGGATGGCGCGGTCGAGCTTGGCGGTGGTCAGGATGGCGCCGGTCAGCTCGGTGGCCTCCAGGTTGGCCTCCTCCAGGTTGGCGACGGTGAGATCGGCATTGCGAAGCGTCGCGCCGTAGAGGATCGCGCGCTGCAGGTTGGCTTTCGCCATGTTGGCGCCGGTGAGGTCGGAGCGTTCCATGTCGGTCAGCACCATCTGGGCGCTTTCCAGGTTGGCGCCGATCATCGAGGTGCGTTCCAGGTTGGTATTAAACAGATAGGCGCCGCGCAGGTCGATCTTGTCGAGCATGCGGCTGTCGAAGCTCTTGTAGCGGAGATCGCACATGACGCAGGCGCCGCCGGCGACGACGGCGTTTTCCGCCACCGCGTTGGGGTCCAGGGCGCTGCAGGACGTCAATCCGACCACGGCGAGGGCGGCGAATTGGGCGCGTATCAGGGTGGCAAGCTGGAACCGGCGCATGGCTTTCGATTTCCTGTCGTCAGAGCCGCAAGTTAAGGGCAAAACGCGGGTCCGGGTCAATCCCCGTCCGCCAGATCGGGCACCGCCGCCTCGGACGCGCAATTGACGAAAAAGGCCGTGCCGAAGGTCTCGAAACCGGATGACTTGTAAAACCGGGGCGCTACGTCGCGGATCGACGCGCTGGAAACATAGATGATGGCGCAGCCGCGGCTTTTCAGCTCCTCCAGGGCCCAGCTGATCATCATCTTGCCGATGCGGTGATTGCGCACGGGCTCGTCGACGACGACGGAATCGATCACCGCCTTGCGCTGCGGCGAGCGGATCAGGTTGTCGTAGACGATCAATTGGCAGGTGCCGACCACTTCGCCGTCGAGTTCGGCGACAACGATCACCGAACGGTCCGAATCGGCGGAAATCCGGGCCAGAGCCCGTTCCACTGCGTCGTGAGAAGGCCGCACGTCGGGAATCAATTGTGCATAAAGGTGCATCAGCCGCGGCACGTCGGTGGGGCCAGCCAGTCGGATGTCGATATTGTGGGAAGCGTCGGCTGTCCAATCGTGCTGCAAGTCGGGCTCTCCCCCGCCCCGAAAATTAAAATGAATAGGGGCGGCCCCGCGAGGCAGCCCGATTATTGAGGCGTTTCCGTGATGACGTCGGAGAACTTTAACAAATTCAAAGGTGGATACAATTGGAGATTTTTCGCCGTTTGCATGTTGATGATAACGGAAAAGCGGCTCGGGCTGTCGATCGGCATGTCGCCGGCCTTGACGCCCTTCAAAAGCACCTGTTCGGCACGCGCGCCGGTGAACTGGCCGACGTTGTAGTAGCGGTTGACGACACCGAGCAGCGCGTTCGAGGTGCGCACCGGGTTTTCACCGGCGGCGAACACAGGGATTCCGTTTTTCACGGCTTCGGAGGTGAACAGGTCGCGGTTGACGTTGAGGAACGAGTCCGGGCCCTGGTAGAACCATTCCGGCTTTTCCACCGCCAGCTCCGCGACCAGCGCCGGCAGCGCCGTGGTGTCGGGCTTGCCGTCGGCGCCCGTCGGCACCGGCCGGTCGAGCAGCGCCCAGCCTTCCTTCTTGGCAATGGCCTTCAGGTTCTCCACCGACAGCACGGAGTTCTTTTCCGCCGGATTGTAGATCACCGCCATCTTCTTGAACGGCCGATAGGACTGCGCCAGCTTCAATTGCGTCTCTTCCGGGACCAGGTAGATGGTGCCGGTGATGTTGCGTCCGGTGGCGCCGAAGTCCTTCACCAGGCTCACGCCCACCGGCTGCGACACGATCATGAACATGGCCGGGATTTTGGTGATGTGCTTGGCCGGGTCGGCGGTCTCATGGGTGCCGAGAATGCTGAGCGCCGTCGTCGTGCCCCAGGTCACCACCAGATCGACCTGCATCTCCTTCGCTTCGGCGACGAAGCCGGGCATCTTGGTTTTGTCGCGCCCGGCGTCGCGGTGGATGATGTCGGCGTCAATGCGCTGGGTCTTGAAGTATTCGATGAAGCCCTTGCAGGCGAATTCGCAGCCGCGCCAGGTGACCAGGTAGACCTTGAAGCGTTTGGCGGCATCGGGGTTGCCGGAGATCACGGTTTCGTCGGCCCGCGCGCCGGCGGCGTTCAACGTGATGGTCAGCAGAAAGATTGCGATCAGACGTCTCATGACGCTCATGCGGCCTCCTCCGCCGTCTTCGTGCCGGCAATCAGGAAAAACAGCCCGAGCAGCACCGTCGAGCCCAGCACCAGCGCGCCCAAGGCGGCGATGGCGTGTGCGGAGCCCAGCGTCGCCACCAGGAAGGCGGTCAGGAACGGGCCGGCGACGCTGCCGACGCGCTCCAGGATGCGGAATACGCCGAGGACCGTGGTCTGGCCCATGGCGTCGACCTCGCGCGCGCAGACCGACGGCACCATGGAAATCAGCGGCGCGGTGGAAAGCGCGTGTCCGGCGCCCAACAGCCCGACGCCGAGAATCACCCCCAGCGTGTCGTCCCAGAGGAACATCAGCATGCCGCCGCCGCCGGCCAGAATGCCGCCGACGAGTACCGGCAGGAAACGCAGCCCGAAGGTATCGGCGAGGCGGGCGAAAATCGGCGTGCCGAACACCATGACGATGAAATAGACCATCATGCCGCGGCCGATCTCGGATTGGGAGTTGCCGAGTTCGTTGAGATAGAGCGGCGTCAGGTAGAACAGGAAGCCGGTGAGGATGATCTTCGCCGGGATGGCGCCGAACAGCATCAGCGCGGCGAAGCGGACGTTGCCGAGGAGTTGCAGGAAATGCACCAGCCGCAGCTTCGGCGGTGCCTGGGTGCTTTCGGCCTGGCGGCGCTGGAAGGTGTTGTAGACGAACACCGCGGCGATGATGGAGAGCACCGCCGACATGAAGAAGGTGACGCGGAAGCCCAGCCTGTCGGCCAGCACGCCGCCGATCGAAGTGCCGCAGATGGCGGCGACCATGATCGCGCCGATGAACACGGCCATGCCCTGGGCACGGTTCTCCTTGGTGGTCATGGCGACGATGTAGCC
The DNA here is from genome assembly GCA_038125725.1 of Rhodospirillaceae bacterium. Classification (GTDB taxonomy): domain Bacteria; phylum Pseudomonadota; class Alphaproteobacteria; order Rhodospirillales; family Casp-alpha2; genus TMED8. The sequence continues at coordinate 144,677 of JAYPEK010000001.1, forward strand.
CTGGCAGGACATGGTGATCAGCGCGTAGGCGATGGCGGTCAGCGAGCGCCACAGCAACAGGTGATAGAGGTCGGGCGCCAGCCCGGTGCCGACGAAGCCGGCAATGGCCAGGATGGCGCCGGCGAGGAAGATGTTGCGGCTGCCGAAGCGGTCGGTCCAGATGCCGGCGAAGGGCGTGCCGATGGCGACGAACAGCATGAACAGCGAGATCGGCAGGCCGATGACCATGTCCTGGGTGAGGCCCGGCACCGGACGGTAGAGATCGCTGACGTAGAGCGGGAAGAACGAGCGCGACAGTTCTTCCGCGAAGATGAAGATGAACATCGGCGTGCGCACGTCGACGAGCGATTTCTCGCGCACCTCTTCGGGCCGGGCATCCTTGGCCGTATGCACCCGGTCGTGCAGTTGGAAAAAGTGGGCGCTCAACTTCTTGCGCAATTGCACGGCGGCCTCGCTGCTGTCGGCCAGCGCTTCGTTGACCTTCGCTTCCATGTTGCGGTAGTGGGCGTTCACCTCGAGGATGATGCCGTTCAGCGTATGGACGAAGCGGCCGACCTCGTCGCGGGAATCGTGCTCCAGGGTCTGGCGGAAATCACCGACCTCGACCTTGCTCATCAGCCGGTGCACCGATTCGATCGGCCGCGAGATGTTGGTTGTCATCAGGAACAGCAGCAGCTCGAAGGTGATCAGCAGTGCCACCAGCAAAACGATCGCCACGTCGAAGATGATGTCTTCCAATTTCTTCTGCACGAACTTCTGGTCGACGCCCACATGCAGCGCCCCGACCGGCTGAGCGCCGCCGCTCGGCTGCACCGCCAAGCTGGTAACCAGGAGCTGCCCGACGACGCCGGAACGGCCCGGTTGCATGGTGGATTGGACGTAGTCGGACATACCGCCCGGCGCGTCGCCGACGCTGAACAGCACATTACCGACCGTATCGGTGACCGACAGGTACTTGATCTCGGCGTGGCTGTCCTTGGTGACGTTGAAGAACTCGTTGACGCCGACCAGTTTGTCGAGGGGGGTGCCGTAATCGAGGGCGCGCTGGATGTCCTTGGTCAGCGACTGGCCGACGGCCACCGCCTTCTTGTCCATTTCCGGCACCAGATCGGCCTCGAAACGGTTGAGCGCATCGAAGGAGACCGCGATCAGCGACGCCAACAACAACACGATGGTGAGGCCGAATAGCCGCGCGCGGATGGGACCGACGAAGGGGGTGGCAGCGTTGTCGGCCATGGCCTAGTCCTTTGCCTCGATCAGGCCATCGCGCTTGGCTTCGCGCAGCACCTCCAGGACCTTGTTGGTCTTGGACTGGAACTCGGCATAGTGTTTTTCCTCGGGCGTCTCGGCGTTTGCTTCGGTCAGCGTCGGTGCCTCGTCGGAAACCAGCGAGTTCAACGACGCGGCCATGCGCGTGAATGTCGAACTGATCGGCCGGAAGAAGACATAGACGCCGATGAACGCGAGCCCGCAGGCAATGGTGAAGACCACCAGCGCGGAGCGGCCGAGCGCGTCGAACATGGCGTCGATCTTGCCCTGCTGGTAGGCGCGGGAATAGCGCAGCACGATACCGCCGACGGGCTTGTTGAAGTTGTTGATGATCGGCAGGCCGACGCCGAAGGCGGCGTCCTCGTCGAAGCGCCAGGATTCCGAATCCTCTTTTTCCGCCGAAGTCACCCAACTGGCGGGCGCCGCCTGGCCGACGTTCGCCGGATCGGTGCTGAACAGCCGGATGCCCTTGGTGCCGGCGATGCCGAACACCTCGGCCGAGAGAATCTGCTCGTCGCTGGCTTTCACCCGGCCCAGCAGTTCCTGGATGTTTTCCGTCTGTGATAGCGGAATGCCGAGGCTGACGCTGCCCTCGACGGCGTTCTTCAGGTCCAGCCCGACGACGACGAAACGTGACTGCACCAGCTCGCGGAGCGTCGACTGATACTTGTAATAGTTCAGGAGCGCCGTCACGGAGATGGCGAACGCCAGGATCACGAGGATCGTTAAGCTGATTTTAGGTGTCAGCTTCATGCCGTGCTTTCCGCTTTTCCCGCCCTAGCCCCGCAGTTGGGGGCCCCTTATCGAAACGTCCAGGAAATGTAATGCCTTGATCGCGCTCGGGATGTCAACCACGCGGGCTCTCATTCAGCCAATGCGCGAACCTCCGCCGATGTCATTTCCAGCCGATGCGCCGATTGCCGACCGAGGTTGAGCAGCAATCGGATGATCAGGTCCGGGCGCTCCTCGGTCAGGCGTTCGAAATCGCCGCGCACCAGCTTGTAGCAAGTCACCTGGCTTGCCGCGTCGATACTGGCGGAGCGCGGAATTTCGCCAAGCAGCGCCATTTCGCCGAAGACGACCCCCGGCCCCATGCCCGCGACCCGCACTTCGCAGCCGCCGCTTTCCAGCCGCGCCTTCACGTCGACGCGCCCGGCGGCGAGGAAATACATGGCGTCGCCGGGGGCGGATTCCTCGAAAATCCGGGTACCCGGGCCGTGCACTTCGCGGGTCATGGCGGCGGCCAGGGTTTCCAACTGCAGCGCGTCGAGCCCGGCCAGCACCTCCATGTCGGCGAGCGTCATCTCGTCGTCGGGCTGTGTGCCGCCGCCCAGCCGGGCCAGAAGCCGGTCTTCGGCTGCGGCCAACGCGGCATCGAGATCGGCGAACAGGCGCGGTTCCATGTCGGGGGTAATGACCTCCATGTCGCGCAGAAAGCCGATCATCGCGCCGCCCTCCGCCAGGTGGCTGAGAAGCAGGGTCTTGCTCTGACGTTGCAGGAAACGGTCGAAGCGTTGGATGATATGCGCGCCGGTGGCGTCGATCTCGGTCACCCGGCGCAGGTCCAGAATGATCCAGTCGGCCTCGGCAGCGACCGCCTCCAGGCGCTCGGCCAGGCGCTCGGCGGAACCGAAGAAGATGGCGCCCCGGGCCTCGACGATGGCGATGGCGCGGCCGAGATCGCGCAGCCGGTCCATTTCCGCCAGCGGCCAGGCGTTCTTGGAGCGCACCTGGGTGGCATTCAGCAGCCGGTGCACCGGCGCGTGGCCGGCGCGCACGATGAACTGGAACGAGGCCACGGCGAAACCCACCGCGATGGCGATGACCAGATCGGCGGTGACGGTGAGGACCATCACCAGCCCGACCACCAATAGATTGAGGGTGACGTCGCCGCGCTCCTTCAGGCCCTTGATGCGGCCCATCTTGTTGACCAGATGCCGGCTCCAGCCGTCGATCATGCGGAACGCATAGACGAACAGGATGCCCGCCGTCACCGCCAGCGGAATGCGCGCCACCAGATCGCCGGCGACGGTGACCACGGCCAGGAAGAAGCCGGCGTTGACCAGGCTGGCCAAGCGGCTGCGGCCGCCGGCATCGAAGTTGGCGACGCTGCGTGCCGCCGAGCCGCCGCCGGCGAGACCGCCGAACAGTCCGGCGACGATACTCGCCGCCCCTTGCGCGGCGAGCTCGCGGTTGGCGTTGTGGCGCCGTTCGCGGAAGTTGTCCATGGCGGTGGCGCTGAGTAGCGATTCGATGGAGCTCAGGAGCGCGATGACCAGCGCCGGCGCCACCAGGGTGACCGCCAACAGGTCGATGTTGGGATCCTTCAGCGCTTCGGCGAAATTCTCCAACTGGCGCGGGTAGGGGGTGTTCTGGACGATCGGGCCGATGACGCCGCCCAGATCCTTGGGCCCGACCCATTCCGCCAGGCCGTAGTAGGCGGCGGTGCCGACGATCACCGCGGCGATGGCGTCGCCGCCGCGGCGCAGCCATAACCGCGCCAGCCACATGGCGCCGACCGTCGCCAGCATGATGACGATCGCCTTGGCGCGAAGCTGCACGTCGTCATAGAGCAACGTTTCCCAATCGAAATTGTGCGGCGTCACGAACAGCCGCACCTGCGAGATGACGATGATCACCGCGAGGCCGTTCATGAACCCGGCGGTCACCGGATAGGGAATGAACTTGATCAGGTTGCCGAGCCGGAGCAGCCCGAACAGCACCTGGAACGCACCCGCCATGACCACGCAGAGGAAGGTCAGCACGATCGCCAGCGATGACCGCACGCCCGGGTCCTCGGGCATCAAGGGGTCGTTCAGGAGGCCGGCCATGACCGCCGCGAGGATCACCGCCAGCGAGCTTTTCGGCCCGGAGATCTGCAACGGGCTGCCGCCCAGCAACGCCGCCACCAGGGTGACGAAGATCGCCGTGTTCAGCCCTGCCAGCGCCCCGTAGGCGGCGAAATCCCGGCCCATGGGCGCGAAGGCGATGACGCCGCAGGAAATCGCCACCGGCAGCGCGACGATGGCGGAAGACAGGCCGCCCGAGAGATCGCCGCGCAGGTTCGAAAACAGCTCACGCATGATCGCTCCGGGACGGCGCCGGCGGCGGGGTCATGTTCATGCGCGGATGCTGGCACGCGGGCGCGGTCAATTCAATTCCCGCGCGTTTGGATTGGGCATCGCACCGGGCTGCGGTTTAAAGCGTACGGGTCATGTAGACGCTGTTGGCGTCGAAGGCGTAATCGCCGAAGGGGCCGCAGGGCGCGAAGCCGAACCCGGCATAGAGCCTGCGCGCGGGCTCGAACCCGGCCATGGAGCCGGTTTCCAGGCTGAGCCGCGCATAGCCGCGCCGCTGGGCTTCGTCGATGATGAAGGCGACGATCCGCTTGCCGATGCCCTCGCCACGGCGCTCTTGGACGGCGTGCATGGATTTGATCTCGCCGTGGTCCAACGCCAGTTCGCGAAGCGCGCCGCAGCCGACCAACCCGCCTTCCTCCCAGGCCGACCAGAAGGTGATGTCGGGCGCGCGCAGCGCATCCAGATCGAGCGCGTAGATGCTCTCCGCCGGTGTGTGCTCGGCCATGTGCGCCAGGTGGCGCTCGAGCAGCCGGGCGATCTCCGGTCCTGAGAGGTCGTCTTCGCGGATTTGCATGGCGGGCGGGTCCTTGGGGTCCAGGGGCAGGGCGGAATTTAGCGCAACTTGCAAACCCTTGCCATGTGATAGTATGGCGCGATTCGCGGAGGATTAGCCACGTGGCGCCGCAGCCCTCGGTTTTCAGCCCATTCGTTTTGATCGCGTTGCTGTCGGCGGCATTGCTGCCGGGCGTGGCCGTTGCCGAATGGCTGAAGGACCCGAACACCGGCTGCCAGGTCTGGGATTGGGGCGAGCCGGCGCACGACGGCGTCACCTGGCTCGGTCCCTGTGACGGCGGCAAGGCCTTCGGTCCGGGCGTTTTGCAGTTCTATCGCGGCAAGCTGCAGGGCGACCGCTACGAAGGCGCCATCGAGGGCGGGCTGCGGCACGGCAATGGCACCCTGGTCGCCACCGACGGCACCCGCTTCGACGGACAATGGCGGAGCGGCCGCCGCCACGGCCCCGGCACCTGGCGCAACCTGGACGGCGATATCTACGACGGCGGCTGGGTCGACGGCCTGCCGGACGGGCGCGGCACCTGGGTCGGCGCCGCCGGCGACCGCTACGAGGGCGAATGGAAGGCCGGCAAGAACCACGGCAAGGGCGTCTTCACCTCGACCCGCGGCGACGTCTACGACGGCGAATGGCGGGCCGGCGTGCAGCACGGCAAGGGCAGGTGGAAGAGCGCCGACGGCTATACCTACGAAGGTGACTTCGTCGACGGCGTCTGGCATGGGCGCGGCGTCTATGCCGACAGCACCCGCACCTACGCCGGACAGTTCCTGCAAGGCAAGCCCACCGGCAAGGGCCTGATCGAATGGCCCAACGGCGACCAGTACGAAGGCGACGTGGTCGACGGCACGCCGCACGGCACCGGCAAGTGGAGCAACCGCAAGGGCGCCACCTACGAGGGCGATTTCGTCGAAGGGCTGTGGCACGGGCGCGGCACCTATAAAGAAGACGGGCGCACCTACATCGGCGCCTTCCGCGCCGGCCGCCAGACCGGTTACGGCGCCATCACCTGGAAGAACGGCGACAAGTACGTGGGCGAGTTGAAGGACGGCAAGCCCGACGGCCAGGGCCGCTTCGTGCAGGCGTCGGGCGAACGCTACGAGGGTGAATGGAGGGCCGGCCTGCAATCGGGCGAGGGCGTCTGGACCAAGGGCGTGGAAATCTACAAGGGCCACTGGCTGGGCGGCCAGCGCCATGGCAAGGGGACCTGGGAAGGCGCCAAGGGAGAGCGCTACGACGGCGACTGGTGGGGCGGCAAGCGCCAGGGCCTGGGGGTCTGGGTGCTCGCCGACGGCGGCCGCTATGAGGGCGGCTTCGCCGACGACAAGCGCAACGGCGACGGTGTCCAGTCCTTCGCCAACGGCGACAAGTACGAGGGCCAGTGGCAGGGCGGACGCTTCCATGGCGTCGGCGTGCTGGAGCTCGCCGCCGGCGGGCGCTATGTCGGCGACTTCTTTGCCGGCGTCATGCACGGCAAGGGTCTCCGCGCCGACGGCCAGGGCAACAGCTACGAAGGCGAATTCGTCAACGGCATTCCCCAGGGCCAGGGCGTGTCGCGGACCGCAGACGGCGACGTCTACGCCGGCCAGTTCAAGGACGGCGAGGCGCACGGCCAGGGCAAGCTCACCTATGCGTCGGGCGACGTTTACGAAGGCGAGTTCGTCAAGGGCCGCATCGAAGGCCAGGGGGTCTTGCTCACCACCGATGGGCGCTACCAGGGCGAATGGCGCGCCGACCAGCAGCACGGACGCGGCATCTGGATCGGCAACGACGGCATCGTCTACGACGGCACCTACCTGAACGGTATCCGCCAGGGTGTCGGGGTCATGACCTTCCCCGACGGCAGCCGCTACGAGGGCATGTTCGCCGACGGCAAGCGCCACGGCACCGGCACGTGTCGCGATGCCGCCGGCAAGTGGGGCATCTGCGAATTCGAGGACGACAAATTCAAGCGCTGGGTATCGGGGAAATCCGGCAAGGCGGCGGCCGCGGCGAATTGACGCGGCGGCGGCTCAGTGCAGTAGCGTCGGCATCACGATCCAGCGCCCGGAGCGGCGCAGCAGCGTCAGGCGGTTGACCACCACCTGCGTCGCCATCTGACCGTGCACCACCTCGGCCCAGGAGACCATGGCGATGTCTCCCAGGAGCTCGACGGTCGCGGCGGCGTCTTCGAGGCGGGGAGCCCCGTCGACGAGGGGTGGCGTCGCACCGTCTTGCTCCTGGGAGTTCGATGGGAGGGAGCCGGACACGTTCATGAATTCGGCGACAAGCTGCTGGACGGTTTCCAGGTCCTTGCTGCTGTTGCTCTCGCGACCGCGTCTGGTCATCTTCATCTCCCTGCCAAATCCCGGCCCCTACCGAAGGGCCGAGTCTCAAGCTACGCGGATACCGAGTGATCGTCATTCGAAAGCGAGGTCGGAACATAAACAGAACATAACGCTATCAAAATGATTTATTCCCCCCTTGCCTCCGGGCGCCCCGCGGGCAATGCTGGACCCATGCAGATCGACACCCGGACCGACACGTCGGCGCCCCGCACCATTGCCGTCCTGGGCGCCACCAACACCGGCAAGACCCACTTCGCCATGGACCGCATGCTGTCGCACGAGAGCGGCATGATCGGTTTTCCGCTGCGGCTCCTGGCGCGCGAGAACTACGACCGGGCCGTCGCCATCAAGGGTGAGGGACAGGTGGCGCTGATCACCGGCGAGGAAAAGATCGTGCCGCCGGGTGCGCGTTATTTCCTCTGCACCACCGAGGCCATGCCGACGACGCGGCCGGTTGCCTTCGTCGGTCTGGACGAGGTGCAGATGTGCGCCGACACCGACCGCGGCCATGTCTTCACCGAGCGCATGATGCATGCCCGCGGCCGCTTCGAGACCATGTTCATGGGCGCCGATACCATCAGGCCGCTGTTGCGCGACCTGGTGCCCGAGGCCGAGTTCGTCGAGCGGCCCCGCATGTCGACGCTCTCCTACGCCGGGCCGCGCAAGATGGCCAGGCTGCAAAGGCGCACCGCCGTCGTCGCCTTCACCGCCAGCGACGTCTACGCCATGGCGGAACTGATCCGCCGCCAGCGCGGCGGCGCGGCCGTGATCATGGGCGCCTTGAGCCCACGCACCCGCAACGCCCAGGTGGAGCTTTACCAATCGGGCGAGGTCGATTTCCTGGTCGCCACCGACGCCATCGGCATGGGTCTCAACATGGATGTCGACCACGTCGCCTTCGCCAGCGTGCGCAAGTTCGACGGCCGCCAGCACCGGGCGCTCAGCGCCGCCGAACTGGCGCAGATCGCGGGCCGTGCCGGGCGCCACATGAACGACGGCAGCTTCGGCACCACCGCCGGCCTTTCCGGATTGGACGAGGACGCCGTCCGGCGCATCGAGGAACACGACTTCCCGGCGCTGGAGAAAATCCAGTGGCGCAACGCGCGGCTCGATTTCCGCAACCTCGATTCGCTCCGCCGCTCCCTGGCCGAGACACCGGCGCGATCGCAACTGGTGCGCGCGCGCCCCGCCGCCGACGAGGCCTCCCTGGCGCAGCTCGCCGCCGACCCGGGCATCGCCGGCATGGCATCGAACCCCGATGCCGTCCACCTGCTGTGGGAGGTCTGCCGCATCCCCGATTTCCGCAAGGTCGCCAGCGACGCCCATGCGCGCCTTTTGGCCGAAGTCTACAGTCATCTCAGGTCCGACGACGGGCGTCTGCCAACGGACTGGCTGGCGCAGCAGATCGACCGCCTGGACCGCACCGGCGGCGACATCGAGACCCTGACCCAACGCATCGCCGGCATCCGCATCTGGACCTACGTTGCCTACCATGCCGACTGGGTGTCCGATCCGGCGCACTGGCGCGAGCGCACCCGCGACATCGAGGACAAGCTCTCCGATGTGCTGCACGAACGCCTGATCCAGCGCTTCGTCGACAAGCGCACCGCGCATCTGGTGCGGCGGCTGAAGGAGGACGCGGAGCTTCTGGGCGCCGTGCGCGCCGACGGCGAGGTGCTGGTCGAGGGCCACGTGGTCGGCCGGCTGTCCGGCTTCCGCTTCACCCCCGACTATGGCGAGGGCGGTGCCGACGGCGCCGCCAAGAAATCCATCGAGCGCGCCGCCAGTCTGGCGCTGCGCCAGGAGATCGAGCGCCGGGTGACGGCACTGGCCGGGGCGCCGGATGACGCCTTCCGTATCGCCGATCCGCGCACCTCCGACGTGGCCGACCTTCTCTGGCAGGACACGCCCGTCGCAAGGTTGGCATCGGGGCGCGAGCTCTTGCGCCCCGCGCTGACGACGTTCAAGAGCGAGCTTCTCGACGCCGAGCAGGAGACCCGCATCCGCGCCCGCCTGGAGCGCTGGCTGGCCGACCATCTGGCCGCGACCCTGGCGCCGCTGTTCGCCGATCCGACGGCGCTGCCGACCGGTGCCGCGCGCGGGCTGCACTTCCGCTTGAAGGAACATCTGGGCTCGATGCCGCGCGCTCTGGTTCGTGACGAGGTGCAGGCCCTCGACAAGGAGAGCCGCCGGGCGCTGCGCGCCATCGGCCTGCGCATCGGCCGCGAATCGATCTATGCGCCGGCGTTGCTGAAATCCTATCCGGTGGCGCTCAGGGGGCTGTTGTGGGCGCTCGCCAACGACCGTTCGTTACCGCTGGCGTTGCCCGCCGATGGGCGCTCTTCCGTCGCCACCGGACGCGGCACGCCGGCGGCGTTTCTTGAGGCCATCGGCTACCGGCATCTGGGGCCGCTGGCGGTGCGCCTCGAAATCCTCGAGCGCGTCGCCGCCGACGCCTGGGACCTTGCCGCCAAGGGCCCGTTCGCCGAGCCGGCGCAACTGATGAACCTGATGGGTTGCAACGCGGATGGATTGGCCGAGGTGCTGAAGCGTCTCGGCTACCAGCGCGATGCCTCGGGCGAAACCGTCACCTACCGGCCGAAGCGCCGCCAGGCCGGGCGCACCGGGCAGCCGCGATCGCCCAAGCCCCAGGTGGCAAAGGGCCACAAGGCAGCCGCCAAGCCGGATGGCAAGAAGAAGCCGAACCGCAAGCCCGCAGCCAAGGCCGATCGGCCGAAGCAAGAGCGCGCACCCGATCCCAATTCGCCCTTCGCCAAGCTGCTCGAACTCAACCTCGGCGGTTCCGGTTCGAAATGAACGATGCGGCGGGGCTGCGGCTCGACAAATGGCTGTGGTTCGCGCGGTTCTTCAAGAGCCGCTCCCAGGCAACACAGTTTTGCCAAGCAGGAAAGTTGCGGGTCGACGGCACCATTGTTAAGAAGGCGCACTTCGCCGTTCGCCCGGGCCAGGTTCTGACCTTCGCCCGCGGACGGCAGGTGCGGGTGATCAAGGTCGTGGCGCTGGGGACGCGCCGCGGACCGGCCCCGGAGGCGCAGGCGCTCTACGAGGATCTGTCGCCGCCGATGCCCGCCGCCACCGCGTCCGACGCGCCGGCGTCCGCGCCGCTGGGGCGCGAGCCCGGGGCGGGACGCCCGACCAAACGCGACCGCCGCCAGCTCGACCGGCTGCTCGGCCAGGAAGATTAGTCAACACGGAGAAACATCAATGTCGAAAATCACTCTCGATCAGGCCAACACCATCGTTCAGGCGGCGCTCGCCAAGGCCGCCGAGCTCGGCCTGCTGCCGCTGACCGTCGTCGTGCTCGATGCCGGCGGCCATTATCTCGCCCTCAACCGCCAGGACGGCGCCGGCATCGTCCGTGTCGAGGTGGCCACCGGAAAGGCCTGGATCTCGCTCGGCACCGGGCTGCCGTCCGGCAAGCTCGACGCCCGCGATATCAAGTTCCTGAGCGCGCTCAACGGCGCCGCGTCCGGCCGCTGCGTGCCGGTGCCGGGCGGCGTTCTGGTGCGTGATCCGGAGACCAATGCGGTGATCGGCGCGGTCGGTATCTCCGGCGACACCTCCGAACAGGACGAAGCTTGCGCCGTTGCCGGCATCCAGGCCGCCGGCCTGACCCCCGACGGCACCATCTAGGCCGCCCAGGGCGCCCGCGCGCTCACGAAATCGTCACCGGCGATTCACTGTTTTGCAATAATTTCGCTCCTATATGTGGTCTGACACATATAGGAGCGAAAACAATGAGATATGTCGTCCGATACGACAACAGAGACCGCAAGTGGCTTGTGGTCGACACCCTGACGGTCGAACAGACCGTCGGCCTCCACGCGGAACAATCCGGCGCTTTCATTCAGGCCGAATCCGAAGAACGCCGCTGGCGCCGCCTCGGTACCGGCGCGGAAAACTTTGCGCTGATGGCGCAGGACGCGGACACGCGCCCGCGCCCGATCTGATTCTCTCAAACGTCGAAACATTTCCTCCACATCCGCATTGCCGCCTCTCGACAACCCATGGGCAGGCGCTACAATGGCGCCCGTCACGCGGGCCATACAGGGGGGCCATGCATGCCGGAGCTAGGAGGATGACATGATCCAGCCGACTGCTGCCCGTTTTGTTAGCCGTCTCACCAACAATACATTGGCCCTTGTACTCGCCGGCGGGCGTGGCGAGCGACTGGGCCCCCTGACCGACTGGCGGACCAAGCCGGCGGTGCCGTTCGGCGGCAAATTCCGCATCATCGATTTCACCCTTTCCAACTGCCTGCATTCGTCGATCCGCAAGGTTTGCGTGCTGACGCAGTACAAATCCCATTCGCTGATCCAGCACCTGATGCGCGGCTGGTCGAACATGAACAACGAGCGCGGCGAGTTCCTCGATATCGTCCCGGCGCAACAATGGACCGATGGCGAATCCTGGTTCCAGGGTACCGCCGACGCCGTCTATCAGTCGCTTGATATCATTGAGGGGTACGGCGTCGAGAACGTCCTGATCCTGGCCGGCGACCACATCTACAACATGGACTATGGCGAAATGCTGGCCGAGCACGCCCGCGCCGACGCCGACTTCACCGTCGCCTGTAATGCGGTTCCGGTGGAGGACGCCGCCGGCCAGTTCGGCGTCATGGAGGTCGATGGCTCCGGTGCCATCGTCGGCTTCGAGGAGAAGCCAAAAGCGCCGAAGACCATGCCCGGAAATCCCGACATGGCGCTGGCGTCCATGGGTATCTACATCGCCTCGGTCGAATATCTGAACAAGTGCCTGAGAGACGATGCCAAGGCAAAGGAATCGAGCCACGATTTCGGCAAGGACGTGATTCCGGGCGCGCTGGCACGCGGTGACCGGTTGCAGGCGCACCGGTTCGCCAATCCCCATGTGGGCCGTGCGCCCTATTGGCGCGACGTCGGCACCATCGACGCTTACTACCAGGCCAATATGGAACTGCTGTCGCCGGATTCGCCGCTCGATCTCTACGACCCCACATGGCCGACCCTGACCTACCAGCCGCAATTGCCGCCGGCGCTGTTCCTCGACGGCGGCGATTTGCACAGCATCGAGGATTCGATGGTCAGCGGCGGCTGCGTGGTGACCGAATCGCTACTTCGCGACTCGCTCTTGTTCTCCAACGTGAAGGTGCACACGGGCTGCCGGCTTGAGGGTGTGCTGGCGCTGCCCGGTTGCGAGATCGGCGCCGGTTCCAGGCTGAAGAACGTGATCCTCGACAACCAGTGCCAGATTCCGGAAGGCACCGTGATCGGCGAGGATCCGGCCCGCGACGCGCAACGCTATCACGTCACCGAAAGCGGCATCGTGGTCGTCAACCGTCGGCAACTGGGCCAGGGCGACAACTATATTCCGGGCGTGATGGCGACCAATCCGTGCCGCGTGAGTCCGGTCGAAGGCTGATTCGGGGCTAGTCTTCGAAAAACGGCGCGGCCACGACCGAGAGCGCCTTTTCCAGGAACCTGAAGTCGATGTCGCCATCGTCCAGCATGGCGCGCTCCTGCTCCGTCGAGAGCACGAACTCGCCCAGCACCTCGAGCCCGCCGACCAGGCTGCCGACGGTGCCGGAGTTGTCGCTCCAGCGTGCCCGGCGGCGATCGCGTGGGATGAAATAGAGCGTCACGCCGCCGTCCAGCAATTGCCCGGTGGCGATGAAGTTGCTGGAAAGGTGCTCGATGCGCTGCCGATTCTTTCCGGCCCAGTCCGTCACCCAGCGCGTCGCATCCTCGACCACGTCCGCCACCTCGCCCCGCCACAGTGCCACCGGCACCGGATAATCGGTGGCGAACTGTGGCTCGCCGCCCGGCCGGGGCTGTGTGAAGTGGTGCTGCTCGAGCGGGAAAATGGGATGTTTCGACGGGCGCTTGAAGAACTGGAAGTGCAGGTGGCTGGGGATCGAGGCGCCGGCGTCGACGCCATTATAGAAGCCCACGTGGCCAGGCAACCGTTCGGCAATATCGCAAAGATCGCCCAGCAGCCTGGCCAGGGTGATCGCCTCGCCGCCGTCGCCGGCCATGTCCCAGGCCTGGCCGATGTGCTCGGCGGCGGCGATGACCACATGGTTGGACAGCAGCGGAAACGGGTTCATCCAGGCATTGTAGCCGTCGCCGGTGACGTTGATCTCGAACCCGATCTGGGCGTTCTGCTGCTGCCAGCGGATGTTCTCGCGGCAGAGGAAGCAGCCGTCGTTGACCTTCTCGGCGTCGTCCGGCGGTGTCTGCACGCCGTGGCCGCCGAAACGAAGCGCGCGTTTCGGGTTGTACTGGACACGGAAGGTGACGGCTGCGTCGTCAGGGCTCGGGAACACGAAATGCTCGACCGATTTGAGATCGTCCTTGATGAAGCCGCTATCGCGCTGATGCAATTCCAGTTCGGCGAACGCCGTGCTCAAGCCGCCGTCGCCGTCCGCCATGGCCCGCAGGTGCGCGTTCAGGTGCGACCAGGTGCGATCGTAATCCATCCTTCCCCAAAACCCTTTCAACCGGAGCATATGCCAGATATGCCCCGAAGTTCCGGTTTCCCCACAAGGGATAGGTGATTTCTGAATACCGGATTAGGTACGGGGATGAAACAAAATAATTTTTTTGCCCGCGGCCTTTGTTTTTAGGCGGGCGCCTTTGTTAAGGTGGGGGTGGGGACGCTGAGCCGGAAAAGGAGACTCAGCATGCGAGGCGATAGCATCGTCGTCGAAGAGCACCACCGGCGGGCGGCCCAGAAGATCGTGCCGGTCCTGTTGCCGGTGATCAAGGAACGTGGCGGCCAGTATGCCCTCACCGTCGCCGGCGAATCCGGCAGCGGCAAGTCCGAGACGGCGGTGGCGATTGCCGACGGCCTCGAGGAACAGGGTATCGAAAGCGTCATCCTGCAGCAGGATGACTATTTCGTCTATCCGCCGAAATCGAACGATCGGCACCGGCGCCAGGACATTGCCTGGGTCGGCCCCGGCGAGGTCCGCCTGGAGCTTTTGGATGCGCATCTCCGCGCCTTCCTGGACGGCGATCCCGGCGTCGCGAAGCCACTGGTCGACTACGAAACGGACAGCATCGGCGAGGAGACGCTGGGCTTCGGCGATGCCCAGGTGGTGATCGCCGAGGGCACCTACACGTCGCTTCTGGACAATGCCGACATGCACGTCTTTATCGCCCGTGACTTCGAGCAGACCCGGGCGCATCGCGAGAAACGCGCCCGTGCCGCGGCGGAACTCGATCCGTTCATCGACGAAGTGCTGAAGATCGAGCACGAAATCATCTCCGCCCACCGCGCCCGCGCCGGCATCGTCATCAATCCCGACTATTCCGTCGCCGTCGTTTTCTGATCCCCCCTTTATTCGATCGTCAGGTTATGCACGTTATCTTTTTGAACCCCCAGGGTAATTTCGATCCCGTTGATTCCTATCTCACCGAGCACCCGGATTTCGGCGGCCAGTTGGTCTACGTCAAGGAAGTGGCCCAGGCCATGGCCGATTTGGGCCACCGGGTCGACATCATCACCCGGCGCATCCAGGATCCGGCCTGGCCGGAATTCGCCGCCGGCGAGGAGACCTATCCCGGCTACGAGGGCCGATTGCGCATCCTGCGCTTTCCCTGCGGCGGGCCCGAGTTCCTGGAGAAGGAACGCCTGTGGCCGCACATGGAGGAACTGGTCGACAACATGCTCGCCTTCTACGGCGACGCGCTGCCGGATTTCGCCACCGGGCACTACGCCGATGGCGGTTACTGCGGCGTATTGGCGCGGGCCAAGGCGGGGCTCGGCTTCACCTTCACGGGTCATTCGCTGGGCGCGCAGAAGCTGGACAAGCTCGGCACCTCCCAGGACAACTGGGCCGAGATGGAGGACCGCTTCAAGTTCTCCCGGCGCATCGCCGCCGAACGCATGAGCATGGCCGGCGCCGCCCGGATCATCGTCTCCACCGGCCAAGAGCAGCAGGAACAGTACGCCCATCCGCTGTATCACGGCGCCATTGATGCGGCCGACGACGGACGTTTCTCCGTCGTGCCGCCGGGCGTCAACGGCCGCGTGTTCTCCACCGACGAAAGTTCCGAGGATGCCGATGTGAAGGCTGCCCTCGATGCCCGGTTCGCCGGTGACACCCAGCCGGCAGTGGTGGTGTCGAGCCGCCTGGACGAGAAGAAAAACATCGTTGGCGTGGTCAGCGCCTTCGCCGCCTCCGAGGCGCTGCGCGGCCAGTCGCGGCTGGCGCTCTGCCTGCGCGGCATCGACGATCCCGACCGCGATATCGTCAATCTGGGCGAGGCCGAACATGTGGTGCTCCGGGAAATCCTTTCGGTCATCGATGCGGCGGACATGCGCGAGCGCGTGCATTTCCTCAACATCCCCTCGCAAGCCGCGCTCGCCGCCACTTACCGCTATTTCGCCCGTCTCGGCTCGGTGTTTGCGCTGACGTCGTTTTACGAGCCCTTCGGCCTGGCGCCGATCGAAGCCGCCGCCTGCGGCTTGGCGCCAGTGGCCACCAACAACGGCGGCCCGACGGAAATCTTCGCCGACGGCTCCGGCGTGCTGGTCGATCCGTTTTCGGTCGACGACATCGCCGCCGGACTGTTGGAGGGCCTGGCGCGCCACGCGGAACTTTCGGCCATGGCCATCCGACGCGTCGAGGAGACTTACACCTGGCGCAAGACCGCGCAGAACTACCTGGCGGCGATCGAAAGCGCGGACGACGGAAGTAGCGAGGCGCCCGGCGATCCGGATGCCAGCGGGTTGATCGAGGCCTATCTGGCCCGCGCCTAGGCGGTTTTGCGAAAAATCACCGAGAGATTGTTGGCCGGCATGGGGATGCTCTGTTCCAGCGTCAGCCAATGGGATTCAGCAGCGGTGGCCACTTCGTCCAGATCGCGCACCCCCCATGACGGGTCCTGCGCCCTGAGCCCGGCATCGAAACGCGCGTTACTTTCAGCCGTGTGGGTGCCGCCGATCTGGAACGGGCCGTAGAGAAACAGAACGCCGCCTTGCGATAGCACCCGCCCCGCCCCCGCCAGCAGGCCGAGGCCGGCGCCCCAGGGCGTGATATGGATCATGTTGCAACAGACCACCGCGTCGGCGGCGTCGAGCGGCCAGTCGTCGCCGGCGGCGTCGAGCGCTTTGGGGGCAAGGACGTTGTCGAGATCCCGCGTCCAGGCGGCGATGGAGCGCCGATGCGCGGGATCGAGATCGGTCGGTTGCCAGGTGAGGTTCGGGAAATGACCGGCGAAATACGCGACGTGCTGGCCGGACCCCGACGCCACCTCGAGCACGGTGCCGCGTTCCGGCAGCACGCCCTTGAGCACGTCCAGGATCGGATCGGCGTTGCGCGATGTGGCGGGAAAATGCAGGCGGTCGTCGAGGGGGGCGCTGGTCATGGCCAACAGGTAGGGAACATGACCGCCATGCGCAAGCCCATACCCGCAATCCGCCAAGGGTTGCGGGGGTTCGGCGGCTGTGTTACCCAGCCGCCATGATCGACAAGATCAAGGCCCTGTTGTTTTCCGAAAATCCGCCGGCGCCGGCCGACGACGGGATTCCCGCCGCCGCCGCCGCGCTGTTGATCGAGGCGGCGGTCATGGACGGCGATTTCGACGCCGCCGAGCGCGGTACCATCGCGCGCCTGCTGGAAGAGCGCTTCGAGCTGCCGGCGGATCAGGTGGAAGCCCTGATCGAGGAAGGTGAGCGCGCCGTCGATGCCGCCGTCGAGCTTTATGGGATCACCCGCGTTCTCAAGGACGGCCTCGACCATGAACAGCGCCTGGAACTGATGGAAATGCTGTGGCAGGTGGTCTACGCCGACGGTGTCGTGCACGACTACGAGGCCAATTTGGTACGCCGGGTCGCCGGGCTTCTTTACGTCCCGGACAAAGAGGTCGGCCTGGCCCGCAAAAACGCACTGCAACGGCTGGACATTAAGCCGTGAGCGGCGTAAACCGGCTACCGGGGGAGATCATCCCGGAGCGGCCGGGTGCCGACCGTGGATGAAACCCTGAGATGCCTAACGACCGGAGAGCAAGATGACCTATATCGTCGTAGAGAACTGCATCAAATGTAAATTCCAGGACTGCGTCGAAGTCTGTCCCGTGGACTGCTTCTACGAAGGCGAAAACATGCTGGTCATCCATCCGGACGAATGCATCGATTGCGGCGTGTGCGAACCCGAATGCCCGGCCGAGGCGATCCTGCCCGATACCGAGCCCGGCATCGAGGAATGGTTGGAAATCAACACCAAGTATGCCGCCGAATGGCCCAACATCACCCGCAAGGGCGAAGAGCCGGCCGACGCGGAGGAATGGAAAGACAAGCCGAACAAGAAAGAGATGCTCAGCCCCAATCCCGGCGCCGGCGACTGAGCCGCGCGCTCCGCGCCCCGGGCGCGGGCGAGGGGGTGTCCGGCGGTCTTTTTTTTGCCGGATTTTCATGGTATGTTAGCCAAAATACCGGTTGTGCGGGCACAGCCGGTATTGCGTTGTCCGACTGCGACAGTTGTCCGACAGGACCGGCCGGCCGCCAAGCGATGCGGCGGGCATTTTTGTTGATTGGAGACGAGTGCGAATATGGCCAAGGCCCCGACGTACAAAGCTGGTGATTTCGTTGTCTACCCGACGCATGGCGTCGGCAAGGTCATCGGCGTGGAAAAGCAAGAAATTGCCGGTCACAAACTCGACCTGGTGATCATCACTTTCGACCGCGACCGCATGACCCTGCGGGTGCCGCTGGACAAGGCGCCGACCTCTGGTTTGCGCAAGCTGTCGTCCAAGAAGATCATGGAAGACGCCATGGCAACGCTCAAGGGCCGGGCGCGCGTCAAGCGCACCATGTGGAGCCGCCGCGCCCAGGAATACGAAGCCAAGATCAACTCCGGCGATCCGGTGTCCATTGCCGAAGTGGTGCGCGACCTGCACCGCAACGTCGGCCAGCCGGATCAGTCCTTTTCCGAGCGCCAGATCTACGAAGCGGCGCGCGACCGCCTGGCCAGCGAACTGGCCGCGGTGGAGAAGACCGACGTGGACGCCGCCACGGAAAAGCTGGAAAAGGTGCTGGCCGCCTGAGCCGGCGCCGTTTTATTCCACCACCATCTTGATCGACTGGCCGGGGACCGGGTTCTCGCCGATCTCCAGGCCGTTCAGCAGCCGGAACCATTCGCGGTGGAAGCGCTCGAACGGATAGCGGTCCGCCAGCGCCGCCGCCGTTTCGCCGGTGCGCGCCGGCCGCACCCGGATGCGGAGCGGCTGGATCGCCGCCGCTTCCCTGTCGCTGAGGCGGCGGAAGCTGTAGGTGGTCCGCCTGAGTTCGACGTTCAGGCGCTGCATCTCGGATGGCGTCATGATGAAGGCGAAGCGGTAGATCTGCTCTCGTCCGCCGCGGACGACCAGGAGCCGGACGTCGCGCGTGCCGCCCGAGCCCGAAACCCTGGCGTGGCCGGTGGCCGCCTCCAACCCATTGATGTCGAGGCGCTCGACCCCCTGCAGGCCGAGGTTGCGCCCCCACACACCGGACAGGTAGCCGGCCAGGTTGCGGGTTTGCTGGGCATCCTTGCGATTGGCCATGTCGAAGGTGATGACCGAGCGTTCCGGCCCATAGGCCGCCACTTGTTTGGGTGAATTCACCAAAACGAACCCTGGCGGCACTGTGAAGGTGATCTTCAGTTCCGGATGGGTGAAGGCGCGCCCCTTGCGCACCCCCTGCGACGGATCGTCGCCGAACACCATGCCGTCGATCTGCTTGAGAAACACGTCGCGGCCGACGATCGGATTGGCGACGGCCTTCGCCTTGGCCAGGTCCATGGCCTGCTTGATGCGGTCCTCGGTGCGCGGGTGGGTCGACATGATGTTGTGGGTCACGCCATCCTTGCCCTTCTGCAGCGCTTCCAGGTTCGAGTGAATCTTGAGCTTGCGAAAGAAAGCGGTGGACGCATTGGGATCGTAGCCGGCACGGGACATGTAGCGGATGCCCAGCATGTCGGCTTCCAGTTCCTGGCCCTGCGAATATTGCTGCATGGCGACCTGGGCGCCCGACGAGAGAATCTGCCCGACGCCCGACGGCACGCCGAAGACGCTGCCCAGGATGCTGATGCCGGTGAGCCCCAGGTTGGTGGCCATGGCGGTGGAATAGCGCTGCGCCGCGTGGCGCGCGGTGACGTGGCCGATCTCGTGCGCCAGAACGCTGGCCATTTCGGCTTCGTTGTCGGCAATCGCCAACAGGCCCCGGGTGATATAGACGTAGCCGCCCGGCAGCGCGAAGGCATTGACCAGGTGGTCGTTGAGGACGGTAAAGCGCCAGGGCAGGTTGGGCAGTTCCGACACGGCGGCGAGCCGGATGCCGACCTCGCGTACGTAGGCTTCCAGGCTGGGTGCGGCGTAGGTGCCGCCCAGGTCCTTGCGGATTTTTTCGTCCTCTTCTGCGCCGACGCGCGCTTCGTCCTCCGGCGACATGAAGGCGGTAAAGCTCTGTTCGCCGGTGGCCGGATTGGTGGAGCAGCCGGGCAGCGCGATCAGGACGGCGGCTGCCAGCACGAACCAAAGGGCTAGGGGCGTTCTCGGCGTCATGGCGGGATTATGGAATCAGCCGTCGGCGCGGGCAAGATGGCTGCGCGCTGAGGGGCTGGCGCGGCCCGGGCATTGGCCTATGATGGCCGCATGTCCCACCCGCCTTCCGGCGCCTCCGGCGCTTCCCCTTCCGGCAATCGATGGGGCCGGCTCACACCCAACGTCCGTGGCATGCTGCTGATGGCGCTGTTCGCCTGCCTGGTCTCGGTGTCGCACACCATGGTCCGGGCGTTGAGCAGCGAAATCCATTCCATGGAGATCGCGCTGTTCCGCACCGTGGTCCCGCTGTTCGTGGTGGTGCCGATGCTGCTGCGCCAAGCCAGCCGCACCGGCGAGATCTGGTGGCGCACGACGCGGCCGGGACTGACGCTGTTGCGCGGGCTGCTTGGCGGGCTATCCATGCTGGCTTGGTTCTACACCCTGTCGCTGATTCCGGTCGGTGACGCCACGGCATTGAGCTTCACGGTGGTGATCTTCACCTCCATCGGCGCGGTGTTGTTTTTGGGCGAGCGCATCGGACTTCGGCGGGCCAGCGCCATCGCCATGGGTATCGTCGGCACCTTGATTATTCTCAGGCCCGGGGCGCAGGCGATCACGCTCGGCGCGGCGACGGCGATCTTCGGTTCCGTCACCTGGGCGGCGGCGTTGCTGGTGGTGAAGGTGCTGTCCAGGACCGACTCGCCGACCACCATCGTGTTCTATTCCTCGATCACCTTCACCATGCTGGCGCTCGGCCCAGCGATCTATTTCTGGACCTGGCCCGATCTCACCCAATTGGCGATGCTGATTTCCATTGGGCTTTTGACCCTCGCCGCGCAGATGTGCATGACCACGGCGGTGCGCGATGCCGAAACCACGGCGATCATGCCGATCGATTTTACCCGCCTCATCTGGGCGTCGGTGATCGGTTATCTCTGGTTCGGCGAGTTTCCGGATTTGTGGACCTGGATCGGCGGCGGCATCGTTTTCGCCTCCACCCTCTATATCACCTACAGGGAAAGCCGGAAGCGGGTCGCGGCCTAGGTGCCGTCGCCGGCACGCCGGAGCCGCGCCTCGCGGCGCGAGATGTAGAAGGTCGAGGAAAAGATCACCGCCGCGCCGGCCCAGGTCCAGGCATCCGACACCTCGCCGAAGGCGATCCAGCCGAGCAGCGCCGAGAACGGCAGCCGCATGAAGTCGAAGGGCAGCACGGCGGACGCGTCGGCGACGCTCAGCGCCTTGACGAAGGTAAGATGGCCGAGCACCCCGGAGAGGCCGAGAGCGACGATCCACAGCCATTGCGAACCTTCCGGCCATTGCCAGACGGGAATGGCCAGCGCGAAGCTCACCGGCGTGATGAACAGGCCGACGTAGAACACCACCACGAAGGGATGCTCGGTACTGGTCAGGGTTTTGACCACCAGCGTCGTGCAGGCCATGCAGCCAGCGAACACCAGGGCCAGCCAGTGGCCGGGTTCCATCGCCATCATGCCGGGTCGGAGAATGATCATGGCGCCCGCGAACCCGACAAGCGTCGCCGCCCATCGCCGGGCGCGCACGGTTTCACCGAGAATCAGCGCCGCGCCGGCGGTGGCAAAAATCGGCGCCAGGAAGCTGAGCGCGGTGACGTCGGCGAGCGGCACCATCGACCAGGCATAGAAGGACGAGATCATCGCCCCGCAGGTGAAGATGGCGCGGAAGGCGTGCAGCTTGATGCGGCTGGTGCGCAGGATGCCGATCCCGTTTTTCACCACCCAGACCGACATGATCAGTTGCGCCACCACCATGCGCAGGAACAGCACCATCATCGGGTCCATTTGGAACGACAGGTGGCGGATGATCGCCGCCAACCCAGACAGCGTCGCGCAGGAAAGCATCATCCAAAAGGCACCTTCGAGCGAACGCGCCAGCTTCGCGTTTCCGCCCGTGCTCATGCGGCGGGTTCCGGCCAGGCGGCGGCGTCGCCGCCGAGCGGCCGTGCCGGCCAGGCCCAGCGGGGCGGCGTCTTCGACATGGCGAGCACCGGCCCCAACTGCGTCACCGTTCCCCAATGAGTTTGCGAACGGACCAGATGCTCGGCCAGGTCGCCGGGCGTGAGTTCCAGCTCGCTCCGGCACTCGGCGCGGCCGAGCGACTTCAGCCATTGGGCCGTTTGCGCCAGCGACAGGCGCACCAGCCAGCTACCGCCTTCGCGGGCCCGGCGCCGGAGCGCCACCATGGCGCCGAAGGCACCGAGATAGCCCGACAGGTAATCCAGCGCCTGGCCCGGCAGATGTTTGGGGCCGCCGCCGCCGGCATCGCTGCCCTGTTCATGGGCGATGCCGGTGGCGCATTGCACCAGGCTGTCGTAACCGCGTCGTTCCGCCCAGGGGCCGGCGTGGCTCCAGGCCGAGAGCGAGACATAGACGATGCCGGGCCGGCGCTTCGCCACCTCCTCGGGCCCGAAGCCGCGCGCCGCCAGGGTGCCCGGCCGGTAAGACTGGGAGAACACATCGGCGCCCTTGATCAGGCGCTGCAACGCGGCGCGGCCCTCGGGCGTTTCCAGGTCGGCCTCGGCGTTGCGCTTGCCCGGCCCCGTCTCGATCACCAGGTTTTCCAGGAACGGCAACTTCGGCGACGAGATGCGCAGCACGTCGGCACTGTGTTCGGCCAGGGTGCGGCCGGTCATCGGCCCGGCAATGACGCGGGTCAGGTCGAGCACACGGACACCCGACAAAGGCCGCGCGCCCGGCGCCAGCGGTTCCGGCGGCGCGTCACCGATTTTGATGATCTCAAGCAACGGCAAGGCGGCGACGGCCGCCCCTTGCGGGTGCGCCGACCAGGCCGCCCGGTCGCGCAGCATGAAGGCCGGGAGCCCGCGCGCCGCCAGCGTATCTTCGAGTTCCGCCGCGTCCCATTCGGCGATCGCTGCGGCGGCCTTGTCGTCGTCCGAGCCGATGCCGAGCAATTGGCGCACGCCGTCACGGAAATGCGGGAACTCGCAATGCAATTGAATCCAGCCGCCGCCGCGGGTGCGGTGAAAGCCCGATAACCTGTTGCCG
Source organism: Rhodospirillaceae bacterium (assembly GCA_038125725.1). GTDB lineage: Bacteria > Pseudomonadota > Alphaproteobacteria > Rhodospirillales > Casp-alpha2 > TMED8. The sequence continues at coordinate 167,489 of JAYPEK010000001.1, forward strand.
AACATGCCGGCGGAGCTTTCGGAAATTTGCAGATAGCGCGTCGTCGACAATGCCGCCGCGCCGAGCCGGCAGTCGATGGCAATCTCCTGCGCTTCGCCGCCGCGTTCGCGCCAAAGATCGGCCGCCGCCAGCCCCACCGCGCCCTGTGCCGCGGCCCCTGCCGTCCCCATCAGGTAGCCGGTCGCCAGCACCGGGTCGCTACCGGTAATGGCGACCTCGGCGGCGCGGGCCGGGTCGATGCCGGCAAGGTCGAGCAACTGGCCAAGCGCTGCTGTTGGGGATGCGGGCATGGCCGGGGTTCAGTCCATATCGAGCGGGAAGATCGGCCGGCGCAGGTTCTTATAGGGAAGCCGGCCCAGGTCCTTGGTGGCGAGCGCGCCGGTATCGCAGATCAGGATGTCGCGGGCGATCGGCGCGTAGGCGGCGCGGAAATGATGGATCGATTTCACCGCCACCACGTCCTTGGCGCGGGGATCGATGCCGGCGTGGGTGAAGGTCTCGAGCTCGGTGCATTGTACCCGCTTGGAGGCGACGATGACGTCGATGCCGCCGACGCGCAGCACCGCCGTCGGGCCCAGGTGTTGGATGGTGCCGCCCCAGCGCGGGCCGAGCGCCAGGTAGCTGCCGTCGGTGACGCGGGCAACGGTGCCGCTGATCTCGAGCGGCGGGCCGTAGGCGGGGTCGATCTTTCCGCCGAGCGTCAGGGAAACTTGGGCGCCCGCGCCGGCGGCCGTCAGCTCGGCGGCGGCTTGCGGATCGCAGATGGTGGCGAAGGCGGCATTCTCCAGGCCGGCCTCGATCATGGCGGCCAGAAGATATGTCGAATCGCCATAGGCGCCGGAGCCCGGATTGTCGGAGGCATCGGCAATGACCACCGGGCCGTCGCCCGCGGATAGAGTCCCGAGCCTTGCCATGGCGCCGGCGGCGTCCAGGTATTCGTTGGAATCGAAGTGCCGGGTCTGCCAGGCGTGGTCCATGAAATCCTCGGCGATGGCCTGGAAGCGATCATCGCGGCCGTCGCCGCAGACCACCACCGTCGGCCCCGCCTGGTCCAGGTCGGCCGGACAGAAGCCGGCCTGCACGCTGACCAACAGCACGCCGTCGCCGCCGGCTTCCAGCGCGTCGGCGCGGGCCAGCAGTTCGGTCATCGGGTTCTCGGTGGTGGTGCGGCCGCTGTCGAGGCCGGTCAACTGGTCGCGCCGGGCCAAGTGCGACACCGGCCGCACGTCGCCGGCCATGGCCCGGTCGAGCACGGCGGCGGCGCGTTTCACGGCGGCGATCTGGTCGATATGCGGATAGGTGCGATAGGCGGAAATGATGTCGGCATGGCGTGCCATGGTGTCGGTGACATTGGCATGCAGATCGAGGGTAATGGCGAGAGGCACGCTCGGGCCGATGACGTCTCGGAGCCGCGCCAGCAATTCGCCCTCGGCGTCGTCGTGATCCACCGTCGCCATGGCGCCGTGCATGGAGAACAGCACGCCGTCGAACGGCCCCTGTTCGGCGGCCACCCGGAATAGATGCCCGGCGCAGGCGTCCCAGGCGTCGCGTCCGACGCGGCCCGATGGCGTTGTCCAGGCGACGACCGAGCGCACCAGTTCCCAGCCCAGCTCCGCCGCCGCCTGTTCGGTGCCGGCGGGCTCGATGACGCTGCCCTCGACGGCGGCAGGGATGTCGTCGCCATAGGCCAGGAGATAGCCGTCGAAATGCTCAAGGCCTGTCTCGAGGCGGCTGAAGGTGTTGGTCTCGTGGCCGAACAGGCCGGTGAGGACGCGGGGTTTTCGGGTCATGCTTGGGGTTCCTGGGTTGGGGCCTCGGGGCTCAGGGGGGTCAGGTGCCGCGATGCAGCGAGCCGGAGATGGCGCGCGCCGTATCCATGGCAAGGGGCGCGATCTTGTCGATGGCCTCTTCGATCGTCCAACGCGGCATGTAGACCGGGAACTGCACGGCGGCGATGCCGAGGCCCTGGTCGTCGACCACCGGCGCGGCGATGCTGATCTCGTTCGGCCAGGATTGGCTGACGCCGATGGCGTAGCCGAGCTCGCGCGCCCGGGCGATGCGCTCGCGGATGGCGTCGGGTTCGGTGATGGTGTGTTCGGTCAAGGGCCGGCGGTCGGAGGCGGCGATCACCGCTTCCGCGTCCGCCGCCGGACGCTGCGCCAGGATCGCCATGCCGCCCGACGTGCAGAATGCCGGCATGCGCCGGCCCGGCACCGTCGCGGGGTAGGTGGCGTTTTCGTGCGGGATGCGCACGGTGTAGATGATGTCGGCGCCCTCCAGGCGGCACAGGTTGGCGGTCGAGCCGAAGGCCTTGCCGGCCTCGATCAGCCGTGCCACGGCGATCTCCGCCAACCGGTCGTGGCGCAGGTAGGCGTAGGAGAAGTCCATCAGCCGGAGCGCCGGGCTGTAGCGCCGGGTCTGCGGGTCCTTCTCCAGATAACCCAGCCGGTGCAGCGTGTTGGTGAAGCGTTGCGCGGCGCTCTTGTCGAGGCCGGTGGCACGGGCGATTTCGGTGATGCCGAGGCTTTCCGGATGGCGCCGGAAGGCGTCGAGAACGCGCAGCCCCTTTTCCAGGGAACCGACGAACAGCGTATCTTGTTTGTTCATGGGCTCGCGATCTTGACGATGAAATCACACACAGCTAGCATGATTAAAATATAATATCGTGTATCATAATATAATACAACGGCAGATTGTCGTTTGCCTGTTTCGACAAGGGAGTTAAAGTTTTCCGTACGTACCGCAGTCGTTGCCGCCATGGTGCAAGCCAACGGCGTCCAGGCGTTTTTTGCGTTTGCGAATATGGGTGTGACGGCGGCATCAAAAACAGGAACCGGCATCGGGTCCGGCCCGGGAATGCCAAAGACCGAACAGTCGACAACCGACCAGTGGAGGGAACTCATTCCATGAAAACCAAACTGATGATCGCCGCCGCGCTTGCCGCCACGGCGTTGACCAGCAACGCGGCGATGGCCGGCAAGGCCGACGACACGCTGTATTGGTCGACGACGCGGGATGTGGACGTGGCGCTGCCTTATTTCAACAACGTCCGTGAAACGGTGATCCTGACGCGTCATACGTGGGACAACCTGCTCTATCGCGACACCAAGACCTTCGAGTACAAGCCCTTGCTGGCGACTTCGTACAAATGGGTCGACAACAAGACGCTGGAATTCCAGATCCGCGACGGCGTCAAGTTCCACAACGGCCAGCCGTTCAGCGCCGATGACGTGGTCGCCACCTACAACCTGGTGTCGAAGCCCGACAGCGGCGTGCTGACCAAGCGCAACGTCAGCTGGATCGACCACGCCGAGAAGACCGGCCCGAACACGGTGCGTGTGTACCTGAAGAACACCTTCCCGGCGGCGCTGGAATACGTTTCCGGCCCGATGGCGATCTTCCCCAAGGACATCTGGGCGACCGCCAAGAAGGACGCCAAGGGCAAGCCCGATTACGGCACCGTGCAGCCGATCGGCACCGGCCCCTACAAGATGACCAATGTCGTCCCCGGTGAGCGTATCGAGCTGGAGAAGAACACCGACTACTGGAAGGGTTCGCTCAAGGGCCAGCCGTCCATCGGCAAGATCGTGTTCCGCACGGTTTCCGATCCGGAAGCGCAGATCGCCGAACTGCTGTCCGGCAGCCTCGACTGGATCTGGGACGTGCCGAAGGACAAGGCCGACCAGCTCAAGCTGATCGGTATCGCCAACGTGGTCAGCGCGCCGACCATGCGCGTCAACTACCTGGCCATGGACGTCGCCGGCCGCTCCGGCAAGGGCAAGGATAACCCGTGGCTGAACGACAAGGTCCGCAAGGCCGTGGCGCACGCCATCGACCGCGAAGCCATCGTCAAGAACCTCGTCGGCGGTGCCGCCAAGGTTGTGCATTCGGCCTGCTACCCGAGCCAGTTCGGCTGCACGTCCGACGTGCCGAAGTACAACTACGATCCGGCCATGGCCAAGAAGCTGCTGACCGAAGCCGGCTACCCGAACGGCTTCTCCACCGACATCTACGCCTATCGCCAGCGCCCGGTGACCGAAGCGATCATGGGTTACCTCGGCAAGATCGGCATCAAGACCAACCTCAAGTACATGCAGTACAAGGCGCTGCGCGGCTTCGCCTGGGACGGCACCGCGGCCTTCCACAACATGACCTGGGGCTCTTATTCGGTGAACGACGTGTCGGCCATTGCGTCGCACTTCTTCAACGGCGGCCGCGACGACTACTGCCGCGACCAGAGCGTCATCGACGCGCTCAAGAAGGGCGATACCAACACCGACCCGGCCGTTCGCAAGGCGGCCTACAAGCAGGCGTTGACGACGGTGGCCGAGAAGCTCTGCTGGCTGCCGATGTTCTCCTACTCCAAGTACTACGCCTTCACGCATGACCTCGACTTCACCCCGACGGCGGACGAAATCCCGCGGTTCTTTACGGCGAAGTGGAAGTAATGCAGTCAAACTGAACATGCGCCGGCCCGGGATCCGCCCTGGGCCGGCGTATCTTGTTTTCGGGACCTTTCATGCTCCGTTACACATTGAAGAGATTCGGCGTCGCCCTGTTGGTCGCCCTGACGGTTTCGGTGGTGACCTTCACGCTGCTCCGGCTGTCCGGCGATCCGGCGGCGGCGCTTGCCGGTGAAGGCGCGACGGAAGAGGACATCGAGTACGTGCGCAAGCACTACGGCTTCGATCAGCCGCTGACCACGCAGTACTCCGCCTGGCTGGTGAAAGCACTGAAAGGGGATTTCGGCATCTCCGTCTACCTGAAGACGCCGGTTTCCGAGATCATCTTCGAACGTGCGCCGACGACCCTGATCCTGGGACTCTCGGCGCTCAGTTTCGCACTCATATTATCGATACCCTTGGGCGTGTTGGCGGCCATGTATCCCAACACCATCATCGACCGAACAGCGCTCACCATCGCCGTGGTGGGGCAGGCCTTGCCCAGTTTCTTCTTCGCGCTGGTGCTGATCATCGTCTTCGGCGTGTGGCTCAGGATGCTGCCTATATCGGGTTCGGCATCGTGGCTCAATTTCATCATGCCGTCGGTGGCGCTCGGCTATTACGCGACCCCGGCGATCATGCGTCTGACCCGCGCCGGCATGATGGACGTGCTGTCGTCCGACTATATCCGCACCGCGCGCGCCAAGGGGCTCAGGCCGCGCGTGGTGCTGTTCAAGCACGCGCTCAGGAACGCCATCATCCCGGTGGTGTCCCTGTCGGCGGTGCAATTGGGCTTCATGCTCGGCGGCTCCATCGTCATCGAGACCATCTTCTCGCTCAATGGGCTCGGCAACCTGGCCTGGCAGTCGATCCAGCGCTCCGATTTCGAGGTGATGCAGGCGATCGTGCTCACGGTGGCCAGCTTCTACATCGTGCTGACCTTCCTGGCCGACATGCTCAACGCCTTCCTCGATCCGCGCATCCGGGTGCATTAGGGGGCGCGCCATGAACGACATGACCAAATCGGATAAATTGCCGAGCGCCGGACAAATCCTGGAGCCGTCACCGACGTCGCTCCTGTTGAAGCGCGCCTTCGGCCATGCCGGCATGACCATCGGCGGCGGCGTGCTGCTGGTGATCTTCGTGATGGCGCTGTTCTCGCCCTGGCTGGCGCCGCACGATCCCTATGCCTTCGACCTGGCGAAGAAATACGTCGATCCCATCTGGCATCCGAACGGCACCTGGGAACACATCCTGGGCACCGACGGCCAGGGCCGCGATTACTTGAGCCGAATCATCTACGGCGCGCGGGTATCGCTGCTGATCGGCTTCGCGGCGATGCTGATTTCCGGCGTCCTCGGCACCGCGCTCGGTGTCGCGGCGGGCTACTTCGGCGGCCGTGTCGACATGGTCATCACCTTCATCATCACCACGCGCCTCGCCATGCCGGCGATCCTGGTGGCTTTGGCGGTGGTGGCGCTGGTCGGCAGTTCCATGTGGATCGTCATCTGGGTGCTGGGGCTGTTGATCTGGGACCGCTTCGCCGTCGTCATGCGCTCCGCCACGCAGCAGGTGCGTAACATGGACTACGTTGCCGCGGCGCGGGCCTTGGGCTGTTCGACGACGCGCATCGTGCTGACCGAGATCATGCCCAACATCGTCAACTCGCTGATCGTCGTCGCCACCCTGGAAGTGGCGCACGCGGTGCTGCTGGAGGCGGCGTTGTCGTTCCTCGGCCTCGGCGTGCAACCGCCGACGCCAAGCTGGGGCCTGATGATCTCGGAAGGCAAGGGCATGATGTTCTTCAAGGCCTGGGTGATCGGCATTCCGGGCGCGGCGCTGTTCGCGTTGGTCTTGTGCATCAACCTGCTCGGTGACGGCATCCGCGACGTGACCGCGCCGGAAAACCGAAATTGACGCGGGGAGAGCGCCGGTGAGCCAACGCATTCTCGAAGTGGAAAACCTGACCGTCGACATCCCGGTGCCGGGCGGCATCCTGCATGCCGTGCAGGGCACCAGCTTCCATGTGGACCGGGGCGAGTCGCTCTGCATCGTCGGCGAGTCGGGCTGCGGCAAGTCGCTCACCTCGCTGGCGCTGATGGACCTGTTGCCGAAGAAGGCGACGCGCAAGGCCGCGAAGATGGAGCTCGACGGCGCCAACATCCTCGATATCGGCGAGCGCCGAATGTCCGATATCCGCGGTGACCGCATGGGCATGATCTTCCAAGAGCCGATGACGTCGCTGAACCCGGCCTACACCATCGGCAACCAGATGGAAGAGGCGATGCTGCGCCATCACAAGGTGAGCCGCGACGAGGCCCGCGACCGCGCCGTCTATCTTCTGGAAAAGGTCGGCATCACCGCCGCGCGCTCGCGCCTGCGCCAGTATCCGCATCAGCTTTCCGGCGGGCTGCGCCAGCGGGTGATGATTGCCATGACGCTGATGTGCGGCCCCGATCTGATCATCGCCGACGAGCCGACGACGGCGCTGGACGTCACCATCCAGGCGCAAATCCTGCTGCTGTTGGCCGAGCTGCAGAAGGAATTCGACATGGGGCTGATCCTGATCACCCATGACCTCGGCGTCGTTGCGCGCGTCGCCGACCGGGTGGCGGTGATGTATGCCGGCCAGATCGTCGAGCAGGGCACCGCCAAGGCGGTGTTCGAGAACCCCAGCCATCCCTACACCCAGGGCCTTTTGGAATGCATTCCGATCCCGGGCAAGACCCAGCGCGGCCAGCACCTGGGCTCGATCCCGGGGATCGTGCCGTCGCTGGTGGGCGATCTCAAGGGCTGCCGCTTTGCCGAGCGCTGCGACTACGCCCAGCCCGGTTGCAGCGCCGACGACGTGGCGCTGGGCCGGCGCGGCGACGAGGACCATCTTTACCGCTGCGTACTCACGCCGGAGCAATGCGCGGCCAACCTGAACGCCAAGGTGCCAGCATGAGCGAGACCATGATCGACGCCAAGGGCGTCACCAAGACCTTCATGATTTCCGCCGGCATGTTCCAGGGCAAGCGCCCGCTGCACGCGGTCAACGGTGTCGATCTGAAGATCGAACGCGGCGATGTGATGGCGCTGGTCGGTGAGTCGGGCTGCGGCAAGACGACGCTGGCCAAGATGCTGCTGGGCCTGGAGGCGCCGAGCGCCGGCACCATCGATATCCAGGGAAAACCCGTGAGCCAGCTTGGCCGGCTGGAGATTGCCGGGCTTTTGCAGCCGATTTTCCAGGACCCCTATTCGTCGCTGAACCCGAGGAAGTCCATCGGCTCGATCATTACGTTGCCGCTGAAGGTGCAGGGCGATCCCAACCCCGAGACCTGGCGCCGCCGCGCCGAGGAAATCATGGAGCTGGTCGGCTTGCCGGCGCGGGTGTTCCAGAACTACCCGAGCCAGCTTTCCGGCGGCCAGCGCCAGCGCGTCGCCATTGCGCGCGCACTGATCAACCGCCCGCAGGTGGTGATCTGCGACGAGCCCACGTCGGCGCTCGACGTTTCCGTGCAGTCGCAGATTCTCAACTTGTTGCAGGACCTGCGCAGCGAGCTCAACCTCACCTACGTGATCATCAGCCACAACCTGGCCGTGGTCGAACACATGGCGACCCGCGTCGCGGTCATGTATCTCGGCCGCATCGTCGAGGAAGCCGACACCGAAACCCTGTTCACCAAGCCCCGCCATCCCTACACAGAGGCGTTGCTGGAATCGGTGCTCACCCCCGATCCCAACCTGGACGTGCCCGACACCCACCTGGGCGCCGCCTATCCGAACCCGGTGGAACCGCCGTCCGGCTGCACCTTCCATCCGCGCTGTGCCAAGGTCATGGACCGCTGCTCGCAGGTGGCGCCGAAGCCGCTACCGGTGGATGGCGGCCATGTGGAATGCCATCTCTATGACGACAAGGCGGAGAGCGCCGCATGAGCCGCACCGAGGCGGTGGCGGCGGCGCACGCCTATTTCGACGATGGCGGTTTCGTCACCGATCTCGGGCGGCGCGTCGCGATCCCGTCGGAAAGCCAGAAGGACGACAGCCAGGCGGCGCTCCGGCGCTACCTGGACGAAGAGATGATCCCCGCTTTCGAGGCCATGGGCCACGAATGCCGGGTCTTCGACAATCCCGTCGCCGGCAAGGGACCGGTACTGCTGGCCACCCGCATCGAGGACGAAAGCCTGCCCACGGTGCTCGGCTACGGTCATGGCGACGTGATCCGCGGTCTTGCCGACCAGTGGTACGAAGGTCTCGATCCCTGGGTGGTGACCGAGCGGGCTCCCAAGCTCTACGGCCGCGGCACCGCCGACAACAAGGGCCAGCACACGGTCAACATGGCGGGACTTGCGAGCGTCCTGAAGATGCGTGGCCGGCTCGGCTTCAATTCCAAGTTTATGGTCGAGATGGGCGAGGAGAACGGCTCGCCCGGCCTCGGCGGCATTATCGAAAACAACATGGAAGCCTTCGCCGCCGACGTGTTCATCGCTTCCGACGGCCCCCGGGTCGAGCCCGATCGGCCGACGATTTTTCTGGGCGCGCGCGGCGTCAAGGCCTTCGACCTGGTGGTCGATCTGCGCGAAGGCGGTCACCACTCGGGCAATTGGGGCGGGCTTCTGTCCAATCCGGGCGTCATCCTGTCGCATGCGCTCGCCAGCATCATCTCCAGCGAAGGACGCATCTTGGTGAAGGAATGGCTGCCGCCGCCGATCAGCAATTCGGTGCGTGAGGCGCTGGCCGGCATCACCGTCTCCGGCGGCGACGATGCGCCCGACATCGACCCGGACTGGGGCGAGCCCGGCCTGACGCCTGCCGAACAGCTTTATGCCTGGAACTCCTTTGAGGTGCTGGCTTTCAAGACCGGCAATCCGGACCGTCCGGTCAACGCGGTGCCGCCCAGGGCGCGGGCCAATTGCCATATTCGCTTCGTCGCAGGATCCGATGCCGACAACTTCATTCCGGCGCTCAGAGAGCACCTGGACGAGCACGGTTTCGACATGGTCGCCATCGAGCCGCCACCGCCGGAAAACGACCACAACTTTGCCGCTGCGGCGACCCCGCCGGACGATCCCTGGGTTGGATGGGCCGCGGCGTCGATCGCCGCCACCACCGGGAAACCGCCGGCAGTGTTGCCGAGCCTCGGCGGCTCCATCTGCAACGACCTGTTCCGCATCACCCTCGGCCTGCCGACCATCTGGGTGCCGCATTCCTATTCCGCCTGTTCCCAGCACGCCCCCAACGAGCACATCCTGCTGCCGCAGTTCCGCGAGGCACTCGGCATCATGGCCGGCATCTATTGGGACCTGGGCGAGGCCGGCACGCCGCCGCGCGGCTGATCCACGCGGCTGACTAACGTCCTTGGGAGGGGACACGCCATGACCGAGCTTTGCGATCTCTCAGCCATCGAGGCCCGGCGCCGCATCGGCGCCAAGGAAATCTCGCCGGTGGAACTGCTGGAAAGCTGCATCGCCCGCATCGAGGCGGTCAACGGCACCGTCAATGCCATCGTCGCCTGGGATTTCGAGCGCGCCCTGATCGAGGCCAAGCAGGCCGAGCAAGAGGTCATGGCCGGCGCTGAACTGGGGCCGCTGCATGGCCTACCCATCGCCATCAAGGACCTGGAATCCACCGATGGCCTGACCACCACCTGGGGGTCGCTACTTTATAAAGACAACGTTCCGGACGAGGACCAGCGCTCCGTCTCGGAGATCCGCTACGCCGGCGGCATTGTCTTCGCCAAGACAAACACGCCTGAGTTCGGCGCCGGCGCCAATACCACCAACCGCGTCTACGGCGCCACCGGCAATCCATTCGACCCGAAACTTACTTGCGGCGGCTCGTCGGGCGGTTCGGCGGTGGCGCTGGCCGCCGGCATGGTGCCGTTGGCGTCCGGGTCCGACTACGGCGGCAGTCTGCGTATTCCGGCCGGGTTCTGCGGTGTCGTCGGATTCCGGCCATCGCCCGGCATCGTGCCGAACGAGGCCCGTGCCGTTGGCCTCAATCCTTATTCGGTGCTGGGGCCGATGGCGCGCAGCGTCGCCGATGCCTCCTTGCTGCTCGGCATCATGGCGGATTCGGATGCGCGCGATCCGTTCTCGCGCGGCTTCGACCCCGCACTCCTCGACCCGCTTCCCGATATCGATCTTTCGTCCCTCAAGGTCGCGGTCTCGGAGGACCTGGGCGTCGCGCCGGTGGCGAAAGACATCCGCAAGGTGTTCCGCGACCGCCTCGCGATCTTCGGGCACGTCTTCGCCGCCATCGAGGACCGCGACCCCGACTACGACGAGAACCTGCATGAAGCCTTCGAGATCACCCGCGCCACCAATTTCGTCGCCCAGCACCGGAAACGCCTGGAGACGCAGCGCGACCTGCTGGGTCCCAACGTCATCGACAATACCGAGCGCGGCCTCGGTTATTCCGCCGCCGACGTCGCCTGGGCCAACACCGAACAGACACGCTACTACCGCAACTACCTGGAACTGATGCGCGAGTTCGACGTGCTGATCTCGCCCACCAACGGCATCTCGCCGTTCCCGCACGACCAGCTCTACATGGACGAAATCGACGGTGAGAAGATGCCCACCTACATGCGCTGGCTGGCGCCTTGCTACGCGCTGACCATGGCGACGCCGGCGGTCTGCTCGCTGCCCTGCGGCGTCGACCACAAAGGCATGCCGTTTGGCATCCAGATCAGCGGCCCCAATGGTTCCGACCGTTTCGTGCTTGCCGTCGCGTACGCGCTGGAACGCGTCCTCGCCCAGAACCCGGAAACGGCGCGGCCGCTGCCGGACTTAGAAGCCCTCAAGGGAAGCTGACCCCATGCGCCTGTTCACCGCCTGCCTTGGTACCGAGACCCACACCTGGGCGCCGCTGCCCACCGACACCAAGGCGTTCGAGGATACCTACCTGATCCGCGGCGGCGAGCACCCGGACGCCGCCAATATGTTCGGCGTGCCGCTAAAGATCTGGCGCGGCCACGCCGACGCGAAAGGCTGGGAAACGGTTGAAAGCCTTTGTGCCTTCGCCACGCCGTCGGGGCTGGTGGTGAAACGCACCTACGAGGCTTACCGCGATGAAATCCTCACTGACTTGAAGGCGGCACTGCCGGTCGACGCGGTGATGCTGTCGCTGCACGGCGCCATGGTCGCCGACGGCTACGACGACTGCCAGGACGACCTTGTGCACCATATCCGCACCCTGGTCGGGCCGGATGTCTTCATCGGCTGCGAACTCGACCTGCACTGCCACATGACGCGGCGCTTCCTGGATGAAATCAACGCCGTGGTCATTTTCAAGGAATACCCGCACATCGATTTCGCCGAGCGCGCCGAGGAGCTCTGGACACTCTTGGAGCGCACGCTGGCGGGCGAGGTGAAGCCGGTGATCTCCAGCTTCGACTGCCGTATGATCGACCTCTTCCACACCACGCGCGAACCCATGCGGTCCTTCGTCGACGGCATGACCGCGCTGGAGGGCAAGGACGGCGTGCTTTCGGTATCTCTGGGCCACGGTTTTCCCTGGGCCAACATCCCGCATGTGGGCGCGCGCATGGTGGTGATCACCGACGACGCCAAGGAAAAGGGCGACCGGCTGGCCGAGGAACTGGGCCGCAAGCTCTGGTCCCTACGTTCGGACGTAGTGCCCAAGGTGACGGAATTGGACGCCGCCATCGACCAGGCGCTGGCATTGCCGACGCGTCCGGTGGTATTCGGCGACATCGCCGACAATCCGGGCGGCGGCGCGGCGGGCGATTCCACCTTCATCGCCCGCGCCCTGATCGAGCGCGGCGTCACCGATGCCGCCGTCGGCGGCATCTGGGATCCGATCGCCGTCGATATCTGCCGGGGTGCCGGCGTCGGCGCCACGTTGGGGCTCCGGCTCGGCGGCAAGGCCGGGCCCTGGTCGGGCGAGCCGCTCGACTTGCAGGTGACCGTCAAGGGCGTCTTCGACGACATGTTCGCCGACGGGCTGAGCGGATCGGTGCGGCCGATGGGCGCCACCGTGGCGCTCGAGGCCGACGGCATCGAATACGTGGTGCACGCCGTCCGCACCCAGAACTTCCACCCCAGCTTTTTCGCCAACGCCGGCATCGACTACGCGTCGAAGAAGATCCTGGTGGTCAAGTCGATGCAGCATTTCTATTCCAACTACGCCGCCATCACCGATACCGTGATCTATGTCTCGACGCCTGGCGTCGTCGATCACAATATCAAGCGCCTGCCGCTGGAGCGCGCCGCGCGCCCGGTCTGGCCGCTGGACGACGATCCCTGGTCGACCAACCAGGAACGGCCCTGGTAGGGCCGGGAAGGGCAAACCCGTGACCCGCGTCCTCGTCGCCGGCTTCAAGCACGAAACCAACACCTTCTGTGGCCGTCCGGCGGACATGACGGCCTACCGGGAACGGGCACTCCTGGTCGGCGACGGCGTCGCGGCGGCACTCAAGGGCACCCGCACCGAGATCGCCGCCTATCTGGATTTCTGCGCCGCCGAGGGTTGGGAGGTGGCGACGCCCGTGCACGCCAACGCCATGCCGTCCGGGCCGGTGACGCGCGAGGTGTTCGACTTCGTCCGGGACCGTATCCTCGAATGCCTCGACGCGGAAGGCCCGTTCGATGCGCTGCTGCTGTGCCTGCACGGCGCCATGGCCTGTGAGCATACGGAAGACGGCGAGGGTGAGTTGCTGGCCATCATCCGCGAGCGCATCGGCGCCGCCGTCCCCATCGCCGCGACGCTGGACCTGCATGCCAACGTCACCGACCGCATGGCGGCGCTGGCCGATATCCTGATCCCCTACCGCACCTATCCGCATATCGACCAATACGAGGTCGCCACCCAGGCCGCCGGCCTGGTGAAGCGCACCCTGGCCGGCGAGATCAAACCGGTGACCACGGTGCGCCGCGGCGCCATGCTCGATGGTGCCGATCATGGCCGCACCACCGTCGAAGGGCCGATGACCCAGGTGCTTGCCAGTTGCGAGCGCCTGTTGGTCCGCCCCGATGTACTTGCCGCCGGGGTCTGCGCCGGCTTTCCCTGGGCCGATACCCATGACACCGGCCCCAGCGCCTTGATCGTCGGCGACGGCGCCCAGGCGGAACACGCCGCCCTGGCCGACAGGTTGGTGCAGGAGATTTGGGACAAGCGCCACGTCGTCACCATTCAGACGCTTTCCATCGAAGAGGCCATGACCCGTGCCAGGGCGCACAAGCCGGCCGGCAAGCCAATGGTGTTGGCGGATTTCGCCGACAATCCGGGCGGTGGCGGCTATGGCGACGCGACGCGGCTCTTGAAGGGGATGCTCGACGCCAACCTGGCCAATGCCGCCTTCGCCACCATCTACGATCCGATGGCGGCGATGATCTGCCGAGACAACGGCCTCGGCGCCACTGTGTACCTGGAACTGGGCGGCAAGACCGATCCTGCCTATGGCGAGCCGCTTTCCGTGCGCGGCACGGTCAAGGCCGTCACCAACGGACAGTTCCGTCTGGAAGGCCCGATGACCGCCGGCCTCAAGGTCGACATGGGGACCACCGCAGTGGTTACCGTCGACGGTATCGACGTGGTTATCGCGTCTCGGAAGTTCCAGGTCTACGACCAGATGTTCCTGCGCCACGCGCGCATCGATCCGCTGCTGAAGAGTTTCGTTGCGGTCAAGTCGGCGCATCACTTCCGTGCCGCCTTCCAGCCCATTGCCGCCGACGTGCTGGTGGTCGACGGCGGCGGCGGGCTCACCAGCCGCAACTACCGTGAGCTCGACTACCAGCGCGTGCGACGGCCGGTTTATCCCCTGGACCTCGATTGATCGCCCGGCGCCGAGGGCGCATACTCTCCGGCGCAACCTGGGAATCAACGCCACCATGATCGATTATCGTCCATCGACCCTGGCGCATGCCCGCGCCGCCGGACCCCGGCGGGCCGGAGACTAGGCGTGGCCGGCGACAATCGGGAGTATGAGCTCAAGTTCCGGGCCGGCCCCGACGCCCTCGCCTGCGCCAAAGGCGCCTTTGACAGCATCGATCCAGCCGGCCAGTGGACCGTCTCGCATCTGCGCAGCCGCTATTTCGACACCGCGTCCCGGCGTCTCGGCGCCAAGGGCGTCAGCCTGCGGGTGCGCCAGTCGGACGGGAAATCGGTGCAGACGGTCAAGGCGGCGGCCGGCGGTGGCGGCGGCATCATGGACCGCTGGGAATGGGAATGCCCCATCGACGGGATCGAACCCGATCTTTCGCGGCTGCCGGATGAGGCCAGGCAGTCGCTCGGCGGTGTCAAACTCGCCGACCTGGCGCCGATCATCGACGTCGCCGTCGAGCGCCAAACCAAGGTCATCCGACGCCGTGACCCATTGGGGCCGACGCTGGTTGCCGAGGCGGTCATCGATGCGGGCACGGTCAGCGCCGGCGGCCGCACCGAACCCTTGAGCGAGGTGGAACTGGAGCTTGGTCAGGGCCGCGCCCGATCGTTCTTTCAATTGGCAGCGGACTTCATCGCCGCCTGTCCGATGCCGGTCTCGTCCACCACCAAGGCGGCGCGCGGCTACCGGCTGCTGGCCGGCACCGAACCCGGGCCGAGCAAGCTCGCAAAATTCGACATGGCCGGCGATCTCACGGTCGATGACGCGCTGACGAAGATTTTTTCCGGCTGCATCGGCAACATCACCGCCAACGAACAGGCCTGCCTGGACGGTACCGACCCGGAAGGCGTGCACCAGATGCGAGTTTCGATCCGCAAGATGCGCTCGTCGCTCAAGACCTTCAAACGCTACATCGACCCGCTGCAACGGCAATGGCTGGCCGACGACCTGAAATGGATGGGCAGCCAGTTGGGACCGGCGCGCGATTGGGACGTATTCCTGGACGAGACGCTGGTCTCCATGGCCGCGCACGGCATCGACGCTGGCGCCATTGCGGCGCTGGAACGCGAGGGCCGGCGCAAGCGTGCCAAAGCCTACGAGCAGGTGCGCGCCATGCTGGATGGTGCCCGCTACGCCCAGGTAATGCTCCGGCTCACCGCCTTCGCGGCGCTGCAAAGCTGGCGTCCCGACCCGGCGACGCGTGGCCCCGGCAAGCACCCGCTGTCAATGCCGCTCCGCAAGGCGGCGCGCCGTATCCTGAACCGGCCCTACAAGAAGCTGTTGAAAGCCGGTGACGGCATGGCCGACCTCGATATGGAGGCCCGGCACCGGGTGCGCATCCGGATCAAGCAATTGCGCTATGCGGTGGATTTCCTGCGCGGCGTCCATTCGATTTCGGAAACCGAGGCCTTTGGCGCTGCGCTCAAGCACCTGCAGGACAATTTCGGCCACCTGAATGACGTGGTCGTGGCACTCCGGCTGACGGACGAACTGATCGACCCTGCCGGCGGGCCGGTCGACGAGGAGGTGCGCCTGGCGGTCGGCGAGGTGCGCGGCTGGAACGCGCGCGCGCTCCGCGATATCGAACCGCAGTTGATCGTCGATTGGGAAGCCTTCTGCGAAACCGCGCCCTATTGGCGCAAGTAGCCGGCGTCAGTCCGCCGCCTGGTCGCGCCTCTCGGCGCCGATGGACAGCATGAACTGTTCCAGGGTCTCGTAGGGCTGGGCGCCGACAAGGCCGTGGCCGGCGGCGACGAAAGTTGGCACGCCGGTGACGCCGTATTGGCCCGACTTCGCCCAATCGGCATCGACCGCGTCCTTGAAGCGGCGCTCCTCGATCACGGCCCGGGCCTCGGTTTCGTCCAAGCCCACCGCGCCGACGATCTGCAAGATCACGTCGACGTCGCCGATGTTGCGGTTGTTGACGAAATAGGCCTCGAAGAACTTGTCGTGGATGGCGGAACCGCCGGGCTGGGTCTCGGCCCAGGTGCCGACCTCCTGCGCGAGGCGGCTGTTGTAGGTATGGCTGCGTGGCCCGTAGGGCAGCCCCTCCGCCGCCATCAGCCCGGACATGCGAACGTTCTTGGCTTCCACTTCTTCGGGTCCGCAGCGGAATAGTTCTTCCAGGGTGCGGCCTTCGGAGGGCGTCTCCGGATGCAGCGGGAAGTGCACGCGGCGGATGCCGATGTCGAAGGCCTGGGCCAGTTTCTTCACCCGGTTGTCGCTCAGGTAGCACCAGGGGCAGACGTAATCGGAGAACAGCTCAAGCAGGACGGGTTCGGACATGACGCGGCTTCTTTCATTTCGGTTCGGCGTCCATCATGCATCATTTCGCCGGCGGGAAAAATCAACAGCCGGTGATCAGGCGGAAGGTGAGGTTGATGCGCTCGCCGACGGGCTTGGTGGTCTTCGGCACCGCATGTAGCCAATGCCGCTGGGTGCCGGGCCCCATGATCAAGAGATCGCCGTGGCCGAGCGGCACGTCGAGCTTCACTTGCGCATCGTCCTTGCGCTTGAGCACGAAGCGCCGGGCGGCGCCGAACACCACCGAGGCGACGACCGGATCGGGACCCAGCTCCGGCTCGTCGTCGGCGTGCCAGCCCATGGAATCGCGCCCGTCGCGGTAGAGATTGGCGAGCACGCCGTTGAACGCCTCGCCCGCCAGCGCCTCGATCCGTTGTTTGATCGGAAGCAACACATCGGGCCAGGGCCGGGCCGGCCAGGTCAGGTTCGAATAGGTATAGGGCGCGTCCCCGTACCAGGCGCTGAGGCGCGGCTGGGTGATCTCGCGGCCGAAGATCGTGATCGTCGCTTCGCGCCAATCCAGCTCGCGGCGCAGGATTTTGAACAGGCGGTCGGTCTCTTCGGGCGGGAAGGCGCGGCGGTGGAGGGCCGCCTCGGCGCCGGGCAGCGCCAGGCGTTCGGGCTCGGGCGTCAATGCAGCTTGGGCGCCAGGTAGAAGGCGGCGCGATCGGCGGAAGTGACGCTGACTTCCGCCAGCCGGCCGTCGCGGACGATGTTCAGCGGTACGTCGACGCCGGCGGGCCCGAGCGCCCACATGCGGCGGTAGAACTGCGCCAGCGAGGCCACCGGCTCGCCGCCGACACCGACCACCATGTCGCCGGCTTCGATGCCGGCCTCGTCGGCGGGGCCGCCGTCCCAGGTGTTGACGATGATTACCCGGTCGTCGGCCTCGGCCGAGAGCGCGCCGATCCAGGGGCGCGGCGGGTGCTGCACGGCGCCGAAGCGCTGCAGGTCGTCGAGGATCGGCACCAGGATGTCGATGGGGACGATCATGTTGCCGTCGAAGGAATCGAGCTCGCTCGGGTTTTTCTGAACGAATAGCGAACCGATGCCGACCAGCCGGCCCTGGGTATCGATCAGCGCGGCGCCGCCCCAGAAGGGGTGCGGCGGCTCGGTGAACAGCGCCTCGTCCAACAGGTATTCCCAGTAGCCGGCGAATTCGCGCTTGTCGGCGACGACGGCGCTGACGGCACCCTCAGTGCCGCCGTGGCCGGCCAGGATCACCGGGTCGCCCACGTGCACGTCCCGCGCCGAACCGAGCGGCAGCGCCGGCGCGTTCAGCCGCCCCAGCGCCTGCACCAGGCCAAAGCCGGTCTCTTGGTCGTAGCCGACGACATGGCCGGGAACCACCTGGCCGGTGTGGTCGGTCATCCAGATCTGCTCGGCCTCGACGATCAGGTAGCCGATGGTCAGCACCAGACCGGTATCGGAAATGACGACGCCGTGCCCGGCGCGCTCGTCGCCCAAGGCCTGCACGGTGTAGGCGTTGTCCGGTACCTTGGTATGCAGGGAGACCACGGCGGAAAGCGCCGCGTTCAAATCGAAGGCGCAGGTGCCCGGGTCCGGGTGCAAGGTGGGATCGATGGAGTAGGTTTCGCTCATCTCTGGCTCCATCATGGCCCGTTCGCGTCCGGCCTGTCACCCATTCTTTTCGCGCTCCCGAGGTCGTGAACGATGGCCCGCACCACCGCGGCCCAATCCCCGGCGGCCGGCTGGCGGTAGAGCCGAAGGCTCGCGTACCAGGGCGTTTCAGCCCCCTCGAGCCCCCAGCGCCAGTCCGGCACGAAGGGCAGCATCACCCAGGCCGGCTTGCCGAGCGCGCCGGCCAGATGCGCCACGGCAGTATCGGCAGTGATCACCAGGTCGAGCGCCTGGACCAGGGCGGCGGTGTCGGCGAAGTCGCCGATGCGGGGCGCCAGATCCGTGATCCGTTCGCTGAAACCGCAAGCGGCGAGATCGTCCCGGCCGGGCCCCACCTGCAGGCTGAACAGCCGGACGTCCGGCACATCCAGCAGCGGGCCAAGCGCCGCCAGCGGCAGTGAGCGTCGTGCGTCGTTCTCGTGCGTCGGGCTGCCGGCCCAGACCAGGCCGACGGTTCGCGCCGTGCCGTCGCTGACATCCGCCGCCGGCTCGGCCGTAAGGTAGCCCTCGGCGCCGGGCATCTCGTCAGCCGCCGTGCCGAACAGCCCCGGCAGGTCCATCATCGGCAGGTAGGCGTCGCCCGCCGGCGCGGCCTCGTCTGCCGACCAGACCGTCTCCACGTCCGGCAGGCCGGCGACCAGGCGTTTCAGTTCCGGGCGGCAGCGCACCGAGGTCCGGAGTCCCCGTGCCGTCAGCCCCGTCAGGTAGCGGAGGCACTGGATGGTGTCGCCGAAGCCCTGCTCGCCGATCAGTAGCAGCCGCCCGCCGGCCAGGTCTTCGCCCCTCCAAAGGGGCAGGTTCAATTCCGCCCCGGGTGGGCGGCGCCCCGTGCCGCGCCAGCGCCAGGCATAGTCGGTCCAGGCTGCCGGCATCTCGCCCAGCAGCAGCCGTATCGCGCCCCGGTTGGCGCGGGCCTCGGCATGGTCGGGGTCCACTTCGAGGGCGCGCTCGAACTGGTCGCGGGCGGCGGCGAAGTCCCCCGACTCCTTCAGCGCCGCGCCCTTGAGGTTGAGGGCGTCGGCATTGGCGGCGTCGCGTACCAGCGCCTGTTCGGCGCGCTCCAGGGCCCCCGAGAAGTCGCCGGCAGCCAGTGCCAGCGCCGCAAGCCCGGTCAAGGGGCGGGGATCGTCCGGCGCGTCCGATGCCGCGCGGGCGAAGGCGTCGCGGGCGGCATCGGGACGGCCCGTGCGCATCAGGCATAGCGCCAGGATGTAGCGCGCCTCGGTCAGGGCCGGGTCGAGGCGCAGCGCGGTTTCCAGCAACGGCACGGCGTCGGCGAACCGGCTCTGGTCGTAGAGCAGCACGGCGAGGTTGGTCGCGGCGGGCAGGTGGTCCGGATCGGCCGCCACGATCGCCGCGTAGCCGGCCGCCGCCTGGTCCAGCCGGCCCGCCCGATGGTCGTCGAGCGCTTTTCGGAAGGCGTCGGATGCGGTCAACGGGAGCCCCCAAGTTGGTTCAGAAATATAGGCGGCATTTGATGATATGCTCAACTTGCCTTGCTGAAGCACCAGGGGCACAATCTTCGGGCGCTTTTAGCCAAGGAGAACGAGCATGGATGGGACCACCCCGCAAAGCGACGTGAAATCCCGCGTCAGCGCCGCCGAATGGGCGTTGCGCGAAGACCTGGCGGCTTGCTACAGGCTGGTCTACCGCAACGGCTGGGATGACGGCATCTTCACCCACAACTCGGCCCGCGTACCCGACGACGAGAACCACTTCCTGCTCAACCCCTACGGCCGCATGTTCTACGAGATCGACGCATCCAGCCTGGTCAAGGTCGACACCGAGGGCAACATCGTCGACGGCGGTTCCATGGGCGCCGACGCGGATATCATCGATGCCGGCTTCACCATCCATTCCGCCGTGCACATGGCGCGCCACGACGCGCGTTGCGTCATGCATACCCACACCGTCGCCGGCATGGCGGTCTCGGCGCAGGCCGACGGGCTACTGCCGCTGGCCCAGACCTCCATGCGCTTCTACAAGCGCCTCGCCTATCACGACTACGAGGGCATCGCCACCGATCTGGACGAGCGCGAGCGCCTGGTCGCCGACCTCGGCACCTACAAGGCGATGATCCTGCGTAACCACGGGCTCCTGACCACCGGCCGCACGGTGGGCGAGGCCTACCAGCAGATGCGCTACCTGCAGCGCGCCTGCGAATTGCAGCTCGCCGCCCAGGCCGGCGGCAACCTGTCGCTGCCGCCCCAAGAGGTGCTCGACAAGACCGCCAAGCAGTTCGACCGCCTGGGCGACAACCAGACCGCCAGCGAGGCCGCCTGGTCGGCGCTCCGGCGCCTGCTCGACATCGAGGACCCGGCCTACAAACACTAACCACCGATCATCGCCACGATTATCCGAACGGGGGAAACCATGACTCACGGCATCGTCAGCGCGCCGCAGCCGGAGGCCGTCGAGGCCGGGGCTGAGGCGCTGAAGGCCGGCGGCAACGCCGTCGACGCGGCCATCGCCTGCGCCCTGGTGCAGACCGCCGTCGATCCGCAGATGTGCGGCATCGCCGGCTTCGGCTCCATGCACCTCTACCTGCCGGAAGCCGGCCAGCACTTGCTGCTCGACTTCCATGGCCGCGCGCCCCTGTCGGTCAAACCCGACATGTGGGAGGACCTGATCGAGCACGAGGCCGAGGACGGTTTCGGCTTCATCCTCAAGGGCCGCGTCAATGAGATGGGCTACCAGTCGATCACCACGCCCATGAGCCTCCGGGCCTATGCCACCGCGCTCGAGCGTTTCGGCACCATGTCCATGGCGGAGCTCTTGGAGCCGGCCATCCACTACGCCGAAGAGGGCTTCATGGTGCGCCCGCACGTGGCCTACTTCTGGAACGTCAAGGAAGGTGCCGGCCGCGTGCCGCAGATCGAGAAGTTCAACTGCTGCGAGGGGTCGAGGAAGATCTACTTCAAGGACGACGGCACGCTGCGGGTGCCGGGTGAGATTCTCAGGAATCCCGACATGGCCGAGACCTACCGGCGCATCCAGAAGAACGGCGTCGACGACTTCTATACCGGCGCCATCGCGCGCGACATCGTTCAAGACATGGAGGCCAACGGCGGCCTGATCTCCATGGCCGACCTGGCCGACGCGCGGCCGACCGAAACGCAGCCGATCTGGGGCAGCTACCGGGGCTACAAGGTCGCCACGAACCCGCCGCCCGGCGGCGGGGTGATGATCCTGGAGATGCTCAACATCCTGGAAAACTTCGATCTCAAGTCCATGGGCCACGATTCGGCCGAATATATCGCCACCGTCTCGGAAGCCATGAAAATCGCCACCGTGGACAAGGACAATTACGTGGGCGATCCGAATTTCGTCGACGTACCGCTGGAGCGGCTGATCTCCAAGGACTACGCCAAAGAAATGGCCAAGCGCATCAAGATGGGCGAGAAGACCCACGTGCCGCGGCTTGGGCCGAACGCCAAGGAATCGAAGGACACCACCCAGGTTTCCGTGGTCGACGAGCACGGCAACTGCGTCTCCATGACCCATTCGCTGGGGATGCCGTCGGGCGTCGTCTCCGACGGGCTCGGCTTCATGTACAACGGCTGCATGGGCGTCTTCGACCCGAGGCCCGGCCATGCCGATTCGCTGGCGCCGGGGAAGTCGCGCTTTACCGCCATGTGCCCGACCATGCTGTTCGACGGCGATAAGCCGTTCTTCGTCGTCGGCGCGCCGGGCGGCACCTTCATCACCATGGGCGTCTTGCAGGCGATCCTGAACGCCGTCGATTTCGGCATGGACGCGCAACAGGCGGTGGCGGCGCCCCGCTTCTGCACCACGTCCGACACCATCGACGTCTCCAACCGCATCCTGCGCTCGGTGGAAAGCGAACTCCAAGACATGGGCTACCCGACCCGACGCACCTACCTGAGCTATCACTTCGCCGGCGTGCATGCGATCCGACTGACGCCCGGCGGCTGGGACGGCGGCGCCGACCCGGGCCGCGACGGCATGGCCCTGAAGGTATAACGACATGAACGAACTCCATATCGATCTCGAAACCCCCGACGGCCCGATGCCGACCTTTACCTGTTGGCCTGAGGGGGAAGGGCCATTTCCCGCCATCGTCTTCTACATGGACGCCCCGGCGATCCGCGAAGAGCTCTACGACATGGCCCGGCGCATGGCGGCCGAGGGCTACTACGTGATCCTGCCGGACCTGTTCTACCGCTTCGGCACCATCCGCTTTCCCCGCCGCAACCAGTATTCGCGGACGGTCTGGCAGGCGATCATGAAGGAGTTGTCCAACGCCATGGTCATGGACGACACCCGGGTGCTGCTCGACTACATGGCCGGGCTCGACCAGGTGAAGCCGGGCGCAAAAGCCTGCGTCGGCTACTGCATGAGCGGGCGCATCGTCACCACCGCGGCGGCGGAATTCCCCGATACCTTCGCCGCATCGGCGTCGCTCTACGGCGTCGGCATCGTCACCGCCAAGGACGACACGCCGCATCTGAAGGTCAAAGACATCAAGGGCGAGATCTACTACGGCTTCGCCGAGACCGACTCGACGGTGCCGTCCTACGTCATTCCGGCCCTGAAGGCGGAGCTGGACGCGCACGGCGTCGATTATAAGTTGGACGTGCATCCCGGCACCGAACACGGTTTCTGCTTCCCGCTCCGCGACGTCTACGACGAGGCCGCGGCGGAGAAGGTCTACGCCCATTTCATGGACATGTGCCGGCGGAAATTGGCCTGATCCCGCGAAAAACGCGGGTTGGAAGCCTCTGATTTTTTTGATTTTTCAAAAAAAATCTCAGGAACGAACCCAATTTCATCCCACCTGGATCTTTCCGTCGCCCCCGCCTTCGCGGGGACGACGATAAAAACGTATCGGGTCCAACCCGACATCGGCCCCGGTCCAAATCCTCTTCGATTGTGCAATAGCCTGCTCGCGCGGCGCTTCCGCCATGCCACGACGACACCATAACAACATTCTTAGAAAAGTCAATAATTTCCTATTGTTTTTAAAGGCCATTTCAAATATTTTTGAATCGTGAATAAGGACGAGGTGGTCAAGGTTCTGGCGGCGCTGGGAGCGGGAACGCGGATGGATGCGTTCCTGATGCTGGTCGAGGCCGGGGAGCGGGGCGTCACGGCGGGGGAAATCGCCGTCTGTCTCGGGCTTCAGCCGTCGCTGCTGAGCCACCACCTGAACGAACTGCGGGCGGCGGGGCTGGCTTCATGCGAGCGCCGCCACCGGCAGGTGATTTACCGGGCCGACCTGGGCGCCATCGGCGGCATGCTCGGGTTTTTGGTCGAACGTTGCACTGGGGAGCCGCCTGAAACGCTGCTGCCCGGCTTCAGGATCGAGGATGGGAGACGCCGCATGAGCGACACGACCGCAGACCACATCTACAACGTACTGTTTCTGTGCACCGGCAATTCGGCGCGCAGCATCATCGGCGAAAGCATCATCAACCGCGTCGGCATGGGCCGGTTCAGGGGCTTCAGCGCCGGCAGCCAACCGGCCGGCCAGGTCAATCCGCACGCGCTGGCGTTGCTGACCAAGATGAACTATTCGACCGAGGGGCTGCGCTCCAAGAACTGGGACGAATTCGCCGAGCCGGGCGCGCCGCAAATGGATTTCGTCTTCACCGTCTGCGACAACGCCGCCAACGAGGTCTGCCCGATCTGGCCGGGCCAGCCCATGTCGGCGCATTGGGGCGTGCCCGACCCGGCCGCCGCCACCGGCACCGACGCGGAAATCGGCGTCGCCTTCGCCGAGACCCACCGCATGCTCTACAACCGCATCTCCATCTTCTGCAACCTGCCGCTCCAATCGCTCGACCGGTTGGCGCTGCAGGAGCGATTGCGCGAGATCGGCTCGGGCGCCGACGACGCCTAGGGGAAAGTCGCCACGCCGTTGGATTCCAACGCTCTTTCGGTTAGGCTTCGCCGAAACCGAAGGAGATCGCGCGCCATGCGCCGCCGTTCGATCCTGACCCTCGCCTGTTCAGCCGTTCTGGCCACGGCGACCCTCGCCGCCGCCGCCGGGCGCTTGCCCGCCGACCTGGAAATGCGCGGCTGGGAAGAGATCACCTTCGACGGCAAGACACCCAACGCCTATGCCAGTTGCGGTGCCGACTGCGTCGAGATCGCCACCATGCAGAGCGTCTCCATGATCGGGCGCGAGGTGGCGGTCGATCTGAAGGCGATGCCGATCCTCAGTTGGGAATGGAAGGTCGAACGCCCGGTGGCCGCCACCGATCTCGCCACCAAGGGCGAGGACGACCGCGCCGTGGCGCTCTACGTCACTTTCCCCTACGACCCCGACACCTCGAGCTTCGCCGAGAACCTGATGCGGCCGATGGTCGAACTGGCGCGGGGTTCGGACGCGCCCGGGCGCGTAATCTCCTACGTCTGGGGCGGTTTCGGCGAGCCTGGCCAGGTCGTGGAAAGCCCGTTCTTCGGTTCCGCCAACGCCATGATCGTCGGCCGGAACGCCAGCGCCCAACCCGGCGTGTGGTTACCTGAGCGGGTCGACGTCGCGGCCGACCACGAACGCATCTTCGGGCATCCGCCGTCCAAGGCGGCGCATATCCTGCTTAGCGCCGACAGCGACGACACCAAGGCCGACAACCGCGCCTTCGTCCGCCACATCATGTTCGGCGCGCGCTGAGGGCTCTCGATCAAATCGGCTCTGGCAGGCATGACCGACAGACCATCTGACATGGAACATGCGCGTCACGGCGGGCATCCAATAATATGTTGTGACCCGCGTGGCTTTCGCCTAAACACGAAAATTCAAAATTGCCCGGTCACGCTTCATGCCGCCCGCTTATACCGAAGGGTCAAATCCGATATCGGAGCCGGCCCTGACCGCTTTCCAGTTCTACAAACAGCAGCAATTTAGCGCTGTCAGGGCTTTCGTCGCCCAATGCCCGGCGGCGGGTGCGGACGATTTCGGCTTGCTGTTCCTGGACGGTCTGGCGGCGTGCCGCATGGGCGACCTGGTCGCCGGCATACGTCAAATCAAGGCCGCGAAAAATCTGTTTCCGGAAATCGAGGATTTCTACGTATCGGAACCGTTCAACCGGCAGCGGGGCATGGTTGCGGTGGCCCACCATATGGAAGCCAACTTCATCCAATATTGTCAGACATTCGATACCGACAATTTCCTGATCTCCTATCCGAAATGCGGCCGCACCTGGATCCGTATCGTCCTCGGAAAATTCCTGCTCGGCGATGCGCCCGGAAACCCGATCGAGCTGACCGAGCTGACGGCCGCCAATAGGGAGATGCCGCTCACCGTCGTCACCCACGATGACGGTCCGCATCTGATCCCGCATGACGACATCACCATGAGCAAGAAAGCCTACGCGGGAAAGCGCGTGGCATTCCTGGTTCGCGATCCCCGCGATGTCATGGTCTCCAACTTCTTCCAGTATTCCCGCCGCGGCGACAGCAAGCTCATCAATTCCGACGCCGGTGACATGACGCTTTCGCAGTTCATCCGGAGCGACATCGGCGGACTGCCGAGCCTGATCCGCTTTTACAACGCCTGGGCCGAGAACAAAGGCATCCCCGCCGGGTACGAGGTTTTCTTCTACGAGGACTTCCATGCCGAACCGATGGCGTCTTTCGATCGGATCGTCGACTTTCTCGGCCTGCGGCGTTTTGGCAAGGTCGCTTTAGAGCAAGCGGTCGAGTTCGGCCGATTCGAGAACCTGCAAAAAGCCGAGACGTCCGACGTTTTCAACGATGTCCGATTGCGCGCCGCCGACCCCACCGATCCGGAAAGCAGGAAAATCAGAAAGGGCAAGGTCGGCGGCTTCATCGATTACCTGGACGAAGCCGATATCCGGCACTGCGACGACCTGATCGACGCCGAGCTTCATCAGGATTACGCACGCTACAAGCAATCGTAGTTTCTTGAGCCGGGCGACATTCCGGCCGGTCCCGCGTCAGGTTTCTTCCTTGGCCTGTTGGTAACGGAAGGCGACGAAGGCGCCCGACGCCGCGATCAGCGCCATCCCGGCGAACATGGGGCCGTCTGGCAGGTCGCGCCAGATCACATATCCCCAGACCGTCGCCCAGATCATGTAGGAGAAATCGAAGGGCGCGAGCCAACTCGCCTCGGCACTCTGGTAGGCCTTGGCGATGCTGACGTTGGCGGTAATGTTGAGCACCGAACAGATCACCATGACGCCGTAGACCCAGGCCTCCACCCAGTGCCAGCCGGTGAAGACGTAGGGCCAGGAACGCGCCGTCTCGCTCGTATTGCCGGTGAAGACGAACATGCCGATAACGCCCACCACCATCAGCGCCACCGCCACGCCCGACGCCAGGATGGCGGGTTCCTCGTCACGGCAGAGCTTGCGCGTCGCCATGATGGTGCAGGCATAGAAGAACCCGGCGATCACCGGCAAAAGCCCCACCGGCGTGAAAGCATCCGTGCCGGGCCTCAAGATCAGGAGCGTGCCGCAAAAACCGACGACGATGGCGACGACGCGCCGGGGCCCGACCTTTTCGCCAAGCACGAAATGCGACAGCACCGCGACGAACAGCGGGAACACGTAAAGCCCCGCCGCGATCTGCGCCAGCGACAACAGTGGCACGCCGGAAAAGAAGAACCCCATGGCGGCGCACAAGAGCAGGCTGCGGATGGTCACCGCCGAAAGCCGTTTCGGCCTGGGAAACCGGCCGCGCAGGACCAGCCGAATGAAGCCGACCAGAAAAACTAAGTTGAAAGCCGAGCGGAAGAACTGGAACTGCCAGAGCGAGATTTCCGAGGAGGCGAACTTCACCAGGGCATCCTGCAGCCCGAGCAGGAACAGCGCGCCGACCAAGAGCGACGCCGACAAGGGCGGGCTGTCGGTGGCGGAATTGCTGAGCAGGTTGCGGAATTTCATGGCGTCTTCCGTCTTCGATTATTCGACGGTCATTTGTGCAGACCGCGCCAGGTGAGGCCGATCAGCGCCATCGCCACGGCGCCCTCGAGCCCGACGATCCAGAGTGCGTTGGACGCGCCGAAACGTTCCGCCATGGCGCCGATGTTGGCGAAGCCGATGAGGCCGGTGCCGATACTGATGGTCACCAGGCCGAGCAGGCGGCCGCGCATGTCGGGCGGCGCGGCGCGGTAGATCAGGGTGCCCTGCATGGAGCCGAACCCGCTGCCCGCCAGTCCCGCCGCCGCGACACCGAGGCCGAGCATCGCTACCCCCGGAAACAGCCCCATCACCAGCACCGATCCGATAACGCCGCAGACGGAATAGAAATAGATCGCCCGGTAGGCCCCGGGCCTGGCCAGGCGCGCGACGACAAGGGCACCCAGGAACCCGGCGCCCCCCTGGAAGGCGGAGATGACGCCGACGGCCGAGGCCGACAGCCCAAGCTCGCCCTTGCCGATCACCGGCACCATGGAAAACATGGGAAAGCCCCAGATGTTGAAGGCGACGGTGACCGCCAGGATCGAGAGCACTTCGCGGTCGCCGATGGTATAGAGGAACGCCTGCCAGGCATTGAGGATCGGGCGCATGAACCAGGAATCGAGCGGCTGCTCCACCGGAACGCGTTTCAGCATCAGCGAGAAGCCGAAGGCCGCCAGGTAAAGCGCCCCCGTGGCCAGGAAGACGCCGGTACCCCCAGCCCATTGATAGAGCGCACCGCCGATCACCGGCCCGACCAGGCGCGCGCCGTTGTTGACCGCATTGTCGAAAGCCATGGCGGCGCCGAGGCGGTCCGGTCCGGCGATGTCGCCGACCAGCTTGCGCCGAAGCGACATGTCGGCGGCCCAGAAGGTGCCGGCCAGCACGGTGACGCCGGCCACGTGCCAATATTCGGCGGCACCGGCGATGAACAGTCCGGCCAGTGCCAGCGACACCGCGGCCATGGCGGCGATGGCGACGGAGATCAACCGCCGGCTGTCGGCCATGTCGCCGAGTGCGCCGAGAAAGACACCGAACAGCGCCAGCGGGAAAAACCTGAGCAGCGCCAGCAGCGCCACCAGGAAAGCCGATCCGGTGGCGTCGAGAGCGAAGATGCCGACGGCCAGGAACTCCAGCCAGCGCGCCACGGCAAGCAGAACGCTCGCGCCCCCCAGCGCGCGGAATTCGGGGTCGCCGATCAGCGCCGACAGCCCATGCGGGGAAGGGGAAGGTGGGTGGTCGGCCATGGGGTCCGGCCCCGCGCGCTCAGGCCGGTACGTCGCCCTGCAGCAGCACCCGGTGAAACTCCCGGAGCTCGGTCAGCTCGAAGTCGGTACCGGCGCGGTGCATGGTGCAGGCATTGTCCCACATGACCAGATCGCCCAATTGCCAGTCGTGGCGGTGCTGGAACTTCTCCTGGAAGGCATGGGCGTAGAGCGCGTCCAGCAGCTCGTCGCTGTCTTCGTCGGTCATGCCTTCGATGTGGTCGATGCGGTTGGGATTGATGTAGAGCGCCTGGCGGCCGTCCTCGGGGATGGTGCGGATCAGCGGATGGGTGACGTCAGGGGTCATGGCCTCCTGCTCGGCCGTGCGCTCGGCGACCTTGGCGACATTGCGGCGGCTCAGGTACTTGTGCACGGCGCGCCGGCCCTCGATGCGGGCGCGCAGCTCGGCCGGCATTTCGTCCAACACCCGCATGGTATCGATGAAACCAGTGCCGCCGCCCGACGTGGGCAGCGCCTTGGCCAGCAGCATGGTGACCCGTGCTGGCTTGGCGAAATAGGAATCGTCCGTGTGCCAGTGGGTGGCGCGCACGTGCGGCCTGTCGCCGCCCAATTGATTGTAGTTGGAGATCACCGAGACCTCGTTGCTTTCGTCCAACTGGTAATCGTCGAGCAATTGCTTCTGCGGCTCGCCGAACAGGCGGGCTGCCTTGACGTAGGTTTCCGGTTCCAGCTTCTGGCCGCGAATGCAGAGCAGGTGGTGGTCCAGGAGTGCCTGTTTCAGGCGTGCCGCGTCGTCGGCGCCGACAGGCCCCGAGAGGTCGATGCCGCTGGCGATGGCGCCCATGACGCCGGGTTGGGTGTCGATCCGCATCATTCCAGAACCTTCTTCATGCCCAGGTGCGTGGCCGCGTAGCCGAGATTTTCATAGAACCGGTGGGCGTCGGGGCGCGACTTGTCGGTGGTGAACTGCATGATGCCGGCGCCTCGGGCGCGCGCCTGCTGTTCGACGCATTCAACCATCAGCTTGCCGAGCCCGCGGCCGCGTTCGCTTTCCGCGACGCGCACGCCCTCGATCTGGGCGCGGGTGACGCCGGAGCGCGTCAGGCTCGGGATCAAGGTGAGCTGCAGGCAGCCGACCACATCGCCGTCCCGTTCGGCGACGATGACCTCGTTGTTGGGGTCGGCCTCGATGCGTTTGAAGGCGTCCTGGTAGCGCGGGTCTGCCGCCGCCGCCTCGCGCCCGGCGCCCAGCGGATCGTCGGCCAGCAGCGCCACCACGCGCGCCACGTCGGCGGCCGTGGCCGCGCGGAAGCCGTAGCCGTTCGGTTGCCCAGACTCGGATGGTGATAATTCTGTCATTGCCCGTCCCCGGCTCATATATATAGAGGACCGCCGGACGCAACAAAACCACAAGAAAGAGGCCATGACGAACAAGGTCACTTCGCCGTTTCCTCCCGAGTTGAAGCCGGATATCGAAGCGGTCCTGCATTTCTACGCCACGTCGCCGCACCATCGGGCGATCGGGCTCAAGTCGGTCGTCGCCGATGCGGACAAGGCGGTGATGAAGATCGCCTACGATCCCCGTTTCGTCGGCAACCCCGATACCGGCGCGTTGCACGGCGGCATCGTCACCACGCTGCTCGATTCCACCGGCGCGCTGGCGGTGCTGGCGCGGGTGCCGGCGGGCACCGCGGTGGCGACGCTGGACCTGCGCATCGATTACCTGCGCCCGGCGATCCCGAAGCTGGACCTGATCGGCGAGTCGCATTGTTTCCGCATCACGCCGAACATTGCCTTTTCGCGCGGTACCGCCTTCGAGGACGGCAAGCCCGACGACCCGGTCGCCAATTTCGTCGCCACCTACATGCTGAAGCCGGTCGGTATCGGCATGGATACGGGAGGCAAGCAGCCATGAGCCTCGCCGACGATATCGCCAAGCTTCGCGCCGAGGAGCGCCTGACGGAGGTCATCGACCTCATCCCCTATGCGGGTTTCATCGGCGTCCAGGCCTACTGGGAGGACGGCCAGTTGCTGGCCCGGCTGCCCTACCGCGACGACCATATCGGCAACTACACCGCCAATATTTTCCACGGCGGCCTGATCGGCGCGCTGATGGAGCACACCGCCTTCATGCACCTGCTGCACCACGTGGAGCGCAATCGGCTGCCGAAGATCGTCAATATCTCGGCCAACTACCTGCGCCCGGTGGCGCCCACCGACGTCATCGCGTCGGGCGCCATCGTGCGCCAGGGCGCGCGCGTCGCCAACGTGCGGGTGCGCGCCTGGCAAAAGACCTGGGACGATCCCGTGGCCACCTGCGACGTACACTTCCTTTTGCCGAAACCCCGCAAGCAAACAGACTAAACAGGACGACAAAGACCATGAACGAAGACAGCGGCAACGCGCCGGTCATCGACGGCGACGAAATTCTCGAGGGCGTGCTGCGCTGGGTCGAGATCGAAAGCCCCAGCCACGACGGCGCCGCCGTCAACCGCATGGTCGATCACGTGGAGGAGGGGCTCGCGGTCCTCGGCCTCACGGTCGAGCGCACGCCCGGCCGCGACGGCTTCGGCGATATCCTGACGGCGAAGACGCCGTGGGGTCACGATGGGGGCGGCGATCAACCCGGCATCCTGGTGCTCAGCCACCTGGACACCGTGCACCCCATCGGCACCAAGGAAGGCCCGAACCCGATCCGGCGCGAAGGCGACAAGGTTTACGGCCCCGGCATCTACGACATGAAGGCCGGTGCCTACGTCGCCTTCTACGCCATGCGCCATATTATCCGTTCCGGCGAAGAGACGCCGCTGCCGGTGACCTTCATGTATATCCCCGAAGAAGAGGTCGGCAGCCCGACATCGCGCGACATGATCGTCGAGGCGGCGAAGAAGAACAAATACGTGCTGGTCACCGAGCCGGCGCGCGAAGGCGGCAAGATCGTCACCGCGCGCAATGGCCGGCTGCAGTATAGGCTGAAGGTCACCGGCCGCCCGGCGCATGCGGGGTCGCGCCACATGGACGGGCGCAACGCCATCATCGAGATGGCGCGGCAAATCCTGCGCCTGGAAGAACTGACCGACTACGAGGCCGAGACCACCTGTTCGGTCGGCACGATTGCCGGCGGCACCATGACCAACGTCGTTCCGCACGAATGCGAGGTGACGGTGGATCTGCGCGTGCCGAACGTCGAGGCGCAGCAGAAGATCCTGGATTTCTTCGATGCCTTGCAGCCCTTCGATCCCGACTGCCGGCTCGAGGTAGAGGGCGGCGTCGACCGTCCGCCTTACGACAAGTTCGACGGCATCGAGCAGCTTTTCCAGCACGCCAAGGGCATCGCCGCCGAGATCGGTTTCGAGCTGCAGGATCTGAAGACCGGCGGCGGTTCCGACGGCAATTTCACCGGCGCGCTCGGCATTCCGACGCTGGACGGCCTTGGCGCCGACGGCCACGGCGCGCACAGCTACGATGAGTTCATCACCTTCTCGTCGCTGGCGGAACGCGCCAAGCTGATGCTCGGGCTGCTGCGCACCCTGAAATAACCGCGAATGTTTGGCGCCGGACGGTTTTCCGTTATACTTCTGCGATCATGAGCAACGACGAATTCTAGTCCGAGACCGGGGGCCAGGCCGACAACAGGCGGTTCGAGCGCCACGACCTGGGGTCCACCGTGACCGTGTTCGACGGCGAGCGCCGTCGCCAGGGCCGGGTCAAGGACGTGTCGGGCAGCGGCGCCATGCTGGAGATGGGCTCGGAGCTGGAATCCATGGACGGCCCGCCCGAGGTCGGCCGCTACATCGACATGGAGATCGAGGCGCTCAGCTACATGGGTGCCGAGGTCGTGCGCCATGCCGGCGATGATTTTGCCGTCCGCTTCGATCTCGACGACGGCGAATGCCAGGACCTGGCGGAGGAAATCTCTTCCTTCCGCACCGGCATGGCCGAATAGAAAAAGCCCCCGCCGGGGCGGGGGCTTCTCCGTCTAATTCGCTGGAAACGTCTTACAGCACGCAGTGCTTGGCGAAGTCGGCCGCCTCGTTGGCGGACCAGTCGCCCTTCGGCTTGGCTTTCAGGTCTTCGCACCATTCCTTGGAGCCCACTTCCGGCGAGCAGGCGGTGAGCGGCGCCACGACGAAGCCGAGAAGGCCGATGGCGAAGACGAAGGTTTTAAGCTGTTTCATCCGGGTGTCCCCCTTGGTTGATTGGCAGGCGGTTGTTAACCCTTCTGGCCGGGGCGCAGCAGGGTGAAAATATTGTCGACGGTAGTGTAATCCATGTAGCCGAGCCGCGCCACGGGCCGGAACGCCGAAACATCGACGATGCCGTCCTTCAGCACCGCGTCGTCGATGTGCACCCCGACGACGCTTCCGATGCAGACCCGGTTGGTGCGCCCATCGCTGCCGCCCGGCAGCTTGATGGTGTCGTAATATTTGCATTCCAGGTGGATGGCGGCGCCCTTGACGCGCGGCGCCTTGACCAGCTCCGCCGGCGCCGTCTCCAGCCCGGCCAGTTCGAATTCGTTGACGTCCGCGGCGACCCCGGCGCTCGATTCGTTCATGGCGTCGAGCATGGCATGGCCGACCATGACGCAGACGAATTCGCCGGTGGCCTCGGCGTTGGAGACCGAATCCTTGAAGTCGGAATTCGCGCCCTTGCCGCCCGACGCGAACATTACCATCGGCGGATCGTCGGAAACGCCGTTGAAGAAGGAATAGGGCGCTAGGTTCGGCGTGCCGTCGGCGGCCAGGGTCGAGATCCAGCCGATGGGGCGCGGGATGATGCAGCTTTTGAACGGGCTGTGCGGCAGGCCGTGCGGCTGGGATGTGTTCCAGAACATGGGCTCAATCTCCTTCCGTATCGGCATTGCCGGTGTAGGGGATGGCGTCCTCGACCACCTCCCAGATGTGGCGGCCGGTGGGGGTGTCCTGTTCTTCCATGACGTGCGCCACCAGCCCCGCCGCGCGCGAGATGACGGCGAAGCCGCGCATGATGCGGGCCGGCACGCCGATCTCCAGCATCACCGCCGCCGTGGCGCCGGTGGCGTTGATGGTCAGGTGCTTGCCGTAGGCTTCGTCGATGGCGGCGTTGAGCGCCTGGATGGCGTCGATGTAGCGGCCATCCACGCCTTCCTGCGCGCGGGCGATCTCGAACAGTTTCGGCGAACGCGGATCGTCCGGCTTGTGCAGGTGATGGCCGAAGCCCGGCATGTGGCGTTTTTCGGCGCGGGCCTGGGCCACTTCACGTTTGGCGGCGGCTTCGACGCCTTCCGGATCGGCGACCAGGCGCTCCAGGATGGCGGCGCAGTTCTCCATGGTGCCGACGAATTGGCTGGCGACGCTCAAGAGCCCGGCCGAGACCGCCGACTGCAGCGCTTCCGGCGCCGACAGGTACGTCATCCGCGCGGCGATGGCGCTGGGCGTCAGCCCGTGTTCCATCAGCGTTACCAGCACCGCATCCAGGACGGCCGTCTGGCCCGGCGTCGGGCGGGTGCCCATGACGTGATAGAACATGGCGTCGGTGAACGACATCTTGCCCATCATCTCGTCGACCAGGTCCATGTCGCGCACGTAGAGCTTGGTCAGCGTATGGGTGGAGAGCTTGGTTTCCGGCGTCTTGGCCATTTTGTCAGTCTTCCTTGAACAGTTCCTTGGCTTCGCGCCTGAGCACCTTGCCGACGGGGCTCCGGGGCAGTTCCTCGACCAGGTGCACGCGCTTCGGCGCCTTCACCGAATCGAGCCGTTCCTTGACGAAGGCGATGATCTCTTCCTCGCTGGCGTCGGCGCCTTCGTGGGTCTCGACGGCGGCGTTGACCGCCTCGCCCCATTTTTCGTCCGCGAGCCCGAACACAACGCATTCCTTCACCGCCGGATGCAGGCCCAGCACCGCCTCCACGTCGGCGGGATAGACGTTGAAGCCGCCGGTGACGACCACGTCGCGGATGCGGTCCTTGATGAAGACGTAGCCGCGTTCGTCGATGTAACCGACGTCGCCGGTGTGCAGCCAGCCATCGATGATGGTCTCGGCGGTCTTGTCGGGCATCTGGTAGTAGCCCTTCATGACAAGGTCGCCCTTGAGCACGATCTCACCCATTTCGCCGGGCGCCATCAGGTGGCCAGACGGGTTCA
Source organism: Rhodospirillaceae bacterium (assembly GCA_038125725.1). Taxonomy (GTDB): domain Bacteria; phylum Pseudomonadota; class Alphaproteobacteria; order Rhodospirillales; family Casp-alpha2; genus TMED8. The sequence goes on from JAYPEK010000001.1 coordinate 201,938, forward strand.
TGGCGCCGACGCGGGTCAGCGCCGTCGCCAGCCCGGTGGAGGCCTGGTTGGCCGGGTCCCGCCAATCGGCGGCACGCATGCAAATGGCGATCTGCGGCGCCTCCGTCTGGCCGAAGCAGGTCTCGACGGCGTTGTTGAAGATCGGCATCGCCTTGGCCACGGCGTCCGGGCGCATGGCGGCGCCGCCGACGATGAAATGCCTGAGCGACGAGAAGTCGCGGCCCTGGATGCTGTCGTCCGCCATCATCATGTAGATCACCGTCGGCGGCACGAACATGGCGGTGGCGCGCATTTTCTCGATGGCGTCCATGATCGCCACCGGCCCCGATTTCGGCCCCATGAACAGCTGCGTGCCGCCTTTGGCCAGGATCGGCATGATCAGCGTATTGGCGCCGTGCGTCATCGGCGCGGCGATCAGGTGGCGGTCGGCGGCATCGAAGCCGAAACTTTCCATCATCGACATGATGCAGGTGTTCCACACCCGGTAGGTCTGCATGACGCCCTTCGGCACGCCCGACGACCCACCCGTGAACTTGATCGCCTGCAGGTCGTCGAGGCTGCGCTCATGGCGCACCGGCACCTCGCCGTCGTGCAGGTCGGTCAGATCCCAAAGCCCTGGCCCATCGAAGCCCGACCCGACCGGTTTCCCCAGCACCGTGGTGGCGGCCTGCGGGTCGACCTTGTCCAGACAGTCGCCGTCGATGACGACGATGGAGGGTTCGGTGACGCCCTCGATGCGGTTGAGCTCGTCCTTGCCGTTTCGGGGGTTCAGCGGCACCCAGGTCTTGCCGGCGGCAAAGGTGGCGAGCCAGGCGACCAGGTGCTCGACCGAGTTGTAGGCGCAGATGCCGACGCGGCTTCCGGGCTCGGGATCGATGCCCTGGAAGGCGGCGGCCAGCGCGTTCACGCGGCGCGCCAGCTCGGCATAAGTGAGGCGGTAGAGGGGCTCGCCGTCGCCCATATCGGCTTCGACGGCGATGCGGTCCGGCCACAGGTTGGCGGCGCGGAAAAAGTGTTCGATGGGCATCATGGCCGGGCGACTTTAAGACCGGCGGGCGGAGAAAGCAAAGCCCTCCGTGAAGGTTGCCCGAACCGGCGTTTGCCGGTTCAATGGCGGCCATGTCAAAGCCTGAATCCCAGATCAAAAGCCCCACGACGGCAACGTCCGAAACCGCGCCGGTCATGGCGGCGCACCGTTTTCCGCTGGTCAATCTGGAAGCGCTGATGGCCCGCGAGGTGGCGGGATTCGTGCCTCCCCTGGAAATCAGCCAGTGCCAGGGCGGCATGTCCAACCCGACTTTCGTTCTGTCGGACGGCGTGGGCCGGCGCTATGTGCTGAGAAAGAAACCCCCCGGCAAGCTTCTGCCCTCGGCGCACGCGGTGGAGCGCGAGTTCAAGGCGATCAGCGCCATGCGCCGCGTCGGCCTGCCGGTGGCCGATCCGGTGCTCTTGTGCGAGGACGAAAGCGTTATCGGCCAGGCCTTCTACATCATGGGTTTCGCCGACGGCCGGGTGTTCCGCGATTTGCGCCTGCCCGGCATGCAGGCATCCGAGCGCGCCGCCATCTATGACGCCATGAACGAGACCCTGGCACGGCTGCATGCCGTCGATATCGAGGCGGCGGGCTTGGCCGATTTCGGCCGCGTCGGCGGCTACGTCGGGCGCCAGATCAAACGCTGGTCGGAGCAGTATGTGGCGTCCAAGACCGACGAGCTGGCGACCATGGAGTGCCTCATGCAGTGGCTGCCGGAGAACGTCCCGGCCAGCGACGTCACCACCGTCGTGCACGGCGATTTCCGGCTGGAGAACATGATCTTTCACGCCACCGAACCCCGCGTGCTGGCGATCGTCGATTGGGAGCTTTCGACGCTGGGCGATCCGCTGTCGGACCTCGCCTACAATTGTCTGCCCTATCACATGGAGGACCCGGCGCGCGGCACCCTGGTGCACCTGGGCGACGAGACGGCGGGCATTCCGTCAGAGGCCGATTACGTCGCCGCCTACGCCGCGCGCGCGGGCCGTGATCTCGATGCGGACTGGACCTTTTATCTGGTGCTGTCGCTGTTCCGCCTCGCCGCCATCACCCAGGGCGTCTATTTCCGCGCCCTCAAGGGCAACGCCGCCTCGCCGGAAGGAATGAAGCGCAAGGAGCGTTGCCGTGAACTGGCCGACGTCGCCTGCGGGCTTTTGGATCGGCGTTAGAACGCGACGCCGCGTTCCGCCAGCCAGGCGCGGAATCGCTCGGTCTTGGTGTCCAAGTCGCAGGTCGGCGGCAATTGGTCCAGGTAGCGCCCGTAGTCCTCGCGCAGTTGCAACTGCCGGTCCGGCGCTAATTCGCTCCAGGGTATCAGCGCTAGCCGCGTGGCCTCGCCGGTCATCGGTCAGGGATCCTCGAAGTGCTGGCGCAGCCAGCGTTCGCCGTCCAGGCAGTCGCGTTTCTTCTTCGGCTGGAACTGCGCCAGTTGCAGCAACGGAGCCTGCGGGACGATGCCGGCGATCTCCAGGATCATCTTGCGGCGGATGGCACGGGCGAAATCGGTGAAGCCGTTGGCGACGATCAGGAACGAGCCCAGCCCGCCGATGACGCAGTCGCGGTAGTATTCGTCGAGGTTCGGAATCTGCGGCATGCCGTAGCGGCTGGAACGGCCGTTGACGATGGGTAGCCCGTTGATGACGATGCCCTTGGCCACGGCGCGGTCGCGCGCCGGAATGATGGTTTCGCCGTTGTTGTTGGCGCCGTCGCCGGAGATATCGATGACCCGGCGCGAGCCCTGGAACGGGCTCAGCTCGAACATGTCCATGCCGAAACGGATGACGGCGCTGATCGAGGTCCATTGCGCCGTGTCGATGGGCTGGCGGGCGATGCGCCCGGCGAAGGCCTGGGCGCTTTCGGGCCCGTCGATCACCGCCCAGTCGGCGAGGATTTCCTGGTAGTGGTCGCCGGCCCATTCCACGTAGGTGACGCCGATGCGTTTCAACGGCCCGCTCTGGATGGCGGCCAGCACGGCCGGGTGGGTCAGGGCCTGCACGTAGCCGTCGCGTTGCAGCTTGGCTTCCTCGGAATCGACGCTGCCGGAGATGTCCACCGCCAGCACCAACTGCAAATCGACGCGCTCCGCCAAGGCGGGCTTGATCGCCAAGGCCAGGGCCAGCAAACTCGCGATCAGGATGGCGCGCGATCTCATGAGAGATATGTAAGCACTGATTGCGTCGTTGCGACAATAGATCGGAAGACGGGGAGGCATCATGGGCGTGGAAAAGGTCAAGGTATTGCTGTTCGACACCTTCGGCACGGTGGTCGATTGGCGGGGCTCAGTCGCCCGCACGGGCGAGCGGCTGGCGCGGACCAAAGGCATCGAGGGCGTCGACTGGGAGGCCTTCGCGCGCGCTTGGCGTGCCGGCTACCGGCCGGGCATGGCGCCGGTGATCTCGGGCGAACGGCCGTGGACCGCCATCGACGTCATCCACCGCGAGCGCCTGGACGAAATCCTGGAAACCTTCGGTGTCGCCGACAGGTTCGACGAGTCCGAGCGGGTGGATTTCAATCTCGCCTGGCACCGGCTCGATCCCTGGCCCGACAGCATTCCCGGGCTGTTGCGCTTGAAGACCAAATACATGATCTCGCCCTTGTCCAACGGCAGCCTGATCCTGTTGACCGCCATGGCCAAGCGCGCCGGCATTCCGTGGGATTTCGTTTTCTCGTCGGATACCTTCAAGGCTTTCAAGCGCGACCCCAAGGTCTATCTCGGCGCCATCGCGTTGCTGGGGCTTGAGCCGGGCGAGGTGATGATGTGCGCGGCGCACAACGACGATTTGGAGGCGGCGCGATCACACGGCATGCGCACGGCCTACGTCAACCGGCCCTACGAATACGGCGCCGACCAGGTGAACAACTTCGAGGCCGAGTCCGACTGGGACATCATCGCCGACGGCATCGACGGCATCGCCGACGCGCTCGGCGTATAGAGGTTTTTTTGCGGCGCCTACAGCAGGCCGCCCTCGCCGTCGCCGTAGTCGTCGTCGTCATCGGAAACGAACAGGTCTTCGACGTAGGAAAGCTCCTTACGCAAGCCCCGGCGTTCGCGCAGTTTCTGTTGCGCGCCTTCGGGGAAGTCGGTGAACATGATGACCTTCTTGTCCATGAGGATTTCGATCAAATCCTCGAGCACGCGGGCCAGGGCCAAATCCGAGAGAACCCATTCGTTTTCCAGGATGTTGCCCACCTGCGGCAGGTTGCGGTGGATGAACTCCTTCAGGTCCGGGTCGTTGGGATCGACCTCCTCCGTGCCTTCCAGGTATTCTTCGTAGACGGCGAGTACGGTGCCGTTCTCATCGCGATGAACAAAGGGCATGGCGGGCCTCCGCGGGTTGATCGAATCGCGATTTTAAACTACGGAAACCGGCTGCGGTAGGGCTTAGCGTTTCCGGAAGAATTGGCGCATAATCGCGCCCAAGCCGACACCCCAACAAGAACGGAACTGACGCCATGATCCGCGCCGCCCTCGCCGCCCTCGCAATCGCGATCCTTGCAACCGGCGCACGGGCCCAGTCCGGGACCGGGGCGCCCGGTTGGTTCACGCAATTGGACGCGGACGCATCGGGGACCATCACGCTCACCGAAATGCACGCCGCCCGGTTCGAGCGCTTCCGCCGAACGGATGCGGATGGCGACGGCTTTCTCAGCCGCGCCGAGATCGGCGACAGCGCCGACTGGCAGAAATGGTTCGATTGGTACGACGCCAACACCGACGGGAAGATTTCGCTGGCCGAGTTCGAGGCCAAGGGCCAGGAGCGCTTCCGGCTGATGGACGCCAACGGCGACGGCGGCGTGACGCTGGGCGAGATCCAGAACCTCGCCCGCCAGGGCGGCCGTTAACCCATCCGCATAAAAATCGCCGGGCCCTGGTTGGGAGCCCGGCGAAGTTAAGGAGAGACCCTCAAGAACAGTGGGGAGGGATTAGTTGCGGCGCGTCGCCATCATCTGGTCGGCGGCCGACATGACCTTGGAATTCATTTCGTAGGCGCGGTTGGCGCGGATCAGGGCGGAGACCTCCTCGATGGGATTGACGTTGGAGCTCTCCACGAAACCCTGCAACACCGTGCCGGCGCCGTTGGCGCCCGGCACCGCCGCCCCGGCGGCGCCCGATGCGTCGGTGGCGATGAACATGTTGTCGCCGACGGCGCTTAAGCCCCCCGGGTTGGGGAAGGTGGCCAGCAAGATGGTGCCGGCGTTGGTGGTGATGCCGTCGGCCGCCGTCACCAGCACCTCGCCCGACGCGTTGACCGTGATCTCGGTGGCGTTGGCGGGAACGGCGATCCCCGGCTGCAGGGTGAAGCCGTCATGGGTGACGATCTGGCCGGCTTCGTTCAACTGGAAGGCGCCGTCGCGGGTGTAGGCGATGTCGCCGTTCGGCAACTGCACTTGGAAGAAGCCCTCGCCCTGGATCGCCAGGTCGAAGTTGTTGCCGGTCTGCTTCAGCGAGCCTTGCTCGTGCACCCGGTAGACAGCGCCAACATTGACGCCGAGGCCCGAATGGACGCCGGCGGGGATGGTCTCGCCGACGCTGGAGCCGGTCTTCGGCCGGCGCTGGATATGGCGGTAGATCAGGTCGTTGAACTCCGTCCGGCGGCGCTGGTAGCCGGTGGTGTTCATGTTGGCCAGGTTGTTGGCCACGACCTCGGAGCGGTGCTGTTGGGCCAGCATGCCCGAGGCGGCAATGGATAACGCTTTCATTTTCCCGTTCCCTTTTTTGCGGCCGGCGCCGGCGTTTGCGGTGCCGATCAGGATGCCCCTACATACGCATACCGCGTGCCAACATTGAATTTGTTGTTTTTCAATGGCTTAAAGCACGGCCTGCGGCTGTTTCCGCGGCCAATTCCTGCCTCTCGGCAGGAATTGCCGGGCCGGCTATACTCGCCCCAACCTGAAGGAGGATCACCATGCTCGAGAAGCTCAACCCCGCCGGCGCGCCGCAGCCGGCATCCAACTACTGCCAGGCCGTGGCGGTCGAGGGCGCGACCCGCTGGCTGCATATGTCGGGTCAGATCGGCCTCGACGCCGAGGGCCGGTTCGTCGGCGACGCCGAGGCGCAGATGCGCCAATGCTGGCGCAATATCCTGGCCGTGCTGGAGGGTTCCGGGATGGGCAAGGAGAACCTGGTCAAGGTGACGGTGCTGCTGACCGACGCGGCGCTGGTGCCCATGTACCGCCAGATCCGCGACGAGATGCTGGAAAATTACATCTGCGCCTCGACGATGATGGTCATCAGCGCGCTCGCCCATCCCGACTGGGTGGTGGAGATCGAGGCGGTGGCCGCCGCTTAAAGCGGCGTGTCCACCAGAACGATCTCGGCTTCCGTGTCGCCGAGGGCTTCAATGTTGATCTCGGCTTCGTCGGTGACCGCCGCGCCGGCGCGGGCGGAGAGCCGTTCGCCGTTGACGCGCACTTCCCCTTCCGAGACGACAAGGTAGGCGCCGCGACCGGGCTTCAGCGCATGCGTGACGCTGTCGCCTGGCCGGATGCGGCCGCCCAAGACGGCGGCGTCCTGGTGGATCATCAGCGCGTCCTCGTCGCCGTCGCGCCCCGACGCCAGCACCGCGAGGGTTCCCGAGACCGGCGCGTGCGGGAACTTTTTCGCGTCCCAGCGCGGCATGTGGCCGGGCTTGTCGGTGTGGATCCAGATCTGGAACAGTTCCGTCGGCTCGTCTTCCAGGTTCATTTCCGAATGCACGATGCCGGAACCGGCGCTCATCACCTGCACGTCGCCGGCCTCCGTCCGGCCCTGGTTGCCGAGGCTGTCACGGTGCGTGATCGCGCCCTTGCGCACGTAGGTGATGATTTCCATGTCCCGGTGCGGATGCGGCTCGAAGCCCTGGTGCGGCTGGATGGTGTCGTCGTTCCAGACCCGGAGCTTGCCCAGCCCCATGCGCCGGAGATCGTGATAACCGGCGAAGGAGAAGTGGTGGCGGGCATCGAGCCAGCCATTGTTGAAGCCGCCGATGTCTTGATGGGTGACGATGTCGATCATGATGGTTCTCCTCTCAAGCGGCCTGTAGGGCCGGCAGTTGCGCATCGATCTCGGCCTCGGCGGCTTCGATGCCGTCGCGTCCCATGGCGACGCCGTGGGCATGGATGAAGGTGACGTCGGTAAGCCCCAGGAACCCGAGCACGGTCTTCAGATACGGTGCCTGGTGGTCCATGGCCTGAGCCGGGCTGCCTTCGGCGTAGTTGCCGCCGCGCCCGGTCAGCACGAAGACTTTCTTGCCCGTGAGCAGGCCCTCCGGCCCGGCTTCGGTGTAGCGGAAGCTGCGCCCGACCCGCGCCGCATGGTCGATCCAGGTCTTGAGCCCGGACGGGATCATGAAGTTGTGCATGGGCGCGCCGATGACGATGACGTCGGCGGCCTCGAGTTCGTCCAGGACCGCATCGGACTGGGCCAGCAATTCACGCTGGCGATCGGTCCGGGCTTCTTCGGGGGTGTAGATGGCGCCGATGGTTGCCGCATCCAGGTGCGGCAGTGGCGCGGCACCGACGTCGCGGCGGGTGACGGCGACGCTCGGATCGGCGGCGGCGAGGCCGGCGACGAAGCGCTCGACCAGCGCGTTGGTGACGGAATTTTCCCCGTTGGGGCTGGAGGTGACGGCGAGAATGTTAGGCATATCGGATGTCCTTGTTGAATGGGTTGATCTGTTGAGGAGAACCTATGCCGGGCCAATAAAAACAACAATTAGGCAAAAAAAAATTTAATTGTTTCTAAAAATAAACAATAATTCATTCCATGTCCGATCTTGCCGGCATTCAGGTTTTCACCGAGGTGGCGCGCTTGGGCGGCTTCAGCGCCGCCGCGCGCTCGCTGGGGCTGTCGAAATCCACCGTCACCAAGCAGATCCAGCGCCTGGAGTCGCGATTGCAGGCGAAGCTGCTGCACCGCACGACGCGGCGCATGCGCTTGACGGAAGTCGGCCAGGCCTATTACGAGCGTTGCCGCCGGATCATGGAGGAGGCCGAGGAGGCCGAACTCGCCGTTACCCGCCTGCACGCCGAGCCCCGAGGCCGGCTCCGGGTCAGCGCGCCGATGTCGTTTGGCGTCCGCCACGTGGCCAGGGCACTGCCCGGCTTCATGGCGCGCTATCCGGACGTCGAGGTGGATATCGATTTGAACGACCGGCGCGTCGATCTGGTGGAGGAGGGCTTCGATGTCGCCATCCGTATCGGAGACTTGGCCGATTCGACCCTGGTCGCCAAGAAGCTCGCACCCTGCCGCATGGCCGTCGTCGCCAGCCGCGACTACTGGGCCCGCCACGGCAAGCCTGCCCGGCCCGAGGATTTGACCCAGCATTCCTGCCTCAGCTACTCACTGCGCCGCGGCCAGGACGTTTGGCGTTTCGAGGGCGCGGAGGGACCGGTCGATATCGCCACCAAGGGGCCGCTCACCGCCAACAACGGCGATCTGCTGCTGGCTGCCGCCGTCGCCGGGGTGGGGATTTACATCTGCCCGACCTTCTTCTGCGACGCCGGGCGCGTCGGGGGCGGGCTCGAACATGCGCTTGAGGATTTTCCCATGCCGGAAGTCGGCATCCATGCCGTCTGGCCGCCGAGCCGGCACCTGTCGGCCAAGGTGCGCGCCTTCGTCGACTACCTGGCCGACGCCTTCGGGCCGGAACCCTACTGGGACGGCGGCCCGCCGCCGGCGTTTATTTCCGGGGCGGCCAGCCGACCTGGCGCCTGAGCTCCAGGCGCGCGATCTGCTGACGGTGCACCTCGTCGGGGCCGTCGGCGAAGCGCAGTGCCCGCATCCTCGCCCACATGTAAGAGAGCATGAACTCCTGGCTCATGGCGCCGCCGCCGTGCAACTGCATGGCCCGGTCGATGACGCCGAGCGCCATGTTCGGCGCCGCCACCTTGATCATGGCAATCTCCTGGCGGGCTTCCTTGTTGCCGACCGTATCCATCATGTAGGCGGCCTTCAAAGTGAGCAGCCGGCACATCTCGATCTCGATGCGGCTCTCGGCGATGCGCTCGTGCGTCACGCCCTGATCGGCCAGCGCCTTGCCGAACGGCGTGCGCTCGGTGGCGCGCCGGCACATCATTTCCAGCGCGCGCTCGGCGACGCCGATGATGCGCATGCAGTGGTGGATGCGGCCGGGTCCGAGCCTTCCTTGCGCGATTTCGAAGCCACGCCCCTCGCCCAACAGCATGTTCTCCGCCGGCACGCGGACGTTCTCGAACAATACCTCGCCGTGGCCGTGCGGCGCGTCGTCGAAGCCCATGACGTTGAGCATCCGGAGCACCTTGACGCCGGGCGTGTCCCTCGGCACCAGGATCATCGATTGCTGCGTGTACTTGGGCGCCGTCGGGTCGGTCTTGCCCATGACGATCATGATCTCGCAATGCGGATCGCCGATGCCGGACGTCCACCACTTGAGGCCGTTGATGACGTAGTCGTCGCCGTCGCGGACGATCGAGGTCTCGATGTTGGTGGCGTCGGAGGACGCCACCTTCGGCTCGGTCATGGCGAAGGCGGAGCGGATTTTGCCGTCCAGCAACGGCAGCAGCCAGCGTTCCTTCTGTTCCGGCGTGCCGTAGCGCTCCAGGGTCTCCATGTTGCCGGTGTCGGGGGCCGAGCAGTTGAACACCTCCGGCGCCCAGTGCACCCGGCCCATGACCTCGCAGAGCGGCGCGTATTCCAAGTTGGTCAGCCCGGCGCCCAAGTCGCTTTCCGGCAGGAACAGGTTCCAGAGCCCCTCGGCGCGGGCCTTTTCCTTCAGTTCCTCCAGGATCGGCGGGATCGACCAGCGGGTCTCGGCCTGGTCGAGCTGGTCGTAGTAGACGGCCTCGTTCGGGTAGACGTGTTCGTCCATGAACGCCTCGACGCGGGCTTTCAGTTCTTCGCCGCGGGGCGTGGGGGTCAGGTCCATTGTCTTCGTCCTTCCGAACAGGGTTTAGCTGTAGCCGCCGCCGGCGATGGTGGCGCCGCCGTCGACGGGGATCGCCTGGCCGGTGATCCAACTGGCGGCCGGCGAGGCCAGGAACAGGATGGCGCCGGCCAGGTCCTCTGGCTCGCCCAAGCGCCCCAGCGGGTAGCCCGCCAGCGCGCGTTCGTGGCGTTTCGGGTCTTGCCACAGCGCGCGGGCCATGTCGGTCTTCACCAGGCCCGGCAACACACAGTTGACGCGGATGTTCTTGCGCCCCCATTCGACCGCCAGGTTGCGCGCGATCTGCACGTCGGCGGCCTTGGTGATGGCATAGGCGCCCAAGCCCAGCGAGCCCTTGGTGGCGGCGATGGAGGAAACGATGATGATGGCGCCGTCCTGGCGCTCGGCCATGCCCGGAATCACCAGCCCGCAGAGCCGAAGCACGTTTTTCACGTTGGCATCAAGGGTCTTGTCGTAGGCCTCGTCATCGATATCCAAAAGCGGCCCCATGTAGGGATTCACGGCGGCGTTGCAGACCAGGATTTCGATCTTGCCGTAGGCGTCGATGCTGCCGGCGACCAGCGCCTGCAAATCCTCGACATTGGAGATGTTGCAGGGGATGCCGACGGCGTCATGGCCCTCGGCCCTGATCGCCTCCGCGGTTTCGTCGCAGGCGTCTTTCTTGCGGCTCGACACCACCACCTTGGCGCCGGCGCGCGCCATGGCCAGGGCGGCGGCGCGGCCGATGCCCTTGGTGCCGCCGGTGATCACCGCCACCTTGCCGCTGAGATCGAACATGTTCATGGATCGCCGCCCCCTCGAAGTCGTTTGCTTGGGGCGACTATAGCACCCAGCCCCGAAGCCGAAAGACCCCCAAGGGCGGCGCGGCCGATCTAGCGGTTGCGTTCCGCGAGTGCCGTCATCAGGCCGGCCAGCAGCCGCGCGCGCGGCACAAGCGAAGAGACCTCGATATATTCCTGTTTGGTATGAACGCCGTCTCCCGTCGGTCCCAGGCCGTCGAGGGTCGGGATGCCGAGCGCGCCGGTGAAGTTGCCGTCGGAACCGCCGCCGAACTGGCCCATGCCGAGATCCAGCCCGACCTCGCGGGCGATGCGCTCGGCAACGCCATAGAGCTCGCGGGTGCCTTCGTCGGCTTGGAACAGCGGCCGTACCGGGCCGGCCTCGACCTCGAGGCGCACGTCCGGATCCGGAGAGGCGAGGGCCGCCATGCGCCGCTGCACGTCGGTGAAGGCCTCCTCGGTCGGCGCCACGCAGAGCATCTCGGCATGGCATTCGGTGGCGACCACGTTGACGAAAGTGCCGCCCTCGACGGTGCCGACCCGGAACGAGATTTCCTTGTCGTGGTCGGAAAAGCCCTCCACCTCCTGGATCAACCTGGCCATGGCGCTGATGGCACTGCGCCCGGTACCGCCGGGGCGTCCGGCGTGGGCGGGCTTGCCGTAGACATGCAACTTGAAACGCAGCACCGCGTGGCGGCCGGTGACGAAGGCGTGGTGGCGGCCGGGCTCCGGCACCAGCACGACCTTGCTCGCCTTGGCCTCGCGTTCGATGACGGCGCGGGTCATGGGGCTGCCGATTTCCTCGTCGGGGATAACCAGGAAGGTCACCGGCAGGTTCAGCTCGCCGCGTTCCGCGATGGCGGCCTTGAGCGCGTGGATCGCCAGCACCAACCCGCCTTTCATGTCGAGGACGCCCGGGCCATAGAGCCGGTCGCCGTCGCGGCGGATCGGCAGTTCCCCCGCCGTGGTGCCGGCCAGGTGCACGGTATCCAAATGACCGAGCACCAGGATGCCGGGGACATCGTCTCCGTCATGATCTCCCCACGGCATCCGCGCCTTCAGCACGTCGCCGGTTTCGGGGCCGACGGTGATGCGCTCGATCATGGCGCCGAGGGTTTTCAGGTCGCGTTCCGCCAGGTCCATCATCCGGTTGACGGCGGCGGCATCGAAACTGGGGCTTTCCGCCGCCGACCATTCGGCGATCATCTCGGCCATGGCCTCGGCGTCGAAGGTCTCGGGCGGGGGAATGGCCATGGCGCTACTCGGCTGCTTTTACGGTTTCGGCGTCGGGCGCGTGTTCCGGTTCCGGTTCGGGGCCGTCGCTGGCGATGGCGTCGAGCAGCTTGGCGCGCAGTGCTTCGATGCGTTCCTCGCGGTCGATCTTCATGCCGAACACGTCCTTCACGTAGAACACGTCCACGACCCGCTCGCCGTAGGTGGAGACCAGCGCGCTGGAAATCTGCAGGCCGTCCTCGCTGATCACGGCGGTGACGTCGCGCAGCAGGCCCGGCCGATCGCGGCCGTTGATCTCGACCACCGTGTGGGTGTTGGAGACGTAGTTGTCGATGATGGCGCGCGGCGGCACCTTGAACACGTGCGTGCGCTTGGCGATGGCGCTGGGCGCGCGTTCGGCGAGCGTGCGCTCGGGCCGGGTCTTGCCCTGGATGGCGTCGGCGATGCGGCGCTTCAGGCGCGGGATGTCGGTGGCGGCGTCGAAACCGCCGGCGCTGCTGTCATGGATGGCGAAGGTATCGAGCGCCATGCCGTCGGTGAGGGTGTGGATCTTGGCGTCGACGATGTTGGCGTTGGAAAGCGCCATGGCGCCGGCGATGGCCGCGAACAGGCCCGGGTGATCGGGCGCGTAGACGGTCAGTTCGGTGACGCCCCGGTCGGCGAGCTCGCGGGTCTCGATGCGGAAGGCCTCGCCGGCCTGGCGCGCCGCCTGGATCAGTTCGGCATGGTGATAGAGGGTATCCGCGTCGGTGCCGAGCCAGTAACCGCCATGGCCCAGTTCCAGATGCGCCTTGGCGTCGGCCTCCGGCCAGCCCTTGAGCCGGGCGAAAAGTTCCTGCTTGATCGCCTCGACCCGCTCGCGGCGCTGTACTTCCGGCGCGCCGCCGCTCAGCACTTCCTGGGTGCGCCAGTAAAGCTCGCGCAACAGCCCCGCCTTCCAGCCGTTCCACACGCCGGGCCCGACGGCGCGGATATCGACGACGGTAAGGATCAGCAACAGCCGCAGCCGTTCCGGCGATTGCACCTGCTCGGCGAAATCGTGGATCGCCTTGGGGTCGTCCAGGTCGCGCTTGAAACCGACGTGGCTCATCAACAGGTGCCAGCGCACCAGCCAGGCGACGGTCTCGGTCTCCCATTCATTGAGGCCGAGCCTGGGGCAGAGCTTCAGCGCGATTTCGGCGCCGATGACGGAATGGTCGCCGCCGCGGCCCTTGGCGATGTCGTGCAACAGCACCGCCACGTACAAGACGGCGCGCGATTGCAGTTGCTTGATCACCTGGCAGGCGACCGGATGGTCGTCCGCGAGGCGCTCGGTCTCGATCCCGGCGACCAGCCCGATGGCGCGGATGGTGTGCTCGTCGACCGTATAGACGTGGTACATGTCGTACTGCATCTGCGCCACGACGCGGCCGAAATCGGGGATGAAGCGACCGAACACGCCGGCCTCGTTAAGGCGCATCAGCGTCTTCTCCGGGTCCGGTCCGGTAAGGATTTCCAGGAACAGCCGGTTGGCTTCCGGGTCGTGGCGGAAATCATGGTCGATCAGGTTCAGGTTGTTCTTCACCGAACGCAGCACGCTCGGGTGGATGTCGAGCTCATGGTGCTGGGCCGCGTGAAACAGTTTCAGAATCTTGACCGAGTCTTCCTTCAGCTCGCGCGAGCCCTCGGATAGCGCAATACGCCCGGCCTCGACCTTGAAGCCGTCGGCTTCCTTCTTGCCGAAACCGAGGCCGGAGAACCAACTCGAGGCACCGCGTTTCTTCTGCTGTTCCTCCAGCACCGCGCAGAGGATGCGGGTCAGGTCGCCGACGTCCTTGGCGGTCAGGAAGTAGTGCTTCATGAAGCGCTCGACGCCGCGCGTGCCGGCATGGTCCTTGTAACCCATGCGCTTGCCCAGTTCTTCCTGCACGTCGAAGGTCAGGCGCTCTTCCGGCCGGCCGGCCAGGTAGTGCAGATGGCAGCGCACCGTCCACAGGAAATGTTCCGCCTTGGCGAAGGTGCGCACGTCGGCGGCGTTGAGCACGCCGGCGGCCCTCAGATCGACGACGCTGTCGACCTGGTAAAGGTACTTGGCGATCCAGAACAGCGTCTGCAGGTCGCGCAAGCCGCCCTTGCCCTCCTTCAGGTTCGGCTCCAGCACGTAGCGGGTGTCGCCCATGCGGGCGTGGCGCTCGTCGCGCTCGGCCAGTTTCGATTCGACGAAGGCCGGTCCCGTTCCCTCCACCACGTCCTCGCGGAAGCGGCGTTTGAAGGTGTTGGCCAGGCGCTGGTTGCCGGAAAGCCAGCGTGCCTCAAGCAAACTCGTGCGGATGGTCAGGTCGTCCTTGGCCAGCTTCACCGCTTCGTCGATGGAGCGCGTCGCATGCCCGACCTTGAGCCGCAAATCCCAGAGCATGTAGAGGATGAACTCCACCACCTGCTCCGAATGCGGGGTGAGCTTGTAGGGCAGCAGGAACATCAGATCGATGTCGGAATAGGGCGCCATCTCGCCCCGCCCGTAGCCGCCGGTGGCCAGCAGCGACATCTGCTCGCCCTTGGTCGGGTTGGCGGCGGGATAGACCGTGACGGTGGCGAACTCATAGAGCGTGCGCACGATCTGGTCGATCAGGTAGGCCATGGCGCGGGTGGTCTCGGGACCGTCGGCCTTGCCGTCCTCGAAGCGGCGCCGGATCTCGTCCCAGCCGGCCTGGTGCGCGTCCTTGAAGATTTCCAGCACCTGACCCTGCGACTTCGGCGTATAGCCCGACCACGACACCAGCTCGTCCAGGCGGCTTTTCAGCGCCTTGCGGTCGATGATCTGGCGGGGCTTGGCGACGGCGGCCATTGAAGTTGCGCTCCGGATCGGTGGTGACGAATACACTTATATAATGATTGGCCGCCAAGGGCGAAAGGTGCGTCGTGCATGGTGCCAGTTGGCGGCGGTATTCTTCGATCAGCGGTAGCTTTGGTTTGGCGCTCCAAGTATCATTCCGTCACGCATGAATGACGCGTGATTGGGGGACCGGATGAATTGGGTGCGCACCGGCGTCGGCGATCCGCCCTATTGGAGCCGCGAGGTCGCGTTCGAGGACGTGAGCCACACCGGCTGCGGTGAGGTGCACCGCTATTGGGACGTCCTGCGCGGCGGGCGGCTGGCGCCCGCCTGGGAAGAGCTCGCCCTTTTGTCGCTGCCGGCCGATATCATCCCGCATGTGCGTGTCGTCGACGTCATCGATGGCGGCGCCGATTTCCATTACCGCTACTGGGGCACGGGCCTGGTCGACGTCTGCAATGGCGAACGTTCCGGCCAGTCGCTGTTTGAGAAGACCAACCCACGCCGCGAAGTGGCGATCTCGGAATACCGGCGGGTCGTGGATACCAGGGCGCCTTACTACTACGTCTACAACGCCAACTGGCGCGACCATCAGGCCGACTTGCATGCGCCGGCGGCCAGGTTCCCGCTGTCGTCCGATGGCGAGAGCGTGGACAAGGTTCTTTCCTACGTCGATTTCCGCCAGGACCGGGCGAGTTGGAAGCGGTTCTTCGAAACGACGCCCCTTTAGCCAACTTCCGAAGAGGGGTTGATCGCCTGGCGGCGACTGGTCTAGGCTCGGCATCTGTCCAGTCCGGGAGGGGCGGGAACGCAGATGACATACGAAACCATCCAGGTCGAACCGGTGAGCCCGAAAATCGGCGCCGAGATTTCCGGCGTCGATATCTCGAAACCGCTTTCCAACCGTACTTGCCAGGAGCTGCACGACGCGCTGATGGCGCACCAGGTGCTGTTCTTCCGCGACCAGGAGATGACGCTCGAAGAGCACATGGCCTTCGGGCGGCGCTTCGGTGAGCTGCACATTCATCCCTCGGCCGAGACGGCGCCGGGCCATCCGGAAGTGATCACCATCCACGCCGACGAGAATTCCAAGGTGGTGGCCGGCATGAAGTGGCATTCCGACGTCTCGTGCGATGGAGAGCCGCCGATGGGTTCCGTGCTGCACATGCAGACCGTGCCCGACGTCGGCGGCGACACGCTGTTCGCCAGCACCTATGCGGCCTACGACTCTCTCTCCGAGCCGATCAAGACGCTGATCGGCGGCATGAAGGCCTGGCATGAATCGGCGCGCGTGCACCGCGACCGCTTCGGCGCCAAGGGCGCCATGCGCGACGGCGTCGACATCTATCCGGAATCGCTGCACCCCATCGTCCGCACCCATCCGGTGACCGGCCGGAAGGGCCTGTTCGTGAACGAGAACTTCACCACCCGCATCGAGGGGCTGAGCGCGCGCGAGAGCGACGGCATCCTGGGCGTGTTGTTCGATGCCATCGCCACGCCGGAATACCAGTGCCGGTTCCGCTGGCGGCCGAACTCGGTGGCGTTCTGGGATAATCGCTCGGCGCAGCACCGTTCGGTCTGGGATTACTACCCGGCCTACCGGCATGGCTATCGCGTCACCATTGCCGGCGACCGACCGTTTTGACGGAGCCCCCGCCGGCCTGCGTCGGCGATCCTCTTCGATAGTACAGCCAACTGCAAACCAGCGGCCGTTTGTCCGCACTATTCATCTGCGCCATGCCCAAGTGACTAAATTATTGTCAGGTACAATGGTATGCATCATATAGCAGCATATCGAACTGATATTGGGCGAGGAGAACCCCCTTTTCAGGACATGATGATTTCGCGGAAATTGCCGATTGCCTTCGCGGTTTTAGCCGTCGTGGCGGCGCTTGTTGTTGGCGGTGTCGCCTATTTTAAATCTTCAAACAGCCTGTTAACAGCCTTCGAGGCCCAGTACCAAAGCCTGGCGGCTTCGCGAGCATCGGCATTGCGGACTTACCTGAAATCACTGCGCGAGGATTTGCGGACCCAGTCCGAAAATCCACGCATGAATGAGGCTTTGGCCGCGTTCAAGGGCGGCTGGGATAGCCTCGGCGGCAATCAAAAGCAGATCCTGCAAAATGCCTATATCACCGACAATCCCAACAAGACCGGCGAGAAGCACAAGCTCGATGCCGCACCGGGCGGGTCCCGCTACGACCAGGTGCACGCCGTCTATCATCCTTGGATTCGCAAGTTCCTTGAGGAGCGCGGCTATTACGACATCTTCCTGTTCTCGCCCCAGGGTGAACTCGTCTACACGGTGTTCAAGGAACTGGACTACGCGACCAATGTCGTCAGCGGTGAGTACAAAGACACCGATCTCGGCAATGCCTTCCGTGCCGCGCGTGACGGCGCGCCGGGGTCCGAATACTTTTTCGATTTCAAACCCTATGCGCCCAGCAATGGCGCACCGGCGGCCTTCCTTTCCGCCCCGATGTTCAAGGATGGACGATTGGATGGCGTGCTGGTTTTCCAAATGCCGATCGATCGTATCAACGCCGTCATGCAGATCGCCAAAGGCATGGGTGAAAGTGGTGAAACCTATATCGTCGGCGCGGACTATTTGATGCGGAGTGACAGCCGGTTCTCCAAGGAATCGACGATTCTCAAAACCAAGGTGGAAGGGCCGACCGTGGCCGCGGCGCTGGCCGGAAAGACCGGCGTCGATATCGTTACCGACTACCGTGGCATCGATGTCCTTTCGGCCTACGAGCCGTTCGACTTTTTCGGCACGCGTTATGCCGTCATGGCTGAAATCGATGATTCCGAGATCGAGGCGCCGATTACGACCCTGAAAATCTTCATGCTTGTCATCCTGGTGGCAGTCGCCGTCGGAACGACGTTTGCCGGGTTGACGTTCACGCGAATGATCACCACCCCGATTTCGGCGATCCGCGACGCGATCGACAAGGTGGCATCAGGCGAACTCGCGACCGAGATTCCCGGAACCGAGAGAGGGGATGAAATCGGCCTGATGGCGCGCTCGCTGGTCTCGATCCGAAACGACGCGGCCCGCGCCGGCGAACTGGCCGTCATGGTCGACACCATGCCGGTCAATGTCCTGCGTTGCGATCCGAGAACCTTCGAGATCAACTACGCGAACCAGACCAGCGTCGAAACGCTGAAAACCCTGGAAGAGCTTCTGCCGGTCAAGGCAAACGACATCGTCGGCACCAACATCGACGTCTTCCACAAGGAACCTTCGCACCAGCGCAAGATCTTGAGCGATCCGAAAAACCTGCCATTTTCATCGCGGATTCGGATCGGGCCGGAATATCTCGACCTGAAAGTCTCGGCCATTACCGATCGATCGGGCAGCTATATTGGACCGATGCTGGTGTGGCAGGTCGTGACCAAGCAGGCGGAAACCGCCAATTCGTTCGAACAGGGCGTCGGCCAGGTTGTCAATGAAGTCACCTCGGCTTCGCAGGAGGTTCGCACCTCGGCGGAGTCCATGGCTTCGACGGCGGAGCGCACGACGCACCTCGCGAGTTCGGTCGCCGCAGCGGCGGAAGAGGCGACGGCGAACGTCAATGCCGTCTCGGCGGCCGCCGAGGAGCTGACGAGCTCGATCTCCGAGATCAGCCGCCAGGTTGCGACCTCGGCACAAACCGCCCAGCAGGCCTCGGTTCAGGCGACCGAAACCGACAATCAGATCAAGGGCCTCTCGGAAGCTGCCAACAAGATCGGCGAGGTCGTCAACCTGATCACCGATATTGCCGAGCAGACCAACCTGCTGGCCTTGAACGCCACCATCGAGGCGGCGCGCGCCGGCGATGCCGGCAAGGGCTTCGCGGTCGTCGCCTCCGAGGTTAAGAACCTGGCGAACCAAACCGCCAAGGCGACCCAGGAAATCGGAAATCAGATTGCCGATATCCAGAACGCCACTGAAAGCGCGGTTGCCGCGGTCCGGGAAATCGGATCCGTCATCGACGATATCAACCAGAGCAGTTCTGCCGTTGCCGCTGCCGTCGAACAGCAAGGCGCTGCAACCCAGGAAATCGCGCGCAACGTCGAACAGGCGGCGCAGGGCACGGCGGAGGTGGCGACCAATATCGACACCGTCAACCAGGCTGCCACCGAAGCCGGAGATGCGGCACGGAAGATCCTGGCAGCGGCGGAAAACCTCACCGGTCAGTCGGAGACCCTAAACGCGCAGGTGGATTCGTTCCTCACCGAAGTGCGCGCGCAGTAGGCGGGTTAGGTGTCGTCCTCGGCTGCCAGGCGTTTCAGCGAATAGAGAAACTCCAGCGCTTCCCTGGGCGTCATCTCGTCGGGGGTCACGGCGCCGACGGCCATGTCCACCTGGCTCGGTCCCTTCGCCGGCCCCGGCCCCTGGGCGGGTCTGGCGGGGGCGGCCTGGAACAGCGGCAGGTCGGCGGCCAGGTCGTTCAGGCCCGAACCGGTCTCGCCCGCCTCCAGCATTTTCAGCACCGCCTCGGCGCGGGCCACGACGGCGTCCGGCAGCCCCGCCAGCTTGCCCACATGGATGCCGTAGGAGCGGTCGGCGGCGCCGGCGGCGACCTCGTGCAGGAACACAACCTCGCCCTTCCATTCCTTGACCCGCATGGAGTGGCAACGGAGCCGTTCGAGCCTGCCGGCCAGCGCCGTCAGTTCGTGGTAATGGGTGGCGAACAGCGAACGGCAGCGATTGGTCTCGTGCAGGAACTCGACCACCGCCCAGGCGATGGAAAGGCCGTCGTAAGTGGCGGTGCCGCGGCCGATTTCATCCAGGATCACCAGCGCGCGCTCGCCCGCCTGGTTGAGGATGGTGGCGGTCTCGACCATTTCGACCATGAAGGTGGAGCGGCCGCGGGCCAGGTCGTCGGCGGCGCCGACGCGCGAAAACAGTCTATCCACGATGCCGATGCGCGCACTGGCCGCCGGCACGAAGGAGCCCATCTGCGCCATCACCGCGATCAGCGCGTTCTGGCGCAAAAACGTGCTCTTACCGGCCATGTTGGGGCCGGTCAGCAGCCATAGCCGGCCGGGGTCGCCCGCGTCGTCGTCGCCGCCCGCGTCTTCGTCCGGGTCAGCGAAGCGGCAATCGTTGGCGACGAAGGCGTCGCCGCTTTTCTCCAGCGCCGCCTCGACCACCGGATGGCGGCCGCCCTCGATATGGAAGGCGCGGCTGTCATCGACGCTCGGCCGCACGTAGCGGCGCGAGACAGCCAGCTCCGCCAGGCCGGCCGTGACGTCAATCTCGGCCAACGCCTCGGCGGCCCGGGCGATGGCGGCGGCTTCCGTCTCGACCTCGCCAATCAGCGCTTCGAACAGTTCCAGTTCCAAGGCCAGCGCGCTGTCGGCGGCCTTGGCAATGCGGCTTTCCAGTTCGCTCAGCTCGACGGTGGTGAAGCGCACCGCGTTGGCCATGGTCTGGCGGTGGATATAGGGGCTTTCGTTCGACGGTCCGCCGCCGATGCCGCCCGGCATCTTCTCGGCCTGGCGCGCCGGCACTTCGATGAAGTAGCCGAGCACGTTGTTGTGCTTGATCTTCAGGCCCTGCAAGCCGGTATCGCCGACGTAATCCGCCTGCAGCCCGGCGATCAGCTTGCGGCTCTCGTCGCGGAGCGCCACTATCTCGTCCAGTTCGGGCGCGAAACCGCGGCGGATGAAGCCGCCGTCGCGCGCGTTCATCGGCAGCTCGTCGGCGAGCGCCGCGTCCAGCCGCTCGATCAGCGCGGCGTGCTCGCCGAGGTGCGCGGCGGTTTCGGCGAGGCGCGCGGGGAAGGCGCCGAGCGCGCCCTTTTCCTGGGCTTGTGCCAACCGGTCGCGGGCCTGGTGCGCGCGGCCGAGCCCATCGCGGACGGCGGAAAGATCGCGCGGTCCGCCGCGCCCGAGCGACAGCCGCGACAGCGCGCGTGCCATGTCCGGGCATTTGGAAAGCGCATCGCGGAGGTCGCGCCGGAGCCCCTCGTCGTCGACCAGCCCGCCGACGGCATCGAGGCGCGCGGAAATGGTGCCCGCGTCGGTAAGGGGTTCCGCGAGACGCGTGGCCAACAAGCGCGCGCCCGGGCCGGTGACGGTACGGTCCATGACAGCCAACAGGCTTCCCTGCACCTCGCCCGATAGCGTGCGGGTCAGTTCCAGGTTGCGCCGCGTCGCCGCGTCGATGCCCATCACCGCGCCCTGGGTCATGCGCTCGGGCGCGTTGAGGCGCGGCAGCTTGCCCTTCTGCGTCAGTTCGATGTAGTCGACCAGTGCGCCGGCGGCGGCCAGCTCGGCACGGCCGAAGGCACCGAAGGCGTCCAGCGTGGCGACGCCGAACAGCCGCTCCAGGCGTTTTTGGCCGTTGGTGGAATCGAAGCGCGCCGCCGGCTGCGGCGTCAGGCGATCGGCGACACCTTGCAGCGCATCCGTCAGTTCGGCGGCGGAAAGCAGGCTGTCGGGCACCAGCACCTCGCCCGGTTCCAGGCGCGCCAGCGCCGCGTCCAGGTCGGCGGCCAAGAGCGGCTGCACGGTGAAGGCACCGGTGGAGACGTCGATCCAGGCGAATCCCAACTCGTTCTGGGCGCGGGCAACGGCGCAGAGATAGTTGTTCCGGCGCGCATCCAGGAGCGTGTCCTCGGTCAGCGTGCCGGGTGTCACCACGCGCACCACGTCGCGCCGCACCACGGATTTGGAGCCGCGTTTCTTGGCCTCGGCCGGGTCCTCCGTCTGTTCGCAGACGGCGACCCGGTAGCCTTTGCGGATCAGGCGGTTCAGGTAGGTCTCGTGGCTGTGCACCGGGACGCCGCACATGGGGATGTCTTCGCCCAGGTGCTTGCCGCGCTTGGTCAGCGCGATATCGAGCGCGCCGGCCGCCTTCACGGCGTCGTCGAAGAACAGTTCGTAGAAGTCGCCCATGCGGTAGAAAAGCAGGCAATCCTCGTAGTCCGCCTTCAACCCCAGATACTGTGCCATCATCGGCGTGACGGCATCGGATTTGGGTTGGGCCGGGGGATCAGCGGGCTTGGCGGCGGTTTGCGGCAATGGCGCTTTACTCTTTGGATTGCATCGGCAAAAGTAACTTAACAGGCCCGGTTCTGCTTAGAAAGAAGGGGAACGGCGGGGCCAAAACAAAGAACCGCGAACCCTGGGAGACGACATGTCTGGCAGTGAGATCGCGCCGGCCCGTGAAGTGGTCGGCGTCCTGAAGACCCGTTCCGCTTTTGAGTCCGCCGTCGAGGCGTTGAACAAGGCCGGCATTGCGCCGGAAAACTTGAGCGTGCTGAGCTCGCACGACTCGCTGGCCGTCGCCGGCGAGGAGGGAAAATCCTGGCGCGACGCGCTGACCGCGCTGGTCGGCGAGGTCAAGTACGAGGGGCCGTTGGTGGCATCCGGCATGATCCTGCTCGCCGGCGGACCGACGGCGGTGGCCATTGCCGCGGTCATCGGCGCGGCGGTCGGCGGCGTTGCGCTGAAGGAACTGCTGGATGAAGTGTCGTCGACACCGGACACGGAGGATTTCGCCCGCGCCGTCGACGCCGGCAGTATCATCCTCTGGGTCCGCGTCGATGACGCGGAGACCGAGAACAAGGCGACGGAAATCCTGATTTCCGAAGACGCCGACAACGTCCATTCACAACCGGCCAACGGTTGCACGAGAAATTAACTAGACTGGAAGAGACCTGGGAATCGAGACCATGCGTGACACCGGCGATCAAATGATGGAACAAGACGCGCTGCGCATGCATGCGGCGAAACCGGCGGGCAAGGTGGAAATCCATGCCACCAAGCCGCTGACCACACAGCGCGACCTGACGCTTGCCTACTCCCCCGGCGTGGCAGCGCCCTGCATGGAAATCCACCGCGACCCCGACCTGGCCTATGAATACACGGCCATCGGCAACCTCGTCGCCGTGGTGTCCAACGGCACGGCGGTGCTTGGCCTCGGCAACATCGGTGCCTTCGGCGCCAAGCCGGTGATGGAAGGCAAGTCGGTGCTGTTCAAGCGCTTCGCCGATGTCGATGGCATCAACGTCGAGGTCCATTCAGAGGACGTGGACGAAATCGTCAACGCGGTGAAGCTGTTCGGGCCGAGCTTCGGCGGCATCAACCTGGAAGACATCAAGGCGCCGGAGTGCTTCGTCATCGAGCAGCGCCTACGCGAAGAGATGGACATCCCCGTGTTCCACGACGACCAGCACGGCACCGCCATCATCACCGCCGCCGGGTTGATCAACGCTTTGCAACTCACCGGGCGCAAGATCGAGAAGACCACCATGGTCATCAACGGCGCCGGCGCCGCCTCGATCGCCTGCGCGGAACTGTTCGTCAACATGGGCATGCCGCGTAAGAACATCGTCATGTGCGATTCCAAGGGCGTCATCTACAAGGGCCGCAAGGAAGGCATGAACCAGTGGAAGTCGGCCTACGCGTCGACTACCAAGGCGCGGACGCTGGGCGAAGCGCTGGAAGGCGCGGACTGCTTCGTCGGCCTTTCCATCGGCGGCGCCGTCACCCCGGACATGGTGAAATCCATGGCCGACAAGCCCTTGATCTTCGCCATGGCCAACCCTGACCCGGAGATCACGCCCGAGGATGCGCGCGCCGTGCGTCCCGACGCGATCATCGCCACCGGGCGGTCGGACTATCCGAACCAGATCAATAACGTGCTCGGCTTCCCCTACATCTTCCGCGGTGCCCTGGACGTGCGCGCCTCGACCATCAACGAGGAAATGAAGATTGCCGCCGCCAACGCGCTGGCGGAACTGGCGCGCGAGGACGTGCCGGACGAGGTCAACGCCGCCTATTCGGGCTCGCACCTGCGGTACGGCCCCGAATACCTGATCCCGGCGCCCTTCGATCCGCGCCTGATCACCGCCGTTCCCAAGGCAGTGGCACAGGCGGCGATGGATTCCGGCGTGGCGCGCCGGCCGATCATCGACATGGACGCCTACGAGGCTGAGCTTTCGGCCAGGCTGAGCCCGACGGTGGGCATCCTGCACGAGATTTTCGAGGCCGTCCGCGCCAACCCGAAACGCATCGTCTTCGCCGAGGGCGAGGAAGAGAAGAGCATCCGCGCCGCCAACGCCTACCAGCAGGCGGGCTACGGAAAGGCCATCCTGATCGGCCGCGAGGAGCGGGTGCGCGAAGCCATGGAACGGCTCGGCCTGCCCGAGGACGCCGGCCTGGAAATCACCAACGCCAAGCTCACAGATCAGCGCGACGCCTATGCCGACCGCCTTTACGAGCGGCTGCAGCGCAAGGGCTACCTGCACCGCGACTGCGTGCGCATGGTCAAGCGCGACCGCAACGTGCTCGGCGCGCTGATGGTCGATGCCGGCGACGCCGACGTGCTGGTCACCGGGCTGACCCGCAATTACCACCGGGCGTTGGAACAGATCGGCCGTGTTTACGATCCGAAAAACGGCGCGCGCCTGTTCGGGTTGTCGATGGTCATCCGCGGCGGCCAGACCATCTTCATCGCCGATACCGCCGTGCATGAAGCGCTCGAATCCGAGGAAATGGCCGATATCGCCCAACAGGCGGCACAGGTGGCGCGCCGGCTCGGCCATGATCCGCGCGTGGCGCTGATTTCCTACGGCAACTTCGGTCATCCCAACATGGAACGCATCGAGCCGGTGCGCGACGCGGTTCGCGTGCTGGACGAGCGCGACGTGGACTTCGAATACGACGGCGAGATGACCGTCGAGGTCGCCTTGAACCCGACGGTGCGCAAGAATTATCCGTTCTGCCGCCTGACCGGTTCCGCCAACGTGCTGGTCATGCCGGGGCTGCACAGCTCGCAGATCGGCACGCAACTGCTGGCGCAGATGGGCGACTGCACGGTGTTGGGCCCAATCATCGTCGGCTTCGACAAGCCGGCGCAGATCGTGCCCATGGGCTCGACGGTTTCCGACATGGTCAACCTGGCGGTGCTGGCGGCGCACGTCTCCGAAGACTGACGGCCTTAGGCCATGGCACCACCGCCGCTTCTGACGCTGTCGAATCTCGGTCTCGGTTTCGGCGGTGAGCCGCTGTTCGAGGGCGCCGAGCTTTCCGTGCACGCCGGCGAACGGCTCTGTCTTGTCGGCCGCAACGGATCGGGCAAATCGACGCTGCTGAAGATCGCCGCCGGCCTGGTCGAGGCCGATAGCGGCGAGCGCTTTGAACAGCCCGGCATTACGCTGCGCTATTTGCCGCAGGAACCGGACCTCACCGGTTTCGACACGACGCAGGCTTATGCGGAAGCGGGCCTCGGCCCTGGCGACGATCCGCACCGGGTACGGTATCTGCTGGAACACCTGGGCCTGACCGGCGACGAGGACCCGGCCCGGCTTTCCGGTGGCGAGAAGCGCCGCGCGGCGCTGGCCCGAGCGCTGGCGCCGGAGCCGGATATCCTGCTCCTCGATGAGCCCACCAACCACCTGGACCTGCCGGCCATCGAATGGCTGGAGACGACGCTCCGCCAAAGCGCTTCGGCGCTGGTGCTGATCAGCCACGACCGGCGTTTCCTGGAAGCGCTTTCGCAAGCGGTGGTGTGGCTCGACCAGGGCCGCACGATGCGCCTCGACAAGGGCTTCGGCGCCTTCGAGGCGTGGCGCGACGAGGTCATCGAGGCGGAGGAACTGGAGCGCCACAAGCTCGACCGCAAGATCGTGCGCGAGACCCACTGGCTCAACCGCGGCGTCACCGCCCGGCGCAAGCGCAACATGGGGCGGCTCCGCGCGCTGCAGGACCTGCGCCGCCAGCGCGCCGAACAGCGCCAGCGCCCGGGCCAGGTGAACATCACCACCGGCGAGACCGAGGCATCCGGCAAGCGCGTCATCGAGGCAGAAGGCATTTCCAAAAGCTTCGGCGAGCGCACCGTGGTGCGCGAATTCTCGACCCGCATCCTGCGCGGCGAGCGGGTCGGCATCATCGGCCCCAATGGTGCGGGCAAGACGACGCTGGTCAACATGCTGACCGGCACGCTCTCGCCCGACAGCGGGCGGGTGACGCTCGGCACGAACCTCAAGATGGCGACGCTGGAACAATCGCGGGAATCGCTGGCGCCAAACGTGTCGCTGCGCGATGCGCTGACGGGCGGCAGCGGCGACAGCGTCACCGTCGCCGGCCAGCAGCGCCACGTTATCGGCTACATGAAGGATTTTCTGTTCCAACCGGAGCAGGCGGGGACGCCGGTCTCGGCACTATCGGGTGGCGAGCGCGGCCGATTGATGCTGGCCCGCGCGCTCACCCGCCCGGCCAATCTCTTGGTGCTGGACGAACCGACCAATGATCTCGATCTCGAAACCCTGGACCTGTTGCAGGAAATGCTGGCGGAGTTCGACGGCACCGTGCTTTTGGTCAGCCACGACCGCGATTTCCTCGACCGGGTGGTGACCTCGGTGATCCATTTCGAGGGCGACGGGCGCTGGCTCGAGTATGCCGGCGGCCATGCCGACATGATGGCGCAGCGCCGGGGCGCCGAGACGCCGGAAGCCAAGCCGAAGGCCCAGGCCAAGGCGAAAGCGGACGCAAAAGCGGCCGGAAAGCCGCGCACGAAATCGGCGACCAAGCTGACCTTCAAGGATCAGCACGCGCTGAAGACCTTGCCCGGCACCATCGCCGAGTTGGAGGCGGAAGTGGCGGCGTTGCAAGACCGTCTTGCCGATCCCGACCTGTTTCGCAGCGATGCCGACGCCTTCCATCAGACCTCGACCCGCCTCGACGCCGCATCGCGCGAACTGGCCGCGGCGGAAGAGGAGTGGCTGCGCCTGGAAATGCTGCGCGAGGAGCTGGAGGGCTAGACCGCGTCGGCGGCGCAGCGCCCGCGTTCGGCGCGGGGCAGCACCAGATCCAACTGCGCGTCCTCGCTCACCCGCTCGGCGGGAAACAGCGTCGTCACCGTCGTGCCCCGGCCTTTTTCACTGGCGATCTCAAGCGTGCCGCCGTGGCTTTTCATCAATTCGATGGCGACGGGCAAGCCGAGCCCGGCGCCGTCGTGGCGGTGGGTGAGGACGCTGCCGACGCGGCCGAAACGCTCGGCGGCGACGGCGATCTCGCGTTCGGTCATGCCGATGCCGTTGTCGCGGACCGCGAAGCCGGCGCGGCCGTCCTCGGTCAGGATCTTGCCGATCTTCACCCTGCCGCCCTTCGGGGTGTACTTGACGGCGTTGGTCAGCAGATTGATCAGAATCTGGCGCACCCGGCGCTCGTCGGCGCGGACTTTAAGCATCGGCCCCGACAGGTCGATGTCGAGCAGCACGCCGGCGCGTTCCGGGATCGGGCCCAGGTAGGTGACCGAGGCGGAGATCAGTTCGTCCAGGGTCAGCACCGCCTCGTTCAATTGCAGGCCGTCGCTCTCGCCGGCGCTGATGTCCAGGATGTCGTTGACCAAGCCGTAGAGGTGTAGCCCGGAGCGGTGGATGTCCTCGACGCAATCGGTCTGGCCGCCGGTTTCCAGCCGCCCATAGACACCGAGCTTCAGGCATTCCGACAGTCCGATGATGGCATTCAGGGGCGTGCGCAGTTCATGGCTCATGTGGGCCAGGAAATCGATCTTCGAGCGGTTCGCCTGCTCGGCGCGGTCGCGCTCCAGGGTCAATTCATCGCGCTTGGCGCGGATTTCCTGGAAGGCGCCCCGAACCCGCCGTTCCAGCGGCCGGAAGATGAACATCGCCTCGATCAACAGCAGCGCCAGCGCCGCCGCCAGGGCCAGCAGTTCCAACTGTTTCAGCTTGTTGATCTCGGCACGGCTGAACTCGTCATATTCGGTCACGGCCGCATTCAGAATCGTTTCCAACACATGCGGCCCGACGGTGGTGACGTAAACATAGGCGGCGTCGTTGGTGGAAAGCGAGCCGAAGCCGGTTTCATAGACCCGGCCGGCGTTTTTCAGAAACCGGTCGAGCGCGATATCGAGGCCGAAGTCGTGGTCGAAATATATGGTTTCCAGGAGCGGCGTCATGATTCTGGGCAGTCCGCTTTCCGGATCGCCGCCCAGCAGCATCCGATGTTGCGTGCGCATGCGTTGGATGGCCCGCCCGACCTGCTGGCGGGCGGTGTCGAACTCCTCGTCGCTGGTGCTGGCCGACATCTGGCCGACGAAAAAGGCGATGCGGTTGGAAAGGCCGGTCTGGTTGCCGGCCATTTCGATGACGCGGCCGTGATCCTTCTGGCGGTCGATGGTCTGGTCGAGCAGGAAATAGGTGCCCGAAATCAGAACAGCGAGCGCGCTGAGGCCGAGGATGTAGCGGAATCGGATACTTTTGACTGGATTCATGCGGAGCGTTTTGGCCGACGGAGACATATCCGAGACCCAGGGTAGCGGGTTTCGGCGTCAGTTATGTGAAAGCCTGCGCGGGCAAAAAAACGGGGAGGCTGAAGCCTCCCCGAAAGCCCTCCGCCAGAGAGGAGGGAGGGGGACAGGCGACGTCAGCCGATGAGGCCGCCGTCGTCTCGGGTGATCGCAATGACCGTCGAGCGCGGCACCGAGCCGCCGCCCGCCGGATAATGGCTGTTGCCCCGTTCGCCCGGGTGCTGGACGCCCACGAACAGGGTCTTGCGGTCCGGCGACCAGGTGATGCCGGTAATCTCGCATTCCTTCGGCCCGACCAGGAAGCGGCGGATCTCACCGGTTTCCGGATCGCCGACCAGCATCTGGTTTTTGCCCATGCCGGCGAAGTCGCCTTTGTTGGAATAGTTGCCGTCGGTCTCGATCCACAGCATGCCGTTGGCGTCGAAGGCGAGGCCGTCGGGGCTGTTGAACATGTTGTCGGCGGTGACGTTCCGGGAGCCCGCATAGGCGTCCTTGTGTACCGTCGGATTGCCGGCGAGCACGAACAGGTCCCAGCTAAAGCCCATGGCGGTATGGTCGCCGCCTTCCGGCGCCCAGCGCACGATCTGGCCGTAGTTGTTGCCCTTGCGCGGGTTGGGGCCGCCGACGGGCGTGGCGTCGCCGCCGGCATTCGGCTTCTTGCCGCGATTCTTGTTGTTGGTCAGCGTGCAATAGACTTCCGGCTTGTTGGGATTGGCGGAAATCCATTCCGGCCGGTCCATGGTGGTGGCGCCGACGGCGGAAGCGGCGAGGCGGGTATGGATGCAGATTTCCGCCTGCGAGGCCATGCCGGTGGAGGAAGGAGTCAGCTCCAGCCACGTGCCCTTGCCGCCTTCTTCGAACTTGGCGACGAACAAACGGCCGTCCTCGAGAAGGCCGCGGTTGTCGCCGCCCTCGGCGTACTTGCCGGCGGAGACGAACTTGTAGATGAACTCGCCCCGCTCGTCGTCGCCCATGTAGGCGACCACGTGACCGTTGTTCGCGACCACCACTTCGACGTTCTCGTGCTTGAAGCGGCCCATGGCGGTGCGCTTGTCGGGCGTCGAGGTCGGGTCCATGGGATCGATTGCGACGATGTAGCCGGCGCGGTTCGGCTCGTTCGGGTGCTTGGAGATGTCGAAGCGCTCGTCGGCGGTGGCCCAGGCGTAACCGGCGTCCTTGTTGCCGACGCCGTAGCGCTTCAATTCGGCGCTCGGCTTGTTTGCCGGATCGGAGGACGAGAAGTAGCCGTTGAAGTTCTCCTCGCAGGTCAGGTAGGTGCCCCAGGGCGTGCGGCCGTTGCCGCAGTTGTTCCAGGTGCCGAGCGACGTGGTGCCGCTCGGGTCGGCGGCGGTCTTCAAAAGGTCATGGCCGCGTGCCGGGCCGGTGATGTTCATCGGCGTGTCGGCGGTGATGCGGCGGTTGTAGGTCGAATCGACGACGATCGACCATTGCCCGTCCTGTTCGGCGATTTCCACCACCGAGACGCCGTGCGCGGCCTTGCCCTTGCGCACGTCGTCGTCGCCTTCCGGCAGTTTCGAGGCGCGGTTGCCGTACATGATGGAACGATTGGTGTACTCGTTGTTGACCGCCAGGACGTGGCGGTCTCCGTCGGCGAACAGCGCCATGCCGTTGTTGTTGTCGCCGAAGGCGCGTTCCTGGCTGGCGCCGGTGCCGCGCGTCGCCTGGTCGAAGCCGGCGGCGTCGCTCGACATGGGATCGCCCCAGGTGGCAACGATGTGCCAGCCATAGCCCTCCGGCACGGTGATGGTATCGAGGGCGTTGGCGGCGACGGCCTTGAAGCCGAGGCGGCTGGTGGCGGCCCGGCCGGGGCCGGCGGCGCCGAGGACGAAGGCGCCGAGGCCGAAGGCGACGGAGCTGCCGAGGAAGGCGCGGCGCGACAGCGCGTTGGCGGAGAGGCGCTCGAAGTCGGTCGGTTCGGTGCGCGGGTTGTTGATCTCGTCCATCTCTTCGAAGGTGAGCTCGGTGGCGGGAGGGAACGGGGTGGCCATGGTTGGGCGGCTCCTTGGGGCGTCAGCAGTGTTGGGACAATCGCGGCCGGTCCTGGTGGACGGTGCGGTCGGAAGACTATCCGCCGCCACTGTTTCACCGGCGTTGCCGAATTGCGACAATCGCGTTGCGGGCGGTCAGGGTGCCGGTTTTCGCGCCAACAGCCGCACCACGCGGGCCTCGCCCTGATGCCGCGCGCCTTCGTCCAGCCAGGTGACGCCGTCGAAGGCTTCGAGCAGCCGGAAGCCTGCCAACGCATCCGAGAGCGATGCCAGGTCGTAGAGGTGATCCGGGTCCTTGGGGCCGAGGCCATCGGTCGAGGCGCCGGTGCGCGAGAACCCCTCCGCCACGAACAGTCCGCCCGGCGCCAGCGCCGCCGCGCCCCTTGCCAGGGCGTCCAGCCGCACCCGTGCCTCGCACTGCAGATAAAGCATGAAGACGGCGTCGAACACCGCCCCCGCCGGTGCCGACCAGTCGGCCAGGTCGGCGACGATGCGTTCGACCCGGACGCCGGCGGCGCGGTCGTGCGCCAGTGCCTGTTCCGTCGCCACGGCGGATATATCCACCGCCGTCACGTGCACGCCCTGGCCCGCCAGCCAGGTGCCGTTGCGCCCGTCGCCGTCGCCGAGCATCAGTGCGCGTTCCGGCGCCACATCACTCCGGGCCATCACCTGGCGCAGGTACTGGCTCGGCGCCGCGCCGAACAGGCGCTCGGGGCTCTCGCGGTATCGTTTGTCCCAGTTCGGCATGGTTTCCGGCGGTTGCGCGGTAGGGAAATGGCGGAGAGGGAGGGATTCGAACCCTCGGTACGCGTAAGCGCACAACGGTTTTCGAGACCTTCGGATTCAATATAATATATTGATATTATTATGAAAAAATATTCCATAGGTAGGATTGTAGGTAGGTTATTGAGGGCGATTTAGATGCTAACTGTTTCGAGCCAACTTCATAAGCTCCCTAAAATCAGGTCTTAGTTCTGAGTTTGAAAGTGTATCGGAGTCCATTCCCATGACTTTAACACAGAGTTCCTTGTAATTCTCTGAAGCCACCAGTTTGCTAGAGTGCGGAAGTGAGTATCGAACTTGCTCAAGAAGTTCTTTAAGCTGATTTTTAGCTTGCAGCTCATCATTTGGGGCGTCCTGGATAAGTAATTCAATTTTCTGGGCAAGTTCTCTGGTGGTAATAGTTCCATCGGCGGATGGCATTTCCGCACTTTTTGCAGCAATGTAAATGAATACAACAATCACCGCTGAGAAACCGAAGGCAACAACTTGTGAAATTAAATGCACCTTGGACGCTGCATCAAATCCGGGTGCAAACCACGTTGTTGATAAAAGTCCTGCACTGACTAGTGAGTATAAAAACACTACGATGTTTAGTGAGGGTAAGGCTCCAAAAACAGGTCTATTCAAGACATCGCTCAATCGGAACAAAATGTAGGATGAGATAAACCAATTCAAAAATATGAGGAAGGCAAACCAAGCGATAGTAAGCCAGAATCCAACGCTAAATATTCTTTCAGGGAGTGCAATTAAAGCAGAAGCGATTACTGTAACTTCAATTATAATCAGGAGTAATATTGCTAGCCGAGCCATCACAAATCTCCCAGTATTTGTGTTTTCTTTTCATTGTAGTCTTTTTCGCTTATTAATCCTTCATCAAATAAAGATTTTAACTGTTTAAGTCGTTCTGTGGGATTGTTCTGGGCGCTAGCTGAGTTATCAATCTGCATCTTTTGTCCCATTTGCTGCCCCATTTGTTGCCCTATTGGAATACCTGCTCCGATTCCGATGCCCGCACCCAACATAGCGCCAATTCCACTTCCGTCTCCGGGATTCTCAGCGGCGGTATTCATAACCTCGAACGACTTTGCCGCCCCATAAGCGCCCCCTGCTTGCACCTTTGACAATTCTTGGACTTCCATTTTTTTCGCAAATACATCCTGAATTTTTTTCATCTCGTCATCAGGAATATTGATGCTCTCAATGTTGAAATTAATTACTTCAATGCCAAAGCGTGCGAATTCCTCTGAGATTTTTTGTTGAATGATCTCAGATAGGTTACTGATCTCTGCTGAAATTTGTAATATAGAAACGCCAGTTTCGACCATTTTTTGTGAAATCGTTGAACCCATTTTTTCAACGATTTCACCAATAAAAAAATCTCTGATTTTTATAGAGTCGGCTCCGTATTGCGTTCCGACAATCTGAGTTAAGAACCTTCGAGAATCAGAAATCCTTACGCCCCATTTCCCAAATGCACGAAGGCTGACGGGAAAACCTAAAGCTAGGTCCATTATTGGTACAGGCGATGGCGTGCCCCATTTTAGGTCACGTTTAACCGTCTTGTTGATATACCAAATCTCAGCGGTGAATGGAGTGTCACCGCCAAACGGTAAATTAATAATTTTATTTAGTAGAGGTATGTTGCCGGTATTAAGTGTGTGAGTGCCAGGTTGAAGTAAGTCGAGCGCCTCGCCGGATTTTACAAAAAGCGCTTCTTGGCTCTCATTTACAATAACCTGAGCACCTAATTTTAGATCTTCACTTGGATACTTCCAAACAAATTCATGTTCATCAGGTTGATCGTGCTTAATTACTTCAATCAGTGGCATGAATATTCTTGCTCCACAAAACTAATATTGGGGTAAGCAAGTCCGAATTCCTGCTCTCCAAACTAATGTTATTGACAAGTGCTTCTAAAGTGAGATTATATCAAGCTATTTTTATTCACAATTAAATTTTGGGGAGGATGAATATGGGGTTATTCAGCAAGAGCGCTAGTGATACTGCGCTTATTCAAAAAAGTTTCTGTAAAGCTGCTTTCGAACAAGGGATGATTGAGAAATTACTGTGTGCCGAAGTTGGAGCATCTCCTGATGAAGTTATTAGGGAAACCGACTATCTGTTAGGTTGGAGAAAAAATACCATTAAAGGCAAAAGCTTCGAAGATGCCAATGAAGATGAATTTTATTTTACAGCAATGGTTTATTTGAGGGGCAGAATAGCTTACCTGTCCCAGGTTATTAGTGCTAAAAAGCTGCTTCAATTGCAGTCTGATGAAGTAAGAAACCCTCGAACAGGTGAAATTATCGACCCAGGTGAGTCAGAAGATATCACTAAAGACAACGCCGACAACTTTGTGGCGGAGCGTTTCAATAAAATTATCGATAACCCAGACATGTATTTTGGAGAAGATTTTTACGTATGTCCCGTTTTTTACAAAGATATTGAACTTGTTAGATTAATGGAAGGTCGGGACGACGGCGGTACAAAGGTTCTTATGAGGATGCGCTCGGGTTTCAATTATGAGTTTGGAGTTAAAGCCTCGAACTTCATTCAGGATATGAGATCTTCGATTATTGATCGGAATGATATTCGATTTATTAATGCTCGTATCGCCGAGGCTCAAATGGGGGAATAAGTTATGAAGTGCCTTTCATGCGGTAGTAGTGCGACAGATGCTCATCAGGAAGCTTGTTCATATTGTGGAGCAATTTTAAATGTTAAGTCGTTTGCGGATCTGGAGCATGCTAGGGGCTTGTCAAATGTGCTCTCTTCATTTGATGCTGACAAAGCTAGCGCCAATATTCAAACCTTAGCAGAAGGTTCTGATAAACGAGCGGCAATTAAGACTTTAGTTTTGGTGTTGATTGAGAGAGCTCTGTGGGCGGATGTTTCGAGGTTTTCTGAGGAGGCTCTCAAAGAATTTCCACTTGAAGGTAGTTTTGCAGTTTATCGAGCAGTAGCTATTATCCATGATCCCAATTTGCGCTATGCGAAAATGAAAAGGATGGAGGAAATAATATCATCGATAAAGTCTGCACAACTCGATGGGTCACAGGTCAATGTACAGCAATTCCTACTTGCGTGCATAAACAAAGGCTGGGCAAAGCCAAACGGTGTGAAAGACTCTCCAATCTCGGTTTGGGTCGAGGATGATGAAGTCAGATCCTTAAAATCGGTAATTCAACTCCAGCAATTTAAAACTATTACTCCGTTTGAGGATGCAACTTCAAATTCTATTATAAGCGAGATAGAAACAGTTCAAGGTAGAACAGATCGCAATTTCGAAATGCTGCTTCAAAAGATAGATAAAAACGATTTAAGCAGCTTAATTGAATCAATAAAAATGGATTGCCCTGATATTGCTAATGTAGGCGTATTTCAGACTTACGTTAATGAACGTCAGACAAAGTGGGCAGAAGTTCTTCGACCTGAATTGACTAAGCAGGAAACCCAACAAAGATTTTCAGAATTATGTCAATCAAGAATGTCTCAATTGGAGGACGCCTCACAGTTTGTGCCAGATAGGAAAAGTGCGATTGGATTGTTTCTAATAGCTTTCGCTATTACTGCGTTACTATTGGCTTTAGGGTCTAATTTCGTTCATGAAGCAATTTGGTCGCCATTGACGCTTTTACTCGCCCTGTGTGTTGCAGGCTTTATCGCATATCGAGGTGTATCGAAAAATAGAGCGCTGAAAAAGGTGAAAAATAGAATACCGGTATTGATGAAAATAAGGGACGAATTAACCAATGAACTTAAGGCAATTGGCAGTTTGACCGTCACCTCCGATGGAAGATAGCTTCCGACAACAACCCTAGTTAAATGCTTTGCGATTAACTTGGTGACCTTGTTTGTCGCTTACATTGCGGGCTTTTTCGATTTCTACTCAAATACAGGTTGATGTAGTTTTTCACCGTTTGTGGGTGCCATAAGCCTCCTCTAAAAGTAGGCGTTTTCATCTCGTTTAACATCTTGGCTGCGTCGGATAGTGAGCGGGTGCTTGCCATAGCTCTCTCAAATGGCTCAGCAACAGAGCCAAAGAATTTAATCTTGTTTTCTTGATTAGATTTAGCAAGAAGCGCCCCATTCCTTCCCAACTCAATCCCTCGCTTCTTCGCTTCCTGTAATGCAATCCGTGTCCTTTCTGAAATCTGCCGTCTCTCCTCCTCCGCAAAACATGCCAATAGGTGTAGAAAAAACGTCGTGATGTTCGGGTGTTCACAGACGACGATATCGATCCCCTGGTCGATGATCGATGAAACGAACGACACCTTCCTCGAGAATCGGTCCAGTTTGGGGATCAATAATTTGGATTTAGTCTTTTTGACAAGTCCCAATGCTTTATTCAGTTTGTCACGGTTGTCCTTCTTGCCGGACTGTATTTCCGTAAATTCCTCAATCACCCTGTCGTCGGGGGTTAGGAAATTTTCTACCATTGTCCGCTGTCCGTCGAGACCAAGACCGGACTGCCCCTGTCTGACAGTCGATACCCTGTAATATACGACATAATCGGTCATGATCCGGATCTCCCTTCTAAAGTAAACCAAGGTTTACTTTAGAAGGGTCCGGTCGACTCAAGAGGGAAGCAACAGTT
>JAYPEK010000002.1:0-186503 GCA_038125725.1 Rhodospirillaceae bacterium
GATCCTCCGTTAGAATACAGGCTCAGGCGTCCCAAATGTTTTGATGACGGACAATCGTGCAGGTGTCGCGCATGCGCGACGGGGTGCGGCGCATCACCCACGTCACCGAGATCGTCGGCATGGAAGGCGAGGTCATCACCACCCAAGACCTGTTCAACTTCGAATTCACCGGCGAGGACGCCGACGGCAATCTGGTCGGGACCTACAACTCCACCGGGCTGCGGCCGCACTTCACGCCGCGCGCCCAGTACTTCGGTCTAGACCGCGCGCTGCTGGAGGCCATGGGTTAAATGATGATCGACGGCATCTGGATACTGTTCGCCTGCTTCGTTGCCACGTTGGTGTTGCTGTGGCTGGGCTTCGGCGGCGCCGGCGCCGGCAGGCGGCGGCGGATGAAAGCACGGGCCCAGCGCGCCATCGGCAAGTCCCTACCCGGCGCGCAGCCGGAAGCGGCCTCGATCAAGCGCCGCTCGAATGCCGGCTCGCCGGTGCTTGATGCGCTGGCGCGCCGGTTGCTGCCGGACCCCGATGCCATCAATCGCAGACTGGACCGTACCGGACGCTCGATCTCGCTCGGCGCCTACGCCGGCGCGCATCTCGGCATTGCCGCCGTGGCCGTCGTGTTCCTGCATTTCGGCGCCGGGTTCTCGTGGTTGGTGGCAGGGCTGGCGGCCGCCGGTATCGCTGTGGCGCTGCCGCACATGGCGGTGGGCCGCATGGGCCAGCGCCGCATCGGCCGCTTCGAGGCGCTGTTCCCGGATGCCATCGACCTGATGGTGCGCGGCTTGCGCTCTGGGCTGCCGGTCAGCGAAACCATCGCCGCCGTCGGGCGCGAGATGAAGGGGCCGGTGGGCGAGGAGTTCCGCCACGTCGCCGATGCCGTGCGCTTGGGCCGCGATCAGGACGACGCGCTCTGGGACGCGGCCCGGCGGCTGGACACGGCGGAGTTCAAGTTCTTCGTCATCTCGCTTTCCATCCAGAAGGAGACCGGAGGCAATCTCTCGGAGACCCTCGCCAACCTCTCCGACATCCTGCGCCGGCGCCGCCAGATGCGGCTCAAGGTGCGCGCCATGTCGTCGGAGGCACGAGCCAGCGCCTATATCCTGGGCCCGCTGCCGTTTCTAATGTTCGTGATTATCTACATGCTCAACCCCGATTACGAATCCCAGTTGCACGCCGCCCTCGACAATATGCTGGGGGCTTTCCTGATCCTCGACGAAAACCAAAATGTCGAGGCGCGCAGCCCGCATTTCCACGAGATCTACGACCTACCCGACGGTCTGGCGCGGATCGGCGCGCCGTTGGAGGGCATCGTCCGTTACCGTGCTGAACGCGGCGATTACGGGCCCGGCGACGGCGCGGAGCTGGCGCGGGCGCGGCTCGATGGATACGTCGCCGATCATCCCGGCCATACCATCGACAAGGTCGGCGACACCGGGCGGGTGTTCGAGGTGTTCCGCTCCCCCATGAAGGGCGGCCGTGTTGCCGTCATCAGCCACGACATCACGGAACGCATGAAGGCGGAGCAGGAGCTGGCCGACAAGGAAGCGCGGCTGCGCTCGATCATCGACAACGCCGTCGATGGCATTGTGGTCATCGATGAGCGTGGGTTGGTGCGCACCTTCTCGCCAGCGGCGGAGACCATCTTCGGCTATCGGGCCGACGAACTGCTCGGCCGTTCGGTCAATCTCCTGATGCCGGGACCGGTGGCCGCCGAGCACGATGCGCATATGTCCAGGTACATGGCTGGCGACGCGGTCGGCGGTGTCGTCGGCGCGTCGCGCGAGGTCATGGGCCGGCGCAAGGACGGCTCGGCGTTTCCGCTCGAGATCACCGTCGGCGAGGCGACCATCGACGGCGAGCGGCTGTTCACCGCCGTGGTGCGCGACATCACCGAGCGCAAGGAGGCGGAGGAACGCTTCACCGCCTATATCGATAACGTCCCCGCCGGTGTCACCCTGAAGGGCGTCGATGGCCGTCTGGTTCTGGTCAACCGCACCTACGCCGAATGGTGTGGCGTCGAGCCGAAAGACATGATCGGCCAGATCGCCGCCAACAACCCGGTGTGGAAATTGCAGGACGGCGTGGTACGGACCGTGGTCGAGCACGACCGCGAAGTGGTGCGTTCCATGAAGACCGTTACCCGCGAGCGCCGCGTGGTGCTCTCCGACGGGCGCATGCACGACCTGGTGGTGGCCAAGTTCCCGATCCGCGACGGCGCCGGCCGGCTGACGGCGGTCGGCACCATTCTCAACGACGTCACCGAGTTGAAGGAAGCGGAAGCGGCGCTGGCGCGGGAGAAGGCGATCGCCGACAAGACGCTGGCGACCATGGACCAGGGCATCGTCATGGTCGACGAGGCGGGCCGCATCATTGCCCACAACACCCGCATGAACGAGCTTTACGGCCTGCCGAAGGACGCGGTGCGGCGCTTTCCCACCTATCCCGCCATCGTCCGCTGGACGCTGCGCGAGGGGGGCGCCAGCGAGGAAGAGATCGAACGCGCCATGGTGCGCCTAGAGCACGTCACCCAGTCGGTGTTCGAGCAGCAGTTGCCCGATGGCAAGGTCCTGGAGGTGCGCCACGTGCCGCTTGCCGGCGGCGGCTTCGTGCGCACTTTCACCGACATCACGGCGCGCAAGCGCACCGAGCAGGATCTGGTGCGGCTGCGCCAGCAGGCCGAGGAGGCCGACCGTGCCAAATCGGATTTCCTCGCCAACATGAGCCACGAAATCAGAACGCCGATGAACGCCATCATCGGCTTGAGCGATCTCTGCCTGCGTACCGAACTGACCGAACGCCAGCGTGACTACATCGCCAAGGTCAACGGCTCGGCCAAGGCCTTGCTCGGCATCATCAACGACATCCTCGATATCTCGAAGATCGAGGCCGGCAAGATGGATATCGAGCAGATCCCCTTCAACCTGATGGAGGTGATGGATAATCTGGCCACAATGGTCACCCAGCGGGCCAGTGAGAAAGGCTTGGAGGTGCTATTCTGGACCGAGCCCGACGTGCCCAATGCGTTGATCGGCGACCCGCTCCGGCTCGGGCAGATCCTGGTCAACCTGGTTAACAACGCCATCAAGTTCACCGAAGCGGGCGAGGTCGTGGTGCGCATCGAGGTGGCGGAGTCCGGCGCCGATGAGGCGCTGCTGGAGTTCACTGTCAGCGACACCGGAATCGGCATGTCGAAAGACGTTTTGGGGCGCTTGTTCCAGCCCTTCAACCAGGCTGATTCGTCGACCAGCCGGCGCTACGGCGGCACCGGGCTCGGACTCACCATCTGCAAGAACCTGGCCGAGGGCATGGGCGGCGAGATCTGGGCCGAGAGCGAGCCCGGCAAGGGCTCCACCTTCCGTTTCACCGTGCGCTGCGGCCGGCGCCCGGACGATACCCGTGACCTGGCGGATATGATGGATCCGCACGTGATTCCGACGCTGGTCGTCGACAACAACAAGACGGCGCAGGCCATCCTGGTCCGCATCATGGAAAGCATTGGCTTCCCGGTGACGGCAGTGGGTTCCGGTGTCCAGGCGTTGGATGAACTGCGCCGCGCGGCCGCGGCCGGCGCGCCTTACCGGCTGGTGTTGATGGACTGGTCGATGCCCGAACTCGACGGCGTCGAGACGGCGCGGCGCATTAAGGCCGACAGCGGGTTCGATCCGGCGCCGGCGATCTTTCTGGTGTCCGCTTCCAGCCGCGAGGAGATGACCCTGCAGGCGGCCCGACTCGGCATCGAGGGTGTCGTCACCAAGCCGGTCAACCCTTCGGTGCTGATCGACACCCTGATCGAGACCTTCGCCTACGGCCGGCTGCCGATTGGCGGCAAGCGCTTGGCACCGGCGCTGGCCGCCGACGAGCCTCGGGCGGCCCGGCCCGGTATCCGGCTGTTGTTGGTGGAGGACAATGACGTCAACCAGATGGTGGCGGTGGAAATTCTCTCCAGTGCCGGTTTCGCCGTTGACGTTGCCGAGAACGGCCGTATCGCGCTGGAACGCGCGCTTGGCCCGGACGCCGATTACGACGCCATCCTGATGGATTTGCAAATGCCGGAGATGGACGGCTACGAGGCGACCCGCGCGATCCTCGGCGCCGCCGGTTCGGACGCGCCGCCGATCATCGCCATGACCGCGCACGCGCTGCCCGAGGAGCGCCAGCGCTGCTTGGATGCCGGCATGGTCGACCATGTCAGCAAGCCGATCGACGCCCGGCACCTGGTGAACGTGGTCAATCAATGGGTCACCGGCGTCGGTGCCGGCGTCCCGACCCGGACGCCTGAAGGCGCGGGCGGGGCGGACGTAGCCTTGCCGCTGGATATCGAGGACGCGACCGAGCGCCTGATGGTACCGGAAGAGTTCCTGCGCGGCATGCTGCAGGAGTTCCGCGCCAAGTACGCCGATGCGGCGGGAGAGATCGGCCGGCTGTTGGATGCCGGTGCCGATGCCGACGCGGAACGCTTGGCGCATGCGATCAAGGGATTGGCGGGCACCGTGGCGGCCCGGCCCGTGGCCGAGAGCGCCGGCCAACTGGAGCGCATCATCCGCGACGGCGTCGACGACGCCCGGCCCGGCGTCGACACGTTGAGCCGGCACATCGACGAGCTTCTGGCGGCGATCGACGCCTACCTGGCGACGCCACAGGAAGCATCGGGCGAGACGGAAACGGAGGGTCCCACCCTCGACATCGAAGGCGCGTTGGAGCGGCTGATGGTGCCGGAAGATTTCCTGCGCAAGATTCTCGGTGACTACGTCGGCAAGTACGCCGACGTGACGGCGGAATTGCGCCGGCTGCTCGACGGCGGTGCCGATGAGGACGCCGAGCGCCTGGCGCATAGTCTGAAGGGCGTCTCCGGCACGCTCGGCGCCGAGCGCGTACAGGATGCGGCGGCGGTGCTGGAGGCCGCCATCGGCGAGGCCCGCGACGACGATATCGCCGCCGGCCTCGACGCGCTGGACCAGAAGCTCAAGCCCCTGGTCCGCGATATCGAGGCCTATCTGGCGTCGTAGAACCGATTATTTCGCGTACTTGCGGAACTCGGGCTTGCGCTTTTCCAGGAACGCCTTGACGCCTTCCTTGGATTCTTCCGAATCGTAGTACATGGCGACGCTCTGCATGCCCATGGAACCGATGCCGCGGATATATTCGGTGGATGCGTTGAACGAGCGCTTAGCGATGGCGATAGCCGTTGGGCTCTTCTCCATGATCTCGGCGCACCATTTGGCGACTTCCGCGTCCAACTCGTCGTGCGGGACCACGGTGTTGCAGAGCCCCATGGCGAGGGCTTCCTGGGCCGTATAGCGGCGGCAGAGATACCAGATCTCCCGCGCCTTCTTCTCGCCCACGGTCTGCGCCAAAAGCGCCGTGCCGAAGCCCGGGTCGACGGAGCCCACCTTGGGGCCGACCTGGCCGAACTGCGCCTTGTCCGACGCGATGGTGAGATCGCACAGCAGCGCCAAAACGTTGCCGCCGCCGATGGCGAAGCCCTGCACCCGGGCAATCACCGGCTTCGGAATGTCGCGAATGACGGTCTGCAGGTCTTCCACCGGCAGGCCCAGCGTGCCGCGATTGCCGTAGCCCGACCCGGTCGCCTCGTCACCGTGCGCGGACTGGTCGCCGCCGGTGCAGAAGGCTTTATCGCCCGCACCCGTCAGCACCACGACGCCGATGTCCTTGTTCCAGCCGGCGCGATTGAAGGCGTCGATCAGTTCCTCGCAGGTCTCGCCGCGAAAGGCGTTGTACTTGTCCTCGCGGTTGATGGTGATGGTGGCGACACCGTCGGTCTCGTCGTAAAGAATGTCCTGGTAGTCCATGATTTTCCTCATCCGTTCATTGTCAGGCCGCCCGAGACGCTGATCACCTGGCCGGTGATGTAGGCCGCGTCGTCGCTGGCGAGAAAGAGAATGGCGCCCGGCAGGTCTTCGGGCTCGCCTAACCGCCCCATGGGGACGGCGCGGCGAAAGGCCTCCGATAGCTTTTCCGGGTTGCCGGCTTCGTCGAGCACGCTCTGCAAAAGCCCCGTCTGCGTCGGGCCCGGGCAGACCACGTTGAAGGTGATGCCCTGGCGGGCGTGTTCGCGCGCCAGCGTCTTGGAAAGCGCCACGATGCCGCCCTTGCAGGCGGAATAGACCGACTCGCCCGACGATCCCACGCGCGCCGCGTCGGAAGCGACGTTGACCACCCGGCCCTGGCCGCGTTCGGCCATGCCGGTCAGGACGGCGTGCTGGGTATGGATGGCGCCCATCAGGTTGATGTCGATGAGCTTCTTCCAAAGGGACGGATCCGTTTGCAGGAACGGGCGGAAGGCATCCCAGCCGGCGTTGTTGACCAGGATATCGACCGGGCCGAGGGCGCTCTCGGTGTCGGCCACGGCTTGCTTGACCGCGTCGAAGTCGCCGATGTCGCAGGCGAAGGCCCGGGCCGTGCCGCCGGCGGAGGTGATGGCGTCCGCCGTCGCTTGCGCGGCGTCGGCGTTGATGTCCCAGACCGCGACCTTACTGCCTTCCGCGCCGAAGCGTTTGCAGGTGGCGCCGCCGATTCCGCCGCCGCCGCCGGTGACGATGGCGACCTTGCCGTCCAATCCTCGCATGATGATCCTCCCTCGATCGATTTCCATTGCCAAAATCCGAAGCGCATCATCGGCCATCGGAAATAAATGTCAATATATTGATGTATTTTTTCCCGATTCATCCCTGCCGCCCAGACTGCGCCGGTGAGCGGGTGCGGTCAATCGCCGGAGGTCCGGCATTCCGCCGGTTGAAACGGGTAACGTCGCGGCCTTTCCAAGCGTCGCCCGGCTCCATAAGATCGGGTCATGAACGCATCCACAGGTAAGCTCAATTCCGTCGACGCCATCATCAAAGGGTTGGCCGGGGTCTCCTATATCGCGTCGCATCAGATCGCCACGGCGATCCTGATCGCACGCAGCCTGGAGAAGCCGGTGCTGGTGGAAGGTTCCGCCGGCGTCGGCAAGACCGAGCTGGCGCTGGCCACGGCCGAGGTGCTGGGCGTGCCGCTGAT
The DNA here is from genome assembly GCA_038125725.1 of Rhodospirillaceae bacterium. Classification (GTDB taxonomy): domain Bacteria; phylum Pseudomonadota; class Alphaproteobacteria; order Rhodospirillales; family Casp-alpha2; genus TMED8. The sequence continues at coordinate 7,021 of JAYPEK010000002.1, forward strand.
CCGCATGCAGTGCTACGAGGGGTTGGACGAATCGAAGGCGCTCTACGAGTGGCAATACGGCAAGCAGCTTCTCTATACCCAGGTGCTGAAGGAAAAGATCGGCGATGTGCTCAAGGACGCCGACGACCTGCCCGCGGCGATGGGCCGGCTGCACGAGTTCTCCGATGTCTTCTTCTCGCCCGACTTCCTGGAGCCGCGCCCGCTTCTGAAGGCGCTTCGGGAAGAGGGCGGCGCGGTATTGCTGATCGACGAGGTGGACAAGGCGAACGAGGAATTCGAGGCCTTTCTGCTGGAGGTCTTGTCCGCCTTTCAGGTGACCATCCCCGAAATCGGCACCATCAAGGCAAAGACGCCGCCGGTGGTTTTCCTGACGTCGAACAACACCCGCGACATGGGCGATGCGCTGAAGCGCCGTTGCCTGCATCTCTATATCCCGCTGCCCGACGCCAAACTGGAAGAGCAGATCGTTACCGCCCGGGTGCCGGACATCGACGCGCGGCTGCGTCGCCAGTTGGTGCATTTCGTCCAATCGCTCAGGGAACTGGACCTGAAGAAACTGCCGTCGATTTCCGAGACCCTGGATTGGGCCCGTGCGCTGGTGCTGCTGCATGCGGGTGAGCTCGACGCGGCCATGGTGCGCGAGACGCTGAACGTTCTGTTGAAGTTCGAGGAAGACATCGCCGCCGCGGGGCCGGATATCAACAAGCTGGTGAAGCAGGCGGTCGAGCGATCCGGACCGGTTGAGAGCGGTGCGTCCGCTTGAGGAATTCATCCGCGCGCTGCGTGCCGCCGACGTCCGCGTCTCGGTGGCGGAAGCCATGGAAGCGCACGCGGTCGTGGCCCAGGTGGGCTATGTCGACCGGGGGCTGCTGAAGGACTCGCTGTCGCTGACCTTGGCCAAGACGGTCGATGAGAAAGGCCGCTTCGACGACAGTTTCGAGCGATTTTTCGAGCGTGCCGAGTTCGCCGGCTGGAACGGCGACGCGGCAGGGGAGCGCGATGCGCCCGAGACCGGCAACGCGCTCGCCGACATGGCGCTGGCCGGCGACGGTGATGCGCTGGCCGCCGCCATGGAGCGCGCCGCCGTCGAGATCGGCGCCGGCAATGTGCGCTTCCGCACCCAGGTGAATTTCCTCACCCGGCGCCTCTTGGACCAATTGGGCCTGCGCGAGATGGAGGCGCTGATCAACGCGGTGCTGCGCGGCGACGTGCCGGGCGGGAGTGTGCTGGCGGACGATCTGGAGGCGGCGCGCACGCGCCTGTTCGCCGAAGCGCGCGGCTTCGTCGAGCGTCAGTTCGATCTCTACGGCCGCCTGGAAGGCGAACGCTTGCGCGAGAGTTTCCTCGAAAAGACAGCGCTTTCCGCCGTCGAGCGGCGCGATTATGCGCGCATGAACCAACTGATCCGGCGCATGGCCCGGAAGCTGGCGGCGCGTTACCACCACCGCCACAAGCGCGCCCGGCGCGGGCATTTGGACGTGCGCCGCACCATGCGCGTCAACATGGCGCATGGCGGCATCCCGTTTGAGACCGTGTGGAAGCAGAAGAAGATCGAGAAGCCCAAGGTGGTGGCGATCTGCGACGTGTCGCGTTCGGTGGCGGCGGCGGCCAGGTTCCTGCTGATGTTCCTCTACGGCCTCAACGAAGTGCTGTCCGATGTCCGCAGTTTCGCCTTTTCATCCAACCTGATTGAAATCGGCGAGCACCTGGACGCCGACCACGTGGACGACGCCATCGCGGCGGTGCTGGACCGGATCGGTTTCATGCCGACCGATTACGGCCGCGCCTTCGACGACCTCAAGTCCGGGTTCGGCAATGCCATCGACCGGCGCACCACGGTGATCATCCTGGGCGATGGGCGCTCCAATTATACCGATCCGCGATCCGACGTGATGAAGTGGCTGAACCAGCGCGCCAAGCGCATCGTCTGGCTCAACCCGGAGCCGGAGACCTTCTGGGGCACCGGCGATTCGGAAATGCCGCGCTACCGGCCCTATTGCCACGTGGCCAAGACCTGCCGCACGCTCAAGGACCTGGAACGCATCATCGACGATCTGTTGCGCTCGACCACGCGGGCTTAGGCCGGCGGCAGGTTCTCAGAACGAGAAAATAACCCTGAAATATGTGCTGGTATTCCAGGACCGGCATGAAAAATTGTGGCGTCCGCGCTCTTCCGAACACCGAACGAGTGAAAGCCAATGAACCTCCCCGCCGACTTCCACGAGAAGTGCACCTCCGTCTTTTATGAAGAACTGTTCAACCTGATCCCCGCCGCGCGGGAACTGTTTTCCGGCCTGACCCAGAAGCACAGCATGTTCTCCATCGCCATGCTGGCGATCTTGGGCGATGCCAAGGATCCGGATGCCTTGCGTCAGCAGTTGCGCCAGTTGGGCAAGCGTCACCATGCGTTCGGCATTCTGCCGTTGCATATCAAGGTCGGACGCCAGGCCTTCAGCACCGCCGTACAGAAGGCCGCGCCCGATCTCACCGACGGTGACCTGGCCTTTTTTGAGACCGCCTACGACGAACTGGCCGCCGCGATGATCGATCGCCCCCAGCCGGCCTGACCGGCGGCGATGCGGCTCATACATTTGTATGATATTGTGTCCCAAGGTTTAACGGCGGCTTCTAGGCAGGAACCGACGACATGACGGGCAGGGCGAATACCCACGGCGATATCTGGGCACGAACCCGGCAAGCGGTCGAGGCCGATTTCGAGGACTTCGATTTCGAGCGCGCCTGCGACGTTTTCTACGACGAACTGCTGACGGCCATTCCCGGCGCGTCCAATCTGTTCCGCGATGTCGAAGGCCAGAAGCACATGTTCTCGCTGGCTCTGGAAATGATCCTTCGCGCCAAGCATGACGACCCCGAACTGGCGGCGTATCTCAAGAAATTGGGCACCATTCATCGTCATGCCGGGATACACGATTTTCACCTGGATATCGGTTTTCGCGCCTTCTTGAAGGCGCTCGATGCGGCGAACCAGGATCTCACCGACGGCAAGCGCCGGCAGTTCGTGGCCGCGTACCAGAGCTTGGCCAGACATATGGGGTACAAGGGCAAGCGATACGCCATGACCGGCGACGATCCCTAAGGTCGGCGAATCTGGGTTGATTTGAGTCAAATCCACTTATTGGGAAGTAAGTTATATCTCGCAAAATATGATGAGCAATTTGGACCGTCGTCCCGAAACCGGCCAATAAGGCCAGGTGGCGGCGGAAGGATCAGATGAAGAAAGTCGTCGCGGCGCTTTCGCTTTTGCTGTTTTCCGTGGCGCTGTTCGGCTTCGCCTATCAGTCCGTCGACACCACGTCTTCGGCGCTCGCCATCCGGAAATACCAAGCCATCAATACATACTTACGTGCGCGTTTGAACGACTGGACGACGTCGTTTCAGGTTTTGGCCTACGCCATTCGCAGCCATGGAATCGACGACGGCGAGTTGCATCGTCTTTCGGCGCTTTTGCAAAAAGCCCATCCCGTCCTGAGAACGGTCATCATCGTCACGCCCGACGGGACCGTCGCCGCCGATTCGCGCGAAGGTCAACCGAGCCGCGGGCGGAAGGTCAACGACCGGGCCTATTTCGCCGCGCACCAAGACCCTGGAGCCGCGCCCGTTTTCCTGGGCGCGCCCGTCCGTAGCCGCGTCGACGGTCATTGGTCGGTGCCGTTTTCCGTCGCGGTGCGCGGGCCCGAACAGCAATTGCTGGCGGTCATCGCGTCCGCCATCGATCCAGGGAGGCTTTCCGGCGAAATCCACCGCACCTTCGCCTACGGCGACTACCAGGCGGTCATCGTCGATGCCGCAGACGACGTGATCACCACGGTCCCCTATGACGAGAGCGGCTACACCATGCCGTTCCGGCAATGGCTCGGGCGCGAGCGCCAGGCGGGCTTATGGAACCGGCTGACCGGCTTCTTTTCCGTCGAAGCGGCCGGCTCTCCCGCATCCGGTCCCGTCACGTTCACCACCCACGCGGAGATTCGCGGGCGCTACGTGCTCGAAAACATCGTGTCCTTCACCTGGAAAGGCCTGCTCGCCGCCGTGGTCCTATGGACGGCAGCGGTCTGGCACCTGCGCCGCCAGGAAAACGTCAAGCGGCTGTTGACCGACGCCAAGATCAACGCCGGGGAATTGGCCGATCAGGCGCGTGAGGCGAATGAAGCGAAGTCCCAGTTCCTGGCAAGCATGAGCCACGAATTACGGACGCCGCTTAATGCCATCCTTGGCTTTTCCAACATGATCTCGCGTGAATCGCTGGGCCAGGTGAACAACCGGAAATACGTCGACTACGCCCATCACATCCACCAGTCCGGCGAGCATCTGCTGGCCATTATCAACGACGTCCTGGACCTGTCGAAGATAGAGGCCGGCAAGGCCAAGCTGGACCTGATCCGGTTCGAGCTGGAAACCGAAATTCTGGCGGCGATCAAGTTGATCGGCAGGGGCGGCCGCGAAACCGGGCGTCAGTTCGATGTCGAGATCGCCGATGGTGCCGGGGAACTGGTCGCCGATATCCGGGCCTTCCGCCAGATCATGGTCAATCTGCTGTCGAATGCCGACAAATATTCACCTGAAGATGCCGCCGTCTCCATCGCCGCGCGGACCGGAACCACCGGCAGCACGATTATCGAAATCACCGACCGAGGTATCGGCGTTCCGCCGGAGGACCTGGCGCGAATCCTGGAGCCCTTCGGCCAGGCGCGGACCAACGCCCAGTTGGCCCATGACGGCACGGGCCTCGGCTTGCCGGTCTCGAAAGGCTTGATGGAATTGCATGGCGGCGCCATGGAAATCGAGAGCGAGGTTGGCCGGGGAACCTCCGTGCGGCTGAATTTCCCGCGCCGAGCCATTCCGGCGGGCTCGGTAGCGGTCTCCTGACGCTGTTTCGCGAGCCGCTTTCAAGGCGGTGGGAGCGGCGGTTCGTGCGGATCATGCCGCAATGCAGCACCCGCCCGTGCGAGATCATCAAAACGTCATACTTGGCTTGACCGGGTGAACGGCCATGCTTATTGTGCAGTGCGAAATTCGGGGGGAACGGCTGGAAATCGGGGACATTTTTCGGATGCCGGCCGAAGACTGAACGATTTCAACCAAGTTCGATAGTGAAACTGAATTTGCAGGTTTGTTCATGAAAGTGCTAGTCGCCGTGAAGCGGGTCGTTGACTACAACGTCAAGATTCGCGTCAAGTCGGACCAGACGGGGGTGGAGACCGCCAACGTCAAGATGTCCATGAACCCGTTCGATGAAATTGCCGTCGAGGAGGCCGTGCGCCTCAAGGAAGCCGGCACCGCCGAAGAGGTGATCGCCGTTTCCCTGGGCGCCCAACAGTGCCAGGAGACCATCCGTACGGCGCTGGCCATGGGCGCCGACCGCGGCGTCCTGGTGCAGTCCGACGACGAGTTACAGCCCTTGGCCGTGGCCAAGCTGCTGAAGGCCGTCTGCGAGAAGGAAAACCCGGACCTGGTGATCGTCGGCAAGCAGGCCATCGATGACGATTCCAACCAGACCGGCCAGATGCTGGCCGCGCTGCTGGGCTGGGCGCAGGGCACCTTCGCTTCCAAGATCGATCTGGATGGCGGCACCGCCAAGGTGACGCGCGAGGTCGACGGCGGCCTCGAGACCGTGGACCTGAAGATGCCGGTGGTGGTGACCACCGACTTGCGCCTCAACGAGCCGCGTTACGCCTCGCTGCCGAACATCATGAAGGCCAAGAAGAAGCCCATCGACACCTTTACCCCGGCCGATCTCGGCGTCGACATCACGCCGCGCCTCAAGGTGCTGAAGGTGACCGAGCCGCCGGCGCGCGAAGCCGGCGTCATCGTCGAGACCGTCGCCGAACTGGTGGATAAACTGAAGAACGAAGCGAAGGTGATCTGATGAGCGTCCTGATCCTCGCCGAACATGACAATTCGGAACTGAAACCCGCCACCCTCAACACCGTGACGGCGGCTTCCCAATTGGGCGACGTGACCGTGCTGGTCGCGGGCTCGGGCTGCGCCGCCGTGGGCGAGCAAGCGGCCAAGGTGGCCGGCGTCGCCAAGGTTGTGGTCGCCGACAGCCCGCTCTACGCCAACGCGCTGGCGGAAAACGTCGCGGCACTGGTGGTCTCCATGGCCGGCGATTATTCGCACGTGCTGGCGCCGGCGACCACGTCGGGCAAGAACATCATGCCGCGCGTCGCGGCACTGCTGGACGTGGCGCAGATTTCCGACATCACCGGGGTCGAAAGCGCCGATACTTTCGTGCGCCCGATCTATGCCGGCAACGCCATGGCCACCGTGCAGTCCACGGACGCGGTCAAGGTCATTACCGTGCGCACCACCGGATTCGACGCCGCCGCCGCCGAGGGCGGCTCGGCCGCCGTCGAAAGTGCTGGGGCCGCCGCTGACGCCGGCCTTTCGACCTTCGTCGGCTCCGAGCTGACCAAGTCGGAGCGCCCGGAGCTGACCTCGGCCTCGATCATCATTTCCGGCGGCCGCGGCATGCAGTCGGGCGATAACTTCCCGATGCTGGAAGAGGTCGCCGACAAGCTCGGCGCCGCCGTCGGCGCGTCGCGCGCGGCGGTCGATGCCGGGTTCGTTCCCAACGACTACCAGGTCGGCCAGACCGGCAAGGTGGTGGCGCCCGACCTCTACATCGCGGTCGGCATTTCCGGCGCCATCCAGCACCTGGCGGGGATGAAGGACTCCAAGGTGATCGTCGCCATCAACAAGGACGAGGAAGCGCCGATCTTCCAGGTCGCTGATTACGGCCTGGTCGCCGATCTGTTCAACGCCGTGCCGGAACTGTCGGCCGAGTTGGACAAGGTCCTCTGACAACAACAACGGATCGCTGAACATGGATATTCAAAAGATCGGAGTCATCGGCGCCGGCCAGATGGGGGGCGGTATCGCCCAGGTCTGCGCCCTCAAGGGCTTCGACGTTACCGTCCTCGACATCTCCGAAGACGCCATTGCCAAGGGCCGCGAGCGGCTGGAATCGAGCCTGGCCCGCGACGTGGAACGCGGGCGGCTTGCCGCCGAGGACCGCGACGAGGCGCTGGCGCACCTCAACTGGGGCACCGAGTACGGCATCTTCGGCGACAGCGACATGGTCATCGAAGCCGCCACCGAGGACGAGGATATCAAGAAGGCGATCCTCAGGAAGCTCTGCGAGGTGGTGCCCAGCCACACGCTGATCGCGTCCAACACGTCGTCGATCTCGATCACGCGGCTGGCCGCGCAGACCGACCGTCCCGGCCAGTTCTGTGGCATGCACTTCATGAACCCGGTGCCGCGCATGCAACTGGTGGAACTGATCCGTGGTATCGCCACCGACGAAGACACCTACCAGACGGTGCGCGACGTCACCGACAAGCTCGGCAAGACCGCGGTCAACGCCGAGGATTTCCCGGCCTTCATCGTCAACCGCATCCTGCTGCCGATGATCAACGAGGCGATCTACACGCTTTACGAAGGCGTTGGCTCGGTGGCCGCCATCGACACCGCCATGAAGCTCGGCACCAACCACCCGATGGGCCCCTTGGAACTGGCCGATTTCATCGGCTTGGACACCTGTCTCGCCGTCATGCACGTGCTGCATGAAGGTCTCGCCGATACCAAGTATCGGCCCTGTCCGTTGTTGGTGAAGTATGTCGAGGCCGGCTGGCTCGGCAAGAAGACCAATCGTGGTTTCTACGACTATTCCGGCGACGAGCCGGTACCGACGCGCTAACGGCCCGGTTCGGCAATATCGCGAACAAAAAAAGCGGGGCTTCGGCCCCGCTAATTTTTTGCTTTTTTTATCCTCCCCGGAAAACCCGGGACGCAGTCGTTGTTATCGTTGATCGTTCAGTGGGTCTCGGCGCGGAGCTTCTGGCGGTAGAGATCGATGGGCACCATCTCGCCCTTCTTCTCCACATACCAGAACTGCCAGCCGTTGCAGGCCGGGGCCTTTTGCACATAGGCGCCGACTTGGTGGATTGAGCCCCGAAAGCCGTCGGTGACCAGCGTCCCGTCGGCGCGGACCCGCGCGGCATGCCGCTTGCGGCTGTCCATCAAGACCTCGCCCGGCTCCAGCAGCCCGCTTTCCAGCAGGCGCCCGAACGGCACCCGGGGCAGGTCCTTCTTGGTCGGTGTCTTCAGGAACTCTTCGATGGGTACGCGCTGGATGCGCGACAGCCGCTTCTCCGCCAACTTGGCGTAGTCGGGATCGCGCTCCAGGCCGATGTAGTTGCGGCCGAGTTTTTTCGCCACCGCGCCCGTCGTGCCGGAGCCGAAGAACGGATCGAGGACCACGTCACCCACTTCCGTCGACGACAGCACCACGCGATACAGAAGCGCTTCCGGCTTTTGCGTCGGGTGCGCTTTCTTGCCGTCTTTTTTGAGGCGCTCGGCGCCGGTGCAGAGCGGCAGCAGCCAGTCGGAGCGCATCTGCAAATCGTCGTTCATCGCCTTCATGGCGTCGTAGTTGAAGCGGTACTTGCTGTCCTGCGAGCGCGCGACCCAGATCAGCGTCTCGTGCGCGTTGGTGAAGCGCCGGCCGCGGAAATTCGGCATCGGGTTGGTCTTGCGCCAGACCACGTCGTTGAGCATCCAGAAACCCAGGTCCTGCAACAGCGCGCCGACCCGGTAGATGTTGTGGTACGACCCGATCACCCAGAGCGTGCCATCGGGCTTCAGGACCCGGCGCGCCGCTATCAGCCAGGCGCGGGTGAAATCGTCGTATTGCTGGAAGCCGTCGAACTGGTCCCAGTCGTCGTCGACGCCGTCGACGCGGCTGTTGTTCGGCCGGTGCAACTCGCCGCCCAATTGCAGGTTATAGGGCGGGTCGGCGAACACCATGTCGACGCTGCCCTCCGGCAAGCTGTTCATCAGCTCGACGCAGTCGCCGACAAGGATGCGGTTCACCCCCTCATCGCCCCCGGTAACTCTATCGGACGCGCTTTGCGCACGTCTCTCTGTATGATCTCTGCCCATGACGCGGCAGCATGGCGGGGGGTGGACTCGCGGTCAAGACTTATTTGGAATCAACGACTTAGCGGCGATTCGGGCGCTAGATATGGAGTCTCTTTAGTCATCCGGACTCAATATCTTGCGGATCGGCGCGAACGACCGCCGGTGCGCCGGCGTCACCCCCAGTTCCGCCAGCCCGCGCTGATGCTCGGCGGTGCCGTAACCGGCGTTGCGGGCCCAGCCGTAGCCCGGATGGTCCCGGTCGAGTGCCGCCATCATCCGATCACGGCTGACCTTGGCGACGATGGACGCGGCGGCGATGGAGAGGCTCAAGCCGTCACCCTTGATCACGGTCTGGATGGCGCAGGGTAAATCGGGTGCGCGGTTGCCGTCGACCAGCGCCAGGTCCGGCGCCGGCCGGCCCAGATCGCCAAGTGCCCTGGCCATGGCCAGCATCGTCGCCTGCAGGATATTGAGGCTGTCGATCTCGTCCACGTCGGCGATGCCGACGCCAATGCGGGCGCGGCCTTTCAGTTCTTCGAACAAATCTTCGCGGGCCTGCGGTTTCAGTTTCTTGGAATCGTCGAGCCCGCTCAGCAAGGTGTCGCCCAGGGTCTCGAACTCGAGCACCGCCGCGCCGGCGACCACCGGTCCTGCCCAGGGGCCGCGGCCGGCCTCGTCGATGCCGCAGACCAGTCGGGCGCCGCCGGCAAGCGCGGCGCGCTCGAGCGACCAGTCAGGCATCGCCGGCGCCCAGCACGTGGAGTACGAAGGCATAGAACTCCGCCGTTTCGTGCAGCCGCTGGAAGCGCCCGGCGGCGCCGCCGTGCCCGGCATCCATGTTGGTTTTCAGGCAAAGCGTGTTGTCGTCGGTCTTCAACTCGCGCAGCCGCGCCACCCACTTGGCCGGCTCCCAGTAGGTGACGCGCGGGTCGGTCAGGCCGGCGGTGACGAAAATGTGCGGATAGTCCTGGGCCGTTACGTTGTCCACCGGCGAATAGCTCTTGATCCACCGGTAGGCCTTGGCGTCCTCGATGGGGTTGCCCCATTCCGGCCACTCGGGCGGCGTCAGCGGCAGGGTGTCGTCGAGCATGGTGGTGAGCACGTCGACGAAAGGCACGTCGGCGGCAATCGCGCCGAACAGGTCCGGCGCCATGTTGGCGACGGCACCCATCAGCATGCCGCCGGCGCTGCCGCCGTGCCCGGCGATGCGCCCGCGCGTCGTATAGCCTGCCGCCACCAGTGCCTCGCCGGCGGCGATGAAGTCGGTGAAGGTGTTGGTCTTCTTGTCCTCGCGACCGTCCTTGTACCAGCGGTAACCCTTCTCCATGCCGCCTCGGATGTGGGCGATGGCATAGACGAAGCCGCGATCGACGAGGCTCAGGCGCGCGGTGGCGAAGGCCGCCGGCATGGACATGCCATAGGAGCCGTAGCCATAGAGCAGGCAAGGCGCGGTGCCGTCGAGCGGCGTCGATTTCCGGTATAAAAGGCTCACCGGCACCATCTCGCCGTCCGGCGCCGGCGCCTGGATGCGCCGCGTCACGTAGTCGGCGGCATCGTGACCGGACGGCACCTCCTGCTCCTTCAGCAGTTGGCGTTCCCGCGTCGCCATGTCGTAGGCGAAGGTCTGTTCCGGCGTGGTCATGGAGGAATAGGTGAAACGCAGCTCGGCCGTGTCGTACTCGAAGGAGCCGCCCATGCCCAGCGCATAGGCCTCTTCCTCGAAGGCCACCGCGTGAGCTTCGCCGCCCAGCGCCGTGATTACCAGCCGGGGCAGCGCATCGACGCGTTCGATCCGCACCCAGAAGTCCTTGAACGCCTGCATGCCGAGCACCAGCCGCCCGGGTTCGTGCGCCACCAGGTCGCGCCAGTTTTCCGGCCCCGGCGCGTCCAGGGGCGCGGTGACGATCTTGTAGTCCTCGGCGCCGTCGGCGTTGGTGCGGATCATGAAGGCACCGTCCCATTCGGTGACGTCGTACTCGCGGCCGGGTTCTCGCGCGGCGATGACACGCCACTCGGGTTCGGCGGCGTCCGCGTCGGCGACGCGCACCTCGGAGGTCTGGTGATCGTGTGCGTCGATAACCAGGAAACGGCGGCTTTCGGTCTTGGATATGCCGACGAAGAAGCCGGGATCGGTCTCTCGGTAAATCTCTTCGTCGTCGGCGACGGGCGCGCCCAATACATGGCGGCGCACGGCGCAGGGGCGGTGGTTGTCGTCGAGGATCGTATAATAGAGCGTGCGCCCGTCATTGGCCCATTCGACGCCGCCATGCGCGCCCTCGATCTCGTCCGCCAGGTCCTGGCCTGTTTCCAGGTCGCGGACCTTGAGTGTGAAAATCTCCGAACCGTTGAGATCGACCGCATAGGCGAGAAAGCGGTGATCGGGGCTGTGTTCGCAGGCCGCGAGCTTGAAATAGGCCTGGCCCTCGGCGGCGGCATCGCCATCGAACATCAGGGTCTCGTCGCCGCCGTCCCTGGGGCGGCGGCAGAACAGCGGATGCTCGCCGCCGTCGCGGTAACGGCTGTAATAGCTCCAGGGGCCGTCCGGCAGCGGCACGGAAGAATCGTCTTGCTTGATGCGGCCTTTCATCTCCTGGAACAGGCGCTCGATCTCGTCGGAAAGCGGTGCCAGGACGGCATTGGTATAGGCGTTCTCGGCCTCCAGGTAAGCGTGGATGTCGGCGTCCAGCACCTGGGGCTCGCGCATCACCTGCTGCCAGTTGTCGTCCCGGAGCCAGGCGTAGTTGTCGGTGCGGACATCGCCGTGGCGGGTCTCGGTGCGGGGGCGTCTCGAAGCTATCGGCGGGGTCGCGGTCATATCGTTTCAGGACTCCAGGGTGGTTCGGGCCAGGGCTTTGATCTCGTCGCGCACCGGGTCCGACAGTGGGGGATCGGCAAGGGTGGTGAACCAATGCTCCGGTGCGCTGCGTCCCAGACGATGGTGCCAGACCACGTCCCGAAGGCAAGCCTCGGCCTCGGGCGGCAGCCGGTCGGGGATGGTCTGGCCGGAAAGCGTCGCCCAGATGCCGGCCCAGCAGCGCCCGACGGCATAGGGATTGTAGCCGCCACCGCCCGTGACCAGTAGCCTCGGCGCCAGGTGCCGCACCGCTGCAACGGCGCGCCAGATGGCACCATTGGAAAGCGCCAGCTTGCTTTGCGGGTCATCGGCCAGCGCATCGGCGCCGGCCTGCAGGTAGACGGCGTCGGGCTCGAACTCGCTCAGTAACGGCAGCACTGCCGCTTGCATCAGGAAGTCCAGTTCGCTGTCGCTGAAACCCGGCGGCACCGGCAGGTTGCGCGCACCGCCGCCGGCGCGGTCGGCGGCGCTGCCGGGACCGGCTGCGTCCTTGGCCATGGGCCAGCGCCCGGCCTCGTGGATGGAGATGGTCAGGACCCGGGGATCATCGGCGAAGGCGTCCTGCACGCCGTCGCCGTGATGGGCGTCCAGGTCCAGGTAGGCGACCCGTTCGGCGCCCTGTTCCAACAGGCCCAAGATGGTCAGTGCCGGTTCGTTGAAATAGCAGAACCCGCTGGCGCGGTCGGGCCGGCCATGGTGCTGGCCGCCGCCTGGCGCATGGATTACCCGCGCGCCTCCGGTCATCATCAACCGCGCCGCCAGCAGCCCGCCGCCGCAGGCGGTGGCGGGGCGGCGGAACATGCCGTCGAAGATGGGATTGCCGTTGGTGCCGATGTGATGGCGGCGCTTGGCCTCCATGGGCAGGTCGCCATCCCGTTCGGCGGCGCGCACGGCGGCGATGTAGAGCGGATCGTGGAAGCGTGCCAGGTCCGCTTCGCCGGCCATGGGGCTGTCGATGAAGCTGTCGCCGTCGAGCCAGCCCAAGGCCCGGCAGAGGTCCATGGCCAGCGTCACGCGCGGGATCGCCAGAGGGTGCTGACGGCCGTGATTGGCGGCGCGGTAGACCTCGCTGGCGATGAACAGCGCCGGGGCTTGTGGGGTAGGGGTGCGCATGATCTAAAGGTAGGGAACGGCGGCGCCGGGTCCAAGTTTTCCGTGCCGCTCATAAGGGGGGGATAGCGAACTTGGAACTCTGGATTCCGTTTACCATCGGCGGCGCGTTCTTCCAGAACCTGCGTTCGGCCATGCAAAAGCACCTGAAAGGGCAGCTTTCGACCGGCGGCGCCACCTACGTGCGCTTCATCTACGCGCTGCCGTTCGCGCTTATCTATCTCTGGGTATTGTTGCAGTACGGCGGCTATCAACTGCCGCAATGGAACTGGACCTTCCTGGTCTACTGCCTGGCCGGCGGCATTTCCCAAATTCTCTTCACCTTCGTGCTGATCTGGCTGTTTTCATTCCGCAACTTCGCCGTCGGCACGACGCTTTCCAAGACCGAGGTGGTACAGATTGCCATCCTGGGGCTGATCCTGCTGGGCGATACCCTGAGCCTCGGCGCCGCCGTCGCCATCGGTTTGAGCCTGTTCGGCGTCATGGCGTTGTCGCTGGCGCAGAGCAAGATCACGCTCGGCAACCTGGTCGCCGGACTGTTGGAGAAGCCGACCCTGGTGGGGCTCCTGTGCGGCGCCTTCCTGGGCGCGTCGGTGGTGTTCTTCCGTGGCGCCGGGCTGGCGCTCGGCGATACGCCAGCGGTGATCCGCGCCGCCTATGCGCTGGCCGTGTCGCTGGTCATGCAGGTGGCGATCATGGGGGTGTACCTGAAGTGGCGAGAGCCCGGCGAACTGACCAAGGTGGTGCGCAACTGGAAGCCGGCGCTTTCGGTTGGCGTGTCGGGTGTGTTGGCGTCGATCTGCTGGTTTACCGCCTTCACCATGCAAAATGCGGCTTATGTGCGCGCTTTGGGACAGATTGAGCTTGTATTCACGTTCATCGCCTCCATCTTCTTTTTCAAGGAGAAGACCTCGGCCATGGAATTTGTCGGCATCATGCTGATCGTGGCCGCAATTTTGATCCTGATTCTTGCCCGCTGAGGCCCTAATCGGCCTTGAATTCGGGGCGAATTTCTAGATCATTGGCGCTTTCCGGAAACTTGAACCGACCGCGACGGACATAATGACCGATACCTCTACTATTCTCGCCAACTGCCTCACCGACGCCACCTTCGACGAACTGCCGAACCACACGTCTGGCAAGGTGCGCGAGTCCTACGACCTGCCCGACGGACGCCGGGTGATGATCGCCACCGACCGCCAATCGGCCTTCGACGTGGTGCTCGCCGCCGTTCCCTACAAGGGCCAGGTGCTGAACCAGACGGCCACCTTCTGGTTCGCCGAGACCGAGGACATCTGCCCCAACCACATTATCGACGTGCCCGACCCCAACGTGGTGATCGGCAAGCGGCTCGACATGCTGCCTATCGAGATGGTGGTGCGCGACTACATGACCGGCTCCACCGATACCTCGATCTGGCCCATGTACGACCGCGGTGAACGGGTGATGTACGGCGTCACCTTCCCCGATGGCCTGGTCAAGAACCAGAAGCTGCCGCAAACCATCCTGACGCCGACCACCAAGGGCGCGGTGGGCGAGCATGACCATCCGATCACGCCGGCCGAAATCGTCGAGCAGGGCCTGCTTTCCCAGGCGCAGTGGGACGAACTGGCGGAACTGTCGCTCGCCGTTTTCGCCCGCGGCCGCGAGGTTGCCGCCAAGAACGGCCTGATCCTGGTCGACACCAAGTATGAATTCGGCGTCGATGAGGACGGCCGCATCACCTTGGCCGACGAGATCCACACCCCCGATTCCAGCCGTTACTGGATCGAAGAGAGCTACGCGGAAAAGCTGGCCGCCGGAGAAAACCCGGACAGCCTGGACAAGGAGTTCCTGCGGCTGTGGATCGCCGCGCGCTGCGATCCCTACAACGACCCGATCCCGGAAATTCCGGCCGACACGCTGATGGAATTCGCCGAGAAATACGTGCGCCTCTACGAACAGGTCACGGGTGAAACCTTCGAGCGCGCGCCCATGGACCGGCCGGTTCGCGACCGCATCCGCGAAAATCTGGCCCGCGCGCTGCCGGAGTATTTCTCTTAAGAAGCCGCTATTCGGCCTCGGTCATGTCGAGCCAGTCGCCGTGCTGGGCCGCGGCGCGGTCCGGCTCGGCGCCGTCGCCGTGGGCCGTCGATTCGTCATAGTGCGCCGCCGCCGCGTCGAGCAGGTGCTCGGGCAAAAGCGGGCGGAGACGCAGCGGAATTTCGTCGAGCCGCAGCTTCTGGTGGCGGATCTGATTGACGAAGAACTCCACCAGGATGTCCTGCATTTCATCCAGGCCGAGGGGCTCCTTGCCGTGCTTCAAGGCCCGGTGTAGTTCGTGCGCCTCCTCAATGGCGGCGACGAGCGCTCCCGGCCGCACCGGTTTGGTCAGGTAGAAGTGGTCCGAATCGGCCAGCCGGTGCAGGTGGCTGCGGCCGACTTCAGATGAAACGATGATCCGCACCACGTCGGGGAAGCGCTCATGCACCTCGGCCATCAAAACCTCGCCCGGCATGTGGCGGTTGTTGACGTCGGAGACGACGGCGTCGAAGGCACCGATCTCGAGCCGTTTCAGTGCCCCCTGGCCGCCGCCGACGAAGACCATGTCCCAGCCGAGCTTCAGCGCCGTCAACTGCTCACGCAGCCGGTCCAGCGCCGCTTCGTCGTCGTCGACGAACAGGATTCGGATTTTCGCGTCGTCCTCGCTCATGCATACATTTTAAACCGATTCCGACGTCAAGCGTGAGCCCCGAGCGCGCGAGCGCGCTCTAGCAGCCGCTTGGCATTGAGGTAGATCGGCCATTCCACCAAGGACCCGTCCAACTCAGCCCGGCCCTTGCCGGCGGCCTGGGCGGCCTCGAAGGCGGCGACCAGGCGTTCGGCGCGCGCGGTTTCCTCGGCGCTTGGGGTCAGCACCGCGTTGACGATGCCGGCATGCGCGGCATCGACCAGGCTCTTGGCCTTGTAACCCAGGCGCCGGGCATAGCGGCTATCGTCCTCCACCCCGTCGGCGTCGGTCCAGGTATAGGGGCAGTCGATAGCGACCTTGCCCGCCGCGACACATTCCACCAGGAAGCGCTGGCGCACGTATTGGAGTTCCAACCCGTCGGGGCCACGCTCCGCACCCAGGTCGGCGGCCATGTCCTCGCTGGCAACCAAACAGGCAGTGACGCGCTCGCTCGCCATGCAGATGTCGTAGGTCTGGATCAGGCCGCGGGCCAGCTCGACGTTGGGCACCAGCTCGGTGGCGCCGTCTTCGATGCCGAGATCGCGTTCCAGGTGCGAGACCCGTGCATCCAGGCGTTCCACCTGGCGCGGTTCCGCGACCTTCGGCAGCAGCACCGCGTCCGGCCGCCCCCGCATCACGGCATCCAGGTCGGGGATGCCGTCCTTGGTTTCCAATGGATTGATCCGTACCGCCGCGACCTTGCCCGCCTTTTGCCAAAGGTCGAACAGTTCCGGCGCGCGGGCGCGGGCTTCGGGCCTGAGCGCCGGCGGCGTGAAATCTTCCAACTCCAGCATGATCACGTCGGCCGGGCTTTCGGCGGCGGCCGCCAACTGCATCTCGTCGGCGCCGCCGACGAACAGCCACGACCGCCTGAGTTCCGGCGGGCGCGTCACGCGTCAGTCACCCGGCAGCTTGAAGGCGCCGCGTTCGTCGGCGTCCAATTGCCCGACCAGGCCGATTTCCCATTCCAGGTATTGGCGCATGTGTTCCTTGTCGCCCATGTGCCGCTGGCCGGTGAAGAACAGGTAGTCGTTGCGCTTGGCGTCCGCCGGCACGTCGGGGGAGCTTTCCACCGGATGTCCGGCGGCGTTCCAGGCAGCCATGCCGCCGGCCAGCATCGAAACGCCGGCGGCACCGAGCGCCTTGGCATCGAGAGCCGCGAGCCTGGCACCGTCGCCGGCCTCGGCGATCAGCACCACTTGCTTGCCGGCCATGGCATCGGCGACGTCGGGCATCTGCGGGCGGAGCACCCAAAGCGCGCCCGGCACATGGCCGTCGCGATAGTCCTGGCTGGAACGGAGATCGACGGCGGCCATGGAGCCGGCGGCCATGCCGGCGCGCAACTCGTCGACGGTAGTCTCCGCCAGGTGCGGCGCGACCGAATCGGCGACCGTGTCGTCCGGAATGGTGGTGTCGGTGGCGGCGGCGCCGACGCCGCCTTGCAGCACATGCACGTCGCGGCCCATCTGCTGCAGCCAGTGCGCCGCCATGATGGCGCGCACCTCGGTATCGTCGCAAACGACGATGCGCGCGCCCTGCACGCCGACAGCCAGATCGGTGGCCTGCACCAATTGCCCGCCCGGCGCATGGCGCGCGCCCGGCAGATGCCCGGCCTTGTATTCGGCGGTGGAACGCACGTCGATCAGGTAGGTGGTGCGGCTTTCGTCGGCCTGCCAACCGGCGAGCGTTCCCGCATCGACGAAGCTGATGCCGCGCTCGGTGACCAGTTTGTCGGCACGTGCCTTGGCGGCCGCCATGGCTGGGCCGGAAACCTGGTCCGGCGCGAACCGGTCGGCACCCGATTCCAATTCCAGGTCGATCAGCGCCCAGCCCTGGGTGCCGTTCTCCAGCGCCACGACCTTTTGCGAGACGCCGAAATCGATCAGCGTCTGGGCGCCGATGATGGAGCGCGTGCGCCCGGCGCAGTTGATGACCACGGTGGTTTCCGGATCGGAGACCAGATCGTCGAAGCGCAGCGGCAATTCGGCGTTCGGACAGGAAATGCCGCCCGGAATGTTGAAGCGCGCGTATTCCTCCGGCGTGCGACCGTCGAGCAAGATCAGGTTGTCGCCGCGCGTCTGCATTTCGTGCAGTTCGGCGGCGGTGATCGACGGTGTGTGACAGGCATGCTCGACCAGTTCGCCGAAGGTCTTGGACGGCAGGTTGACGCCCTGGTAGAGGGTATAGCCCGCCGCCGCCCAGGCCGGCGCGCCGCCTTCCAGGATGCGAACGTTGGTATATCCGATGCGCCCGAGCGCTGCCGCCGCGCGCTCGGCGACGCCGTCGGCATCGTCGAACACGACGACCGGCGCCGAGCGGCGCGGCACCAGCACGGGTGCCTGACGTTCCAGGTGGCTGTATGGGCAGGAGACCGAGAAGAACGGGTGTCCCTCGCCGTATTGGCCGTATTCACGCACGTCCAGCAGCGCCAGTTCGCCACTGCCGCCGGCTGCCGCGTGGACTTCGGCCTTCAACGTTGCCGCATCGATCGTATTCGCCATCCCAGAAATTCCTCCCGTGTCTGTCTGAGGCTCAGGGATTCATTCAAACAGATGCGCCGGGATTTCGGGAGTCGGATTTTCGAAAATTGCTAACGATCTTCGTCTTCGTAACCATCGGGCTTGGCGTGGGCGATGAACTTGTGGCACTCGATGCAGGTTTTGCCCTCTTCGACGGCTTCGCGCATCTTTTCCGCCGAGCGCCGGCGCTGTTTCTCGAAGTGCATGGCGCCGTAATCGTGGCAGTTTCGGCATTCGCGCGAATCGTTGGCCAGCATCTCGGCCCAGACGCGCTCCGCCATCTCCAGGCGGTGGGCCTCGAACTTCTCCGGCGTATCGATGGTGCCGACGACCTTGTGGAACAGTTCGTTCGACGCCCTGATCTTGCGCAGCAGTTTCGCCGTCCACGGCCGCGGCACGTGGCAATCGGAACAGATGGCGCGCACGCCGGCCGGGTTCTTGTAGTGCACCGAGGTCTTGTATTCCTCATAGACGGTATCGCGCATCTCGTGACACGAGATGCAGAAACCGAGCGTGTTGGTGTACTCCATGAAGGTGTTGAACCCGCCCCAGAAAATCACGCCCGCGAGACCGCCGACGACGAAAATCACGCCCGCGCCATAACGCAGGCTGGGGGTGCGGAACCAGAACCAAACGCGTTTGATCATGTCCTCGACCGACCTATCGATTTGCAAAGAAAAACCCCCGCCGGCGAACCGGCGGGGGAACGTTGCCTTGGACTACTTCTTCGGCAGGGTCTGAAGATAGGCAAGAACGTCAGCTGAAACGTTCTGGGGGAGTGCGCGCAGCCCCGGCATGCCTTCGCCGGGCTGGCCGTTCAGGATCTTGTGCAGGACCTCCCACGGATTGCCGTTCGACAGCCCGCCGAGCGCCGGCATGTCTTTCGGCTCCTTGCCTTCGGCGCCGTGGCAATTGACGCAAAGCGTACCGTAGTAGTCCTTGCCCTTGGCGGCATCGCCCTTGGCTTTCTTGCCGGCGCGGTCGATGTAGGCATCCATGTCGACCTGGCCCTGGGTCACGAACATGGCCAATGCGTTCATGGCGCCATCGTCCATCTTGCCGGCGTAACCGTGGGTCTTGTCCTTCAAGGCCGCGACAACCTTGCCGGCGTCGCCGCCCGCCAGACCGCGCAGGCCGGAAATGCCGGTCTTGTAGGAACCCGACGCATAGGCGCCGTCATTGCCCATGTAGTCCCAGCCGTGGCAGGACTTGCAGCGGTGCGTGGCGTTGCCTTTTTTCTTGGTGTTGGAGGCCGGCCAAGACATGTGGGTGTCTTTCGGCGTCGGCGCTTTCACCACCTTGAACCATTTGTCGTAGAGCTTGCCGCCGAGCGCGATGGTGCCTTCGTCGGCGGTCGCCTGGCCGGCACCGGCGATGACGGCCGTCCCGATCAGCATGGCGGCGATTTTCTTGGCAAATTTCGACATTTTCGTCTCCTCTCCGTACGCCGGGCCCCTCGGAGCGGCGGCGTCCCGTCCCAAATCACCCATGAGCCTAGCGATTCGCACATGAACCCAAGCTGAACGGCCGGCCCCAGAATTGATCTGGAACAAGGATCGGCGAGCGGATATGGGCGATACTTGCGGGGTCGCGGTGCCGTGAGGGGCGGGATCGCGTGGCGGGAGGGAAAAATGCGAATTCTGGTCATCGAAGACGATCGCGCCTTGAGCCGGCAATTGTCGGACTCGTTCGTTCGTTCCGGCTATTCCGTCGACGTCGCGCATGACGGCGAAGCCGGGGAGTTCATGGGCGCCACCGAGACCTACGACGCGGCGGTGCTGGATTTGGGGCTGCCCAAGATCAATGGGCTCAAGGTGCTGAAGAGCTGGCGCGATGCCCATAGCCGCATGCCGGTGCTGATCCTGACCGCGCGCGGCACCTGGTCGGAGAAGGTCCAGGGGTTGGAGGCCGGTGCCGACGACTACGTCACCAAGCCGTTTCACATCGAAGAGGTGCTGGCCCGTATTCGTGCCTTGATCCGGCGCGCCGCCGGCCATGCGGAAGCGCAATTGGAAGCCGGCCCGCTGCGGCTCGACCCCCGCACCGGCGAGGTGACGCTGGACGGCGCCAAGGTGGAGCTGACGTCCCAGGAATTCCGCGTGCTTTCCTACATGATGCATCATGCCGGCGAGGTGGTGTCACGCAGCGAGTTGATCGACCATATCTACGGCTGCAACGACGATCCCGATTCCAACACCATCGAGGTCTTCGTGTCGCGGTTGCGTCGCAAGCTGGGCGCCGAATGGATCGAGACCCTGAAGGGGCTCGGTTACCGGTTCGCGGGCCGAGCGGAGGCCGCCTGACATGGTTCGCCAAGGCTCCATGACCGGACGCCTGGTGGTCAGTGCCATCGTCTGGCTGATCGCCGCGCTGGCGGTGGCCTTCGTGGTGCTGACCGGGCTGTTCCGCAACACGGTGGTTTCGACCTTCGACACCAACCTCATCGATCATGTGGATGAACTCGTGTCGCTGACGCAGGTGGCGCCGGACGGGCATGTTGTGCTGAAACGTCATCCGGCCGACCCGCGCTTCAACAAGCCGGCGTCCGGCTGGTACTGGAGCGTCGCATCGAGCCGCGGATGGAGCGAGCATTCGCACTCACTCGACGGTTTCCGGCTGCCGGCGATGCCGGCGTCGGTAGCGCTGGGGCCGGACCCCGAGCCCTACCGGATTTCCGGTCCCGGCGGAAACGACATCCGCGTCATAGGAAGGTCGGTGACGCCGCCGGGTACCGACCAGCGGCTGACCGTGTTCGTCGCCGGCCCGGTCTCGGTGATCGACGCCGCCGCAGACAGGTTCAACGGCATCCTTTTCATGAGCCTCGCGGTCCTCGGCGGCGGGCTGTTGTTGGCCGTCGTCTTTCAGGTCCGATTCGGGCTCGGACCGGTACGCTCAATCCAGCGATCGCTCGGCGAGGTCCGGGCCGGCCGCCGGGCGCGGCTCGACGACGACCTGCCGCGCGAACTCGCGCCCTTGGCGGCGGAGCTGAATGCACTGCTCGACCACAACGACAAATCGGTCGAACGGACCCGGCGGCAGATGGGCGATTTGGCGCACGCCCTGAAAACCCCCATCGCCGTTATCGGTAACGCCGCCCAGCAGGTCGACGGTGAAGCCGGAGAAACCCTGCGCCAGCAGGTCGAAATCATGTCTGATAGCGTCAATCACCACCTGGCAAGGGCCCGCGCCGCCGGATCGGCGCGAATCATCGGCGCCCGCACGCCGGTCTATCCGGTGGTCGCGGCGTTGCGCCAGGCGCTGGCGCGCATTCATGCCGACGACACCTGGGAGATGGACGTTTCCATGCCGGCGGAGATCGCGTTCCGGGGCGAGCGCCAGGATTTGGAAGAGATGCTCGGCAATATCATGGAGAACGCCTGCAACTGGAGCCACGGCCACATTCGAATTAGTGGCGCGCGCGACGGCGGCGAGTTGCTGATCGTGGTGGAGGACGACGGGCCGGGTATCCGTTTCGAGGACCGCCAGACGGCGCTGGACCGGGGCGGCCGGTTGGATGAATCGGTCCCCGGCAGCGGCCTCGGACTTTCCATCGTGCGCGATATTGCGGGTCTCTACGATGGCGCCCTGCAACTGACCGATTCGCCGCTCGGCGGTCTTGCGGCGCGGTTGCGGCTTCCCGCCACCTGAGGGCGATCTAGCCGACGAGAAATCCATGCGCGAAGGGGTCGCGCTCATCGATGGTGATCTCGTTATGGCCGTAGATATGCGCCCATCCTTCGATCGACGGCACGATGGCGTCGAGGTTACCCACGCTCGCGGCACCCTCGACCCGGCTGGTGAACAGGCTGCCGATGATGCTCTCGTGCACGAAGGCATCGCCCGGTTTCAAGTCGCCTCTGGCCACCAGTTGCGCCATGCGCGCCGACGTGCCGGTACCGCAGGGCGAGCGGTCGATAGCCTTGTCGCCGTAGAAGACGGCGTTGCGGGCGTCCGCGCCCGGCTGCGTCGGCCGGCCTGTCCACATGACATGCGAAAGGCCCTGAATGTTCGGTTGTTCGGGGTGGACGAAGTCATAAGCCTCGTTCAGGCGTTGGCGGATGATGGGGCTCCATTGCTGGATCTGTGCGGGCGAGAGATCGGCCATGTCGCCGTAGTTCGCCTGCGGCTCGATGATGGCGTAGAAGTTTCCGCCGTAGGCGACATCGACGGTCAGTTCGCCCAGTTCCGGTGCCTCGACGGTGAGGCCGCTGGCGAAAAGGAAACTCGGCACGTTGGTGATCCGGACCGCCGTCACGTGCCCGTCCTCAATCCGGTAGCGCGCCTCGACGAGGCCGGCAGGGGTATCGAGGCGCAGGATGCCGGGTTCTTTCGGCGTCACCAGGCCTTCCTCGATGGCGACCGTCACCGTGCCGATGGTGCCGTGTCCGCACATGGGCAGGCATCCCGAAACCTCGATGAACAGGATCGCCACGTCGCAGTCGCCGCGCGTCGGCGGATAGAGGATGGAGCCCGACATCACGTCGTGGCCGCGCGGCTCGAACATCAGGCCGGTGCGGATCCAGTCGAACTCCGCCAGGAAATGCGCCCTGCGTTCCAGCATGGTGGCGCCTTGCAACTCGGGCCCGCCGTCGCGGACCACGCGCACGGGATTGCCGCAGGTGTGCGCATCGATGCAGGTGAAACGGGGTGCGGCCATGATCAGGTGTCCTTACAGAGCCTGAGCGCTTCGTAGATGGCGGCGTGCACGTTGCGGCTGGCGACCGCGTCACCGATGCGCCAAAGCCGGTAGCGGCCCTGCGTGTTGCGGACCACGGTTTGGGGCTGGCCTGACATCATCTCGCGGTAGTCGATCTCACCGCCGTTGACCGAACCGGGTTTGAGCTCGAAATAGAGCTCGTCCAGCGGCAGCGTGCCGTGCTCGATTACGACCTGGTCGACGCGGCGTTCGGCCTTGAGGTCGGTGTAATCACTGGCGAGCTTGGCGACGAGGGTGTTGCCGTCGCGCTCGACGGCGCGAACGCGGGTGTTGATGGTGATGATGACGCCTTTGTCCTGGAACAGCCGCGCGTAAGCGACGTGGTTGAGACCACCGATCTCGGGCGCGAAAAAGCGCTCGGGGGTGACGATTTCCACCCGGGCGCAGGCCTCGGCCAGCATTTCCGCGGCCTGCATGCCGGGATGCGCGCCGTTATCGTCATAAACCAGCACATCGGTCCCGGGCGCCACGTCGCCGGACAGGATGTCCCAGGAACTGACCGCCAATTCCGACCCGGCTTCCAGGATATCCGTGTTGGGCAGCCCGCCGGTGGCGACGATGACGAGGTCCGGTTCTTCCGCCAAAACGTCGTCGGCGCCGGCATACGTATTGAAGCGGAAATCGACGCCGGCCTCGGTGCAGCGCTCCATGCGCCAATCGACGATGCCGACGAAGTCGCGCCGGCGCGGGCTCCGTGCCGCGAGCCGGAGCTGGCCGCCGGCTTCGGGCGCGGCCTCGAACAAAGTGACCTGGTGACCACGCGCCGCCAGCACCCTGGCCGCTTCCAGCCCCGCCGGTCCGGCGCCGACGACGCAGGCGCGCTTCGCCGGGCCGCTGGAAGGTGCGATTTCCTGCGGCATGCTTGCCTCGCGCCCAGTGGCCGGGTTGTGGATACAAAGCGCCTCGTGGCCCTCGTAGATGCGGTCGATGCAGTAGCTGGCGCCGACGCAGGGGCGAATGTCCGCCTCGCGGCCTTCCGCCAGCTTGCGCCCGATATGCGGGTCGGCGATGTGGGCGCGGGTCATGCCGACCATGTCGAGCTTGCCTTCGGCGATAGCGTGCCGGGCGGTGGCGACATCCGCGATCTTGGAGGCATGGAACACCGGGAACTTGGTCTCGGCCCGCACCTCGCCGGAGAAATCCAGGTGCGGCGCCGAGCCTTGTCCCATTACCGGGATCACGTCGGCCAGTGCCGCGTCGCTGTCGATATGGCCGCGGATGACGTTGATGAAATCGATGCCGCCGCTGCCGACCAGCCGGCGCGCAATCTCGATCCCCTCGTCGCGGCTAAGGCCCTTATCCCAGTCTTCGTCGCAAACCATCCGCACCCCGACGATGAACGCGGGCCCCACCGCGTCCCGCACCGCCTCGATTACCCGCATGGTGAACCGGAGCCGGTTGTCCAAGGAGCCCCCGTGCTCGTCGGTGCGCTTGTTGGTGGCCGGCGACCAGAAGCCGTCGAGCAGATGGCCGTAGGCCTCGAACTCGAAGCCGTCCAAGCCGGCGGCCTGCATGCGCGCTGCCGCGTCGGCATAGTTCTTGGCGATACGGTCCAGGTCCCAATCCTCGGCTTCTTTCGGAAAGGCCCGGTGCGCGGGCTCACGCAAGGGAGAGGGGGCAAGCACCGGCAGCCAGTCGGAATGGTTCCAGTTGGTGCGCCGGCCCAAATGCGTCAGTTGGATCATTACCGCCGTATCATGTTCGTGGCAGTCGTCGGCGAGCTTCCGCAGCCACGGCATGATCTCGTCCTTGTAGGCGTGGAGATTGCCGAAGGCGGCCGGCGAATCCTCGGCGACCACGGCGGAGCCGGCGGTCATCGTGAGTGCGCAGCCGCCCTTGGCCTTTTCCAGGTGATAGAGCCGGTAGCGCTCGGTCGGCAGGCCGTCTTCGGAGTAGGACGGCTCGTGCGCCGTGGACATCAGCCGGTTCTTGAGCGTCAGGTGCTTGAGCTGGAACGGCTGCAGCAGGGGATCGTCGCTGGTCATGGAATTCTCCTAGCGGAAACGTGACACCCGGAAGGGTGCCAAGTCCAGCCCCGGATCGCGCCCGGCAGCCAACTCGGCGACGATGCGCCCGGTGGTGGCGCTGCCCGTGAGCCCCAGGTGGCCATGGCCGAACGCGTAAATGACGTTGGCGTGGCCGGGCGAACGGCCGATGACGGGAAGCGAGTCGGGTGTCGACGGCCGGTGCCCCATCCATTCGCTGCCGTTCTCGGTGTTCAGCCCCGGCAGGTAGCGCCGGGCGAGCTTCAGCAACGCCTTGGACCGCTTGTAATTGGGCGCGGCTTCAAGCCCCGCGAACTCCACCGCGCCGCCGATCCGGAGCCCCATGGCCATCGGCGTCATGACGAACTGGTCTTCGGCGAAGGTGGTCATGGTTGAGACGGAAACGCCGGGGTCGGGGAGCGTCGTGTTGTAGCCGCGTTCGGTCTCCAGCGGGAACGGATCACCCAACTGGCGGCTCAACTGGTGCGACCAGGCGCCGGCCGCGATGACGACGTTGTCGAAAGCAATCCGCTCGCCCTGTCGGGTGACCAGCGCGGCGGGGCGGGCGGCGTCGAAATCGACATCGGCGATCTCGGCGGCGATGACCTCGACGCCGGCCTGGCGCAGATGCGCCAGCAGGCCCGAACAAAGCGCCTTCGGATCGTCGTAGTGCGCCCAGTCGTCGGTGACGTAGCCGCATTGAGCCTCAGGGCCCAGCGACGGCTCCATGTCCTCGATCTGGCGGCGGTCGAGCGGTTCGGCGTGCAGGCCGACCTCGCGCCGGAGCCGCCAGCCGGGTTCGTCCGCGGCGCGGCCCCGTTCCGAGCGGTAGACGAACAGCCCGCCCTTGCGGTTGAGCGACGACGACATGCCGATGGTCTGCAGCAGTGCTTCGTGGTCGTCCATGGCGCTGGCCAGCAGCGCCGCCATGGCCGCCGTGCCGGCGTGAAAGCGCTCGGGTTTCGAGGCGGCGAGGAAATGGCGCAGGTAGGGCACCAGCCACGGCAGGTAACGGAGCCGGATCGACAGCGGACCCAGCGGGTCGAAGAGAAAGCCAGGCACCTTTCGGGCGATCCCCGGCGACGGTAGCGGCAGAATTTCCACCACCGCCACGGCGCCGGCATTGCCGAACGACGTGCGGTCGCCTTCCGGGTCGCGGTCGACGAGCACCACATTGTGACCGGCGCGGTTCAGGTGATAGGCGCAAGCGAGTCCGACGATCCCGGCGCCGACGACCGCGCAGCAGGACGAAGCGCCGGCCATGGATTACAGGTTGGGCCGGTTGGCGAGCGCGGTCTCGACCACTTCGGTGACGAAAGCGCGTTCGTCCCCCTCCAGCGTCAGGCGCGGGCGACGCACCCATTCGGTGCCCTCGCCGGTGATCTGGTTGGCGAGCTTGATCATCTGCACTAGCTTCACGTCGACATCCAGGTGCAGCAGCGGCATGAACCAGCGGTAAATCTCCAGCGCCTCCTCGACGCGCTTCTCCCGCGCCAGGTCGAACAGCCTGACGGCTTCCCTGGGGAAGCTGTTGACCAGCCCGCAGACCCAGCCCACGGCGCCGAACAACGCGTTCTCCAGCACCAGGTCGTCGACGCCGCAGAAGATGCGGTAGCGCTCGCCGCAGACGTTGAACATGTCGGTGATGCGGCGGCTGTCGTGCGACGATTCCTTGACCGCCACGATGGTTTCGCAATCGGCGAGCCCGTTGAACGACTCCGGGCTGACGTCGACCTTATAGGCGGGCGGGTTGTTGTAGATCATGATCGGCAGGTCGGTGGCCTCGGAAACGGCGCGGAAATGCGCCACCGCTTCGCGCTGGTCCTGCGGATAGACCATGCAGGGCAGCACCATCAATCCGGCGCAGCCGGCCTTTTCGGCGCGGCGCACGTGGTCGATGGCCATGTCGGTGGTGTATTCGGCGACGCCGGTCAGCACCGGCACACGGCCAGCCGCGGTCTCGACCGCCATGCGCAGCACCTTCTCTTTCTCGTCCGGATAAAGTGACGGGTTTTCGCCCAGTGTGCCGAGCATGACGAAGCCTTTGACGCCGGCGGCCATGCAGCTTTCCATGTGCCGCGCGGTGGCCTCCAGATCGAGGCTGCCGTCCTTCTTGAATTCGGTCATCAACGCCGGGAAGACGCCGGCCCAATCGTTTTGCATCAGGGGTTCCTTCGGCTTAAAGAGCGGCGCGCACGGCTTCGGAGCGGTCCCAGAGGTTGGGCACCACGTCGGCGGAATAGCCCGAGACGAAATCCTTCACCTCGCCGGTTTCCGGCACGAACACGTGCCGTGCCACGGCGCCGATGTTGGCGCCGTAGACGTGGATGGAAATCGATGCCTGGTCCGCCATATCGTTGGCGACGACATGGATATCGCCGATGGAGGGTGATACGGCGGTGAGGCCGCCCGGCTTCAGCACCGCGCTGTCGCCGACCACCATTGGGCCGTCGCCGTCGCGCATGTACATGGTTTCGCGCTCGGCGCCGCGCAGTTGGCCGACGAGGCCCCAGACCGTGTGATCGTGCACCGGCGTTTTCTGGCCCGGCCCCCAGACGAAGCTCACCGCCGACCAGCGCTCATCGGGGTCGCAATAGAGCAGATACTGCTGGAAGTGCTCGGGGTGCGGCTGGGTGAAGACGTCCGGCAGCCAGTCGTCCGCCGCGACCAGGCGCTTCACCAGGTCACCGCCCTCGCCGATGATCCTCTCCTCGTCGTCACCGGCGGCATCGACCAGGTGGGTCATGTCCTGCACGAAGCTGCGCAGCTTGGCGATATCGGTGGGGCGTGAATTCATCAGAGTTTCTCCGTGTTGAGGGCGGCGTCGGCATAAAGGACGTCGCGGATGGCGCGCGCGGCGCGGGCGTGAAAGGCGACGGCGGGCGGATCGAAATCCTGGGCCGGCACCGGTGTCGGTTCGAAATGGCGGTAGTCGTCGCGGCCGCGCACCAATGCGGCGCTGTCCCACTCCCCGACGATCTGCGCGGTGTCGGGCGGCATGAAGTGCATGGAAAGGCCGATGCGTCGGTCGGCGCCATTGTTGGGACCGGACGCATGCGCGAGGCGGTAGTTGTGGATCGACATCTGGCCGGCTTCCAGCGGCATGTGGATGGCGGCGCCCTCGTCGACGCCTTCGGAAATCTCTTGGCCGCGGGTCAGCATGTTGTTCTCGTCGTAGCGGTCCTCGTGCGCCATGACGTCGCCGGCATGGGTGCCGGGCAAGACGCGCATGCAGCCGTTCTCGATCCGCGCCGGCGACAGCGCCAGCCAGGCGGTCACGACCTTTTCGCTCGATAGCCCCCAATAGCGGGTGTCCTGGTGCCAGGAAACGAAGCTGCCCGACCCCGCCTCCTTGATCCAGAACAGCGTGTTCCAGCAGAGCAAATCCTCGCCGATCAGTTCCGACACCGGGTCGAGGATGCGCGGATCGCGGATCAGGTCGTCCACCCATTTGAACAGCAGGTGCGACTTGTTGCGCTGCGTCGCCTCCAGATGTCCGCCCTGGGATGCCTCGAATGTTTCCAACTGGCTGCGCAGGTCCGCAACCTCGGACGCCTCCAGCACGTCGATGGGAAAGACGTAGCCGTCGGTATGGAACTGCTCGGTCTCAGCCGCTGACAAAACGCTCATTGGGCGCTCTCCTGTTTCCAGTCCTCTTCCTGCTGCAGGGCGAAAATCGACGTGTAGCCGCCGGACCAGTCGGGCGGCAGCATGCAGGGCCTGGGGTCGTGATGCGCCCAGCGGGCGCGCTGGCCGCGAACGATGGTCTCCATGTATTTAGATTGCAGCGGATTGTAGGTGTAGGGCAGGGCATCGGCGGCGGCGTAGATGTTCAACAGCAGCGGCCGCCCGACATCGGAGTCGTTGGGCTTCGATGCATGCAGCATGCGGCAGTTGTGAATGGTTAGCGATCCCGCCGGCCCTTCCAGCGACACCGCTTTCGACGTATCCAGCGCCGCCGCGTCATCGGCATTCAGACACCCGATCCATTCGCCGGCCGCATTGTATTGGTCGTAAAGCTCGTCCAGATGGCTGCCGGGCAGCACCATCACCGGTCCCTGGTCGGGGCCGCAGTCGTAGGCATAGGTGCCGACGGTCAGGGGGCTGTAGTTGGTGTGCGGCCAGAACTGGATGTCCTGGTGCCATTTGACCTCCTCGCCGCCGCGCGCCCATTTGAAGTTGAGCTTCGAGTGGTGGAATTTGACGTCTGGCCCGACCAGGTCGGCGACGATATCGGCGACCACGGACTTCGACGCGAACTCCCAATAGGTGGGGTGATGGTCGTTCGGGCTGGAAAGGCGGCGAAGGCGCGGGTTCTCGGCCGTGTGGCCGTCTTCCAGGTCCCATTTGGCGTCGGACTGGGTAATGGCGCGGCTTTCGTCGATCATCTCCTCGGTGGCCTGGCGCAGCCGCGCCACCCATTCATCGTCGAGGATTTTTTCGAGCAACAGATAACCGTCGGCGAAATAGGCCTCGCGTTGAGCCTGTGTCAGCACTTTCGGCGGTATCTTCAGCACCTGTTCGGGTGTCATGTGGGCCTCCCACCGCCGCTTCGATCCACGGCGGCCTTGTCATTGCCCTCATGCTAAGGAGGTCACCATTTGTTGTAAATACGGGCGCCGAAAACGGCTCAGGTCTCGGATTTCGGAAAGACCTCGTCGAGATTGCCGTCGACCCGGGCGGCCTCGGTTGTTTCGGATGCCGCTTCCGGTTCCGATTCGGATGCCGATACGGGCGCGGCTTCGTCTTCCACGTCATCGTCATCGGCGCCGCCCAGTTGCCCGGCGGGAATACGGCAGGTGACGGTGGTGCCGCGCCCGGATTGAGACTTCACCTCGACCGTACCGCCGTGCCGCTCGACGAAGCTCTTGACGATGGTGAGGCCGAGCCCGACGCCGGTGTCGGTCGCCTCCGCCGTCTCGGCGCGCGCCGTATCGCCCTTTTCGAAGGCCTGGAACACGCGATCGCGGTCGTCCATGGGAATGCCGACGCCGGTGTCCGCCACCGAGACGACGATGTCGCCGCCGTCGCGCCGCGCTTCCAACCGCACGGAGCCGCGCGGCGGCGTGTAGGTGACGGCGTTGGACAAGAGGTTGAATACCACCTGTTTCAGGCGCCGTTCGTCGGCGGCCATCCAGCCGATGTCGGTGGGGCAGTCGAAGCTGACCTTCAACTCCTTGCGCCCGGCGCGGTCGCGGATCAGGTTGAGCGCCGCGACCAGCATGGCATGGACGTCGAAGGTTTCGCGCTGCAGTTCCAACTGGCCGGCCTCGATGGAAGCGAGATCGAGGATATCGCCGATGATTCCGACCAGGCTCTTGGAGGTGTCGAGGATGCCGGTGGCGTAGTCCTGCTGGCGCGGGTTCAGTTCGCCGAAGTAGTTCTGGCTCAGCATGTCGGCGAACCCGATGATCGTGTTCATCGGCGTCCGCACCTCGTGCGAGACGTTGGCGATGAATTCCGACTTCATGCGGTCGGCCTCGCGGTAGGCAATGGCCTGCTGGCGCAGCGCCTGCTCGACGCGCGCCCCGTCGGTGACGTCGAGGTAGGACAGCAGCACCGCGCCATCCGGTAAAGGCACGGTGGCGTAGTCGACGACGGTGCCGTTGACCAGGTTCTGTTTGCCCTGGGTGGCGGCGCGCGACAGGAGCCGCGTCACGGTCAGTTCTTTCTGGCGCGTCCAGTCGTCGTCGCTCCAGCTTTCTTCTCGCATCGGCGGCGGCATCAGCGCCCGGCATTGGTCGACGATCTCTGACATGTGCGGCGAGGCGGCGAGCCGCTCCTCGTCCAGTTTCCAGAGCCGCGCATAGACCGGGTTGAACAGCTTCAACCGCCCGTCCGAGCTGAACACGGCAACGCCTTCGTGCAGGTTGTCGAGGGTTTCGCGCTGCACGGCGTTGAGCTCGTTGACCGAGCGTTCGAGCTGCAACTGGTCGCTCAGGTCCTCGAAGGCGACGACCAGGCCGCCGTCGCCGTGCGGCGCCATGGTGCGGCGCACGGCGCGGCCGTCGGGCAGGTGCAGGGTCTCCGTCTCGGCCGATTGCAGGGCGCTGAACAGCGCCAGTTGCTCGGCCTTGAAGGCGCGGAAGTCGGGCACTTCCGGGAGTTGGCGGGTTTCACGCAGTTTCTCCAGCACCTCGCCGAAATCGGGCCTGTCGCGGAGCCAGGCGGCGTCCAACGACCACAGGCGCTGGAAGGCGTTGGAATAGAACTCAAGCCGCTTGTCGGCGTCGAAGATGGCGATCGCCGAGCCCAGCGTCTCGAAGATCGCATCGCGGTCCTGGGTCTGGCGCTTGAGTGCGCTCTCCGTTTCCTCGCGCTCGGTGCGGTCGATGGCGAAGCCGACGGTGCCGCCGGTGGCCTGGCCGTCGGCGCCGATCTGGCCGAGCGGCACCTCGGTGATGTCCATCAGGTTGGCGCGGCCGCCCTTGTCGATCAGGTGGCGGGCGCTGACGGCGCGCCCGGCGGTGCGTGCTTCGGCAGCCATTTCCGGCGCGTCCTTGGCGATGCCCTCGCCGGCGTGGTTGACGAAGGCGAGTTTGAGGTTGGAATCGCGCAGCCAGATCGGCAGCGGCATGGCGTCCAGCAGCGCGGTCAGGTGCCGGTCGTCGAGGCCCGACGCATTGCCCGCAGGGCGCGATACCTCGGCTGGCTGGCCGCCGGTTTCCCCCCGCACGGCGCTGACGTCGCGCATCCAGACGATGTCGGCGACCGGTTGGCCGTCCTCGGTCTCGGCACGCGTGCCAACCGCCTGCAAGAGCCTGTCGCCCAGCGGCAACAGCGTATCGAACGGCGTGCCGTTGCCCCGGAGCGCCGAAACGTGCCGCTCCAGGCGCGCCAGGGTCTCTTCGTCGAACTTGGCGCGGATGTCGTCGTAGCGGGCCTGGGTGCCGGCCTCGAGCCCGAGCAGCACCGCCAAGCGCCGGGAGCAGGTGATGCCGCCCAACAGGTGGTCCCAGAGAAAAATGCCATCCGGTGCCGTGGCGAGGATTTCCCGAGCCCGGGTGGCGACGCCTTCGAGGCGGTCGCGCTCGGCGCGGATGTCGCGCACCCGGCCGCGCTGCACCAGGAACAGGATGAAGAACAGCAGCGCAACCGCGCCGGCTCCGAGCACCGCCAGCCGGGCCGGGTCCGCCGTTTTCAAGAGCGCCGCAATATCCATCCGGCCATTTCACCACCCGCGAACCGCATGGGCAAGCGCCGAAGCCGGTTAAGCTCCCAGTTCAAAAGGGAAAACGGCGATGCCGCCATTGCCGGCGACGAGCATCTGACCGGGCGGAACCTCGCGCCATGCGTCGACAACTTCGTCGAGCGGTTCCGACACGACCAGGCAGGCCTGATCGTTGTCGAACGCCGGAACGCCGAG
Source organism: Rhodospirillaceae bacterium (assembly GCA_038125725.1). Lineage (GTDB taxonomy): Bacteria > Pseudomonadota > Alphaproteobacteria > Rhodospirillales > Casp-alpha2 > TMED8. Next base: position 39,225 of record JAYPEK010000002.1, read on the forward strand.
CACGTCCAGCGGCTTGATACCGGTGGCGTAATAGAGGCTTGGCGCACGCGGGTCGTTGGCATAGCGGATGGCATGAATGGTTTGGCCGTCGCTGACCGCGGCGGTCAGGGCGAAATGATCTTCGATGCCGGCGGCCTTCATTTCCGACAGAACCAATGCCACCGTTTCGGCAAACGCCGCTTCCGGGTCGGCCTCCAACCCATGCGTGAGAAGCAGCAGGAAGAAGACCTCGCTGTCCGTGGTGCCTTGAAGATGGGCATAGAGTTCGGGTGCGATGGCGAGGCTGAGCGCGCGGCGGATCTTCGGGAATCCCCCGATCATGCCGTTGTGCATGAACATATGGCGCTTGTAACTGAAGGGATGGCAGTTGAGGCGCGTTACCGCCGTTCCCGTGGTTGCGCGCACGTGGCCGAAGAATAGGGGCGAGCGAATTTGCGCCGCCAGGCTTTGCAGGTTGGGATCGTTCCACGCTGGAAGGATATCGCGGTAGACGCCGGGTTCCTCGCGCTCGCCATACCAGCCGATGCCGAAACCGTCGGCGTTGATCGACGACAGGCTCTGGTGGGCGTCGCGGCTCTGGGTAATGAGCGAGTGCGTCGGCTTGAGGATCAAGCTTTCCAGATAGATCGGCGGACCGGCGTAGGCGAGCCAACGGCACATGGCGGAAAACTCACGGTTCCTCGATGCGGGTGGCCGAATTTGACACCAATGGCTGCTGCCGGACAAGACAAAGGTCGCGCCGGAGCGCGACCTTCGCATCGGCTGAATTGCGCCGTGTCTTAGTAGCGGTAGGCGTCCGGCTTGAACGGGCCCTGGACGCCGACGCCGATGTAATCGGCCTGCGCCTGGTTCAGCTTGCTGAGCGTCGCGCCCAGCTTGTCCAGGTGAAGTTGCGCCACTTTCTCGTCCAGGTGCTTGGGCAGCACGTAGACCTGCTTCTCGTACTTGCCCGGGTTCTGCCAGATGTCCATCTGCGCCAGCACCTGGTTGGTGAAGCTGGCCGACATGACGAAGCTCGGGTGGCCGGTGGCGCAGCCCAGGTTCACCAGGCGGCCTTCCGCCAAGAGGATGATGCGCTTGCCGTCCGGGAACTCGATCTCGTCCACCTGCGGCTTGATGTTGTTCCACTTGAAGTTCTTCAACTTGGCGACCTCGATCTCGTTGTCGAAGTGGCCGATGTTGCAGACGATGGCGCGGTCCTTCATGGCGCGCATGTGCTCGACGGTGATGACGTCGATGTTGCCGGTGGTGGTGACGAAGATGTCGCCCTGCGGGGCGCCATCTTCCATGGTCACCACCTCGAAGCCCTCCATGCAGGCCTGCAGGGCGCAGATCGGGTCGATCTCGGTGACCAGCACGCGGCAGCCGGCGCTGCGCAAGCTCTCGGCCGAGCCCTTGCCGACGTCGCCGTAGCCGGCGACCACGGCGACCTTGCCGGCGAGCATCACGTCGGTGGCGCGGCGAATGCCGTCGACCAGCGATTCGCGGCAGCCGTACTTGTTGTCGAACTTCGACTTGGTCACCGAATCGTTGACGTTGATGGCCGGGAACAGCAGCGAGCCTTCCTTGGCCATTTCAAGCAAGCGATGGACGCCGGTGGTGGTTTCCTCGGTGACGCCCTTGATGTTCTTGCCGAGCTCCGAGTACCAGCCGGGCTGCTCGGCGACGCGCTTCTTGATGGCGGCGAACAGCACTTCCTCTTCCTCGCTGGTCGGATTGTCGAGAACAGAGATGTCCTGTTCGGCCTTCATGCCGAGATGCACCAAAAGCGTCGCATCGCCGCCGTCGTCGAGGATCATGTTCGGCGTGCCGCCGTCCGACCATTCGAAAATCTTGTGCGCGTAGTCCCAGTATTCCTCCAGCGTCTCGCCCTTGATGGCGAACACCGGCACGCCCATGGCGGCGACCGCCGCGGCGGCGTGATCCTGGGTCGAGAAGATGTTGCACGACGCCCAGCGGATGTCGGCGCCCAAAGCCTTCAGGCTCTTGATCAGCACCGCCGTCTGGATGGTCATGTGCAAGGAACCGGCGATGCGCGCGCCCTTCAGGGGCTGGCTGGCCTCAAATTCCTCGCGGATGGCGACGAGGCCCGGCATTTCGGTCTCGGCCAGGTCTATTTCCTTGGTGCCCCATTCGGCAAGGTCCATGTCGGCGACGATATAATCATCAAAGGGCATGCTCGTGCTCCTGAAAAAAACGCGTGAATCCGTGGATTGGCGAGGGGTTTAGCCCAGCAGGGCCAGCGGGGCAAGCATTGTGCGCGTCAGCGCCGCACCAGGGCGAGGCCGGCACCGGTCAGCATCAGGAGCGAACCGGTGATGCGGTTGCGCAAACGCCCTTTTTCCGGCCCGGAAAGCCAGCGCCGGAGCTTGCCCGCCAGCAGCGCATAGCCCGAATCGAGCGTCAGCGCGATGCCGACAAAGGTAATGCTCATCAGCCAGAGCTGCGGCCCCAAAGGCCGGGTGGTGTCGATGAACTGCGGGAAGAAGGCGGCATAGAACAAGATCGTCTTCGGGTTGGTCACGGCGACGATGAAACCGTGCAGCATCACGGACGTCACCGGCCCCTTGTCGGCCTTGGCATCCTTGAGATCGACGGGCTTGGCCCGCCATTGCCGGATTCCCAGGTAGATCAGGTAGGCGGCCCCGATCCAACGGATCCAATTGACCCAACTGTTCAGTTCCGAAAGCACCCAGGCCATGCCGAGGGCACCGGCGGCGAGTAGCACGGCCGAGCCGGTGGAGGCGCTCAGCACCGTCAGGATGCCGCGCCCAGCGCCGTGCGCCAGGCTGTTGGCCACCGTCAGTGTGACGATCGGGCCAGGCATCAGCACCAGGGCCGCGGTCGCCAGCACGTAGGCGATATAGAGATCGAATGCCATCATGGCTGGAGCTTATGTCTTGCCGGGGCGGCTTGAAAGCATTTCCAATCCGTCTTGCCGCTTCGCATCAGCGTCGGAACTGCGCGCTTTGACGAACGCGCTCGAAGGTTTACCATGACCCCCATGCCGACCCTGTCCCGCACCTTCGTTTTTTGCTTTGCCCTTGCAGCCGCGTTCGCTCTCGCCGGCTGCGCCACGGGACCGAAAAAGGTTTGGTATAAGCCCGGCATGACCGCCGACGATTGGGCCATCGACAGCGCCGGTTGCCGCAGCCGTGCCCGGCGTCTCGTCGAGGACGAAGTGAGCATGCAGGCGCCGGCCTCTCACGGCGGCGTCAACCAGGGCGCCGGCTATGACGCACTGATGGCTGGCCACAGCGCGCGGCGGAGCACCGAAAGCCTCTACCGCGACTGCCTCAAACGCCTGGGCTACAAGCTCGTCGATCCGCCGGCGCCCACGCCCGGCACCAAGACCTGAACCGCAATTTCCGAACAACCCGAGACACGACCGGAGCGCCGAAAACCATGAGCCTGCCTTCCGTCTTCGATCCCCTGCGCCTGCCAGTGGTGGCGGCGCCGATGTTCATCGTTTCCAATCCGGACCTGGTGCTGGCCGAATGCAAAGCTGGGATCGTCGGATCGGTGCCGGCATTGAATGCGCGGCCGATCGAAATGCTGGACGAATGGCTTTCCCGCATCAACGACGAACTGGACCGATACAATCAGGCGAACCCGGACGCGCCGGCAGCGCCTTATGCGGTCAATCAGATCGTGCACCGCTCGAACGAGCGGCTGATGCAGGACGTGGAACTTTGCGTGAAACACGAGGTGCCGATCGTCATCACCTCGCTCGGTGCGCGGCCGGAGGTCAACGACGCCATTCACTCCTACGGCGGCATCACCCTGCACGACGTCATCAACAACACCTTCGCCAAGAAAGCCATCGAGAAGGGCGCCGACGGCCTGATCGCCGTGGCGGCGGGGGCGGGCGGCCATGCCGGCATGCACTCGCCCTTCGCGCTGATACAGGAGATCCGCGCCTGGTTCGATGGTCCGCTGTTGCTGTCGGGTTCCATTGCCACTGGGCGCGCCATCCTGGCGGCACAGGCCATGGGCGCCGATCTCGCCTATATCGGCTCGCCCTTTATCGCCACCGAAGAGGCCAATGCCGCCGAGGCCTACAAGCGGATGATCACCGAATGCGGTGCCGAGGACATCGTCTATACGGATTTTTTCTCGGGCGTGAAGGGGAACTACCTGCGCCCCACCATCGAGGCGCAGGGTCTGGACCCCGACAACCTGCCCGAAGAAGGCCGCACGGTGATGAAGTTCGGCGAGGGGGAATCGGCCAAGACCAAGGCCTGGCGCGATATCTGGGGCAGCGGCCAGGGCATCGGTGCGATCACCGAAGTGGTGCCGGCAGCCGAAAGGGTCGCGGACCTGGCGCGCCAGTACCAAGCGGCACTGGCGGCCATGCGTCCGTTGACCGCTGGGTGAGGGTTTCGCTGAAGCCGATTAGGCGGCGAGGCGATGATCTTCGGTTTCGAGCGCCTTCGCGGCCACAGGCGCCGGCGCCGGAGCGGCCGGGCGCTTGTAGGTGCCGTTGATCACCTCTTCGATGTCGGCGCGGGTGAGGCCGATATCCTCGAGCTGGCGATCGTCCATGGCCATCAGCCGGGCACGGTCGGCGCGCATCTGAGCGGCGCGTTTCAGCGTCGAAAACAGGTTCTTGACCCAGGTGCCGAAGGTGTTCCCCGGACGGGTCGGCTGCGCCGGCTCGCAGGGATGCAAATAGGAAACGACGTCCAGCTCGGCCCGTTCGGCCGTGTTCATCTTGTTCATGGCATTCTTCCATCTTTGGGGGTTGCGACGAGCGCCGGTGGCTCATCGTCTGCGGCTGATATACGGACCTTTCCGGCCTGCATCTAGTGCAATTGTTGCACCGCAGCATTACGGTTTTTGCATGGCTTCCGGACACCTTGCAGAGGTGCGCTTGAGCCCCTAGGTTGAAGCCATGGATGAGATCGCTCCCGACAGCCGCGCCGACACGTTCGCCGACCGCCTGGCGCGCTTGCGCGCCGAGTTGACGGCGCGCGGGCTGGATGCCTTTCTGGTGCCGCGCAGCGACGAGCATCAGGGCGAATACGTGCCCGCCCGGGCCGACCGTCTGGCCTGGCTGACCGGCTTCACCGGTTCCGCCGGCATGGCCGCCGTGGCGGCCGACCGCGCCGCCGTCTTCGTCGACGGACGCTACACCCTGCAGGCCGAGGCCGAGGTCGACGGCGCACTCTATGCCTATCGCCACATCGCCGAGCAACCGGTCACCGACTGGATCGCAGAGGCGCTCTCGGCGGGCCAGCGGCTGGGCTACGACCCCTGGCTGGTGACGCCGGCGCAATTGGCGCGCTACCGCGCCGCCTGCGACAAGGCCGGCGTCGAATTGGTTGCCGCCGACGGCAATCCCGTCGACGCCGTCTGGCCCGACCAGCCGGGACCGCCGCTGGCGCCGGTAACCCTGCTGGATGACGGCTTCACCGGTGAAAGCTCCGCCGACAAACGCCGGCGCATCGGCCGTGAACTGGCCGGGGCCGGCGACGATGCGGTGGTGCTGACGGCACCCGACTCCATTGCCTGGCTGTTCAATGTCCGGGGCGGCGACGTGCCGTTCACGCCCTTCGCGCTGTCGTTCGCCATCCTGCGGGCTGATGGCGGCGCTAAGTGGTTCATCGATTCGCGCAAGCTATCGAAGGAAATCACCGGCGCCCTGGATGCCGAAATCGACGTACGGGGACCGGACGAGCTGGGCCCGGCGCTCGACCGCCTGGGCGAGGAAAAGCTGACCGTTCGCGCCGACCCGGCGACGGCAGCGGCCTGGATTCACGACCGCCTGCGCGCCGCCGGCGCCGTCATTTCGGCAAAGGACGACCCCTGCCAGTTGGCCAAGGCTTGCAAGAATGCGCGCCAGATGCAGGGCATGCGCGACGCGCACCTGCGTGACGGTGTTGCCGTGACACGTTTCCTCGCCTGGCTGGCCGAGGAGACGCCGTCGGGCAACGTCACCGAGATCGCCGCCGCCGACCGGCTCGAGGCCTTCCGCCGCGAGCACGACCTGTTCCGCGACCTGAGCTTTCCGACGATCTCGGGTGCCGGGCCCAATGGCGCCATCGTGCACTACCGGGTGACGCCGGAGACCGACCGGCGGCTGGAAGCCGGCTCGCTTTACCTGGTCGATTCCGGTGCCCAGTATCCGGACGGCACCACCGACATCACCCGCACCATCGCCATCGGCACGCCCTCGGACGACATGCGCCGCCATTTCACCCTGGTCTTGAAGGGCCATATCGGGCTCGCTCGGTCGGTGTTTCCGGTCGGCACCACGGGCAGCCAGCTCGACGTGCTGGCGCGCCAGTCGCTGTGGCGCGACGGCCTCGACTACGATCACGGCACCGGCCACGGCGTCGGCAGTTACTTGAGCGTGCACGAAGGTCCGCAGCGGATTTCGAAGATGCCCAACAAGGTGGCGCTCCGGCCCGGCATGGTGATCTCCAACGAGCCCGGTTATTACCGAAACGGCGCCTACGGCATCCGCATCGAGAACCTGGTGCTGGTTGTGGCGGCCGACGGCGCGGCGGGGGATGCGGGCTATCTCGGCTTCGAAACCCTGACGCTGGCGCCCATCGACCGCGCGCTGATCGATGTCTCCCTCCTGAACGCGAGCGAGATCGCCTGGCTCGACGCCTATCACGCGCGGGTGTTGGAGGCCTTGTTGCCGTCGCTGCCGGCACCGGTGGCGTCCTGGCTGGAAACGGCGACCGCGCCGCTTGCTTGATCTGGCGTCTGATCCGGCACTTCATACAGATAGACGGGGCTCTGGTAGATGTCGTCGGCGATGACCGTGTCCGCCGGCCGCCAGCCCGGCAGTTGGAAGGTGTGGCTCAGCACCAAGGTGCCGGGGCGCATCTCCGCCGCCAACTTCGGCGCCAGCTTGCGCATCTGCGGCCCGGCCAGGTAGCAGACCACCAGCGCCGCGCCGGAGAGATCGCGCCGCATGAAATCGCCGTAGCGGAAGCGAACGTTGCGAGAGCCGCCCAGGGTACGCAGGCGCGCCACCAGCCACGGCAGCGGTGAGACCTCCAGGCCTTCGACGTCGTGGTTCGGATAGTTTTCGGCGAGCCGGATGGCGAGGCCGCCCCAGCCGGACCCGAGTTCAACGATCGCTCCTTCCGGCAGCCGGCGCGGCAGCAGCCGGAAGACCGCCCGCATCACCCTGGGGCCCGTCGGCGTCGGCGGGCTGGAGTTGGCCAGGGTGAAAACGAAAATCAGGGCGATCACCCCAAGGCCCGCGAACAGCGCAATGATTTCGGCTGTCATGTGCCGGTCAGCTTTTTCTGGCAACGGTTGTCATATGGAAGAATGTAGATAAAATCCGGGCCAGAATCGACTGACTCGATCGACTGGCACGGACCGAGCGGACCTCATGGCATTGTTTGGCATCGGCAGCAAAAAGAAGAAGCGCAAGCCCCTGGGCCCACCGCAGGATCCCAAGTGGATTCACGGCGAAGGCGGCAGGTTCCCGCGTTTTCTCGACCTCGATCCGGAAGCGGCCGGGCTGGAGGGCAAGTCCGGCGTGTTCGTCATCTGGCACACCGACGTACAGCCGGGCTGGGTCTACATCGGCAACAGCGCCAACCTGGCCAAGACCTTTTTCGCGCTCGGCGATAACAAGGACATCCTGGAGTACCGTGACCGGGGCGCGCTCTACGTGTCGTGGAGCTACATCCGCGATGAGTTGCAGCCCGGCGTCGTCACCTACCTGACTCTGGCCCTGAAGCCGAAGGTCGACAACCCGCAGGTGAAGCCGGAAAGCCAGGTCGACCTGGTGCCGGTCTATCCGCCGGGGATGGTGCCGAAGGACCACAAGAACAGCCCCTAGGCACTGTTGCCGGGTCAGGCGGCGTCCAGGGCGGCGCCTTCGACGATTTCCGCGATTTCGCCCATGATGGCGTTCAGGTCGAAGTCCTTGGGCGTATAGACCCGGGCGACGCCGGCCGCCTTCAGCGTCAGTGCGTCGTCTTCGGGGATGATGCCGCCGGCAACCACCGGCACGTCGCCGAGGCCCGCGGCACGCAGCCGGTCCATGATCTCCGTGACCAGCGGCACGTGCGAACCCGACAGGATCGACAAGCCGATCACGTGCACGCCTTCCTGCTCGGCGGCGGCGACGATTTCCTCGGGCGTCAGGCGGATGCCCTCGTAGACCACCTCCATGCCGGCGTCCCGCGCACGCACGGCGATCTGTTCGGCGCCGTTGGAATGGCCGTCGAGGCCCGGCTTGCCGACCAGCATCTTGATCGGCCGGCCGATCTTGGCCGAGACCGCGTCGACGCGCCGGCGCAGTTGATCGAGCTCCGCCACCGACCCCGCGCTGGCGCCGCCGACGCCGGTGGGGGCGCGGTATTCGCCGTAGACCGAACGCAGTGCCGCACCCCATTCGCCGGTGGTGACGCCCGCGTGCGCGCAGGCGATGGAGGCTTCCATGACGTTGCCGCCTTCGCGCGCGGTGCGTTCCAGGGCGTCGAGCGCGGTCTTGGCTGCGGCGCCGTCGCGTTCGTTCCGCCATGCCTGCAATGCCGCGATCTGGCGTTCCTCGACTGCCGGATCGACGGCGAGAAAGGCATCTTCCCCACCGGCCAGCGGCGAGGGTTCGCCCTCGGTGAACTTGTTGACGCCGACGACGATCTGTTCGCCGGCCTCGATGGCGGCCAGGCGCTTGGCGTTGCTCTCCACCAGGCGGCGCTTCATGTAGCTGGTGTCGACGGCGGCCACCGCGCCGCCCATGGCGTCGATGGCGGCCAGTTCGGCGCGCGCCGCCGCTTTCAGTTCCTCGACCTTGGCCTCGATCACCTCGGAGCCGTCGAAGATGTCGCCGTACTGGAGGAGATCGGTCTCATAGGCGACGATCTGCTGCAGGCGCAGCGACCATTGCTGGTCCCAGGGGCGCGGCAGACCGAGCGCCTCGTTCCAGGCCGGCAACTGCACCGCGCGGGCGCGGGCACCCTTCGACAGTGTCACCGCCAGCATTTCCAGCAGAATGCGGTAGACGTTGTTCTCCGGCTGCTGCTCGGTGAGGCCGAGCGAGTTGACCTGCACGCCGTAGCGGAAGCGGCGCATCTTCTCGTCCTCGACGCCGTAACGCTCGCGGCAGATCTCGTCCCAGAGATCGGTGAAGGCGCGCATCTTGCACATCTCGGTGATGAACTTGATGCCGGCGTTGACGAAGAAGCTGATGCGCCCGACGACGCGCGGAAAGTCTTCCGCCGGCACCTGCCCGGATGCCTTGACCTCGTCGAGGACGGCGACGGCGGTGGCAAGCGCGAAGGCCAGTTCCTGTTCCGGTGTCGCCCCCGCTTCCTGCAGGTGATAGGAGCAGACGTTGGTCGGGTTCCATTTCGGCAGCTCGGTGTAAGTGAAGCTGATGATGTCGGCGGTCAGCTTCAGGCTCGGCGCCGGCGGGAAGATATAGGTGCCGCGCGAGAGGTATTCCTTGATGACGTCATTCTGGGTGGTGCCGGCGAGCGATTTGCGCTCCGCGCCCTGGCGTTCGGCGGCGGCGATGTAGAGCGCCAGCAGCCAGGCCGCCGGCGCGTTGATGGTCATCGAGGTGTTCATCTCGGCCAGCGGAATGCCATCGAACAACTGCTGCATGTCGCCCAGGTGGCCGATGGGAACGCCAACCTTGCCGACCTCGCCGCGGGCCAAAGGATGATCGGAATCGTAGCCGGTCTGCGTCGGCAAATCGAAGGCGACGCTGAGGCCGGTTTGGCCGCGCGCAAGATTCTTTCGATAGAGCGCGTTCGATTCCGCCGCCGACGAATGGCCGGAATAGGTGCGGAAAAGCCAAGGCCGGTCCGACATATTCGAATTTTGAGATGTTGCGTTTGCTAATTTTTCCGACATCTGACGCTTCCTGTTCGGCGAGTACGAATTGTTAACTTATTGAAATTACGTGATTTAATACGAAAGATTATTTCGTTTTTTAGTAAAATCACGAAATTAATAAATTGTGCGTTGCGGAAACCTACACGACCGTCTAAGACGATGCCAGCCATATTTCGAGGCCGCCAACGGCCCAGCAGCAGAAGGAGCCCACCATGACCGAAGCCGCCGAAGTCGTCGAGTTGATGCCCGGCCAGGAATTCAAGGACCTCTACGAACTGGGTGAAATCCCGCCCCTCGGGCATGTGCCGGAGAACATGTACGCCTGGGCGATCCGCCGCGAGCGGCACGGCGATCCGGACACCGCCATGCAGGTGGAAGTGGTGGAAACGCCGAAGCTCGACAGCCACGACGTGCTGGTCATGGTGATGGCCGCTGGCGTCAACTACAACGGCGTCTGGGCGGCGCTGGGAACGCCGATCTCGCCCTTCGACTACCACAAGGCCGAGTACCACATCGCCGGTTCCGACGCGTCGGGCATCGTCTGGGCCGTCGGCGACAAGGTGAAGCGCTTCAAGGTCGGCGACGAGGTCGTCGTGCACTGCAACCAGGACGACGGCGACGACGAGGAGTGCAACGGCGGCGATCCCATGTACTCCACCTCGCAGCGTATCTGGGGCTACGAGACCCCGGACGGCTCCTTCGCGCAGTTCGCCCGCGTGCAGGCGCAGCAGTGCATGCCGCGTCCCAAGCACCTGACCTGGGAAGAAAGCGCGTGTTACACCCTGACGCTGGCGACCGCCTACCGCATGCTGTTCGGCCACCGCCCGCATATCCTGCGGCCGGGCCACAACGTGCTGGTCTGGGGCGCGTCGGGCGGTCTTGGTTCCATGGCCATTCAGCTCTGTGCCGTTTCCGGCGCCAACGCCATCGGCGTGATTTCGGAAGAGGACAAGCGAGACTTCGTCATGGGGCTCGGCGCCAAGGGCGTCATCAACCGCAAGGACTTCAACTGCTGGGGCCAGCTTCCGCCGGTGAACGGCGAGGGCTTCGGCGACTACATGAAAGAGACCCGCAAATTCGGCAAGGCGATCTGGGAGATCACCGGCAAGGGCAACGACGTCGATTTCGTCTTCGAACATCCGGGTGAGGCCACCTTCCCGGTGAGCTGCAACGTGGTCAAGCGCGGCGGCATGGTCGTCTTCTGCGCCGGCACCACGGGCTACAACCTGACCATGGACGCGCGTTTCGTGTGGATGCGCCAGAAGCGCATCCAGGGCAGCCACTTCGCCAACCTGAAGCAGGCCAGCCAGGCCAACCAACTGGTCATCGAGCGCCGCTTGGATCCCTGCATGTCGGAAGTGTTCTCCTGGGACGATATCCCGGAAGCGCACATGAAGATGCTGCGCAACCAGCACAAACCGGGCAACATGGCGGTCATGGTGCAGGCCGTGAAGCCGGGCCGGCGCACGCTGGAAGACTGCCTCGAGGACTGAACCTCCTCCTCTAAGACTAGACTGGGAGACCAAGACATGGACGGGTCGCTGATCGGCGAGAATCCCTTGCTCGACAATCTTTTCGCCACCTGCGAGGACGCCCTTGCGGCGGCCGATGAGATCGTCATCGCCGCCCGCCAGGGCCTCGCCGACAAGGTCATGCGGGACGGCCGTGTCGACGGTGCCGCGCTGGAGGCCGAGCAGTTTGCCGCGCACGGTTTCGCCTGGCTCAACACTTACGCCGCCGGCATCCGCCACATGCTCGACTGGGGCCGCCGATTGGAAGCGGAGGGCAAGCTGGGTGAGCTCGAGCAGCTTATGGTGCAGGCGGCCTTCGGCGAATACCTGAACCAGATCTCGGGCGGCATCGCCATCTCCCAGGTGGAGGTGGTGCGGCTTTCCGACATCGGCGTCTCCAATGAACAGCTTCATGCCGCCTGCAACGACGCCATGCAGAAGCTGATGGCGGCGGGCAACACCAATGCGGTGCGTCTCCGCATCGGCCAGTTGATCGCCGACGGCCACTACGGCGAGCTCGGCCTCGGCGACGAGACTCTCGACATGATCCGCGACCAGTTCCGCCGCTTCGTCGAGGAACAGGTCATGCCCGATGCGCATGAATGGCACCTGGCGGACGATTTCATCCCGATGCCGGTGGTCGAGCAGATGGCGGAACTCGGCGTCTTCGGGCTCACCGTGCCGGAGGAATACAGCGGCCTCGGGCTCGGCAAGATTTCCATGTGCCTGGTGACCGAGGAACTGTCGCGCGGCTACATCGGCGTCGGCTCCTTGGGCACGCGCTCCGAGATCGCCGCCGAGTTGATCCGCTTGGGCGGCACCGAGGAACAGAAGGAACATTACCTGCCGAAGATCGCGTCCGGCGAGATCCTGCCGACCGCAGTCTTCACCGAGCCCAACACCGGCTCCGACCTGGCTTCCTTGCGCACCCGCGCCGAGCTTTCGGGCGACGTCTACAAGGTGAAAGGCAACAAGACCTGGATCACCCACGCGGCGCGCACCGACATGATGACGCTGCTGGCCCGCACCAACCCCGACGAGCCCGGTTACAAAGGGCTTTCCATGTTTCTGGCGGAAAAGCCGCGCTCCGACGATCCGGAAAACCCGTTCCCCGCCGACGGCATGTCCGGCGGCGAGATCGAGGTGCTCGGCTACCGGGGCATGAAGGAATACGAGATCGGCTTCGACGGTTTCGAGATTCCGAAAGGCCAACTGCTCGGCGGCGAGGAGGGGCAGGGCTTCAAGCAGCTCATGGCGACCTTCGAATCGGCCCGCATCCAGACCGCGGCGCGTGCCGTCGGCGTGGCGCAGAACGCCATGGAACTGGGCATGGCCTACGCCCAGGAACGCATCCAGTTCGGCAAGCCGATCTACGTTTTCCCGCGCGTCTTCGGCAAGCTCGCCTGGATGGCGGTGGAGACCATGATCGCCCGCCAGCTCACCTACGACGCGGCGCGGGAAAAGGACTCCGACCGCCGCTGCGACATCGAGGCCGGCATGGCCAAGCTGCTCGCCGCCCGCGTCGCCTGGTCCAACGCCGACAACGCCCTGCAGATTCACGGCGGCAACGGCTACGCGTTGGAATATCCGATCAGCCGCGTGCTCTGCGATGCCCGCATCCTCAACATCTTCGAGGGGGCGGCGGAAATCCAGAGCCACGTCATCGCGCGCGGGCTGTTGAGCGGCCGCAACTGAGCGGGCATCCGCTCCTCTCTTGTGTGCGGGCTGGACGCAGGCCGGCTGCTTTCCTGTATGACCAATCGGCCCTAGTATTCCGACGTCAATGACTGGAGGCGTCACATGAGCGGGCCGGCACCGACCCTGCACCTGCTTTGCGGCAAGATCGCCGCCGGCAAGTCGACCCTCGCGGCCGAGCTTTCCAAACATCCTGAGACCGTGCTCCTCGCCGAGGACCGGTGGCTGGCGGCGCTGTATCCGGGGGAAATCCATGATCTTGAGGCCTACGTCCGCTGCTCGGGACGTTTGCGTGACGTCATCGGCGAGCACGTCGAGGCGTTGCTGCGCGCCGGGCTTTCCGTCGTCCTCGATTTTCCCGCCAATCGGTTGGACAGCCGGCGCTGGATGATGGGCATCATCGAACGCGCGGGCGCACGGCATGTCCTGCATGTCCTCGAGGTGCCGGACGCGGTCTGCAAGGAACGTCTGCGTCTGCGCAACCTGGCGGGCGATCACGCCTTTCAGGCGAGCGAGGCGGACTTCGATCTGTTCACCCGCTACTTTCAGCCGCCGACCGAAGCCGAGGGTTTCGATATCGAGGTCCACCGGCCGTAAACGCGGGGATGACGGCGCGCGGGTTTCCGGGTATTGATGATGCCCCCTGATCCGAACACCGGAGCCGTCATGACCGAACCTTCCCTGCCGAAAACCCTGCTGCAACTGGCCGGCGCCGATCTTTCGCCCGCCGGATGGGACGAAAGCGCGCTGGTGCTGATCGATTGCCAGAACGAATACGTCACCGGCGCGGTGCCGTTGGCGGGTGTCGAGGCCGCGCTCGCGGAGTGCCAGGCGCTCCTGGCGGCAGCGCGCGATGCTGGCGCGCCGGTCATTCACATCCGCCACAAGGGCCAGCCCGGCGGCGCTTTCGATTGGGACCAGCCGAGGGGCGCCATCTGCGATGCGGTGGCCGTGGCCGACGGCGAGGCGGTAATCGGCAAGACGCTGCCCAATTCGTTCGCCGGCACCGAATTGGACGAGACGCTGAAGGCGACGGGCTGCAAGAAGCTCGTCGTTTGCGGCTTCATGACCCACATGTGCGTCAGCGCCACGGTGCGCTCGGCGCTCGATCATGGTTATTTCTCCACCGTTGTCGATGCCGCCTGCGCGACGCGCGACCTGCCGGACGGCAAGGGTGGCGTGGTTGCCGCGGCCGATCTGCACCGGGCCGAACTGGCGGCGCTAGCCGACCGTTTCTGCGTCGTGGCGGCGACGGCGAAGGAGATTTCCTGATCATGCCGGCCACGCGGCGGGAGGGTTGAATGACGGCGCTTCGGGTTTGTTTCATTGGCGATTCCATCACCAACGGCACCGGTGATGCCCGGATGCTGGGTTGGCCGGGTTACCTTTGCCAGGCGGAAGTTCAGGCCGGCCACGACATGACCGACTACAACCTGGGCATTCGCGGCAATACGTCCGACGACATCGCGCCCCGCTGGCGGGCCGAGGTCGAGGCCCGGCTGCCGGCTGCGGGACTCAGGTGCGCCATCGTCTTCAACTTCGGCCTCAACGACGCCACCGAACAGGAAGGCGCCATGCGGGTGCCGCTCTCGGCCAGCATCAAGAACGCCCGCGCCATGCTGGGCGCGGCCAAGGAAATGCACCCGACGCTGTGGGTCGGGCCGTCGCCGGTGGACAACGCGCGCATGCCGCTGACCACCCAGGAAGGCTTCGTCCGGGACAAGCGCAATGCGCGGAGCGCCGACTACAACCTGGCCTTCCGCGCGTTGGCGGACGAACTCGGCGTGCCCTATCTCGACATGATGTCGGCGCTGATCAACGAGCCGGCCTGGCCGGGCATGCTCGACGACGGCCTGCACCCGCTGGCCGAGGGGCACCAGCGCATGGCCGCCATCGTCGGCGCCTGGCCCGCCTGGCGGGCGCTGCTGAGCGGCGGCGAAACTTAAACCTGGGAGGAACGAATGTTCAAAAGACTGTTCGGATGGGCCCTTATCGCGGCGTTCGGCGCGGTGTTGGTCATGGGGGCAACGCCGGCATCGGCTGAAACCGGGATCGTCGTCCTGCACGGCAAGGGCGGCAAGAACCTGGGCAAGGCGCCGACCAAGATTTTGGCGCGGTTCCTGGAGGAAAAGGGCTTCCTCGTCGCCGCGCCGGACATGCCCTGGCAGGCGGACCGCATTTTCGACAAGACCCTGGATGAAGCGATGACGGAAATCGATGGCATCGTCGCCGATCTGAAATCCAGGGGCGCCGACAAGATCGTCATCGCCGGTCACAGCCTCGGCGCCAACGTGGCCATTGCCTACGGTGCGAGGAGCGAAGGCCTCGCCGGCATCGCGGCCATGGCGCCCGGCCACGTGCCGGAGATCTGGGGCGGGCGCATTGCCGGCGACCTGGCCCGCGCCCGGGAGATGGTTGCGGCAGGCAAGGGCGGGGAGAAGGCCGACTTCGACGACTTTAACCAAGGCCGCACCACGACCTATTCGCTGACCGCCAACATCTATTTGAGCTGGTACGATCCCGATGGCGACGCGGTGATTCCGAAGAACGCCGCCAAACTGAAACCCGGAACGCCGCTGCTGTGGATCGTCGGCGAGCAGGACCGGATGGCCGAGCGCGGCGAGACCTACGCCTTCGCCAAGGCGCCGCCGCACCCGAAGAGCAGCTACCAAGTCATCGGCGGCGGCCACAAGGCGACGCCGAAGAAGGGCCGCAAGGAGATCCTGCAATGGCTGAAGGGACTGTGATGCGATCATGTTGATTCTCAAACCCAACTGCGAATGCTGCGATACCGATCTGCCGCCGGATTCCGAAGCGGCGCGTATCTGTTCCTACGAGTGCACTTTCTGCGCCGACTGCGCCGACGGGCATTTTTCGGGCCGCTGCCCCAATTGCGGCGGCGAGTTGGTGCGCCGGCCGATCCGCCCGGCGGGCATGCTCGAGAAGCACCCGGCGTCGACGGAGCGGGTGCTTAAAGATCATCCCGGCTGCGCCGAAAAGCGCGCATAACCAGTTTCCTGGCCTCGTTCAGGACCAGCACGCTGGCGGCGACGGAGACCGCGAGCATCCAATCGGTGGCGGTCAGGTCGGTGGTATGGAACACCGACTGCGCCGGTGCCCAATGCACCACCAGCACCTGCAGCCCGACGGTGACGACGAGCGACAGCCAGAGCCAGCGGTTGAGGAAGAACTGCCGGTTGAAGGCGCTGATGCGTTCGGCGCGGGCATTGAAGGCGTTGAACACCTGGAACAGAACGAAGGTGGTGAAGGCCAGCGTCAGCGCCTGCGCCTCGCCCCGCGCCAGCGCCCAATGGAACAGCGCCAGCGTCCCCGCCGCCATCACCAGGCCGATGAGAAACAGCACGGTCAAGCGCCCGCCCGAGAGGATCTTGGCGCCGGACCGCCTGGGCGGGTCTTGCATGAGACCGGGCCGGCCGGGCTCGACGCCCAGGCTCATGGCCGGCGGGCCGTCCATGATGATGTTGATCCACAAAAGCTGGATGGCAGTGAACGGCGTTGGCAGGCCGAGCAAGCTGGCGCCCAGCACCGCCTGGATGGCGCCGATGTTGGTGGAGAGCTGAAAGCGCACGAACTTGACGATGTTCTCGTAGATGCCGCGCCCTTCCTCCACCGCGTGCACGATGGTGGCGAAGTTGTCGTCGGTGAGCACCATGGTCGCGGCTTCCTTGGTGACCTCGGTGCCGGTGAGGCCCATCGCCACCCCAATGTCCGCCTGCTTCAGCGCCGGCGCGTCGTTGACGCCGTCGCCGGTCATGGCGACCACGTGGCCCTTGTCCTTGAGCGCGCGCACGATCCGGACCTTATGTTCCGGCGCGACGCGGGCGAAGACGGCTATGCCCTCGACGCGTTCGTCGAATTCCGCGTTCGTCAGCGCGTCGATCTCGGCGCCGCGCAAGACCTCGCCCGTCAGCCCCAACTCGCGCGCGATGGCGGCGGCGGTGAGCACGTGGTCGCCGGTGATCATCTTCACCTGGATGCCGGCCCGGCAGCAGAGTTCGATGGCGTCGCGGGCCTCGGGTCTCGGCGGATCGACGATCCCCACCAGGGCGACGAACGCGAGGTCCGCCACATGCGCCGCCACGTCGCCGGCGGGATCGAAGCCGGCCGCCGGAATCTCCGTTTCCGCCAGCGCCAGCACGCGCATGGCCTCGCCGGCGAGCGCCTCGTTCTCGGCGGCGATGGCATCGCGCGCCGCGTCGGTGAGCGGCTCGGCCCCGGCCCCGGTCAGTTGCCTGGAACAAAGCGCCAGCAGCACGTCCGGCGCGCCCTTGACGCAGACGCGCACCTTGTCGCCGGCATGATGGAAGGTGGCCATGAACTTGCGTTCGGAATCGAACGGCACCTCGGCGATGCGGGGCTCGGCGCGCCGGGCGTTATCCGCATCGACGCCGCACTTGGCGGCCAGCGCCAACAGCGCGCCTTCGGTCGGCTCGCCGATCAACTCGCCCGAACGGATGCGGCTCTCGTTGGCGAGCGCCGCGGGCCGGGCGAGGGATGAGAGGTCCGGAAGCGTGCCGCCGTCGCGTGCGGTCAGCGCGCCCTCCGCGCCGTAGCCCTCGCCGGTGACGTCGAAATGGCGGCCCTGGGTGTAGACCCGCCTGGCGGTCATGCGGTTGAGCGTCAGCGTGCCGGTCTTGTCGGAACAGATCACCGTGGCGCAGCCGAGCGTCTCGACGGCGGCGAGCTTGCGTGCGATGGCGCGGCTTTGCGCCATGCGGTGCATGCCGATGCCGAGCGTCACCGTGACCACGGCGGGCAGCCCTTCCGGGATGGCGGCGACGGCGAGCGCGATGGAAGTGAGCACGATCTCGATCAGCGCCTCGCCGCGCAGGAGCCCGATGGCGAAGATGACGCCGATGACGCCGCCGGCGATGGCCGTCAAGCGCTTGCCGAGCCCGTCCAACTGGATTTGCAGCGGCGTCGGCCCCGGTTCCGCCTCCGCTAGCATGCCGCTCAGGCGTCCCATCTCGGTCGCCATGCCGGTGCCGGTGACCAAGAGCTCGCCGCGGCCCCGGGTGACGACGGTGTTCATGAAGGCCATCGACGCGCGCTCGGCGATGGGCGCGTCGGCGGGGGCGGGATCGAGGGTCTTCGCCACCGGCAGCGATTCGCCCGACAGCGCCGCCTCGTCGATTTCCAGCGCCACGGCCTGAACCAGCCGGCCGTCGGCGGGCACCCGGTCGCCGGCGTCCAGCAGCACGAGGTCGCCAGGGATCAGATCGCCGGTGGAGACCTCTTCTACGTTGCCGCCGCGCCGCACCCGGGCGGTTGGCGACAGCATCTTCTTCAAGGCATCCAGCGTCGCCTCGGCGCGCGATTCCTGCCAGAACCCGAGGCAGGCATTGAAGGTCACCACCACCAGGATGACGATGGCGTCCTTCAAATCGCCGATGGCGCCGGCCAACACCGCCGCGCCGATCAAGACCAGGATCAAGAGGCTCTTGAACTGATCCAGGAACAGGAGCCACTTCGGCCGGGGCGGCGCCTCGGCCAGGCGATTGGGACCGAAACGCTCCAGCCTGGCCGTCGCCTCGCCGGCATCGAGCCCGGCAGCGGCATCGACGCCGAGCCGTTCCGCCACGTCATCGGCGGAAAGCGCGTGCCAGTCCGGTTCGGGGCCGGTGCCGTTCATGGCGCGCCCGGCTTCCGTCGCTTCAGACTGGGCTCAGGACATGCACCTTGCGGTCGGCCAGCATGTCCTTGACCTTCGCGGCGTAGGCGGCCATGTGATCGGACGCCGCGTGCGCTTTCAGGTGTGCGGGGCTTTCCCATTTCTCGACGACGACGAAGGTGTCGGGGCCGAAGGCGTCGGGGGTGCGTTCGGCGTCCACCGTGGCGCCGTATTCGATGCAGCCGTCCTCCGCCAGCACGTTGGGGACGTTGGCGTTGAATTCGGCCAGCACGTCGGCGCGCTTGCCGGGTTGGGCGGTGATCACCGCCATCACGTGAACCATGGACATGAATTGATCTCCTCTAGTCTCGAATGAACCCCTTGGCCACGGCGTCCGAGATCAGCCGCCGGGCGCGCGCCCAGAGCGTTGCCGATCCTTCCGCGATGACCGAATTGACGGCGACGACCTGTTCCTCGCGAATGCCGTGTTCCTTCCACGCCGCCCCTTCGGAGGCATAGTTGAGCAGCATCGGCTGCAACCGGTCGAGCGCCCGGGCGAAGCGGGCCTCCGGTGTGTCGCCGTCCTCGAACTGGTCCCAAAGGGCCTGCATGGCCGCCGCCTGATCGTCCGGCAGGAACGACGCCAACCGTTCGATGCCGGCGCGTTCCTGCTCATGGTGTTGGGCGCGGGCGTCGGCGTCGTAGACGAAGACGTCGCCGGCATCGACCTCGCCCAGGTCGTGCAGCAGCATCATCAGCATCACCTTCGCCGCGTCGACCGGCTCGTCCGCATGCTCGGCTAGCAGCCAGGCCGCCAGCGCCACGTGCCAGCTATGTTCGGCGCTGTTCTCGCGCCGGTCCGTTTCCAGCACCGGAGAGCGGCGCTCGACCCGCTTCAGGGGTTCGATCGCCATCAGGTAGTCGAGCTGGCGCTCCAGGCGCGGGTCCGGGTCGCCGGCCATGCTCACCCCAGTTCCAGCACCGCCGGCCCGGTGATGCGGCCAGGCGCGGCAATAGCGATCTCGCCGCTTTCGAGATCAGTGCATTTCGCCAACGCGCGGCCGCTGAGGACATCATCGGCGCCGACACCGCCGGCGCCCGGCAGCACCACCAGGCGCGTCACGCCCTCGCGCTCCAAGGTGAGCACCCGGGCTCCGTCCACTTCGGTGGCATCGCCGGCCATGGCCCAGCCGCCGTCGCCGAACAGCCCGATCAGGTTGCCGACTACGTGGCTGCCGAGCTTCGGGTTGAAGCGGCGGTCGACGAGACCGACGCGCGCGAAGTAGCTGCGCTCGATATCGTCGAAGGTATCGAGCACGGTCTCGACGTTCTCGAGGCTGAGGCCACAAACCACGGTCTCGGCGAAACGGTTGACGTTGGCGGTCTCGTCCTGGAAGGCCTCCCAGGGGCTGCCGGAATTCGATTTCACGTAGAGGCAGACGGTGCGGTCGAGGCGCTGGGCGACGCCCGCCGCGCGCATGGCCGCCGTCAGCGGTTCCACGTCGCGCATGACGTTGAACATGACGCCCGACACCGCCGCCGCCTCGGCGTTGGCATCGAAGAAGGCCTGCAACTCCTCGGCCTCGTCCAAGGTGAAGCCGTGGTTGATCAGGTGGTTGTAGCGCCCGCCGGTATACTTGTTGGTGTCCTTCCGGTTGACGCGCGAAAGATAGATGGGAAGGCCGGTCTCGGCGGCCAGGAGCGAGATTTCCTTGATGCGCTCGCTCGCCTTTTCCCAATTGATGACGATCTCGAGGCGGTGCACCAGGTCCGCGTGGTCGCGCAGGAATTCGTGCGTGCCGGCTGCGGGAACGCCGTAGCTGTGCACGTGGAAGAGATGCCCGGCGCCGGCCATGATGCGCATGCGCCGCCGGGTCTTTTCGTCCATCAGGTCCTGCAACGGCACGCGCATGCGGCGCATGCCCATCTCCCACATGGCCAGCACGGGATAGTCGTTGCGCGCCAGCTTTCTCTCGAACTCATCGACGCCGCCGGAAGGCGCCACCACCAGTTCCTCGGCCCAGGCGTGGCGCATGTCGAGTGCCACCGTGGTGACGGCGCTCTCCTTGCTCTGTGGGACCTGGACGCGTTCCGGCGGCGGCGGCAATTCGGCGCCCGGTTCCAGCGTGCGGCCATAGGTGCGGACGTTCTCGACCACATGTCCCTGTTCGTAGACGCGGACGATGAAATAGCCGAGCTTCGGCTCGTCGTTGCGGCCGAACTGATCGCCGGGCTCGATCCGGTACATTTCCGAATAGTCCTGCCGCACGAAGGCGGTGGAGGGCAGGATATACATCTCCGTCTCGCCCAAGAGGTCGTACCAGAAATTGTGCACGTGGCCGCAGAAGAGGCCTTCCGGCTTATGGCGTTTCAGCAAGTCCATCAGCCAGGTGCGGCCGGGCTCGTCGATGTTGTCGTAGCTGCCGTGCTCGTCCGGGTTGGAGACATAGGGCGGGTAATGGATGCAAACGAAAGTGCGCTTGCTCGCGTGTTCGGCAAAGTCCAATTCCAACCAGGCTTTTTGTTCGGCTTCCGCCTTGAGGCCCGAGTTGATGATCTGGGCGTTGATGACGACGATATGCAGGCCGTTCCGATCGAACGAATAATAGTGATCGCCGAAGTGGCGCTCGAAGAGTTCCAAGCCTTCCTCGTTGACGGTGCCGGCCGGCATCCAGGAAACCGGCTTGTCGCCGACGTCGTGGTTGCCCGATACCAGGTGCAGCGGCGCATCCAGGTCCGCCATCAGTGCCTTGAAGTGCCCGGCCGCGTCCTCGTAGGTGGGCAGCTCCGGCACCGGGTTGACGATGTCGCCCAGGTGCACGACGAACTCGGGCTTGAGCTGGTTCAACTCCGCCACCACGCGGCGTGTGCGCGCGTTGGCCAGCGCGTTGCAGGGGTAGGGCGAGGAGGAATAGTCTTCCTTCTGGTTCATGTGCGTGTCGGCGATGACGGCAAAGGTGAAAAGGTGGTCGCCTGAAATGGGCATGAGGTATCCTCCCGGCTCTCAATCGGCCGTCAGTTTGACGCCTTGGCGCCCCATTGCAAACAGAACCCAGCCGGTTTTCGCCAAGCGGAACAGGAAATCCGCCTGGCCCGGCCAAGCCCACGCCAGCGGCGGCCCGCGCAGGGCAAGCAACCGCCGCATGGCTGCCGGTATCGGTTCCGCATAAGCTATTGATTTGACGTGGTTCCAAGTTTTTCCGACGAAACGAAGCCAATTTTCATCGGGGTCTCGTCGCGCCGCCCGCGCGGGGGCGACGGGAGAGGGAGATTTTCCGCCGCGCCGCCGCCTCATCCCCTGGCGCCGTTCCAGGATGGAGAGGAAGCGCTCGAAGGCCTGCTGCAGCCGGTGTTCAACGGCGCCGATGCGGCCCAGGGTCCGGATCTGGCGCTTGGCGTCCATGGACAGCCGCGCCGCGTCATAGCCGGTGGCCGCGAGGACGCTCGCCTCGGCCTCCACGGCGCGCTGGATGCGCCACCAAATCAGGCTCAGGCGTTCGACCAACGCCGTCTCGTAGCGGCCCACCGGCTGGAACTCATCGAGGAGCCCGGCCCGCAGCGCCTCGAACGCATCCCGGTCCTCGCGCGCGAGCACCAGCACCTGCGCATAGGCGCCATGCGTCACCGCGTTCAATCGCGCCCGCGCCTTGCCGGCCGCCGTGCGGGGGCCGGTGGACAGCCGCGCGTTGGCGCGGTTGGCGGCGATCTGCGCGGGCGAGACCATGAGTTCCCTAATACCAATATCAGGGAAAAATACCTATAATTTAGGCAAAAAGTCAAGGCCTTTTTGGGCGTCCCTCTCAGTTCAATTTGGCAAGATAGGTCTCGGCCAGCTTTCCGCCGGTCTTGGCGTCGGACGCCATCAGGGCGCGCAGGGCCAGGTCGTAGGAGCCGTAGATGTCGTGAAGAATCAGCGCCGTCTTGTGCAGGTCCCGTTCGTCGAGCGCGTCGAACTTGGTGAAATCGCGGACGAACACGGCATCGGCCCAGAATGCCTGGCTGAGACCCGCGTAGATATCGTTGTTGACGGCCAAGGGTTTGATCACGCGGCTGGTCAGCGGCTGGAACCGGTGGAAGACGAAACCGAGATCGCGCAGAAACAGATCGACATCGGCGAACAGCGGCTGATCCAGGTACATGGGCAGAAACTCGACCTCGGTGTGGATCACCAGGCCGTCCGATAGCAGCCGCGTGCCGTTGCGAAAGACCTCGAGCTCGCCGCCCTGGATGTCGATCTTCAGGTAGTCGATGTTGGTGATCTCGACGACATCGTCGAGCCGCACGGTGTCGACCGGGACACGCTTCAGGACCTCGCCCCATTCCGGGAAGCCGTGGAAGTAGTCGAGCAGTTCGCGGTTGGGTTCCAGCAGCGACGTCATGCCCGCCGCCCGGCAGATCTTCAGTTCGTGCGCCGCGCCGTCATAGACGGCTTGGCCGATGTAGCGTTCGTTCGGTCCCTTTTGGGCGTTCAGTTTCGCCAGTTGCTCGGCGTCCGGCTCGAACCCGACGACCCGCGCATGGCCGGCGTCGAGGAGCCGCTTGTAGGGCGCGGCGCCGCTGCCGCTGAGCGGGCTGGCGCCGATGTCGACGACGTCGATGACGGCATCGAGACCGAGCAGCGCATTGAGCGACGGCCTCGGCCTGGACTGGGGTTGCGGTTGGTTTTTCGGCGGGTTCATGCGGTTTTTTACCGCCTTGTCGGACGAATGGAAAGGGTCCGCGCCTTGCGATCCGGCGCCGACGCACCTACCTCCAACCCAGGAAACGGCGCGCGCCTCTTCATATTTCCTTCATGGCGATTTGCTATCAGGGGTGCTGCGTCAGCAACTACGGTATGGAGCGCATGCGAAAAATTCTCCTCTGCACGGATCTGGATCGGACCTTGATACCGAACGGGCCGCAGGTGGAATCGCCAGGTGCGCGCGACATGTTTGCCGACTTTGTCGCCCGCGACGACGTGCAACTGGCCTACGTCACCGGCCGCAACCTGCGTTTGATCACGGATTCCATCGAGCAATGGGGTCTGCCGGTGCCGGACTTCGCCATCGCCGACGTGGGCACCTCCATCTACCACCTGGACAATCACGTCTGGCATCATTGGCAGCCCTGGGAAGACGAAATCGCCGTCGATTGGCGCGGGCGCGGCGCCGACGACGTGCACGCGCTGCTCGCGGGCGTGGCCGGGCTCCGGTTGCAGGAAGCGGAAAAGCAGAACACCCACAAGCTCAGCTATTACGTCGATCTTGAGCTCGACGAGACACGGGTCATCGCCGAGGCCGAAGCGCGGCTCGGCGCGGAAGGGGTTCGCGTGAAACTGATCTGGAGCGTCGATGAAGAGGCCCGCGTCGGTCTGTTGGACGTGTTGCCGGAGAGCGCTTCGAAGCGCCACGCCATCGGCTTCCTGATGCAAAGCGGTTTCTATGACGCCGACCACACGCTGTTCGCCAGCGACAGCGGCAACGACATCAACGTCATCATGAGCCCAATCCATTCGATCATCGTCGCCAACGCCGACGACGACGTGCTCTCGGCCATCGCCGAGACACCGCCCCCCAACGCCTACATGGCGCGCGGCGATTTCTTCGGCCTCAACGGCTGCTACGCGTTGGGCATTCTCGAGGGAGTCGCGCATTTCTGCCCGGAATTCGGACCGGTCATCGGGGCCATCGCCGCCCGCCGGCGTGCCGCCGGCCCAGCCGGGCCGGACCTGCACGCCGCCTGAGATTGGCGTCTTGTGAATTCGCTGTCTGGCGGGCCTAGGCTTTGACGTCGAGCACTTCGCCGGGATCGGAATCGCCATTGACCGAGGTCTCGCCGGAACTGAGTTTCTGTACCTCCAGCGCGGTCGGCACCTTGGAGATTTCCTTCACCGCGTCGCGGGTCTGGGTCTCTTCCGGCTTCCCTTGTTCGGCGATCTGTTTGGCGACCTCGATCAGATCGGCGGACTTGGCCACCTGATCTTCCTTCAGCCCGGTGTCGGGCTTCAGCAGTTGTTGGATCGATTGCGTCGCCGGATTGCCCGTGTAGCAATCCCCTGCGCCTCCAGCCATATCGGTTCTTCTTGGCCATGGTTAGCTTCTGCTAGAGACAAGTTTTACATAATTTAGTGCGTATTCGCCAACTCACGTTTCCGTTATTGGCGAATCAGTGCTCGGCGCCGACGTCCGGGCCGGTGATGGCGCGGCCGAACTCGGTGCAGAATACCTGTGTCACATGCGTGCCGTCGCGGCTCAGCGGCAGGCGGATGAAATGGTATTCGTAGCGGGTGCCATCATCGAGGATGCGTTCGGAGATGAAATGCCTTGGCGCCTTGGCCGTGTGCACGGCGACGTATTCGCGCCAGATCTTTTCGGCGACGAAGTCCGGTTCGACGGCGCGGATCGAGCGCCCGGTATAGTCCGCGCCCTGCTGTTCGGTTCGGCCGCTGCCCCAGAAGCGGTAGACGAAATCCAACGGGTCGTCGTGCACGTCGACCAGGGTGGCCATCGGCAGGATGTCGAAGGGCAGTTCGTCGAGACGGAAATCGGTCGGCCCCGGTCCGATGCCGTCGCCGCGCCGCTCAAGCCAGTAACGAAACACTTCCGCAACGCTCGGCGTCAGCGCCGCCGCCTCGACCTCGCGTTCGTCGGCGATGGTCTTGGCTTCGATCAGGTAGCGCTGCGGAAACGATGTCATGGCACCTTCGTCATTTTCCTCAGCGGCCGAATACGCGGGTCAGAAGCTCCGTCGTGCGCTTGGCCGGGTTCTCCCGGATGGCGGCTTCCTCGCGCGCCAGGTAGGTGAACAATCCCTCGAGCGCCAGATCGGTGGCGTGGCCCTGCAGATCGGCGCGCAGATCGGGGACGAAGGGGATGGTCTTGTACTGGCCGACCAACTGGTCGTAGGCGGAAAGCGCGCCCACGTCGCGGAGCGCGTCGTCGATCACCGGCGCCACCGTTGCCTTCAAATCCGGCGTGGCGACGCGGTGGAAATACTGCGTGGCGGCGTCCTTGGGGCCGTCGTAGATGCCCTTGGCGTCGTCCAGCGTCATCTGGTTGATGGCGTTCCAGACCAGTTCCTTGGCCTTCGGCATGGCCGCCTCGGCGCCCCGGTTGAGCTTCAGTTCGACCTCGTCGGCGAGGGCGGAAAGGCCGAACTTCTTCAGCATCGCCTGGGCGTTCTGCAACTGCTCCGGCAGGGGGATGTGCACGGCCTGGTCGGCGTTGAAGCCGTCGGCGGCGCCCAGTTGCCCGGTCACTGTCTCGGTGCCGACCCGAAGCGCCTCTTTCAGCCCGGCGATCATGTCCTCGGTGGTCAGCCCGGCGATGGTGCCGCTGCTCGATCCCGATCCACCGGTGGCCTTGTCGACGGCGCCCTGCAGGGTCTTGAGCCAGCTTTGCGCTGACGCCGGGCCGGCAATCAGCAAGGTGGAAAGGGCAAGGGCGGCAATCAGGCGCGCGGTCATGGCGGGGCTCCGGTCGGCTCAATTGAAAGGGCCGGTAGTATAGCGCTCAAATCTGCGGCGCGCGCGCGGGAAATGGGTTTAGCCTTGCCCGCGTAGGCGATAGGCTGGCAGCGCCCGAGCCCCAGGGAATAATGAGGAGAAAACCGTGCCCGAACCGCTCTTGTTCACGCCGATGACCATCGCCGATGTGACCTTGAAGAACCGCGTCGTCATCGCGCCCATGCACCAGTACGCCGCCGAAAACGGCTATCCCACCGACTGGCACCTGATGAACGCCGGGCGCTTCGCGGTTGGCGGCGCGGGCATGGTGATGATCGAATCGACCAAGGTCGAGCGCCGCGGCTGCGGCACGGTCGGCGACCTGGGCCTCTGGCACGACGACTTCGTGCCGCACTTCAAGCGCCTCGCCGATTTCATCAACTTGAACGGCTCGGTGGCCGCCATCCAGATCGGGCATTCGGGCCGGAAGGCCCGGCGCTTCCGCCCCTGGGAGGGACGCGGCCCCCTGGACGAGGCTTCCGCCGGCGTCGACGATTGGGCCGATTGGGAACTGGTGGGGCCGAGCGCCGTCGCGCAAGGCGCCGATCCGGAACCGAGGGCACTTTCGCTGGATGAGCTGCCCGGCGTCATCGACGCCTGGGGCGCCGCGGCGGCGCGCGCCGATCGGGCCGGCTTCCAGGTGCTGGAGATTCATGCCGCGCACGGCTACCTGCTGCATCAGTTCCTGTCGCCGGAGGCCAACCGGCGAAACGACGCCTATGGCGGGCCGCTCGAGAACCGCATGCGCTTCGCCCTCGAGGTGACCGAATGCGTGCGCGCCAACTGGCCGCAAGAGAAGCCCCTGTTCATGCGTTTCTCGGTCGAGGACGGGGCCGGCTGGAGCGCCGACGACAGCGTGCAGTTGGCGTTGGAAGTGAAGGCGCTCGGCGTCGACGTGGTCGATTGCTCATCCGGCGGCATGGCCGGCGGCGCGGGCGAGGCGGGCCGGCCGATCGGGCTCGGTTACCAGGTGCCGCTGGCGGCGAAATTGAAGCGCGAAACCGACATCGCCACCATGGCCGTCGGCCTCATCGTCCATGCCGAGCAGGCGGAGGCGATCCTCCAGGCCGGCGACGCCGACCTGATCGCGCTGGCGCGCGAAGTGCTGCACAACCCCAATTGGGCCGTCGACGCGGCGCTGAAGCTGGGCGTCGAGGACCCGTACGCGCTGATGCCGCCGACCTACGAGTACTGGCTCTCGAAGCGGATGCAGAGCGTCCCCGGGTTCCAGCCCTCCACCGCCGAGGGGGTTGCTCCGTAACGGCCCGGGCTCTAGCGTATTTCCATAGATTTTATGTAATTACCCGACCCGACGGAAAGCCCATGCCCCTCGACGCCAATATCGACCCCGCCGACATCGCCGCCCGCTGGACGGCGCGTTTCAACGATGCCATCACCGCCCGCGATGCCGCGGCCATCGCGGCTTGCTTCAGGGACGACAGCCATTGGCGCGACATCATCGGGCTTTCCTGGGAAGTCGAAACCACGTCCGGCAAGGATGAACTGGCGGCCAAGCTGGCCGACCGCGCGGCAACGTCGAAGGCGCGGGGCTTTTGCGTCCATCCAGAGCGCCTGGCGCCGCGCATGATGGAGCGCGCCGGCATTGCCGTCGTCGAGGCGTTCCTTGCTTTCGAGACCGAGGTCGGGCGCGGCACGGCGCAGCTTCGCATCCGCGCCGATGAGGCCGGGGAGGCCGAAGGCGATGCATTGGCCTGGACCCTGATGACGGCCTTGGACGAGATCGACGGCCATTCCGAGGCGGAAGAGCGCGAACGCCGCGAGGAGCCCGCCTTCCTGCGCGATTTCCACGGCCCCAACTGGCTGGAGAAGCGCGAGCGTGCGCGGGCCTACAAGGATCACGACCCGACGGTGCTGGTGGTCGGTGGCGGCCATGCCGGCATCACCGCGGCGGCGCGCTTGGGCGCGCTCAACGTCGATACCCTGGTGATCGACCGGGAAAAGCGCATCGGCGACAACTGGCGGCTGAGATACCACGGCCTCAAGCTGCACAACCAAATCCCGTCCAACCACATGCCCTACCTGCCGTTCCCGGCGATCTGGCAGAGGTACATCCCCAAGGACAAGATCGCCAACTGGCTGGAAAGCTATGTCGATATCCTGGACATCAACTTCTGGACCGAAACCGGGCTGGAGGCGGCGTCCTACGACGAGACGCACGGCTGCTGGACCGCCGAGGTGCGCATGGCCGACGGCAACCTGCGCGTCATGCACCCCAAGCACATCATCGTCGCCACCGGCGTCAGCGCCACGCCGAACCTGCCGGAAATCCCGACGTTGGATCGCTACAAGGGCGAGGTCATCCACACCAGCCAGTTCGCGGAAGGCTCCAAGTGGAAGGACCGGCCGGTGTTGATTTTGGGCGTCGGCACGTCGGCGCACGACATCGCCCAGGACCTCGAAGGCCACGGGGCCAAGGTCACCCTGGTGCAGCGGAGCGCCAGCGTGGTGGTCAACGTCGAGCCCTCGGCGCAGTTCTACGACGGCGTCTTCTTCGAGGAAGGCCCCTCGATCGAAGACAAGGACCTGATCTCGCTATCGCTGCCGCTCGACGTGGTGAAGACCGTGCACAAGCACTTGACCGATAAAGTGCGCGAGATCGACAAACCGATCCTGGATGGCTTGGCGGCGAAAGGCTTCAAGCTGCATTTCGGCGAGGACGGCACCGGCTGGAACCTGCTGTTCCGCACGCGGGGCGGCGGCTACTACTTCAACATCGGTGGCTCCGAGCTGATCGTCGAGGGCCGCGTCGGGCTCATTCAGTGGGACGACACGGAGACCTTCACCGAGACCGGCTACCGGATGAAGGACGGCACCGAGCAGGCCGCCGATTTGGTGATCATGGCGACCGGCTACAAGGGCTTCGAGCACGCGGTGGAGACGCTGTTCGGCGAGACGGTCTTGGAACGCCTGGGCCAGATCTGGGGCTTCAACGAGGGCCAGGAACTGGCCAACATGTGGATGGCGACGCCGCAGCCGGGCTTGTGGTTCACCGCCGGCGCCTTCTCCCAATGCCGCTTCTTCTCCAAATACCTGGCCCTGCAGATCAAGGCGCGGGAACTGGGGCTGGTGTAGGAGCCGGGTCGGTGTCCTGGTCTCGCGGCGATGGGTCTGTTGGGTTCGGTGGCGTCGAGTCCCCGGTGGATGTTGGCGGTGGCTTGTCGCCGTTGTCGCCATTCCCGGATCGCATGGCGGATTTTATCCGCTCCACGATGTCTTCCACCAAGTGGCGCAAAAGATCATATGCAGTTTCGGTAAACAGCCCGACGAGAATACCTGCAAACGCTACACCGTAAGGATTTTCCGGCAGAGACCCATCGGGCAAATGTAGGACAAAGACGAACTTACCCCCTTTGATTGCCAGGTAGGCGACAAATCCGCTGGCAACTCCAAGCATTAACGGCCGTAGCGTGGCATAGCCTTGCTCACTTCTCAGTCCGCCGATCAGCGCGCCAATTCCACCGCAAAATATGACGATCAGCGCCAAAAGCGTCTCACTGCTTAGGTACCATGAAAAATTCAAGTACCGGTAGAAAACGACGAGCCATTCCGATGACCGAATGAAATAGGCAAGACCGGTATAGAGAGATTCCTTGCACCCTTTGTCGTCGTAGAGGCGATTGTTTAACTCGCAAAGGATTCCATGACGGGTGAAGCTTATCGAATTCGAACCGTTATTCTGTAAATCGCGAAGGGTTTCAAGATGGCGCTGATAAACTCTCTTCGTGTTTTGCAGTGTATTGGCTTCTAAATTCTGCTGCGAGAATCGCTGGGAAATGGCGAGGAGATATCGTCGATATTCTTCTGCGTCTGCGTCCGATTGAAAATTTGGCGGTGCTGCAGGGGCAACGGATGAACCGGGTGACTTGGAGATTTCAGCGAGTTGCTCGTTGATTCCGTCGATTTTCGCCTCGATGCGGTTGTCGAGTACCGTTCGTTCAGCAACCTCGGTAATTGAAAATACCGCCAGAAAGATCATCGCGATAAGGGAAAAGTAATTCAGCAATTTGACCCAGCGGCTCGACCTCACGGGTGCAGCTGGCGGTATTGCATTTTCATCGATCTTGTCCGATCCGCGATCTGGTTGGCGATTGTTTTCGACGGCCATGGCATTTTCCCCCTCGCCTGGACACTCGATATCTAAAGTGTGTGCGACCATAATCTAATTATGCGAGAAAACAAAAACACATTTCTTCGTTAGGTGAGATTCCGAGCCAATGAAAGTCGCGTCCCTTTGGCTAGACTGATTCTAACTTTTGTGCTCGGCAGAGAATGTTTGTTGGCGAAATTAACGGTTCGCCCCCGGCACCCACAAGACGTCGAGCTTGCCGTCGTCGTTGACGTGGCGCGATAGCACGAACAGGTGATCCGACAGCCGGTTCACGTATTTGACGCACTCGGGGTTGATCGCTTCGGTTTCCGCCAGTTCCGTCAGCAGCCGCTCGCAGCGGCGCACCACGGTACGGGCCAGGTGCAGATGCGCGCCGGCGGGCGTGCCGCCGGGCAGGATGAAGCTGGTCAGGGGGGCGAGGTTGGCGTTGAGGGCGTCGATTTCCGCTTCCAGCCTAGCCGTCTGTTCCGGCGTGACGCGGAGCGCGCCGCGCGGCCGTTCCTTGCCTTCCGGCGTGCAGAGATCGGCGCCCAAATCGAACAGGTCGTTCTGGATGCGGGCCAGCATGGCGTCGGCCTCGCCTTCCGTGTGCAGGCGCGCGATGCCGATGACGGCGTTGGCCTCGTCCGACGTGCCGTAGGCGGCGACGCGGAGGTCGTGCTTTTTCACCCGGCCGCCGCTCCCTAAGGACGTTTCGCCCTTGTCGCCGCCGCGGGTGTAGATCTTATCGAGCGAAACCATGCGTCAGTGCTGCGACATGCCGTACATCAGGAGGGCGAAGAACGCCAAGGCGACGGCCTGCAGCACCACCCGCGCGCGCATCAGGTGGTTGGAATGGCGGCGATAGAAGTTGCCATGCACCGCGAACGAGATGACGCCGACCACCACGACCGCGAGTGTCGCGAACATGGCGATGCCCATCAGATAGGGAAGAACCGCTTGCATGGGGATCATATAGGCCCTTCCGGGCCCGAGGTCATGGAAAATTTCAGGGGAAAAGCCGTTTCACCGCGTCCCGGTAGGCGGTTTCGAGCGCGCGGGTGAAGGCGTCGCCGTCCAGGAGGCCACCCCGCA
Organism: Rhodospirillaceae bacterium; assembly: GCA_038125725.1. GTDB lineage: Bacteria > Pseudomonadota > Alphaproteobacteria > Rhodospirillales > Casp-alpha2 > TMED8. The sequence goes on from JAYPEK010000002.1 coordinate 70,568, forward strand.
GCAGCATGCCGCGCAGGTGCTTTCGGTATTCGGCGATGACGTCGGGCTTCGTTGCCAGGCTAGCCGCGATCTTGACGTAATCGTCCGCGTTGGCGGCCATCAGGTCGTCGGCCTTGGCGCGCGCCAGCAGGCTCACCCCCACCCGGGACGCATGCCAATCGCCCGCAAGCGTGACCACTGGCACCCCCATCCAGAGCGCCTCCAGCGTCGTCGTGGTGCCGTGGTAGGGAAAGGTGTCGAGGCCGATGTCGACGCCGTGATAGGCGGCGAGCGGGCTCGACGCGGTGATCCAGCCGATCAACTCCAGGCGCTCGGAAGCAATCCCTTCGGCCTCGAAGCGGCGGCGAACGTCGGCCTGGACGCTCTCGTCGCCGAGCGCCTTGGCCTTCAGCTTGAGCCGCGCGTCCGGAACGGCGCGGAGGATCTCCGACCAGAGTCCGACGGTGGTATCGGAGAGCTTCGAGAGATTGTTGAACGAGCCGAAGGTGACGAATCCGTTTTCCTGGCAGGGCGGCTGGGAGGCGTCCGGCGCGTCGTCCGGCGGCCGGTAGCAGAGAAAGCCGCCGTCCAATCGCAGCAGCCGCTCCGAATGAAAGGCCTCCGTCAGCCCTTCCGGGTCCGCCCAAGGATCGGTGAGGCGGTAGTCCATTGCGTCGAGCCCCGTCGTCGCCGGATAGCCGAGGTAACTGATCTGCACGGGGGCCGGTTTGAGTTGGAAGACACCCAATCGATTGCCGCGCGTATGGCCGGCGAGATCGACGAGGATGTCGATCTTGTCGGCGCGGATTTGCGCCGCCATCTCGGCATCGCCCATCCCCGCCACGGCGCGCCAGTGATCGGCGAAACCCCGGAGCCGTTCGGTGACGGCGTCGGCGCTCGTTTGGTTGGCGTAGCAGAAGGTCTCGACCGCTTGGCTGTCGTGATGTTCGAGGATCGGCTCCAGGAAGTAGGCCACCGAATGGCGGCGGAAATCGCCCGACACATAACCGACCCGGAGCCGCCCGCCCGTGTCGGGGCGGTGTGTCGGTTGCGCCGTGCCGGCGCCACCGGTTTTCGCCCACTCGAAATGCCTTGCCGCGATGGCCGCCGGCGCCTCATCGTCAAGGCCGCAAAGCGCCAACAGCAAGTTGGAGCCCTTGTCGGGCTCGTCGGGCGCGAGGCGCCAGGCCTCTTCGTAGGCGGCCATGGCGTCGGCGGCGCGGCCCATCTCCTTCAAGACTTCGGCCAGGTTGCCGAGCGCATCGGCGTAACCGGGGCGAAGCTCGGCGGCGCGGCGAAAGGCGCCTTCGGCTTGCGTGTAAAGCCCGCGCCGGTGCAGGACGGTGCCGAGATTGTTGTGCCCGGCGGCGTAATCGGGCGCCAGGCCGAGGGCTTCGCGGGCGGCCCGTTCGGCGCCGTCGATGTCGCCTAAATCCAGCAGCACGTTGGCCAGGTTGGCCTGGATCTCGCCGTTGTCGGGCGCCAGGCGGGCGGCCTCGCGGTAGTGATCGGCGGCATCTTCGAGCCGGCCCAGCGCCTTCAGCGGCGCGCCGATATTGTTGCGGGCGGCGGCGTAGGCGGGATCGATTTCCAGCGCCCGGGAAAAGGCGGTGACGGCCTGCGCGTGGCGCCCGAGGCCGGTGAGGCCGGTGCCCAGGTTGTTGAGGAACGTCGCCTCGCCGGGTTCCCGCTGCGCGGCCTGGGCGATCAGTTTGATGCCTTCCTCGCCGCGGCCTGTCTGGCAGTGGATGACGCCCAACAGGTTGAGCCCCCATGTGTGCCCGGGATGGGCGTCCAACAGTTGCCGGCAGCAGGCCTCGGCGGCCGGGAGATCGCCGGCGCCCTGCAGGCGCGCGGCTTCGTCGAACATCGTGTCGGCGTTCTTGGGGGCGTTCACGGGGTCCGTCGGCTCGGCCAAGGTCTTCCTCTCGTCGCCAGCATGGATAGAGTGTCGCTTTCAGGGCGCGCCGGGTCAAAACAAACACTTCCGAATGGCTGGTCCATCCGCAGGCGAGAGGCTAAGCTCATGGCATGGCTGAAGAAAAGTCAACGAACGGCGGCGGCATGCCGATCATTCCGGGCGGCAAGCTGGCGGCCCAGTTGGATGGCGAGGAGGAGAACGATCGCGACTCGCTCAACGTCTTGCCGCTGTCAATTTTCCCGTTCGAGAACGAATCGCTCCGCCATGCGCGGCTGATCATGAACGCGCACCTGGAAAGCGTCGTCGAGGTGTTTCACGACAAGCATTCCGGCTCCGGCCAGTTGCCGGTGGGCGAGGCGGAGAAGGAGTTCGGGCCGCAGTCCGGCGGCTCGCGCACCGACATGATGGTGCTGAGCGCGCTTGGATCGCTGCATTCCTACGATGTCTTCAGTCTCAGGTATTCGCTGCGCGAGCTTGGCATCCAGGTCAACGACCTGGAAGCGCTGAAGCTGTCGCCGCAGCGGGTCAAGCTGTTGACCAACTACATGAAGGAATTCACCCGCCCGCTGATCGGTGAAATCTACGGCGGCGACGACGTCGAGGTGCAGGACTTCGAGGACGTCATCGCGCTCTTTAAGCAGCCCAACGTCGACGAGGCGCGCAAGAAGCTCCGGATCATGGCCGACCGGCTCGGCATCGAGCTCCAGGACCTGCCCAAGTTCCTGGAGGACTACGGCGACATCTTCCTGTCGCTCTCCTATTACCAGCAGTGCCTGGACGAAATCCGCCCGACCATCGACGACTTCCTGCATTCGGTCGAGGAAATCCAGAAGCACCCGCAGTTCACCCACCACGTCAACCTGATGAAGGTTTGCCGGACCATGCACCGCACGGTGTCGGGGCTGATGAAGGCGCTGGCGGCGCGCTTCGAGAGCTTCGAACGCTCCACCCGCAACATGTGGCACAACATCTCGGCCGAGAAATTCCGCGAGGTCGAGGCGATGATCGAAAGCTACCACACCACCATCGGCGGCGAGCTTTGTTCCCTGTCGGTGAAGATGGACGCCTGGCGCGAGCACTTCCCCAATTCCAGCGTCGGCGGCTTGTCCCGGCGGGCGGATTTCATCATGACCGACATCCGCCAGGGCATTGAGAACATCCGCGAGATCGAACACGCCAAGCCGAAACCGCATCCGGCCCAGCCGGCCGCCGATCCCAAGGCGATCTCCGAAGACGCGCCCTGCAAGGCGCGGGATACGGCGGAGGACGGTGAGGGCTGATTCAACGGTCAACTTTCGCCGTAAGTATTCTCGTTTGTGATTCTACATATTGAGAAAACCCATCCACCCGTCATTCCCGCGAAAGCGGGAATCCAGTGATCGCCGGATACAAGTCGTCCCATTCGGGATTGGACTCCTCAATCAACTCTAACTTCCAAGCCCGACGCCACTTCTTCAGCACCTTTTCGCGTTGGGTGGCGTCGGTGATGTCATCAAACGCCTCGAAATGGACAAGCCGCCGTACGCCGTACTTGGATGAAAATCCGTCGACCGTTCCCTCGCGATGCTGATGGGCACGTTGTATCAGGTTGGATGTCACACCGATGTAGAGGGTGCCGTTTCGCTGGCTGGCGAGGATGTAGACATATCCGGGCTTGGCCATGATGGAATGGTGCCTTCCTCAACGCAGGCCTGGATTCCCGCGTTCGCGGGAATGACGTTTCCTGCTTTCGCGTTCGCGGACGACGAATGAATGGGGACCTAAAACAACGACAACTGATCGCCGGCCTTGGGGGGCGGTTGGAACAGGTCCGTCCTGTGCCGGCGCGCGCGGGCGGCTTTCTGGTCGAGGCCAAGTTGCCGACACGCGATGGCGAAGCGTTTGGCCAGCATCGCCGCGTAGGCGCCGTCGCCGCGCATGCGCCGGCCCCAGGTGGAATCGTAGAGCCGGCCGCCGTGATGGCTGGCGATTTGCGCCAGCGCCTTCGATGCGCGTTCCGGATAGTGCGCGGCCAACCATTCGGAGAACAGTTCCTTCACCTCGCCCGGCAGCCGGAGCAGGATGTAGTCCGCCCCCGAGGCGCCGGCGCCGGAAGCGGCGGCCAGGATGTTCTCGATCTCATGGTCGTTGATGGCCGGCACCACCGGCGCCACCATCACCGAGACCGGCACGCCGGCGTTCGCCAAAGCCTCGACGGCCTTCAAGCGTTTGGTCGGCGTCGCCGCGCGGGGTTCCATGCGCCGGGCCAGGGCGCGGTCGAGCGTGGTGATGGAAATCCCGACCGAAACCAGGCCGCGTTCCGCCATCGGCGCCAGGAGATCGAGATCGCGCAGGATCATGTCCGACTTGGTGACGATCGCCGTCGGGTGGTTAAAGGCGTCCAGCACCTGCAGGACGGAGCGCGTGATTTCGCGCTGGCGTTCGATCGGCTGGTAGGGGTCGGTGTTGGTACCCATGGCCAGCGTGCCGGGTCGGTAGCCGGGTTTGCGCAATTGCGCTTCCAGGATTTTCGCGGCATCGGGTTTGGCGAACAGCCGGCTTTCGAAGTCGAGCCCGGGGGATAAGCCCTGGTAGGCGTGGGTCGGCCGCGCGAAGCAATAGACGCAGCCGTGCTCGCAGCCCCTATAGGCGTTGAGCGAGCGGTCGAAGGGGACGTCAGGGGAGTTGTTGCGGGTGATGACCGCCTTCGGGCGCTCGTCGGTGACCGTGGTGCGCAGCTTCGGCGCCATCGCTTCGCAGGCGCGCTGCCAATCATCGTTTGATGGATGCGACCAGCCGTCATCGACGCGCAGCCGCGCATGACGTTCGAAGCGCCCGGTGGCGTTTGAAACGGCGCCCCGGCCCTTCTGGGCCTCGTCGGGGAGGATATCGGAAAGAACCTCGACCATGGCGGCACTCTACCACAAAATAAGAACAAATAAAGAACATTTGTTCTTTTTCGTGATTTTACCCGACCGGCTGGGCGATTTCCTCCATGATCCATTCGCGGAAGGCGGCGACCTTGGGGCGGTCGGCGGTGCGCTCCGGGGCGACGATCCAGAAAGCCGAATTGGACGGCATGACGATGTCGAAGGGGCGCACCAGCCGCCCGTTGGCCAGATCGTCCTGCACCGCGAGCGTCGAGACCAGCACCACGCCCTGGCCGGCCATGGCCGCCGAGATGGCCAGGTCCTCGACGGTGAAGGTGGGACCGCGTTCGGCGTCGATGCCTTGGATGCCCAAGGCGTCGAACCAGTACTTCCAGGTTGGCGGATCCTTCACCGGGCCCCAGTCGACGTGCAGCAAGCGGTGATGGCGCAGGTCGTTGGGGGTGCGCAGCGGATGCGGGTGGTCGTCGGCAATGAGCGCCGGCGAGCAGGCGGGCGACACGTCCTCGTCCACCAGCTTGTCGACGCGCATGCCTGGATAGTCGCCGGCACCCAGGCGCACCGCCACGTGCACGCCCTCGCGGTCGAAATCCTGGATGACGCCGAGCGAGGCGTCGATGCGGATGTTGATGTCGGGATGCGCGTCGTTGAAGTGCGCCAGCCTCGGCACCAGCCACTTGGTGGCGAAGGTGGGGGACGCGCTGACCACCAGGTTCGGCGCATCCATGTCGGCTTCCAGCCGGGCCACGGCGTCGGCCAACTGATCGAAGGCCTCGGTCATCAACGGCAACGCCGCCTGCGCGGCTTCCGTGAGGCGCAGCGCCCGGGTCAGGCGCCGGAACAAGGGCGTGCCGAGCCAGTCCTCCAGCGTGCGGACCTGCTGGCTGATGGCGGCCGGCGTCACGTTGAGCTCGTCCGCGGCGCGGGTGAAGCTCATGTGGCGTGCCGCCGCCTCGAAGGCGCGCAATGCGTTCAGGGGCGGCAGGCGGCGCATGGTTACGGTATCCTTAACAGTTAAGAAAATCTAATTCATAATATGAAAAATCATCGTTTGTGAAAAGGCATTATTCCCGCGTATATGAGGCCTCAAGAGCACACCGACGTGTAACCGCACTTTGCCTATGGAGGGCACCATGAACGCTCAATTCGACATCCGCCAGAGCCAAGTTGAAATCTCCGACCTGATTTCCGTCGGTGCTTTCAAGCTGATTTCCGCCATCGAAGCCGGCATCGACGCCGTCGCCAAGCACTTCCAGGCCCGCTAAGCCTGCCGGGACGAGGGGCAGGACCCCTCAGCCCGGCGGCCGGCGGCCGACGATTTTCTTTTAGTTCATTTTTTCTTGCGCGTGCCCGGACTTGGTCCGGGCATGTTTTTTTTGGCGTCCGCGCCGGCGCGCGCTTGTGATAGAAAAGCCTCCGTCAACCGGAGGCCGCCCACGTGCTTACTGTCGTCATTCCCGTTCTCAACGCCGAGGCCAGCATCGCCGAGCGCGTCGCCGCTTGGCTGGATAGCGGCGTCGCCGATGAGGTCGTGGTCGCCGACGGCGGGTCGGACGACGCTAGCGTCAATCTCGCCCAGGTCGCCGGCGCGCGCGTGGTCGCCGCCCCCCGGGGGCGTGGCAGCCAGTTGGCCGCGGGGGCGGCGGCGGCGAACGGCGACTGGCTGTTGTTCATGCATGCCGATACGCGATTGGGTCCCGGCTGGCAGACCGTCGCCAAGCGCTTCATGGCCGATCCCGCCAATCGCTTCCGCGCCGGCTATTTCCGCTTCGCCCTCGATGACGGCCACCCCGCCGCAAGGCGCCTTGAGCGCACCGTCGAATGGCGCTGCCGCTGGTTCGGCCTTCCCTATGGCGACCAGGGGCTGTTGATTGGCGCCGATTTCTACGAGCGCCTCGGCGGCTATCAGAAGATTCCGCTGATGGAGGACGTGGCGCTGGTGCGGAAGATCTCCAACCACCGGCTGGAAGCGCTCCCCGCCGACGCGGTGACCTCGGCGGCGCGCTACCGTGAAGACGGTTACCTGCTGCGTCCGGCGCGCAATCTGCTGTGCCTGGCGCTCTATTATATAGGCGTGCCGCCGGCGGCGTTGGTGGAGATCTATCAAGGCAAGCAGCGATGATGGGGCCTAACCGCCGCCACCTGATCGTCATGGCCAAGGCGCCGAGGCTGGGCCGGGTGAAGACGCGTCTGGCGCGGGACGTCGGCGCTGTCGCCGCCTGGAACTTCTATCGCCGCAACCTTGAGGCCGTGACCCGGGGCCTGGCCGCGGATCCTCGCTGGCAGACCTACCTGGGCGTCAGCCCCGACGAAAGCGCCAACGACCCAGCGCTTTGGCCGGCGGACCTGCCGATGCTTCCGCAAGGCACGGGCGATTTGGGCGCGCGCATGGCGGGGCTGCTGGACGCCATGCCGCCGGGCCCGGCGGTGCTCATCGGCGCCGACATTCCGGGCGTTCGCCCCGCGCACATCTGGGCGGCCTTTCGGGCGTTGGGCAACGCGGATGCGGTGTTCGGGCCAGCCGACGACGGCGGCTATTGGCTGGTCGGGCTGAAGCGCCGGCCGGTGCCGGCGGGGCTGTTCCAGGGCGTGCGCTGGTCGAGCGCCGATGCGCTCGCGGATACGCTCGCCAACCTGCCGGCGCACTGGCGCCATGCGCGCGCGGCGACGCGCTCCGACGTCGACGACGGCGCCGCGTTTTCGAGGCTTGGAACGCTGGCGGGGACGCGCTAAACCCTGAGCCGGAAGAGGAGCCCAGGATCATGAGCCTGCGCGAGCGGATCGGCGGCGCCGTGATGGCGCCCCGGGTGCAGAACCTGATTACCGGCCTGATCGTCCTCAACGCGGTGACGCTCGGGCTCGAAACGGTGCCGTCGGTGGTGGCCGAATGGGGCGGCATCCTGCGCGTGCTCGACAAGGTCGTGCTGGCGGTGTTCGTCCTTGAGATCGGCGCCAAGCTGGTCCACCGGGGCTGGCGCTTCTTCACCGACGGCTGGAACGTCTTCGATTTCCTGGTGGTCGGCATCGCGCTGCTGCCGGCGGCAGGGCCGTTGAGCGTCCTGCGCGCGCTCCGGATCTTGCGGACGCTGCGGCTCTTGTCGGTGGTGCCGCAGATGCGGGTCGTCATCCAGGCGCTGTTCAGCGCGCTGCCGGCAATGGCGTCGATCGTGGCGCTGATCACGCTGATCTTCTACGTCGGCGCGGTGCTGTCGACCAACCTGTTCGGCGCCGACTTCCAGGCCTGGTTCGGCCATATCGGGCGCTCCATGTACACCCTGTTCCAGATCATGACCCTGGAGAGCTGGTCGATGGGGATCGTGCGCCCGGTGATGGAGGTGCATCCCTACGCCTGGCTGTTCTTCGTGCCGTTCATCCTGGTCACCTCGTTCGCGGTGATCAACCTGTTCATCGGCGTCATCGTCGATTCCATGCAGGCCCAGCACCGCGACACGGTGGAGGAGATCCACCACGACGCGGTGATCATCGAGAGCAAGCTCGATCTGCTGGAGCGCGAACTGAGCGAACTGCGCCAGATGCTGCGCAATAAAGAGGGCGAACCATGAGCGATCTCCTGGTCTGGTCCAGCGAATACGCCACCGGCGTCGAGATGATCGACGGCGACCACCAGACGCTGTTCATGATGGTCAACGCGCTGCACGCGGCGATCGAAAACGGCGACGCGGCGCCGCAACTGCCGGAACTGTTCCGCCGCTTGTCCGACTACGTCGACGGCCATTTCGCCCGCGAGGAACGGCTGATGCAGGCCGCCGACTATCCCGGCCTCGCCGAGCACCAGGCCGGCCACCGGGACCTGACGGCGACGCTCGGCCGCATGCTGGCCGAGTTCGAAGCCGACCCGGCAAATTTCCCCGTCGCCGACCTGATGGACTTCCTCGGCAATTGGCTTAGCGCCCATGTGCTGAAAAGCGACATGGACTACGTGCCTTACGTGAAAGGTTAATCGCCTTTCTGCGCCTTCGGGATTACGACCCCTTCGGCGCCAGGCAGCGTTTCAGGAAACCGACCACTTGCGGCGTGTCCCATTCGGCGGCGCCGGTGACGCGGCCTTTGATATGGCCGTCGGCGCCGATCAGGATGGTGGTCGGCAGGCCCCTGACGGCGAACTTGCGCATCAGGGCGCCTTTCGGGTCCGCCAGCACGTCGAGATCGTCGAGCTCGTTGACGTCCATGAACTTCTTCGCCAGCGGGATGCCCTTGCGGTCCTCGGAGATCGTCAGCACCTGCACGCCCGAGCCCTTGAGCAGCGCGTTCAGGCGGTTGAGCTGCGGCATTTCCTTGACGCAGGGCGCGCACCAGGTGGCCCAGAAATTCACCGCCAAGCCGGTTCCCTTGTAGTCGGCGAGGCTCTTGGTCATTGTCTTGCCCTGGCCGTCCAGGGCGTCGAAGGGGGTGTCGGGCGCCGCCGCATCGCCGTCGGCGGCCTCGAAGGCGCGGAACAGGCCGGGTTCCGGCGCGCAGGCGCCGGCGGCCTCGGTCGGCTTGATCAATTGCCCCGCCAGCACCCACCCAAGCGCCGCCACGGCCACGGGGAGCGCCAGGAAAGTGACGATTTTTCCTGTACTTAGAAGCCGTTCGGACATATAGGATGGGCCTCCTTCACGTGTCCCCGCCGCGTTGCCGGCAGGGCCCGACAGGCGAGCGGAACGATGAGCGAAGATAAAACGAAAAGCCAAGGCGGTGCCAGCACCATGTGGGGCGGCCGGTTCTCCGGCGGTCCCGACCAGGTGATGGAGGCCATCAACGCCTCGATCGATTTCGACAAGCGGCTCTACGCGCAGGACATTGCCGCCTCGCAGGCGCATGCGCGCATGCTGGCCGCACAAGACATCATCGAGAGCGCCGACGCCGACGCCATTTGCGCCGGGCTGGACGCGGTAAAGGCCGAGATCGAGGCGGGCGACTTCGCGTTTTCGCGCGCGCTCGAGGACATTCACATGAACGTCGAGGCACGCCTGGCGGAACTGATCGGCGCGCCGGCCGGGCGGCTGCACACCGGGCGGTCCCGGAACGACCAGGTGGCGACCGACTTCAAGCTCTGGGTGCGCGACGCGCTGGACGAGCTCGACGGCGACATGCGCGAGCTGCAAACGGCGCTGATCGAAACCGCCGAGGCGCATGCCGACGCCATCATGCCGGGCTTCACCCACATGCAATCAGCGCAACCCGTGACGCTCGGCCACCATCTGCTGGCCTATACGGAAATGATCGGCCGCGACCGGGGCCGGGCGCGCGATTGCCGGACGCGCATGAACGAATGCCCGCTGGGTTCGGCGGCGCTGGCCGGCACGTCGTTTCCGCTCGACCGGGAAATGACCGCCCGGGCGCTCGGCTTCGACCGGCCGACGGCGAATTCCATGGACGCCGTCGCCGACCGCGACTTCGCGCTGGAATTCCTGTCCTTCGCCGCGATCCTCGCGACGCACCTGTCGCGTCTGGCGGAGGAATACGTCATCTGGTGCTCGCAGCAGTTCGCCTACGTGACGCTGGGGGATGCCTTTTCCACCGGGTCGTCGATCATGCCGCAGAAGCGCAATCCGGACGCGGCGGAACTGGTGCGCGCCAAGGCGGGCCGGGTGATCGGTGCCTTGAGCGGCCTCCTGATCGTCATGAAAGGCCTGCCGATGACCTACGGCAAGGACATGCAGGAAGACAAGGAACCGGTGTTCGAGGTGTTCGATACCCTGAAGCTGTCGCTCGCCGCCATGGCCGGGATGCTGCGCGATTCCACCTTCAACCGCGAGCGCATGGCGGCTGACGCCGGGCGCGGCTTCGCCACCGCCACCGATTTGGCCGATTGGCTGGTCCGGGTGCTGGGCATGCCGTTCCGCCAGGCGCACCACGTCACCGGCGCGCTGGTCAAGATGGCGGAAGACAAGAACTGCGATCTCTCCGAGCTGCCGCTCGCCGACATGCAGCAGGTGGAGGGCGGCATCACCGACGATGTCTTCTCCGTGCTCGGCGTCGAGAGCGCGCTCGCCGGACGCACGTCGTTCGGCGGCGCCGCGCCGGCCAATGTGCGCGCCCAGGCCGAGGCGGCGCGCAAAAGGTTCCTTGCGGACCGCTGACGGGGTAAGCTCTCGACCATGCTTAAGTTCAGACAACATGCCGGCAGGTTGGCGCTGGCGGCGCTGGTGGCCGCCGGGCTGGGCGGGCTCGTGTCCGGCTGCGGGGTGAAGTCGTCGCCGGACTATCCCGAAGGCGCCACCCATCCGCGCAAATATCCAGAGCCGCTGCCGGAACTCCAGGTGGCACCGGACGCGGAGCGGCGAAAACCGGCGGCAACCTACGGCGCGGCGGGAAGCCAGACACCCGCGCCCGCACCGGCGCCGAGCGGGATTTACCAGTATCCCAATCCTTCCGGCTACCAGGTGCCGCCGACCCAGCCGCTGCTGCTCGACCGCTGAGCCGTCGGCGCCGGACGCACGGCACCACCTGACTCTCTTTATTTCTAGGACGAAGACGATGGACCATTTTCAATACCGGAACGGCCAACTGCATGCCGAGGACGTGCCGCTGGCCGATCTCGCCGCCCAAGTGGGGACGCCCTTCTACTGCTATTCGACCGCCACGCTGGAGCGCCACTACAAGGTGTTCGCCGACGCGCTCGAAGGCCTCAATGCCGGCATCTGCTACGCGGTCAAGGCGAACTCCAACATCGCCGTGCTGGCGACGCTGGCCCGGCTCGGTGCCGGCGCCGACGTGGTTTCCGGCGGCGAAATGATCCGCGCGCTCGAGGCCGGCATTCCGGCTGAGCGGATCGTCTTTTCCGGCGTCGGCAAGACGCGCGATGAGCTGACCCAGGCGCTTGCCGCCGGCGTCACCCGCATCAACGTCGAATCCGCGCCCGAGCTCGATATCCTGAGCGCCACCGCCGAGGCGACGGGCGTCACCGCCGAGGTGTCGATCCGCGTCAATCCGGACGTCGACGCCAAGACGCACGAGAAGATCTCCACCGGCCGCCAGGAGGACAAGTTCGGCATCGACCTAGCGCTGGCGCTGGATGCTTACGCCCGCGCGCGCGAGCTGCCGGGCCTCGACGTTTCCGGCGTCGCCATGCATATCGGCTCGCAGCTCACCAGCCTGGAGCCCTACCGCGAGGCCTATGCGCGCATGGCCGAATTCGTGCGTCTGCTGCGCGCAGAGGGTTTCGACATCCGCCACCTGGATCTCGGCGGCGGCCTCGGCATCACCTACAGCTCGGAATCCGCGCCATCGCCGGAAGCCTACGCCACCATGGCGGCGGAGGCGGTCGGCAACCTGGGCTGCCGGCTGACCTTCGAGCCCGGCCGCATGATCGCCGGCAACGCCGGCATCCTGGTAACCCGGGTGATCTTCATCAAAACCGGCACGGCCAAGCGTTTCTGCATCGTTGACGGCGCCATGAACGACCTGATCCGCCCGACGCTCTACAACGCGCATCACGAAATTGTGCCGGTGACGGAAGTCGAAACTGGTGTAGACTTGTTGGAGATGGACGTCGTCGGCCCCATATGTGAGTCGGGCGACTACATCGCCAAGGGTCGCAAGTTGCCGCCGTTGCAATCGGGCGACCTGTTGGCGGTGCGCACGGCTGGCGCCTATGGCGCGGTGATGTCGTCGACCTACAACACCCGGCCGCTGGCGCCTGAGGTGCTGGTGGACGGGAGCGACCATGCGGTGATCCGCAGGAGGTTCACGGTGCAGGACATGCTCTCTTTGGAAAGTTTGCCGCCCTGGCTGCAGGGCGGGGTTGGTGATAGTTGACCGCGCCCAAATCGGAACCAGCGTCGGAACCCGAGCCGGGTCTCGATCCTGAAATCGGCTCCCGTGCCCGCGCGCGGCTCGGGTTGCTGACCGGCCTCGCCGGCCTGGCGCTTTTCTGGGAACGACTGTGGCCGCGCCTGGTGCCGTTGATCGGCGCCATTGGCCTGTTCGTCACCGTCGCCCTGCTCGATCTGCTGCCGATGCTGCCTTTCTGGCTACACGTTTGTGCGCTCGCGGTGTTCGCGGGCGCGCTCGCCTGGGCGATCAAGTTCCTGTGGCAGGGACGTTACGGCGCCACCCGCGACCAGGCCCGCCATCGGATTGAACGCGACAGCGAGGTCGGGCACCGGCCCCTGACCGCGCTTGCCGACCGCCCGGTTTCCGATATCGACGATCCGGCCAAGCGTGCGCTCTGGACCGCGCACCTGGAACGCATGCGCCGTCTGCTGGCGCGGCTTCGGGTGCGGTTGCCGTCGCCCGGCATGGCGAGGCTCGATCCGCTGGGGCTGCGCGCCGTGGTGCCGCTATTGCTTTTGATCGCCATAGCGGCCGGCGGCAACGAGGCCGGCGCCCGGCTGGAACGCGCCCTGGTCCCCACCGTCGGCGGCCTTGCCGGCGATAACCTGACGCTCGATATCTGGATCACGCCGCCCACCTATACCCGGGTGCCGCCGATCCTGCTGCAGCGTCAGGCTGGCCCCAAATCGCTGGCGGAAGCGCAGGCGGCAAAGGATAAGGCGGAAGCCACCGATGCCGCCAAGGCGGCGCCGCAAGAAGTCGCCATTCCCGTCGGCAGCACGGTGCTGGCGCAACTCGGCCGCGCCGACGGCGCCGCCCGCATGTTGATCGGCGAACGCCCGGTCGGCTTCGACGCCGTCGACGGCGAACAGGCGACCGCCGGCCGTCGGGTGGAAGCCGAGATCAGCGACGACGACCTCGCCGCCAAGAGCCTCGATATCCGCCTGGATGACGATCTCGTCGCCGGCTGGCCGATCCGCGTGGTGCCCGACACCGCGCCGGAAGTGGTCTTCACGTCCGCGCCGAAGAACCGCGGCAAGGGCCTGTTGGCGCTCGAATACAACGCCACCGACGATTATGCGGTCGCTGGTCTGCGGCTTTTGGTTCGCCATCAGGAGGGCTGGCCCGTGCCCGGCACCGACGAGGTCGAGGCCGAACAGCCACTGCCGGTGCCCAACCCCGGCGTCGCCGCCGGCAAGGGCCGCGCGACGCGCGATTTCTCGGCCCATCCCTGGGCCGGCGAGATCGTCGAGGTAAAGCTGGTCGCGGTCGATGCCGCCGGCCAGGAGGGCGAGACCGAGAGCGTCACCCTGGCGCTGCCGGAACGTCAGTTCAATCACCCGGTGGCGCGCAAGATCATCGCGGTGCGCAAGATGCTCAACCGCCCCGGCGAGGCCGCGCTGCCGCCCGCCATTTCCGAATTGCAGGCGATCGCCGAACGGCCGCACCATTTCTTCAACGACACCGTGACCTTCCTGGCGCTGGCGGTGGCCGGCTCGCGCCTCAGCCACGACACCCGCCCCACCATGCGCCCGGACGTGCAGCGGCTTCTGTGGGAGGCGGCGCTGCGGCTCGAGGACGGTGAATTCGCCATCGCCGAACAGGACCTGCGCGACATCCAGGACCGGCTCAAGGAAGCGCTCCGCAACGGCGCCGACGATCAGGAGATCGAGCGCCTGATGGATCAGTTGCAGAAGGCCATGGACAAGTACATGCAGGCGCTGGCCGAACACCTGCGCAAGAACGGCATGACCGCCGAGCAGATGGACCCCATGACCTCGCAGATGATGGAGAGCACGGACCTGCAGAAGATGCTCGACCAGGCTCGCCAACTGAGCCAGTCGGGCGCGCGTGAGGCGGCCAAGCGCATGCTCGAGCGGCTCAACCAGATGCTCGACCAACTGCGCAACGGCGCCAAGCTGGCGCGCCCGCAGCAGGGCCAGAACCAGGGCCGTCAGGCACTGAACAAGCTGCGCGAGCTGACCCGCCGCCAGCAGCAGTTGCTTGACCAGACTTTCCGCCAGCAGCAGTTGGGCCGGTTGGGGCCGGAAGGCTCGCCCCGTCCCGGCCGCGAAGGCCAGCAGCAACAGGGCCAGCAGGGCCAACAAGGCCAACAAGGCCAGCAGCAGAACGGCACCCAGCAATTGGCGCCGGGGCAGGGGCAACTGCGCCGCGACCTGGGCCGGCTGATGCTGCAGATGGACGATATGCTGGGCGCCATTCCGCCCTCCATGGGCCGCGCCGAGCGCGCCATGAAGGGCGCGGCGGAGGCGCTCAGGCAGGGTGACGCGGCGCGTGCCGCGCGCGACCAGGCGGAAGCCTTGAGCCAGTTGCGCCAGGCCACCGAGCAGATGGCCGAACAGATGGCGCGTCAGCAACAGGGGCCGGGGATGGGCGTCGGCCTGGGCCGGCCCAGAAACGGCACCATGCAGCAGCGCGGCCGCGACCCGTTCGGCCGGCGCACCGGCGAGGGCTCCAACGGCGAGGTCGACAGCGAGGACATCAAGGTCCCCTCGCAGCGCGAGTTGTTGCGGGCGCGCGAGATCATGCAGGAGCTGCGCCGCCGCTCGGGCGAGCAATTCCGCCCGCGCCAGGAACGCGACTACATCGACCGGCTGATCAAGCGGTTCTGAGGGGCGTCCTCATTCCATCAACATCGATGGGCCCCCGCCTTCGCGGGGGCGGCGATGGATTTGTGACGCAGGCACCACGCCCGTCGTCCCCGCGCAGGCGGGGACCCATGGGCGGTTCAAGATAATCCGTGGATAGGTTAGCGGCGCCTAGTGCTTGGCGGCGCCGGCGTTTTCCGCGGCTTCGGCGAACACCACTTCGATGCGGCGCGCCAGCGGCGAGGGCTCGATCAGGGTGACCTTGAACTTCATCCGCTGGCCGGCCTCAAGCTCGCTCTTCAGCGGCGGCGCCATGGCCGACTGAACCTCGTGGTTCTCGCCGTCGTGCAGCGTCACCTTGATCATCGGGACCGGGCGGGTGACGTCGGTGACGTTGGTGATGACGCCGGTGACGATCAGCGCTTCCTTGCCGCCCGAGGTTCCGCGCGCGGGCTTGGCCTCGCCGATCTTGAGCCCGGCGCCGATCTTCTCGCCCAAGCCCACGGCCTCGTAGATGCCCTTGGTGAAGGGCAGCATGTCCATCACCATGCCGCGCGCGAAGACCAGGGTCAGCAGCAGCGCCACCAGGACGCCGATCACCGAGAACAGGATGATCTTCAGGAGCGAACGCGGCTTCGGCTCGTCGTCGGCCTCGTCGGGGGTGAAAACGTGCGGGATCGGGTCCGGCTCGGGCAGGTCCTCGGGGTCCAGTTCGGCGCCGAGATCGTCCTCGCCGTCCTGGTCTTCGGACGAAACCAGCGATTCCACCGGCTCCGGATCCTCGTCGTCGCCGAACATCGCATCCAGGTCTTCCTGCGACAACCCGGCGTCGTCGTCTTCAGCGGCGCCGGTGTCTTCGTCTTCATCGTCACCGCCGGACAACGCCGCCTCGAAATCCGGTTCCTCGAAGTCTTCTTCCGGTTCGGGTTCCGGCTCAGGTTCGGGTTCCGGCTCGGGTTCGGGTTCCGGTTCGGGCATCGGCGCCGGTTCGGGCATCGGCATCGGCTGCGCCGGCATGGCGGCGGCCGGCTCGGGCATCATCGGTTGCGGCTGCGGCTGGGCCATGCCCGGCGCCATCATCATGGGTTGCTGTTGGGGCTGCTGGTAGGGTTGCGGCATTGGCTGCGCGTAGGCATGGGCCTGCGGATACATGGTCTGGGCCATCTGCTGCGCCGCCTTCGCCGGCATCGGCGGCGGCGGCGGCGAGACCGTCGGTTGCTGGTACCATGAGTGGCCGCAGTTGAAGCATCTGGTGCTGCGGCCGTTGCCCAAGAGCGCAGGCGAAATATTGTAGCGCGTCGTGCAGTTCGGGCAGGTGATGATCATGAATGCCGGGCCAAGTTAAGGTTTTGTCATTTATAGGATTTGCATGATTCGAACGCAACCCGCACGGTCGCCGGCGGCGATTTCCGGATGTGCCGCCGGGCGCCATGGCCCCCTGGACGGATACCGGCGGAACGTGGCATGGTGCGGTAGCGAAACCGCCAGCGGCACGCGTCCGCGATGCCGGACAACGAGATGCGCGGAACCAGGAAAGACGACGTGAATTCCGATCCCGAAGACGCCATTGTCCGTTTCGAGAACGTGGGCCTGCGTTACGGCCTGGGACCGGAAGTCCTGCAGGATGTCAGCTTCTCCCTGGTGCCGGGGTCGTTCCATTTCCTGCTCGGTGAAAGCGGTGCGGGCAAGTCGTCGCTGTTGAAGCTGATCTATTTGGCGCTGCGCCCGTCCCGGGGGCTGATCTCGCTGTTCGGCAAGGATATCGCGACCACGGCACGCGACCACCTGCCGGCGCTCCGGCGCCGGGTGGGCGTCGTCTTTCAGGAGTACAGGCTGCTTAACCACTTGTCAGCGTTCGATAATGTGGCGCTGCCGCTGCGCGTTGCCGGCGCCCGGCGCGCCGAGGTGGAGAAGCACGTGACCGAGTTGCTCGCCTGGGTCGGGCTCAAGGATCACATGAAGGCGCGCCCGCCGACGCTGTCGGGCGGCCAGCAGCAGCGCGTCGCCATCGCCCGCGCGGTGATCTCGCGCCCGAAGCTTTTGCTGGCGGATGAACCCACCGGCAACGTCGACGACGCCATGGCCTACCGGCTGATCCACCTGTTCGAGGAGTTGAACAAGCTGGGCACCACCATCGTCATCGCCACCCACAACCAGCACCTGGTCGACCGGCTCGGCCATGGCAGCCTGAAGCTGGCCGATGGCCACCTGGTGCAGCAGCCCGGCCGCAACGAACTGATGGCCAGGGAAGCGGCGAGTGAAGCGGCGGCGGCGAAGAAGGAAACCGGCCAGTCCGAGGCCAAGACACGCGCTTCGCGGCGCAAATCCGCCGAATCGGCGTCCGATTCGGCGCCCGATTCGCGGACCGCCAAACCAGCCGCCAACACCAAGGACGACGACGACGACTTCGACCCGACACGGCTGGAGAACTATCTGTGATCCGGCTGCGTTCCGACCTGCCGCTGGACCGCGATCAGCTCAGCCGTTTCCTGCCGTGGCTGATCGCCTTCATGGTGTTCCTCTCGGTGCTCGCCGTTGCCGGCATGCTGGTCTTGAACGCCACCGCGTCGAAATGGGACCGCGGCGTGCGCGGCACCATGACCGTGCAGGTGATCCCGTCGGCCGACGCCGCCACCGACGAGGCGCGCCTCAACGCGGTGTTGACCATCCTCGCCACCTCGCCCGAGATCGAGCGCTATGACGCCCTCGACGACAGCCGCCTGGTGCAGTTGCTGGAGCCCTGGATCGGCTCGGCCGCCGGCGCCGACGACCTGCCGCTGCCGAGGTTGATCGACGTCGAGATGAAGGCCGCGTCGGGGCTGACGGCGGCGGCACTGTCGGAACGGCTGGCCGACAAGGTCACCGGCGTCACCGTCGACGACCACCGGGTCTGGCTCGATCATCTGGTGCACCTGATCGAAACCTTCGAGGTGCTGGCGCTGGTGGTGCTGGTGTTCATCGTGCTGGCCACCATCGGCACCATCGTCTTCACCACCCGCACCGGTCTCGCCATCCACCGTGAAGCCATCGAGGTGCTGCACCTGATCGGCGCCCACGACAGTTACATCGCGCGCCAGTTCGCGCGCCGCGCCTTGGGCCTGGGGCTCGGCGGCGGCATCGCCGGGCTGTTCCTGGCGGTGCCGACGCTTTGGGTACTGGCGCGCCTCGCCGACAGCCTCGACGACCGGCTGGTGCCGGATATCGGTTTCGGTCCGGCGCATTGGGCGCTGCTGGCGGCGCTGCCGGTGGGGGTGGCGCTGGTCGCCATGGTCACCGCCAAGGTCACCGTGATGCGCACGCTGGAAAGGATGCTCTAGCGGTGCCGGCTCGTCGCGGCGAACGCCAGCAGGGCCGGTTCTGGCTCAATTTCGGGGCACTGGCGGTGTTCCTGGCGGGCCTCTGGGTCATCGGCCTGGTGCGCTTCGCCGGCGATATCCCCGATCACGTCGACGACAGCACCACCCGCACCGACGCCATCGTGGTGCTGACCGGCGGCTCGGGCCGGCTGCACGCGGGGCTGGATCTGTTGTCCAGGAACCTGGCGGCGCGCATGTTCGTCTCCGGCGTCTATCGCGGCCTCGATGTGAAACACCTGTTGCAGGCGGCGCGGCGCGATCCGGCGGCGCTGGAATCCAGGATCGGCATCGGCAACGCCGTCAACACCCGCGAGAACGCCGACGAGACCGCCAAATGGGTGGCCGACAACGCCATCAAGTCGATCCGGCTGGTCACCGCCGCCTATCACATGCCGCGCTCGCAACTGGAACTGGCCGAGGCCATGCCCGGCATCGTCATCGTGCCGCACTCGGTGTTTCCCGAGCACGTCAAACAGGACGAATGGTGGGCCTGGCCCGGGACCGCGGCGCTGATGATCAGCGAATACAACAAGTTCCTGATGGCCTGGGTGCGCCACCGCACCGAGCACCTGTTCGGCGCGCCGGGGCGGGGGTAGGGCGGCATGGGCGGTTTGCGCAACCTGATCGGGTCGGCCTTGTTCAATGTCGTGTTCCTGCCCGGCACCGCCGTCGCGGTGATGCTGATGATCCTGTTGTTGCCGTTTCCGCGCATGGCCATGCAATGGGCGGTGCGCAACTGGTCGCGGGTGCAGCATTGGGCGCTGAAGGTAATGGTCGGGCTCGATTTCGAGGTGCGCGGGCGCGAGAACATCCCCGAAGGCGCCGCCATCTACGCTTCCAAGCACCAGTCGGCCTTCGATACCTACGCCTATTATCTGCTGTTCCCCGATCCCGCCTACATCATGAAGAAGGAACTGATGAAGATCCCGGTCTGGGGCTGGATGGCCAGGAAGTGCGCGGCGATCTCCGTCGACCGCGAAGGCGGCGCCGGTGCCTTGAAGGCGCTTGTGCGCGACGTCAAGGACCGGTTCGGCGCCGGCCGCCAGGTGATCATCTTCCCGGAAGGGACGCGCACCGAGCCCGGTGCGCGGCTTCCCTACCACCCGGGCATCGCCGCGCTCTATTCGCAATGCGACGCGCCGGTGGTGCCGGTGGCGCTCAACTCCGGCCTGTTCTGGGGGCGGCGCAGCTTCCGCAAGCAGCCGGGCATCATCACCGTCGAGTTTCTGCCGCCGATCCCGGCGGGGCTGAAGCGGCGCGATTTCATGCAGGCGCTGGAAACCAGCATCGAGCAGGCGGCAGATCGCTTGGCCGACGAGGCCCGCGCCCGCCACCCGGCGTTGCCCGCCCCGCAAGACGGCCCGGCGGCACAGTCTGAAACAGCCGCAGAGGCGGAAAGGCTTGTGGACTGATTTGTGGATATTCCCGACGGCAAAGCTCGGGATTTTCGGGGAAAATTCACAAGTCCTTGGAACGAAATAGGTTTTTCTCGCGCGCCGCTCGGGATATCCCTGGGGGGCGATTGTGGAAACAGAAAGAGAACAAACCCGTTGACGATTTTGCCCCGAGCGCCTAAATTCCGAAGGAAATCAAGCCGCTGGCCCCTCGGGGAAAGCTAGGGTTTCCGCCATTTTCCGGTTTTTCACCGGTTTTCGCCGACCGTTCCGACAGTGAAACGAATGGTGCGGCATCCGCGCCCGATGGGGCGGCATCCGGAGGTTTCATGGTCGATTTGTCACCCGTCTCGCAGCAAATCTGGGACATGAAATACCGTCTCAAGGAGGCCGGTGGGCAGCCTGTGGATAAAACCGTGCAGGACACCTGGCGCCGCGTCGCGCGCGCCATGAGCCAGAACGAAGCCGACCCATCCCTTTGGGAACAAAGATTTTTTGACGCCATGGACGGGTTCAAGTTCCTGCCCGCCGGGCGCATCATTTCGGGGGCGGGGGCGTCGCGCAACGTGACCCTGTTCAATTGTTTCGTCATGGGCGACATCCCCGACGACATGTCCGGCATCTTCGACGGCCTCAAGGAAGCGGCGCTGACGATGCAACAGGGTGGCGGCATCGGATACGATTTCTCGACGCTTCGGCCCAAGGGCGCGGTGGTGAAGGGTGTCGGCGCCGATGCGTCGGGGCCGCTCTCGTTCATGGACGTCTGGGACGCCATGTGCCGCACCATCATGAGCGCCGGTTCCAGGCGCGGCGCCATGATGGCGGTGATGCGCTGCGACCACCCCGACATCGAGGCCTTTATCGACGCCAAGCGCGAACCCAATCGCTTGAGAATGTTCAACTTGTCCGTCCTGGTCACCGACAAGTTCATGGAAGCGGTCAAGGCCGACGCGCCCTGGGAGCTCACTTTCGGCGGCTCCACCTTCAAATCCCTGCCGGCGCGCGAGCTCTGGGACAAGATCATGCGTGCCACCTTCGCCTATGCCGAACCCGGCGTGATCTTCATCGACCGCATCAACGCCCGCAACAATCTGAACTATTGCGAGACCATCCACGGCACCAATCCCTGCGGCGAGCAGCCCCTGCCGCCCTATGGCGCCTGCCTGCTGGGATCGGTCAACCTGGCGAGCCTGGTTGACGAGCCCTTCACCGACGAGGCCGGGCTGGATCTCGACAGGCTCGACGACTTGGTCGCCACCGCGGTGCGAATGATGGACAACGTCATCGACGTCTCCAATTTCCCGCTCGAGCAGCAGCGCCACGAAGCCCAGGCCAAGCGCCGCATCGGCCTCGGCATCACCGGGCTCGCCGACGCGCTGATCATGTGCGGTGCGCGCTATGGCGGTGCCCGCGCCGTCAAGCTGACCGAGACCTGGATGGCCAGGTTGCAGCGCGCCGCCTACCTCGCCTCGGTGGAACTGGCAAAGGAAAAAGGCGCCTTTCCGCTCTACGACAAGGAAAAGTACCTGGCCGGCGAGCATATCCGCGAGCTCGACCAAGACGTGCAGGCCGCCATCGCCGAACACGGCATCCGCAACGCCTTGCTCACCTCGGTGGCGCCGACCGGCACCATTTCGCTGTTCGCCGACAACGTCTCTTCAGGGCTGGAGCCGGTGTTCTCGTTCGCCTACCACCGTCACGTGCTGATGCCCGACGGGTCCAGGCGCGAGGAGGAGGTCTCCGACTACGCCTACCGGCTCTACCACCGGCTCAAGGGCGAGAGCGCGCCCCTGACCGACGCCTTCGTCGATGCCCAGGACCTGTCGCCGCACGATCATCTGGTGATGCAGGCGGCGGTGCAGAAGTACATCGACAGCTCCATCTCCAAGACCATCAACGTGCCGGAAAGCATCGACTTTGCCGACTTCAAGGACGTCTACGTCCAGGCCTACGATCTCGGCTGCAAGGGCTGCACCACCTACCGCCCGAACGACGTCACCGGCGCCGTCCTGGAGCGCAAGGAGGCGAAACCGGAGGACGCCGCCGGCGACGAGCCGGAACTGCCTTTGGAAGCGCCGCAGAAGGTGAAGCGTCCCGTCGATGCCGGCGATTCCGGCACCGTGGCGCAGCTCTACCGGCCCTTGGACCGGCCGGGCGAACTGCCGGGCAAGACCTACAAGCTGCGCTGGCCGGAAAGCGACCACGCCATCTACATCACGCTCAACGACATCCTCGACGACACCGGCCGCATCCGCCCGTTCGAGATCTTCATCAACTCCAAGAACACCGAGCACTACGCCTGGACGGTGGCGCTGACGCGCATGATCTCGGCGGTGTTCCGCCGCGGCGGCGACGTCTCGTTCGTGGTCGAGGAGTTGAAGGCGGTGTTCGATCCGCGCGGCGGCCAGTGGATGAAGGGCAAGTACGTGCCGTCGCTGTTGGCGGCCATCGGCGGCGTCATCGAGGAACACCTGATCTCCATCGGGTTCCTGGGGACCCCCGGCGAGCTCTCCGACCCCGACGCCTTCGAGGCGAAGATCGTCGCGCTGGCGGGCGGCGGCGATCTGGAGGATACGCCCCTCGGCAAGAGCAGCTCGCCTTTCCGCCAATGCCCGAAATGCGCCCAGGCCAGCCTGATCCGCCAGGAAGGCTGCGACACCTGCACCAGTTGCGGCTATTCCAAGTGCGGGTGAGCGGCCGGCGATGGACCAACGCCTGAGCCTCGTCACGCTGGGGGTCGCCGACGTGGCGGCGGCGACGGCCTTTTACGAGCGGTTGGGGTGGAAGCGCTCGGTAGCGAACTCCAACGACGACGTCACTTTCTTCCAGTTGGGAGGCATCATCTTGGGCCTTTACGGCGCCCAGGCGCTGGCCGACGACATCGGCATCGAATATGCCGACCGCATCGGCTTCAACAGCGTCACGTTGGCCTATAACGCGCGCTCCAAGGAAGAGGTCGACCAGGTGCTGGCCGATGCCGCCGTCGCCGGCGCCAACTTGGTGAAGCCCGCCGCCGATGCCTTCTGGGGCGGCTATTCCGGTTATTTCTCCGATCCCGACGGCCACCACTGGGAGGTCGCCTGGAACCCCATCTTCCCCATCGACGACACCGGCGCCATCACGCTTCCCGAGTGATGGCAACCACTTGCCGGGTTCTGTTGTCCAGGATCAATGCGGCTCGGCGCGAACCGCGCTAGGCTTGCCAACACACTTGGCATGAGGGGACCGCCATGGATTGCAAAACCGTCATGGGGCCGGTGGCCGTGCCTTTGTACGCCGACGATCCGGCCGCCACAGCCATCGATTTCATGCGCGAGAAACGCACCGGCCTGGTGCTGGTGGTGGAGCGCGACGGAACTTTCGTCGGGCTGCTCTCAGGCGACCGCATGATGCATTTCATGATCCCGAGCTCCGTCCACATGATGAAGGGAAAGAAGCGCGCCAGCTATCTGCAGGAAAGCGCCGAGGAATTGCAGGCGCGGCTCGACAAGCTGCGCGGATTGAGCATCCGCGACCTGATCGATCCGAACGTCAGCGTCGTCTATGAGGACACGCCCTTCATCGACGCCATGATGCTGATTTCCAACCGCCAGTTCGTGGTGCCGGTGCTGGACCGG
This sequence comes from Rhodospirillaceae bacterium, assembly GCA_038125725.1. Lineage (GTDB taxonomy): Bacteria > Pseudomonadota > Alphaproteobacteria > Rhodospirillales > Casp-alpha2 > TMED8. The sequence goes on from JAYPEK010000002.1 coordinate 94,093, forward strand.
GCGCGGAAGCTGGTCGGCGCCATCTCGTTCTTCACGCTGCTGCATTACCTGGGCGCGGAACAGGAGAACGCCGGCGCCGACGGCGAAGGGGGTGCGGGATGACCGGTCACGAGGTTTCGCACGTCATCTTCGACCTCGATCCGCTGTGGCTGTCGACCGGCATCCTGGTCATTACCTACGCGGTTTTGCTCTCCGAGCGCATCCACCGCACCGTGGTGGCGCTTACGGGTGCGGGCATGGTCGTCATCTCCGGACTTCTGAACCAGGACAAGGCCATCGCCGGCATCGACTTCAACACCATCGCGCTGTTGACCGGCATGATGATGATCGTCGCCGTCATCCGCACTACTGGGTTCTTCGAATATATCGCCATCTGGTCGGCGAAGAAGGTGAAGGCCGATCCGCGCGGCGTGCTGATCGTGCTGTCCATCGTCACCGCCGTGTTCTCGGCCTTTCTCGACAACCTGACGACGGTGCTGTTGGTCGTGCCGATCGCGCTGTTGCTGGCGGAGAAGCTGGAGGTGACGCCGTACCCCTATCTGCTGTCGCAGATCCTGGCGTCCAACATCGGTGGTACCGCGACGCTGATCGGCGATCCGCCCAACATCCTGATCGGCTCCGCTACCGGGCTCACCTTCACCGATTTCCTGTTCCACATGGGGCCGGTGGTGGCGGTGGTGCTGTTCGTCTCGGTGATCGTCTTCCACCTGCTCTGGGGCAAGGAACTGGTGGCGGAGGAGAAACACCGGGCCCGGATCATGGGCTTCCGCGAACAGGATTCGATTACCGACAAAAAGCTCCTGGTGCAGTCGCTGGTGGTGCTGGTGGCGGTGATCGCGGGCTTCATCATCGGCGAGCACTATCACATTCGTCCCGGCACCACGGCCATGACCGGCGCCGCGGTGCTGCTTCTGGTGATCGGCCTGACCGACAGCATGGAAGGCCAGACCGAGCGTTTGCAGGAGGTTTTCTCCGAAGTGGAGTGGAGCGCGCTGTTCTTTTTCATGGGGCTGTTCGTGGTGATCGGTGGCGTCGAGCACGCGGGCCTGCTGGAAATTCTCGGTGCCAAGCTGATGGCGGCGACCAACAACGAGCCGGTGGCCACCACCTTCGCCACGCTCTGGCTGTCGGCGATGGTGTCGGCGGCGGTCGACAACATCCCCTTCGTCGCCACCATGATCCCGCTGGTCGAATCCATGGAAACCGCCATCGACGGCAAGGCGGCGCTGGAGCCCGTCTGGTGGGCGCTGGCGCTGGGTGCGTGTTTCGGCGGCAACGGCTCTTTGATCGGGGCGGCGGCCAATGTCATGGTCGCGGGGCTCGGTGAGCGGGCGGGCTATCCGATTTCGTTCGGCAAGTTCCTGGTGCTCGGCCTGCCGATGATGCTGGGATCGATGGTCATCGCCACGCTTTACATGTATCTGCGCCACTTCATGTGAGCGGCGCCGGCGCCCGGCCTTCCAGCAGGTATCGTCCGTAGCGAAGGGTGAACAGCGCGAAGGCGCCGGTCCAGGCACTTGCGGCCAGCCACAGCAGCGGATCGTATCCCCCCATCCCCAGTGCCGCCCCCAAAGCAGCGGCGACGCGCGCCAGCGCGGCCAGGGCCACCAGCAGATAGACCGCGCCGGTCAGCCGGTCGGCGGCGAGGGCGCGGCCGGTATGGCCGAGCGTGGCGCGGGTCATCACCGCCAGGGTCATGGCGCCGATGGCGCCGGCGCTGAGCGCATGGATCGCCGCCGCCGCCGGGATGGTCGCCGGCCACAGCACACTGGCGCCGAGCAGCCCCAGCCCGAGAGGCACCCACGCGAACCCGAGATGCAGGCTCCAGACCAGCGGCTCGGCGAAGGTTCGCATCCCCCGCCAGCGCGCGAGGCGGACCCAGCCCAATACCCCCGCCGCCAACAGCAAGAACCCGCTGGCGCCCGCTTCCGGCAGCGCCGCCCAAAACGCGAGGCCGGCGGCGGTCATGGCCAGCGCCAGCCTATCGAGGCTGCCGAAGCTGGCCGGCATTTTCGTCTCGCCCCGCTTCGCCAGCCAGTTGCGGGTGAAGCTCGGCACAATGCGCCCGCCGATCAGGCTGATCAGGCCGATGACCACGGCAAGTCCGCCCCGCTGGCCGGCGCCGCCGGTCTCGGCGATGCCGAGCGCATCCAGGTGGGTCAGCAGATTGGCCGCGAACAAAAGGCCAAGCACGATCAACACCGGCAAGTTGCGCCAGTTCCGCCCGGTGACGATCTCGCGCCCGAGCGCCGCCAACAGCAGCGCCGGAAAGGCGAGATCGATGACGGTGGCGGGCAGCGCGCCGATTGCCGCGCCCGCCGCCATGGAAATCCGGCCGGCCAGCCAGGCGGCGAACAAGAGGATCAACGGAATTCCTTGCAGCGGCATCCGCCCGGTCCAGTTGGGCACGGCGGTGAGCAGGAACCCGGCAATGGCGGCGCCGGCGAAACCAAAGATCATCTCGTGCGCGTGCCAATCGAGCGGCGGGAAGGCCGCCGGCAGCGACAGCCACCCGGCCAGCACCGCCATCCACAAACCGAGCGAAATCAGCGCCCACAATCCCGCCCCCAGGAAGAACGGGCGGAACCCCTGGCGGAACAGGGCCGGCCCGTCGAAGCGGCGATAGCGTGGAATGGCGGCGTTTTTCATGTCTGATCCGGGGGGCGCCGGCCGGCTAGCCGGTGCTCCAGGCACGCGGCTGGCGCATGCCGGCGATCTTGCAGGCCTGTTTGGTATAGCCGTAGGGAAACAGCTCGAAGAAGCGCTGGCGCGCCGCCTTGGCCGGTTCGCCGTGGCGTTGGCCCAGGTGGCGGAACACGAAGCGCGCGTCGGCGGAGATGCCGTGTTCGTCCAGGTAGGCGCGCATGAAGTCGATCACCGCCCAATGCTCGTCGCCCAGCGCCACCCCTTCCTCTGCGGCGATCCGCTCGGCCACCGCCGGGGACCAGTCTTCCGGATCGGTCAGGTAACCGCCTTCGTCGCGGCGGATGATCTTGCCCTCGATGCGTTCCTCGGAAATCTGGTCGGGGTGTGTGCGCATGTCCCTGTCGCCCGGTTGCTGGAAAGATTTTAAAAATGTATTCTAAATACATGATATAAAGAAATCGGTCCGCCGCGCAAGTCCTTTGGTTTACACTCGCTACGTCATGCAACTCAGCCGTTACGCCGACTATACGCTCCGTGTCCTGCTCTACCTGTCCGCCCGCCCCGATGAGCGCGCGACCCTGGCCGGCGTGTCGGCCTTCTTCGGCATTTCCACCGAGCACTTGCGCAAGGTCGTGCACCGGCTGGCCAAGCTCGGCTACATCCGGACGTACCAGGGAAAGGGCGGCGGTTTCGAACTGGCCGGACCGCCCGATGCGGTCAATGTCGGCGAGGTGCTGGAACGGATCGAGGGCGACAAGCCGATGATCGATTGCCAGGGGATCGCCTGCCGGCTGTCGCCGGCCTGCACCCTCGCCGGTGCGCTGGACCGCGCCGAGCGCGCCTTCTTCGACACGCTCGCCCGCTATACCCTGGCCGACCTGGTTTCCGACAAGGCCATGGCCCGGGAACTCACCGCCGACTGAGAGCCCGCCTAACGCGCGCTGCCGGTGTAGGGCGAGACGTCCCGGAGATCCAGTTTCAGGTGGATCAGCGCCGGCCCGTCGTGGTCCATGGCGCCCTTGAGCGCGCCGGCGAATTCATCCGTCTTGGTGACGGTGAAGGCGGCCATGCCGTAGCCCCGGCCCAACTGCGCGAAGTCCGGGCTCACCAGCCGGGTGCCGAAATCCCAGTCCTGAAAACGCTTTTGCTGGTGCACCAGGATCGAGCCCCAGGCGCTGTTGTCGCAAACGATGATGGTGACGTTGAGGCGTTCCTGCACGATGGTCGCCGCCTCGTGCCCGGTCATCAGGAAACCGCCGTCACCGACCCAGGCGAAAACCGGGCGGTTCGGATCGGCGATCGCCGCGCCCACCGCGCCCGGCACGCCGTAGCCCATGGCGCCGGAAATCGGCCCGAAGCTGGAGTAGGGCGCGTTGCAGCGGTAGTAGCGGTGCAGCCAGCGCCCGAAGGTGCCGGCGTCCGACGACAGGATGGCGTCGGTGGGGACCAGTTGCTGGAAGGTCTCGATCACCCGCGCCATGTCGACGTCGCCCTCGACCTGGATCTCGCCGGGTTCGGCATAGGCCGCTTCCATGGCATGGACGGCGTTGCGCCATTCGATGCGCTCGGCCGGGGCCTCGTATCCCGAGAGCGCTTCCGTCAACGCTTTCAGCGCCGGCCCGGCGCCTGAACCCATGGCCACCTCCGGCTGCCACTGCGAGAAGACCCCAGCGTCCGGGTAGGCCATGATCATCTTCTGGTCCGGGCGCAAGAGCGTGTAGTCGGCGGAGGTGACGCTGTCCAGGCGGCTGCCGATGTTGATGACCAGGTCGCAATCGGCCCAGGCGTCCGTCTGGAACGGCAGCCGGTTCAGCGTCAGTTGCCCGAACCAGGCGGGATGGTCGTTGGCGAAGACGTCCTGGTAGCGGTAGGCGGCCATGACCCCGGCGCCGGAGGCCTCGGCGAATTGGCGCAGTTCCTCGATGGCGCCCTCGGCGGCGACCATCTCGCCGGCCAGGATGATCGGCCGCTTGGCTTCGCGGATCATCTCCGCCGCGCGCGCCACCTGGCCCGGTTCCGCGCCCAGCACGACGGGCGAGGGCGCCGGGGGAATGACCGCCTCGCCCTCGATGCCGTCGAGGATGTCCTTGGCCAGCACGCAGACCACCGGCCCCGGCCGGCCGCTGACCGCGAGGTCCAGCGCCCGCGCGGCGACGCTCGCCAATTCATCGAACGAAGCGACATCGAATACGCCCTTCACGACCGGGCTGAACATGCGCAGGTAATCGATCTCCTGGAAGGCTTCGCGGCCCTTTTGCGCGCGCGGGATGTTGGCGACGAACAGCACCACCGGGCGCGACGCCTGCATCGCCGTGTGCGCGCCGATGACCGCGTTCGATGCCCCCGGCGCGCGGCTGACGAAGACGCAGGCGGGTTTTTGACGGATTGCCGCGTAGGTCTCGGCGGCGAACATGGCCGACGATTCGAGCCGCGTCGGCACCGTGCGAATGCGATTCTGTTCGCGGCTCAGCGCCTCCAGCACCGTGACGTAAGTGCCACCGGCAACGAAGAAAACCGTATCCACGCCGCGCGACAACAGGGTCGCGACGACCACCTCCCCACCATTCATGTCTTGCTCCCCCAATTCGGAAAAATCTGTTCGGACCGCCATGAAAGCGCATGTGAGGGCCTGAGAAAACTTGAAAGTCGGGCGATCGCATCGCCAATATGTCGGCTCGGATCAAAAGGGAGGATCATCATGACATCGACAACGCGCGCCGCTTTCATTTCCGGCTCCGGACGCAACATGGGGCGCGCCTGCGCCAAGGAACTGGCAAAGGCCGGCTTCAACATCGTTCTCAACGGTTCCAGCAACGAAGCCGACTGCCAGCGCGTCGCCGAAGAGGTGCGCGCCATCGGCACCGAGGCTATCGTCGCCATGGGCGACGTCGGCGACAAGGGCGCCGTCGACGCCATCATTCAACAATCCCTCGATGCCTTCGGGCGCATCGATGTCGTCATCAACAACGCCGCTATCCGCCCGGCGACGGCCTTCCTGGAGATGTCGGACGCCGACCTGGAGCGGGTGATGAACGTCAACTGCAATTCCGCCGTCTGGTTCTCGCGCGCCTTCCTGCCCGGCATGATCGAGAACGGCTGGGGCCGGATCATCAATTTCTCCGGCATGAACGCCCAGCAGGGCACCGGCGGGCGGCCCAGCGTCACCATGTCGAAGCACGCCGCCTGGGGTCTGACCAAGGCGCTGTCGCGGGAGTTCGGGCCCAAGGGCGTCACCGCCAACATGATTTCGCCCGGCACTTTCCCGGACGAGGACATGGATATCTCCGGCTCGGAGCCGTTTCAGAAATTGCTGGCGGCCAACCCGGTCGGGCGCCTCGGCACCGCCGACGACATCGCCGCCGCCGTCGGGCTCTTGTGTTCGGATCGCGGCAGCTTCATCAACGGCCAGATCCTGCACATCAACGGCGGCGTGGTCGGCTAGCCGACGACCTCGGCGACGATGTCGGCGGCTTCGTCGATCATCGCCTCGCTGATCCCCAAATGCGTCACCGCGCGCATGCGCATCGGCCCCATGGCGCCGATATGCAGCCCCTTTTCCAGGAGCGCCGCCGACAGTTCGTCGGCGGTGCGCCCGGTGTCGGTGACGTCGAAGAAGACGAGGTTGGTCTCGACCTCCGAGGCATCGATGCGGATGCCCGGGATCTGCGCCAGGCGCCGCGCCAGCTTGCGGGCGTTCTCGTGGTCTTCGGCCAGGCGTTCGACGTTGTTCTCCAGCGCATAGACGCCGGCGGCGGCAATGATGCCCGATTGCCGCATGGCGCCGCCGAACTGGTGCTTGAAGACGAAGGCGCGCTCGATGAAGTCGGCGTCGCCGGCCAGCACGGCGCCCACCGGGCAACCGAGCCCCTTGGAGAGATCGATCCAGAGCGAATCCATGTGCCGCGCATAGTCCTGCGCCGGCGTGCCGCTCTCGACCACCGCGTTCAACAGCCTGGCGCCGTCCATGTGGGTCTTGAGCCCGGCGTCGCGGGCGGCGGCGGCGACGTCGGCGACCAGCGCTTCCGGCCAGATCGAACCGCCGCCGGAATTGGACGTGTTCTCCAGCGACACCAGCCGCGACTTCGGCTTGTTGCGCTTGTAGGGGCGCACCGCCTGCATCAGTTGTTCGGCGGTGAACTGGCCGCGCTCGCCGTCGATGGGGTTCATCATCACGCCCGCCAGCGCCGCCGGCGCGCCGGTCTCGGAATGGATGGTATGGGCGGTCTTGTCGCAGATCACCTCGTCGCCGGGCTGGCACCAGACCCGGTAGGCGATGATGTTGCAGATGGTGCCGGACGGCATGAACAGCGCGCGTTCCTTGCCCAAGAGCTCGGCCACCATGTCCTGCAGGCGGTTGGTGGTGGGGTCGGCTTCCTGCTGCTCGTCGCCGACCTCGGCGTAGGCCATGGCCTGGCGCATGGCGTCGGAGGGGAGCGTGTGGGTGTCGGAATAGAGATCGATGTGGATTTCGGGGCTCATGATCGTGGTGGTTCCTCGGCGGGGACGGGATGGGGCGCACAGGACACAATAGTGATTGATGGTGGGAACGCCAGTGCCGCGGTCGTGCCCTGCCCTTCGTGGCTTTGGATATGGAAATCGATATTCTGAATCTTCGCGAACTGACTGCAGAGGAAGAGGCCGAGGCCGCTACCCTGATGGCTCACCATTGGATTGCTTTCGCCCTGTTCGAAGGGTTCCAAAGCGCTTGAAAGCGTGCTCGGGCTCATGCCGATCCCGTTATCGATGACCTCGACGGTCAAGCCTCCCCCGGACTGACAACGGACCTTGATGCGGACCTCGCCCCCCGGCCGGTTGAATTTGATCGCGTTCGAGATCAGGTTGTTGAACATCTGCAGCAGGGCCCGCTCGTCGCCGATGATCTGCACCGGGGTTGACGGCAGGTCGGTGGCAATGGAGACGCCTGCCTGATTGGAAAGCGCACGGTTTATGCCGACCGCCTCTTCGACGACGGGGGCAAGGGTCAGCGATTCCAGATGCAGATTCATTTTTCCCGCCTCGATCTTCGACATGTCGAGGATGTCGTTGACCAGGGCAACGAGAAGCTTGCCGCTTTTTTGTACGTCTTCCAGGTATCCGTGATAGCGCTTGTCGCCGATGGGCCCGAAGGTTTCTCGCGCCATCAGCTCGGAAAACCCGATGATGGCGTTCAGCGGCGTCCGAAGGTCATGGCTCATACGGGCCAGGAACTCGCTTTTCGCGCGGTTCGCCTGTTGCGCTTCGACGCGACTCCGATCAAGCATCTTGTACGGTTGCCTGAGCGTCGACCGGACAATGGCGAGATAAATCAGCCAGTAAGACAGGAACTTCGCCAAATGGCCGAGCATGTTGGCGAAGCCGTAGACGCTGACATAATTGGTGAACTCCAACTCGGCGATGATGGTCAGCAATATGGCCCCCATCATCAGGCGGACGATGATCCCGGACGCATGTTGCCGGACGCTATAGAGGTGCAGAATCGCGCCGGCCAGCAGGCCGATAACCAGAAACTCGCTTTGCACCTTGAACGGTGTCAGCCCTTGACCTTCGATGAAGGCATCCGGAAAGTGGCCGGTAAAAATGACGGCGGCTAATGCAGTGGCGGAAATGCCGAAGCCAGCCAACGCCAGATGGCGGTTGACGGGATAGCGGAAGGCCAGGGAGGCCGCCAGCAGCGTCAAGCTCTCCAAATAGCGAGAGCCTATCCAAAGCTGGGTCGCCATGTTGGCATTCCCTTGATCCAAGATGCCGATTCCCTTGTAGGACAGCGTATGCATGAGATCGAGGCCGCCAATCCAGACGTATCCGCAGGCCAGGACCATGACAAAAGGGTTCCTGCTGAATGCCGTGGTTTGCCAGGCGATGGCGAACATCAAGAAGCTGACGACGATCGAGAACAGTTCGGCGAGTGTGTGGAACAACAGGAAGTTCAGCTGTGCGATCACGATGAGCATGATCACGGCGGCAATCGGGAAAACCACTTCGTAACGCAGCAATTGGCGCAATTACTATCCCCCGTTACTGGCTGCCGGATAATCCTAGTTTGAATATATATATGTAGGTAAACCGGCAGGTGGTGCGGCCACGACGAGCACGCGTTACGTCTTGCGCCCGGCGGACGCGGCCAAGTTGATGATACGCCGGAGGTGCGGGTCGTGGATACCCAATTCCTCCAGATGTTGCAGGGTGTTTTCGATGTAGTCCAGGCAGGGCCCGACCGAGCCCTTGCCCTGCAGCACCAGGCGCAGTGCCTCGTCGTCGCTGGGCCGGCCGGCGTACTGTTCGTGCGCCGGGTCGGCGACGAAGGCGAGCACGCGGACGGCACGCCCGTCCGGCAATGCCGTCCTGAGCCAGCGCGGGCGGTAGATGGCGGTGACCATTTCCCGCCGCCAGAGCTTTTCCAGCACCTCCACCGTTCGTGACTTTGCGATGCGGAAGGCGAGGCCCCGGCAGGACCCGCCCCGGTCGAGGCCGAAAATCAGGCCTGGGCGCTGCTTGGTGCCCCGGTATTGGTACGAATACATGCAAAGCGCGCGGTGATATCCGTGCACCACCACACTGGCCTTTTCCCGGTAGGGGAAATCCGGCCGCCACATCAGGGAACCGTAGGCGAAGACCCAGAGCGTGCCGCCGGGGATGCTGCCGGGATCGGGGACGGGTGGCATGGTCATCCGCTGCGCACCTTGGGGCTCCGGGTCACCAGCGCCACGCCGACGCCGGCTAACACCATGCCGATCACCTGTTTCAGACTCATGACCTCGTCGAACAGGAAGAAGCCCTCCACCGCGACTGTCGGCGGCACCAGGTAGAACAGGCTCGCCACCTGCGACGCCGCGCCCTTGCGGATCATGGTGTAGAGAATGGTGAACATGCCCATGGAGAGCGCGCCCGTCAGCCAGGCCAGCGCGAAGATGAACTCGCCGGTCCACTGCACCTCGCGGGTCTCGAACAGAAACGCGCAGGGCAGCACCACCAGGAAGGCCGCCAACTGCTGCACCGCCTGGCCGGACCTGAGGTCGGTGGCGGCGCCGAAGCGTTTCTGGAACAGTGTCCCCGACGTCAGCGAGAACAGCCCCACCGTACAGGCGGCGAGGCCGATGCCGGTCAGCGCTGCGCCACCGGATCCCGTACGCCAGAGAATCAGCCCGATGCCGCCGAGGCCCAGCACGAACCCCAGCCATTGCAGCGGGCGAATGCGTTCGCCCAGCGTCCAGCCGGCGGTGAGCGCGGTCAGCAGCGGATGGATGCCGGTCAGCAGCGCCGCCACCCAGGCCGGCGTGCCCCGGTGGATGGCGATGAACACCGCCGTCAGGTAGACGCCGTGCAGCAGCACCCCGACCACGGCGGTATTGATCCATTCCCTCGGCGTCCGGGGCCAAGGCGCGCCGCCGATCAGCGCCAGGCCGGCGAAGATGGAGCCGGCGATGGCGAAGCGGATGGAGACGAAGGTGAAGGGTTCGGCATAGGGCAGGCCGTATTTGGCGCCGATGAAGCCGGTGCTCCACAGGAACACGAAGACGCCGGGCATGACCACGGCCCAGGCACGGAGGCCGGCGGACTGCGGCGCGGGATCGGCGGCGGGATCGGTCATGCCCGCAAACCTAGACCCTCGCCCGCGTGCGGGCAAAACCTCATTGGCGCTGATCGCCGGGCGTCCTAGAGTGAAGGCATGGAAACCTCGCTGCCTCCCGAGCGCGACCCCGCTGGCATCGTCTGGATGAAACGCGGGCTCGTCGGTTTCGTTTCCTTCGCCGTGGTTCTGGGGCTCTATGTCGGCTACTGGAAAATCGCCGCCTACCAGTTGGAGACCGGGCTCGACCAATGGGTCGCGGCGCGCCGCGCCGAAGGAATCGACATCGGCTGGCAGAGCCGGCGGCTGAGTGGCTTTCCGGCGCGCTTGCAGCTTCGTTTCGAGGATTTCTCCGTCACCACCGAGGCCGGCATCGACGCCGGCGGCGAGACCTGGCATTGGCGCGTGCCCGAGGCGACCGCCTGGGCCGCGCCCTGGCGCCTGGGCCAGGTGGACTACGCGCTCAGCGGCGTGCAGACCCTGGCGGCGGGGCCGGAGCGCCTGGTCATCGCCCACGACGAACTCACCGGCCGGGTCACGGTGGCGCGAACGGGCGGGGAGGCCGGCAGCCTGAAGCTCGCCATCGGGCGGCTCGTGGTCGAGCGCAACGGCAAGGCCGAGGCCGGCGCGCGGCGGTTCGACCTGGATTTGGCCTGGGATGCCGGCGCCGATCCGGACGCGCCCGAGGCTTCCGAGGCAAAACCTTTGGCGCTCGATCTCGGCATTGACGGCGCCGAACTGCCGCCCCAGTGGTGGACGCCGTTCGGGCGCCAGGCGGAAACGCTGCGCCTGGCCGCGCACCTGACGGGCCCGGCGCCGGCGGGCCCGGCATACGATGCGTTCCGGCAATGGCGCGACGCGGGCGGCACATTAGAGGTGACGCGCCTCGCCGCCGACATGGGCGCCTTGAAGGTGGAAGCAGAGGGCACCGCCGCGCTCGACGGCGACATGCAGCCCGAAGGCGCCTTCACGGTGCGGGCCGAGCGCTACCTGGAAACCGTCGAGGCACTGGTCAAGGCAAGGCTCATGCGGCCCATGGACGGCACCGCGGCGAAGCTGGTTCTGGCGGTCATCGCCAAGCGCCCGAACGGCGGCGCGCCTTACGTGGAAACGCCCGTCAGCGTGCAGAACCGGATGCTCTCCGCCGGCGAATTGCGTCTCATGCGCCTGCCCGGACTGGATTGGCGGGCGCTCGATGGCCTGGTGCTGCCGGGCGGTGGGGCCGCGCGATGAAAAGACTGCTGCTGTTGGTCATGCTGTTGTTGGTGCCGGCTGCTGCCACGGCTGCCGACAAGCCCTACCTTGCCGGGCGCATGCTGGTGGCGTCGGAGAAGCTCTCGGACCCGTTCTTCCGCCAAGCCGTGGTGTTCATCCTGGAGCACGACGCCGACGGCGCCGTCGGCCTGATCGTCAACCGCAAGGTCGGATCGGGATCGTTCCGGGAGTTGTTGGGTGAGATCGGCGGCGGCCTCGCGGACAGGCTCGCCGAAGATCGCCAGGTCGACCTCTATTTCGGCGGCCCGGTGGCGCCCCGGAACCTGTTCGTGCTGCACGAAGGCGGCTATGACGGGCCGGGAACCGTGAAAAGCCCCGCCGGCATCGCCATGACCGGCGAGACGGCGATCATCCGCGCCATCGCCGAGGGCAAGGGGCCGGCCCGGTATCGTTTCGTTTCCGGTTACGCCGGCTGGTCGGCGGGTCAGTTGGAAGGGGAAATCGAGCAGGGCGACTGGCTGGACGCCCCGGCCGACCCCATATTGATCTTCGAGAGCACCGGTGACACCGAGGCGCAATGGAAGCGCGCCTTGGAAAAGGCCGGGCTTACGCTTTAAAGGAGAGCAGCATGACGCAAGCACTGATCCGGGAAATCATTGGGCTGACGCCGGGAATGCCGACCTCCGACGGCGCCGGGGTGAAGATGACCCGCATCGTCGGCTCGCCGATGCTCGATATGGTCGATCCGTTCCTGCTGCTGGACGCCTTCGGTTCCGACCAGGCCGGCGACTATATCGCCGGCTTTCCCGATCATCCGCACCGGGGCTTCGAGACCGTCACCTACATGCTGGCCGGACGCATGCGCCACAAGGACAACGCCGGGCATGAGGGCGTCATCGGCCCCGGCGACGTGCAATGGATGACCGCCGGGCGCGGCATCGTGCATTCGGAAATGCCGGAACAGGAAGAGGGGCTGATGTCGGGCTTCCAGCTTTGGGTCAACCTGCCCGCCGCCGACAAGATGCGCGAACCGCGCTACCAGGAAATTCCGGCCGCCGAAATCCCCACCGAGGCGCTGCCCGGCGGCGGATCCGCCAAGGTCATCGCCGGCACCACCGAGGCCGGCACCGTCGGCCCGATCAGCGGCATCGCCACCGATCCCTTGTATATGGACGTAACGCTGACGCCGGGCGAAGCCTTCGAGCAAAGCATGCCCGCCAGCAAGGCCGGCTTTCTCTATGCCTTCGACGGCGGCGGCGTCAGCGTCGGCGAGAGCGCAAACGAACTGCCGAGCGGCCATCTGGGACTGTTGGGCGAGGGGGATCGGGTCAGCGTGACGGCCGGCGCCGACGGCGGGCGCTTTTTGCTCATCGCCGGCGAGCGCCTGGACGAGCCGGTGGCCCGCGCCGGGCCTTTCGTGATGAACACCCGCGCGGAAATCCTGCAAGCCTTCGAGGACTTCCGCGCGGGCCGTTTCTAGGGACGGCTAGTCGTCGCCGCCTTCGACCACGTAGGTCTTTTCGTGCGCGAGCCCCATGTAGAGGCAGAGGCACATGGCGATCAGCACCACCGTGAACGGCAGCCCGACGGTAATCGCCGCCGCCTGCAGCGCGGTGAGCGCGTCGGCGCCGCCGCCGAACAGCAGCGCCGCCGCGACGACGCCCTCGATCATCACCCAGAAGATGCGCTGCACGGCCGGCGCATCGACCTTGCCGCTGGCGGTGATGGCGTCGATCACCAGCGAGCCGGAATCGGAAGATGTAATGAAGAACACCAGCACCAGCACGATGCCGACCGCCGACGTGATCGTCGACATGGGCAGGTTCTCGAGCATCTGGAACATCGCCAGTTCGACCTTGTCGAGACCGCCCGCCAGCGCGCCGACGCCGTTCTGGATCTGATCCAGGGCCGAGCCGCCGAAGACGCTCATCCACACCAGGGTCACCAGGGTCGGGATCAACAGCACGGCGATGATGAATTCGCGCACCGTGCGGCCCTTGGAGACGCGGGCGATGAACATGCCGACGAAGGGCGACCAGGAAATCCACCAGGCCCAGTAGAACACCGTCCAGCCCTGCATCCACTTTTCGTCATCGCGGCCGATCCAGATGGAGTAGCTGACGATGTCGCCGAGGTAGCTAACCAGCGTCGAGCCCATGGTGGAGAAGATCACCGCCGTCGGCCCGACGATCAACACGAACAGCAGCAACACCGCGGCGATGCCCATGTTGATGTTGGAAAGAACCTTCACGCCGCCGTCGAGACCGCGCAGCACAGAGATCAGCGCGATGGCGGTGACCACGATGATGATGGCGATCTGGGTGGCGATGGTGGCCTCGAACCCGAACAGTTAGGCGAGACCGGCCGAAGCCTGTTGCGCGCCGAAGCCCAAGGACGTGGCGAGGCCGAACAGCGTCGCCAGCACCGCCACGGTGTCGATGACGTGACCGACGAAGCCCCAGGACGCATCCTTGATCAGCGGGTAGAAGGCCGAGCGGATGGTCAGCGGCAGGCCCTTGTTGTAGGAGAAGAACGCCAAAGACAGTGCCACCACCGCATAGATCGCCCACGGGTGCAGGCCCCAATGGAACATGGTGGCGCTCATCGCCTTGCCGGCCGCTTCCGGCGTGCTCTTGGCGACGCCCAAGGGCGTTTCATACCAGCCGGTGTAATAGGCGGTCGGTTCGGCGACGCTCCAGAACATCAGGCCGATGCCCATGCCCGCCGCGAACAGCATGGCGAACCAGGACATGGTGGAGAATTCCGGTTTGGCGTCCTCGCCGCCGAGCCTGATCTTGCTGACCGGCAGGAAGATCAGCGCCAGGCAGAAGATGACGAAGATGTTGCCGCCGATCATGAACAGCCAGTCGAAGGCGCCGATGGACCACCACTTGGCCCCGTCGAAGGCGCCCTTGGCGGCTTCCGGCGCGATCAGCACGCCGATGACGAACAGCAGGATCAAGCCGGACGAAATCCAGAACACCGGATGGTGGATGTCCATCCCCCAGCGTTGCAGGTTGTCCTGGCCGATCTCATATTCGGTTTCGTATAGGGCCTCTTGGGCCGCGCCGTCGGACATTTTTAGCCTCCCATCTCTAAAAACAAATCGACTTCCCCGAGAAAGCTTACGCTTCCTCGGGCCAAAAAATGTCGTTTTTTCGCCAGTTACTGTTGTTAACGCGTCATCAGCCGGGGTGCAACCCCACCCCGGCGGGGCTCAAATCGCGATTTGGTAGCGCGTGACCGCGTCCTCGTCCCAGCGGATACCGGTGCCGGGGGTGTCGGGGATGAGGGCCTTGCCGTTCTCGATCCGGAGCGGTTCGGCCAGGATCGGCTCGGCCCAATCGACATATTCCAGCCAATGCGCCGTCGGCGTCGCCGCCAGCAAATGCGCTGAAATTTCCGGCAGAATGTGGCTCGACATGGGAACCTCGGCGGCATCGGCGAGCTTGGCGGCACGCATCCAGCCGGTGACGCCGCCGATGCGTTCGGCATCCGGCATGATCCAATTGCAGGCCTTGGCGTCGAGGGCGCGGGTCAGGGCTTCGGGCCCGAAGAAGTTCTCGCCGATCTGCTCCGGCGTCTCGACCTCGGCGGCGATGCGGGCGTTGCCGGGCATGTCGTCGTAGAGGATCGGCTCCTCCAGCCAATAGACGCCTTCGCCGTCGAGCGCGCGACAGCGTTTCAGCGCCTCTTCCACATTAAGCCCCTGATTGAAGTCGACGGGCAACAAAACGTCGTCGCCGATGGCGGCGCGCACCTTCCGTACCGCCGCCAGGTCGTCCTCCAGGTGCTCGCGCCCGAGCCGGAGCTTGACCATGCCGAAGCCGCCCTCGGCCAAAAGCGCCAGCGCTTCGTCCCCCAGTTCGTCCGGGTCCTTGAGGCCGAGGCCGTTGGAGTTGTAGGCCGGCACCGGGTCCATGCCGCCGGCCAGCATCGCCGCCAGCGGCTGGTCGGCGGCCTGCGCCAGGGCATCCCACATGGCCATGTCGAAGCCCGATATCGCCATCAGGCTGAGGCCTTCGCGGCCCATCAGGGTGAATGCATGCCGCGCGCGGTCGAACATGGCTTCCGGGTCGAGCGTCTCGCCAGCGAACATCTCGCCCAGGCCCCGCAGCAGCGGCGCCATGTATTCGGGCCCTTTCGGCAGGTAGCCGAACAGATAGGTGCGGCCTGTGACGCCTTCCTCGGTTTCCAGGTCGATGAGCAGATGGGTGACGCTCTCGAAGACCACGACACGGGTATGCAGCGGGCGCTTCAGCGGCACCCGGACGGCGCGCAGGTTGAGACCCTTGAGGGTTAGCGCCGGTCGCGCCATATCTCGACCCCCGCCTGCTTGGCGTCGATGACCTCGCGGCGGATGGCGCGGGTGCGGGTGAATCGGTCGAACAGCAACTCGCCGTTACCGCGCCTAATCGCACGTTGCAGCGCCGTCAGGTCCTCGGTGAAACGGCCGAGGATTTCCAGCACCGCGTCGCGGTTGGAAAGAAACACGTCGCGCCACATGGTCGGGTCGGAGGCGGCGATGCGGGTGAAGTCGCGGAAACCGCCGGCGGAAAACCGCACCACTTCCTTCTGCAGGTCGTGCTCCAGTTCGGTAGCCGTGTCGACGATGGTATAGGCGATCAGATGCGGCAGGTGCGAGGTGATCGCCAGCACCCGGTCGTGGTGCTGGGCGTCCATGATCTCGACGCGGGCGCCGATTTTCTTCCAAAGCCCGCTCACCGACTTCACCGCCTTGGCGTCGGTGCCTTCGGCAGGCGTGAGCACGCACCAGCGGTCTTCGAACAGCGTCGCGAAACCCGCTTCCGGGCCGGAGTGCTCGGTGCCGGCGATGGGGTGCGCGGGCACCAGGTGGACGCCTTCGGGCAAATGCGGGCCGACGTCGAGGATGACGGATTCCTTGCACGATCCCACGTCGGAGACGATGGCGCCGGGCTTCAGGTGCGGGCCGATTTCGCGCGCGATGGCTTCGTTGGCGCCCAAGGGCGTGCACAGGATCACCAAGTCGGCGTTTTTCACCGCCTGCGCCGCCTTCAGGTGATAGCTGGTGCCGAGCTTCAGCTTGCGCGCCGTCTCCAGCGTCGCGCGGCGCCGCGTCGCGATGGCAATCTCACCGGCCAGGCGGTGCTTCTTCAGGGCACGTGCGATGGAAGACCCGATCAGGCCGATGCCGATCAGCGCGATGCGCTGGAACTTCGGCTCTGTGGCGCGGGGTTTCTTCTTGGCCGGCATGACTACGTGTTCCTGCCCAGGTAGCGTGACAGGCTGTCGATCACGGCGCGCATTTCGTCTTCGGTGCCGACGGTGATGCGCAGGCATTGAGGCAGGCCGTAGCCGGCCATGCGCCGCACGATAATGCCGTCACGTTTCAGGAAGGCGTCGGCGGCCTCGGCGTCGTGGTCGGGGAGCTCATCGAAACAGACCAGCAGGAAATTGCCGACACTATCGGTGACCTTGAGGCCGAGCGCCATCAGCTGCCCGCGCGTCCACGGAAGCCAGGTATCGTTGTGGGCGCGCACCTTGGCGGTGAACACGGTGTCCAGCACCGCCGCCGCGCCGGCCGCCTGGGCGGCGGCGTTGACGTTGAAGGGGCCGCGCACCCGGTGCAGCACGTCGGCGACGGCTTCCGGCATGTAGCCCCAGCCGAGGCGCATGCCGCCGAGGCCGAAAATCTTCGAAAACGTGCGGGTCATGACGACGTTGTCGTGCTCCTCGACCATCCTGGCGCCGTCGACGTAGTCGTCGCGGCCGACGTATTCGGCGTAGGCCGCGTCGATCACCAACAGCACGTCGTCCCTGAGCCCGTCGCGCAGCCGCTGCATCTCGGACGCTGGGATATAGGTGCCGGTCGGGTTGTTGGGGTTGGCGATGAACAGGATGCGGGTGGCGTCGGTGACCGCCGCCAACAGCGCATCCACGTCAGTGGTCAGGTTCTGCTCTGGCGCCGTCACCGGCGTGGCGCCGGCGGCCTTGGCGGAAATCGGATACATCAGGAAGCCGTGCTCGGAATAGAGCACCTCGTCGCCGGGGCCGGCGAAGGCCTGGCAGATCAGCGAGATGATTTCGTCTGAACCCGACCCGCAGACGATTTTCTTGGCATCCAGCGCGAAGGTCTCGGCAATGGCGGCGCGCAATTCGGCGCAATCGCCGTCCGGATAGCGGTGCAACTGCTTCGACATCTCGGCGAAGGCGCCGGATGCGTCGGGGCTCGGGCCCAGCGCGCTCTCGTTGGAGCTCAGCTTGATGATGCGTTCGGCGCCCTCGATGCCGGACTCGCCGCCGATATAGGGCGCGATGTCCATGATGCCGGGCTGGATCTTGGGCGTGGTCATTGGGTGGTGTCCTCTTCCGACCAGGGCGCCAGGTCGGCTTCGCCGAGCGGCGTGCCGTAGCCGCCGAGATGGATGATGCGCGCCACGCGGTTGCCGAGCGCGTCCTTGAGGCGCGACATCTGCCGGCCTTCGGGGGCGATGAAGCCGAACACCTCGACCAGGTAGGTCCAGCCGGGCGGCCGGCTCGGATCGTGCCAGAGCTGATGGAAGGCGGTGGAGAAGCCGGCCTGGCCCATGGCGTTCTCGATCGCCGGGTAGCCGATGTCCTGCTCCGCCTCGATGGCCAGCATGGAGCGGTCGCGGCCGGTCTCCTCTTGCTTGATCGGGCAGATGACCAGCGCATCCAGGTTCTTGTCGTGGCTGTTGGCCCCCGGGATAAAAGGAAGCCGCGCGATGACGCGCGGCGTTTCCGGGGCTTCGCTGACCAGGAAACGCCACCAGGGCTCGTCCTTGTCGCGGCTCGGGAACGGCAGCACGCCGACGGTGGCCTTGAGCTCGCGCACCGCCTCGACCACGGCGCGGGCCGAGGTGAAACGCTGCATGTCCGTGAAGGACCCGTACTGGTCGCGCGCCAGGTCCCAATAGCCGGGGATGTTTTCCGGATGGAAGACGGCGACCGAGAACGGTCCCTCGAAACCCAGCGTGGCGACGATCATCTCGCGCCAGATACGGCAGAGCTCACGCTTAGGGAAATGGCTTTGGTGTTCCTCGCATAGCCGGTAGAGGATGTGGGCCTCGCGCGCCGGGCGGATCTTGACGTCGTCGCCTTCCTTGACGTCGCGGACGCCCTCGACGACCCGGGTGCGGCGCTGGATCAGCTCATGGATGGCGCGATCGATGGCATCGATCTCGTCCCTGAGGGCCAGCAGTTTCTCTTCCTTGCTCGTCATCACCGGGAAATCCATGCTTGGCTCGGGCCGCCCATCGGCCGAAGCCCGCTAGTGATAATGGCAAGGTCCGGCAAAATCAAAAGAAACCGCGCTCATGATCGGTAACGATGCGGCGGGTCTCTTTCGGCAAAGGCAGGTAGCCGCGCACCTTGCTCTTGGCGCTCGCCGTGGTGCCGGCGTAGATCTGCTTGGTGGCCTCGGCGATGATGACCCCGCCCAACACCGGGAAGTAGTGGCTGCCGACCGCTTCCCAGGCGCCGGCGGCGGACTGGAACATGCGCGACCGCATCGGCGGCATGAACAGCGCGCGGGTGGTTTCCACCGGCGTGAACATGTTCTCGCGCAGCGTCATGGAGAGCTGCTGGCCGGAATAGGGCAGCCCATGGCCGAAGGGCGTGCGCTCGAACCGTGCCCAGAGCCCACGCCTGTTGGGCACGATGACGATCAGCCGCCCGGACCCGGCCAGCACCCGCCAGGCCTCGCGCAGCAT
Source organism: Rhodospirillaceae bacterium (assembly GCA_038125725.1). Taxonomy (GTDB): domain Bacteria; phylum Pseudomonadota; class Alphaproteobacteria; order Rhodospirillales; family Casp-alpha2; genus TMED8. The sequence goes on from JAYPEK010000002.1 coordinate 113,236, forward strand.
CGGCCGCACCTGCTCGGCGTATTCCAGCGCATGCACAAGGATCACCCGGTCGAAGGAAAGGTCTTCGAAGGGCAGGTTCAACTCGTCCACCAGCGTCGTCAGGCTGGCGCCCTCGGACGGCCAGTGCAGAACGCCCTGTTCGGCCGGCATGGCGGCGACGACGCGCTCGGCGCCGGCCTGCAGGGCGCTCAGGTAGGGAACCGCATAGCCCAGCCCCAGCACCGAGCGGCCTTTCAAATCGGGCCAGATGCCGCGCAGGCGCGAATTAATCATGCGCCGGGCCTGGCGGCCCAGCGACGAGCCGTAGAAATCGCGGATATCGATAACGTCGCGCCACATGGCCGAGAGCTTACACCGGTGCCGCCGCGTTGACAGCAACCGATGGAACCGGGACACTGCCGGAGCATCGGATATCGGTGCGGAACACTGGAAACGACGCCATGCAACTCTACTACTGGCCGACCTCGCCCTACGCGCGCAAGGTGATGGTGGTGGCCAAGGAAACCGGACTGGAAAGCCGCCTGGAGCTGGTTCACACCCTGCCCAGGGAGACCGGTCACGATCTGCGCGATCACAACCCGCTCGGCAAGATCCCGGCGCTGATCATCGACGACGGCCAGGTGCTGTTCGATTCGCCGGTGATCTGCGAATACCTGGACAGCATGCACGGCGGCCGGCCGCTGATTCCGTCCCCCGGCCCGCATCGTTGGCGGGCACTGCGCCAACAGGCGGAGGCCGACGGCATCTTGGACGCCGCGGTGCTGCGCCGCATGGAGAACGTCCGCCGCGAGGAGCACCGCTCCAAGGGCGCCATCGCGCACCAGACCGGCGCCATCCACCGCGCCGTCGCCGACCTCAACCAGAAGGTCGCCGAGCTGGCCGGCGAGATCACCGTCGGGCAGATTTCCATCGCCTGCGCGCTGGGCTATCTGGACTTCCGCTCCCCCGACGACGACTGGCGCCATTTCGCGCCGGACCTGTCGGACTGGTTCGCCGGTTTCTCGGAGCGCCCCTCCATGCAGGCGACGGTCCCCGCCGACCCGGCGTGAACCGCGACAAGCTCAAGGCGGATTTCGAAGCGGCGCAAACCCTGCAGGCCGCCGGCCGGCTGGCCGAGGCCGAGCGCCTGTGGCTCGACCTGGACGTGGCCATGCCGGGCCATGTGGGCGTGCTGACCAACCTGGCCTCCGTGCAATTGCAATTGGGCCGCCCGGACGCCGCCGAGGCGAGTGCCGGGCGCGCGCTGGAACGCCAACCGGATCTCCTGCCGGCGCTGCAAATCCATGCCGCCGCCGCCGAAGCGCAGGGCGCGGTGGCGGAGGCCGCCCAGCGGTTCGAACGCGTGCTCGCGCTGCAGCCCGACGCCATCCCGGTGCTGACGGCCGTGGCCCGGCTGCATCGCCGGCACGAGGACTGGGCGCAGGCCCGGCGCCATGCGGAACGGCTGGCGGCACTGGCGCCCGACCGGGCCGCCCATCACGATCTCCTGGGTGCGATCTCGCTTGCCATGAACGACCTTGCCGCCGCCGAGGCCGCGTTCGGGCGTGCGCTGGCGATCGATCCGGCGTTGGCGTCGGCACGGGCCAACCTGGGCGCGGTTTTTGCCGAACGCCGGCAATGGGGGCGCGCGCTCGAGCACCTGGACGCGGCGCTGGCTTCCGACGCATCGGCGGCGGAGGCCCACAACAACCGGGGCAATGCGCTCGCCGGCTTGGCACGTGCGGAAGAAGCCGAGGCCGCCTTCGCCCGCGCCTTGGAACTCGATCCCGATTTCGCCGACGCCGAATTCAACCTGGCCCTGCTGCAGCTGCGCCAGGGCCGCTGGGCGGAAGCCTGGCCCGGGTTCGAGCGGCGCTGGGAGACGCGGCAGATGGCGCCGTTTCGCCGCACGCTCGGCGTGCCCCGCTGGGACGGATCGGAAGTCCCCGGCGGTACATTGTTGATCCATGCCGAACAGGGCATGGGCGACATGATGATGATGGCGCGCTACTTCGCCATGGCGTCGGCGCGCGTCGGCCGGCTGGTGGTCGAATGCCAGCCGGAATTGGCACCGCTGCTGGCGGCGATGCAAGGCGGTTTCGATGTCGTGGCTGCGGGGGACGCGCTGCCGGCTTTCGACCTGGAACTTCCGGCCATGAGCCTGCCAGCGGTTTTCGGCACGGAACCGGGCAACGTGCCCTGGTCCGGGCCTTATCTGCCGGCACCGGAGGGCGGCGCCGACCTTGCGGGAGCAGATCTCAAGGTCGGGCTCGTCTGGGCCGGCAATCCGCGCAATCCCACCGACGCCGAACGCTCCCTGGACGCTTCCCTTCTGGCGCCGCTCGTGGCGGTGCCGGGATGCACGTTATTTTCCCTGCAATGGGGCGCGCCCGGCGACCGGCTTCAGGCGGCGGGGCTGGCCGATGAGATCCAGGACCTGCGTCCGCGCATGACCGACTTCGCCGCCACGGCGGCACTGGTGGCGGAGCTCGACCTGGTGGTTTCCATCTGCACCTCGGTGGTGCATCTGGCGGGCGGCATGGGCAAGCCTATGTGGCTGATGCTGGCATCGGGCGCCGATTGGCGCTGGCTGGAAAGCGGCGATGCGACGCCCTGGTACCCGACGGCGCGGCTGTTCCGCCAGCAAACGCCGGGCGATTGGGGCGGGGTCGTTGAGCAAATCGCGGCAGCGCTCAAGGCGGAAGCCGGAGAATAATGTTTGCCGGGGGCTTTTCACCGGGCCGCCGGTGATTACACTTCGCCGGTCAGAAGAGGGGGACAGGGACGTGAGTGAAGACTGGAGCGAGCGCCTCAACGAATTGACCCGGCGCCAGGCCGACGTGCGCGAGATGGGCGGCGCGGAGCGGGTCGAGCGCCAACATAAAGGCGGCCGGCTGACGGTGCGCGAACGCATCGACCGGCTGGTCGACGACGGATCCTTCCACGAGATCGGCTCCGCCGCCGGCAACGCGGTCTATGACGAGAACGGCGATCTTGTGAAGCTCAACGCATCCAACTGCGTCATGGGCCGGGCGCGCATCGACGGCCGGGCGGTGGTGGTGTCGGGCGACGACTTCACCCAGCGCGGCGGTTCCGCCGACGCCACCATCCGCGCCAAGGCCATGTATCCCGAACAGATGGCGCGCGAACTGCGCCTGCCGATCATCCGCGTCATCGAGGGATCGGGCGGCGGCGGCTCGGTGAAGACCATCGAGACAACCGGCCGGCCCAACCTGCCGGGCGGGCTCGGTTCCTTGTACGAAGTGATGCTGGAGAACCTGAGCTATGTGCCGGTGGTGACGCTGGGGCTGGGTTCCGTCGCCGGGTTGGGCGCGGCGCGCCTGGCGTCCAGCCACTATTCGGTGATGGTCAAGGAGATGTCGGCCATGTTCGTCGCCGGCCCGCCGGTGGTGGCGGGCCTGGGTGAGGACCTGGACAAACAGGAATTGGGCGGCTGGCGGCTGCAATTGGCCGCCGGCGCTGTCGACGAGGCCGTCGACAGCGAGGAGGAGGCCTTCGAGGCCGCGAGGCGTTTTCTATCCTACCTGCCGGCGTCGGTGGATGAACTGGCGGAGCGGGTGCCCAACAACGATCCCGTGGAGCGCCGCGACGCGCATCTCTTCTCCATCGTGCCGCACGACCCGAAACAGGCCTACGCCATGCGGCGCATCGTCGAGAGCGTCGTCGATGCCGGCTCCTTCTTCGAGTTTGGCCGGCTGTTCGGCCGCTCGGTGATCACCGGGCTGGCGCGCCTGGATGGCTGGCCTGTGGCGGTGATGGCGTCGGACCCGATGTTCACCGGCGGCGCCTGGACCGCCGACGCCTGCGAGAAGATCATCCGCTTCGTCGACATGGCCGAGACCTTCCATCTGCCGGTGGTGCATTTGTGTGACTGTCCGGGCTTCGCCATCGGGCTGGAGGCGGAGAAGGCGCGCACCATCCGCTTCGGCGTGCGCGTCATGACCGCCATCACCCAGACCAGCGTTCCCTGGTGCACGATCATCGTGCGCAACGCCTTCGGTGTCGCCGGTGCCTCGCACCGCCCGGCCGGGCGCTTTTCCATGTGCTATGCCTGGCTGTCGGGGGCCTGGGGCTCGCTGCCCTTGGCCGGCGGCATCGAGGCCGCCTACCGGGCCGAAATCGACACCGCCGACGATCCGGAGGCCAAGCTGGCGGAAATCGAGGAGCGGCTGGAAAAACTGCGTTCCCCCTTCCGCACCGCGGAAACTTTCCAGGTGGAAGAAATCATCGATCCGCGTGCCACCCGCGCCATCCTCTGCGACTTCGCCGACCTCGCCGCCAAGCGCCGCGAACCCGGCCGGCGCACGTTCGGCATGCGCCCCTGAGGTCCAGCTTCAGGGCGATGGATCGGCAACCACCAGGAGATTGCCGGCGAGAATGAAGGCGATTTCCGGTTTGCCGTCGCCGTTCAGGTCTGCCGCCGCGACCGGTCCGGCAAGGCGCCCCGAAATGGGAACTTCGAACAGTGTCCGCATGTCGCCCCCTTTGAAGGTGACGGTTTCCAAGGCGGTGCGCGTTGCATCCGGGAGGACGATGTCGGGTGTGCCGTCGCCGTTCATATCGGCGACCGCCGCGAGCGTCAGTTCCCGCGACCCGATCGCGTGGTTGAAGAAGCCGAAGGCTTCGTGCTCGACCGTCAGCTTGTCGCCGCTCCATTCGTAAAGGGTGAGGGTGCCGCCGATATGCGGCGTGATGACGACCGCCGCTTCGATGCGGCCATCGGCATCGAAATCGCCAACGCCGATGGGGTTGAGCCAGCGGTTGGATCGGCCGATCGGCGCCGCTTCGCCGACAATAGCCAGCCCGTCGCCTCTCGGCGCGACGATGCTCAGCGCGGCCCCTCGGTCGAGATAGGACCGTACCGCCAGAATTTCGTCATTGCCGTCGCCATTGAGGTCGGCGAGCCGGGGGAGCCGGTCCTCGAAGACGGATTCCGCATCCAGGCGCAGGACGGCGGTCCCCCCATCGGCGAGCCGCGCGGCGATTCCGCCGGCCTCGATGGCATCTCCCAGGACGCCGTGGCCGTATCTGGACGTGGGATCGATGAACCAGGCCGCGGCGATGCCACGCGTCCCGGTCGCCACGACGGTGTCCGGCAACGGGTTCGGGCCCGCTTTCGGCGGCGTGGACGTTGCGGCGGGGGCCAGATCAACGGCGCCGGCGCGCAACGAAAGTGCCAGGGATCGGCCGTCGCTCAGCTGCACCAGCAGGCCCGTATCGGCTACCGTCATGGCGGTAACGGGGGCGGGCAAGGAATACTTCACGAGGGTTGGATCGGCGGACACGGCGGGCGTTGCCGTGGCGGCAACGACGCAGGCAATAGCGATCAGCGATGTCCGGACCATTGTGTCTCCCAACGGAAAAGGGCCTCCCGCGAGGGAGGCCCAAATCCTAGGGGTGCGGACTTTCGAAGTCAGTTCACGATGCCGCTACCGGGCCGCTACCGGCCGATCAGACCATGTACTGGCCGCCATTGGCGGAAATCGTCGAGCCGGTGATCAGCCCGGCGTCGTCGGAGGCCAGGAACACCACGCAGCGCGCGATTTCGTCGGGCTGGCCCAGGCGTCCCACCGGAATCGCCGGCAGGATGACGTCGTTCATCACCTTTTCCGGCACTGCCATCACCATTTCGGTGGCGATGTAGCCGGGCGCGATGGCGTTGACGGTAATTCCCTTGGCCGCGGTTTCCAGCGCCAGCGCCTTGGTGAAGCCCAACTCGCCGGCCTTGGCGGCGGCGTAGTTGGTCTGGCCGAACTGGCCTTTCTGGCCGTTGATGGAGCTGATCGAGATGATCCGGCCGAAGTTGGCCGCGCGCATGTCGTCGATGACATTGCGGCACATGTTGAACAGGCCCGAGAGGTTGGTGCCGATGACGGCGTCCCAGGCTTCCTTGTCCATCTTGTGCAGCGGTTTGTCACGGGTGATGCCGGCGTTGTTGACCAGCACCTCCACCGGTCCGAGGTCGGCCTTGATCTGGCCGATGGCGGCGGCGGCGCCGTCGAAGTCGCCGACGTCGAACTTGTAGACCGGAATGCCGGTTTCCGCCTTGAAGGCGGCGGCCGCTTCGTCGTTGCCGGCATAGCTGGCGGCGACGTTATAGCCCGCGTCCTTCAGGGCGACGGAAATGGCATGTCCGATCCCTCGGGTTCCACCGGTTACGAGTGCTACGCGTCCCATCGTTTCTCTCCCTTCCCCTTATTGGTTTCGGTTTTGGTTGCTCAGTCGCGTTCGATGCACATGGCGATGCCCATGCCGCCGCCGATGCAGAGCGTGGCGAGGCCCTTCTTGGCATCGCGCTTCTGCATCTCGTAGAGCAGCGTCACCAGGACCCGCGCGCCCGAAGCGCCGATCGGATGGCCGAGCGCGATGGCGCCGCCGTTGACGTTGACCTTGCTGGTGTCCCAACCCAGGTCCTTGTTGACGGCGCAGGCCTGGGCGGCGAAGGCTTCGTTGGCTTCCACCAGGTCCAGGTCGTCGATGCTCCAGCCGGCTTTTTCCAGCGCCATGCGGCTGGCCGGAATAGGCCCGGTGCCCATGATCGCCGGATCGACGCCGGCGGTCGCCCACGACACGATGCGCGCCAGCGGCTTGGCGCCGCGCTTGGCGGCTTCGTCGGCGCTCATCAGCACCACGGCGGCGGCGCCGTCGTTGATGCCCGACGCGTTGCCGGCGGTGACGGTGCCTTCCTTGTCAAAGGCCGGGCGCAGTTTGCCCAGACCCTCGGCGGTGACGCCTTCCTTCGGATGCTCGTCGGTGTCGACCACCACCTCGCCCTTGCGGGTCTTGATGGTGACGGGGACGATCTCGTCCTTGAAGCGGCCGGACTTCATGGCGGCCTCGGCCTTCTGCTGCGAAGAGGCGGCGAATTCGTCCTGTTCCTCGCGGGTGAGCTGCCACTGCTGGGCGATGTTCTCGGCGGTGTTGCCCATGTGGTAGCCGGCGAAGGCGTCCATCAGGCCGTCGCGCAGCATGGTGTCGACCAGCTCGGTGGAGCCCATCTTGACGCCGTCGCGCAGGTGCACCACATGCGGCGCCTGGCTCATGCTTTCGTGGCCGCCGGCGACGACGATGGAGCTGTCGCCCATCTTGATCGCCTGGTAGCCGAGCGCCACGGTGCGCAGGCCCGAGCCGCAGAGCTGGTTGATGCCGTAGGCCGTCTTCTCGTGCGGGATGCCGGCGGCCATGGCGGCCTGGCGGGCCGGGTTCTGACCACCGCCGGCGGCGAGGATCTGGCCCATGATCACTTCGGAAACATCTTCGGCGGCGACACCGGCGCGCTCCAGCGCACCCTTGATGGCAATCTCGCCGAGCTGATGGGCGGCGAGCGAGGCGAGCCCGCCGTTGAAAGCGCCAACGGGCGTCCTGGCGGCGCCCACGATCACAACATCAGTCATTTTCTTCGTATCCTCCTGCAATTGCGCCGCCGGGGCCCGGCGGCACACGGTTGAATGCGGCGCCGGGGCAGGTTGCCGCCGGCGCTGAAATTTCGGTATTTCGCAAGTGCAAAAACTCCCAACGCCTTATATATCAACGTCTTTGTTGCGTTACAAGAGAAAAATTGTGCACCTGCGAAATAGAAAAAATAAGCCTCCGTTTCCCTGTTTGGGAAGGATCAGCTTACACGATGACGCGCTTTTGAGTCTTGATCTAATTCAATGCCTTGGCGAGCCAGTCGGCCAGTGGCGCATACAAAAGCGCGGGTGCGCGGCGTCCCGCGGCCATGCCGATGTGGCCGGCCTTGACCGTCTTCAGCCTGGCGCCCGGGATCAGCTTGGCCAACGGCTTGGCACTCTCTGGCGGCACGATGTAGTCGTCGTCCGGCACCATCACCAGCGTCGGCGCGTCGATCCCCGATGGATCGACCGCATCGCCGGCAATGCGCCATTCGCCCTTGGCCGGGGTATCTTCCAGGTACCATTGGAACAGGCATTCCTCCGCCACCGGGCCGGCCAGCGGCACGCCGTCGTTGAGCCAGTCCTCCAGGCGGATGAACTCCTGCGCCTTGCTCGAAATCGCGTCCGAATTTCCGGTCGAGGTGGAGAGCGCGGCAAACTGGCGGAACTTGGCGCCGACGCCGTCCGGGTTGAGGCCGGCGAACATCGCCTGCAGCAGATCGATGGGCATCACGCCGAGCGATCGGATCATGGCGGCGAGCCCCGGCGCCGCCGCCGCCAGCCACGGCAGGTTGGCTTCCTGCCCGGCCTGGAAATCCCAGGGCGTCGCCAACAGCGCCAGCGCGCCGATGCGGCCCCGGTTGCGCGCCGCCAGCGCCAAGGCCAGGTCGCCGCCCATGCAATAGCCGACCACCGCTGGCGGCGCCTTGCCCAGCGCCAGGGCCGCCTCGAAGGCGCCCTGTAAGGGCCCGGTGACGTAATCGGTGAGGGTGAAGCGGCGTTCCTCCGTGCCGGGTTCGCCCCAGTCCAGCATCAGCGGGCGGAAGCCGCGCGCCGCCAGATTGCGCATCAGGCTCCGGTCTTCGGCCAGGTCGAGCACGTAGTAGCGATTGACCAGCGACGGCACCACCAACACCACCGGCGCGTCCTTACCGGCATCGGTGCCGTAATCCAGCAGCCGCGCCGAGCCCGATTGCCAGATCGCCGGCGGTTCCGGCGGGCGGGGCGGGCGGACGGCGGACTGGTAGAGCCGGACCCCGGCGCTGAAGGCATCGAGGCGCCGCAAGGCCTCTTCCTGGACGGCGCGGGCGAAGGCTTCAGGATCGGCGTTTGCGAGGGCTTCGTTGAGGGCTTCCGCCGCCGTCCCCAAGGCGGGATTCCAACTCAGCGACCCGCTTCTCAAGAGCGGCAAGGCGGCCAGCGATCCCATCATCGCCAGTGTCTGCGCCGCCAGGTGCAGCGCCAGCGGGCGCGGCCCCGGGTTGTGGGGGCCGGGCGGGGGCGCCTTCTCCGTCATCGGTTGCGGCCCGTGCCGCGGCGCCGGCGAAGCTTGCCGCCAGGTCTTGGGCGCCTGAACTCATCAGCGCCATGGTGCGGGCCAGGGTCTCCGACGCGTCGCGGTCGGTGGCCACGGCCTTCAGATGGTCCTGCCACAAGTCCAGGTAGCGCCGCGCCAGATCCTGCAGGTCCGGCGGGGGCGGTTTGTCGGTCATGGCGGCTGTCTCCCGTGTCGGCCAAGATGCTGCATCCCAACAACATTTCATTGCAGTGCAGCATCTTACGCTGTAATGATGAACGAGGCAAAAACCAAGGATTGCGAACATGGCCGAGGCCGCCGAAGACAAAGCCGACGACAATTCCGGCGACAAAAAGGACGTGGTTACCATTAAGAAGTACGCCAACCGGCGTCTCTACAATACCGCGACCAGCAGTTACGTGACGCTCGACCACCTGGCCCAGATGGTCAAGGACGGTACCGACTTCGCCGTGTTCGATGCCAAGACCGGCGAGGAGATCACCCGCTCGGTTCTCACCCACATCATCGTCGAGGAAGAGAGCAAGGGTCAGCACCTGTTGCCGATCTCGTTCCTGCGCCACCTGATCAGCTTCTACGGCGACAGCCTGCAGGCGGTGGTGCCCAACTACCTCGAACATTCCATGCAGGCCTTCGCCCACAACCAAGAACAGATGCGCCGCGCCGTGCAGGACGCCTTCGGCGGGCTGACGCCGTTCGGCCAGTTCGAGGAGATGGGCAAGCAGAACATCGCCATGTTCGAGAACGCCATGAAGATGTTCTCGCCCTTTTATCCGGCCGGCTCCGGACCAACGAACGGCAAGGCCGCGCCGAACGGATCGGCGAACGGATCGGGTAGCGGATCGGGCAACGGCGGCGCCGAACCCAAGAAACAGGATGCGTCGGAACTCGACACCCTGAAGAGCCAGCTCGCGCGGATGCAAGAGCAACTCGAGCGCATGTCCAAGGAAAGCGACTGACCGCTCTCGGTGCTCAGCGCAGTTCCCGCACCACCCTGAAGCCCAGCCAGTAGCTCTTCACGCCCGGCGGATTCTTGGCCCGGTAGGCGGCGCCCGCCACTTTCGAGAAATAATAGAACGAGCCGCCGCGGATGACGCGGTTGTTGCAGTCACCCTCGGTGCGGACCGAGGCGTCCTTGGGCGCGCCCCGGTGGTCGGGGTTCCAGCAGTCCGCCGTCCATTCGAAGACGTTGCCGGCGGTGTCGAAAAGCCCGAACGGGTTGGGCTTGAACGATCCGATGGGCAGCGTGCCGTGCGAGCAGCAGGAATGATCCTTGGGCGTGCAGCATTGGCGCGATTCACAGTCGCGGCAGTTGGCCATTTTGTTGCCGACGTCATCACCCCACCAGAACTGCGTCGTGGTGCCGCCCCGGTGCGCGTATTCCCATTCCGCCTCCGACGGCAGCCGGTAGGTATGGCCGGTCTTGGCGGAAAGCCATTTCAGGTAGTTCTGCGCCTGATGCCAGTCGATGTTGATCACCGGCCGGCGAATGGTGCCCCAACGGTGGTCGTCCGGCTTGTGCAGGCAGCCGCCTTCGGCGACACAGGCGAACCATTCGCGGAAGGTGACCTCATAGCGGCCCATGGCCAGCGGGCGTTTGATATTGACCCGGTGCGCCGGCCCGTCGCGCTTGCGCGAGGAACCCAGCCCCATGATGTAGATGCCGGCCGGGATCACTACCAGTTCCGGACAGGTGTCGCAGTCCTTGAAGACGCTGCCGACGGCCGGCTTCTGCTTCTGAGCAGGCACCGGTGCCGGTGCCTGCGTTTGCGCCTGCGCGGCGGCGGCGCCGAACAGGATGGCAATGACGGCGATGAGCCGGATCAACTTCATGGCGGCGTCCCTTTCTCATCATGGGTAACCGAAGCGTGAGAATGGTTGTCCCCGCGGCCCCGATCGTCAAGCGCCGAGGCGAGCTGCGCGGCGGCCCAGCCGGCGGTCTCGGCCACCAGCGGCGCCGCATCGCCTTGCAACCCTTCCGCCACGCGCAACAGCGCCGCGTCGCCACTGTTGGCGATGGCGATCAAAACGTTGCGCAGAAACCGCGCGCGTCCGGTGCGCTTGATCGGCGAACCGGCGAACATCCGCTTGAAGCCGTCGTCGTCGAGCGCCGCCAGTTCCGCCAGTTCCGGCGCGGCCAGGTCGGCGCGCGGCTGGAAGGCGGCGTCGGTGGTGGGGGCCGCGAACTTGTTCCACGGGCAAACCGCCAGGCAGTCGTCGCAGCCGTAGATGCGGTTGCCCATGGCGGCCATCAGATCGGGCGCGATCATGCCGGTGTGCTCGATGGTCAGGTACGAGACGCAGCGCCGGGCGTCCAATTGGCCGGGCGCGGGGAAGGCATCGGTGGGGCAGGCCCGGAGGCAGGCGTCGCAACTGCCGCAGCGGTCTGTTGCCGGCGCGTCGGCGGGAATGTCGAGGGTGGTGAAGATCTCCGCCAGGAACAGCCACGATCCGAACTCGCGCGATACAAGGTTGCTGTGCTTGCCCTGCCAGCCCAAGCCGGCCCGCGCCGCCAGCGGCTTTTCCATCACCGGCGCGGTGTCGACGAAAAGCTTGAGCTCGATCGCCGGGAATTGCGCCTCGAGCGCGCGGGCCACGGCGCGGGCGCGTTTCTTCAGCGTGTCGTGGTAGTCGCGCGCCGGGCGCGCGTAGACAGAGACGGCGCCGCGCTCGGGCCGATCCAGGAGAGCAAGCGGATCGTCGGCGGGCGCATAGCTGGCGCCGAGCACGATCACCGACTTGGCATCGGCCATCAGCGCCTTGGGGTTGCCGCGCGGATTTTCGTCGCTCCATTTGACCCGCGCCAGCCAATCCATGTCGCCATGCCGGCCCATTTCCAGGAATTGCGTCAGGGCGTCCGCGTCACGGGGATCGGCCTCGGCCGAGGCGAAACCGACGGTGTCGAAACCTTCCCGCCGCGCCAGATCGCGGATCAGGACGCGCGGGTCTTTCGGGGGGAGCTCGCTCATGCGGCGGTTTCCGGCGGCAACGGGTGCTGGACCATCGGGCGCACCATACTATATATGTGCGCACGGAACAGAGCGTTTAGGAAACCTTGATGGCGATCCGATTTACCATTCTCTACGTGGCGCTGATCGTGCTGGTCAACTGGGGCTTCACGGTGGTGCCGCTGATGCCGTTGCCGGGTGGCGAGATGTGGCCGCCCATGTCGCTGGTCGTCGGCCTGGTGTTCGTGGCGCGCGACTACGCGCAGCGCGAAATCGGCCACAAGGTGATCATCGCCATGCTGGTCTCGGCGGCGCTGAGTTACGTCATGGCCAATCCGTTCGTCGCCGTCGCGTCGCTGAGCGCCTTCCTGATCAGCGAATTCGCCGATTGGGCCGTCTATTCCTTCACCCGCCGGCCGTTCAGCCAGCGCGTGCTGCTCTCCAGCGTCATCGGCACGCCCTTGGACAGTGCCGTGTTCCTGGCGATCATCGGACATTTCTCGCTCGTCGGCGTGGTGGCGATGACGCTGAGCAAGATGTTGGGCGCGCTCGCCGTCTGGTGGCTGGTGCGCCGCCGCGAGGCCCAAGCTGCCTAAAGCCGTCATCCTGCTGTCGGGCGGGCTCGATTCCGCCACCGTTGCCGCCGTCGCCCGCGACCAGGGCTACAGCCTTGCCGCCATCAGCTTCGAATACGGCCAGCGCCACCTGGGCGAGTTGGAAGCGGCGAAACGGGTGGTTCGCGCGCAGGGGATTCACCGTCACCATGTGGCGCGCATCGACCTTCGCGCCTTCGGCGGCTCGGCGCTGACCGACGACATCGACGTGCCGAAGGGCCGCGACGACGAGGCCATCGGCGAGGGCATCCCCATTACCTACGTGCCGGCGCGCAACACCATCTTCCTCGCCCACGCCCTGGCGCTGGCGGAAGTGGAGGGTGCCAACGACATCTTCATCGGCGTCAACGCGCTGGATTACTCCGGCTATCCCGATTGCCGGCCGGAATATATCGAGGCCTTCCAGCGCATGGCCAACTTGGCGACCAAGGCCGGCGTCGAGGGTGAAAGCCCGCTCACCATCCACGCGCCGCTGCAAAACCTGACCAAGGCCGGCATCGTCGAATTGGGCACGCGCCTCGGCGTCGACTACGCCGATACGCTCAGCTGCTACGATCCGCCGGGTGGCGCCGGCGATTTCACCCATTGCGGCGAATGCGACGCCTGCCGGCTGCGCCGCAAGGGCTTCCAGGAAGCCGGCATTTTCGATCCCACGGTTTATCGCGCCTGAGCCGCTGCCCGCGCTTGCAGTGGGCACATCAGGTGCTAGTTTACGGGCATCTTTTTCGCAGGTGCCGCCGCTAGCTTTAAGAAGCGGCACCGGGTCAACATGGAGGCAAACGTGAAAAGCTTGAAAATCCTCGCCGCCGTCACGGCGGTCGCGGCGCTGGCCGCAACGGGCGCGCAGGCGGAAACCCGCGTCACCTACAAGTCGGCGAAGTCGACCTCGTCCTATTACCAGATGGCGGTGCAGATCGCCGAAGCCATGAAGAAAGGCACCGGCGGCGACGTCATCGTCACCGTCGAGGAGAGCCAGGGCTCGGTGCAGAACGTCATGGAAGCGGCGGCGCGCACTGGCAACTACGTGTTCACGACGCCGCCGGTGCTGGTCAAGCTGGCGCAGAATGGCGCCGCCATGTTCAAGGGCAAGGGCAATCCGAAATTCGCCGATATCCGCGCGCTGTTCCCGATCCCGTCCTTGACCATGCACTTCGTTCTGCGCAGCGATGCCGGCGTCAAAACCTTCGCCGACCTCGAAGGCAAGACCATGCTCATCGGCAAGGGTTCCTTCGGCGCCAAGGAAGGCGCGAAGTACCTGGACCTGTTCGGGCTCAAGGACAAGGTGAAGCTCGCCAACGTCGAGCTCAACGCCGCCGTCAACGCACTCAAGAACAAGCAGATCGACGGTTTCGTCACCGCCGGTTCCTATCCGGCGCCGAACGTCATCGAAGCGGCCGCGTCCACCGGCGTGACGCTGCTGTCGCTGTCGGACGATCAGGTCGCCAAGACCAAGCGCACCAAGCTGGTGATCCCGGCCGGCACCTATGCCGGTGTCGATAGCGACACGGTGACCACCTCTTTGCCGGTGGTGGCGCACACGACCACGGCGATGAGCAACGACGTGGCCTATGCGGTGACCAAGACCTACTGGGAGCAGAAGAAGGCCATGGGCGCCGATCATTCGTGGTGGAACGGTGTCTCCGGCGCGCTCTTGTCCAACGTGCACGGCAAGATCCATCCGGGCGCGCTCAAGTACTATGACGAAGCCGGCATCAAGGTGCCGGACGCCAACCGCTAAACGGCGGACCGGAAGGTTGCGATGACGGCGCCCGCGCGCCTGATTTTCGGGGCGCTCGGCGCCGTCTCCATCGCCTTCCACCTGGGCCTGATCTTTTCCGGGCTCGTCCCCAACCTGGTGGCGCGGCCGCTGCATCTGCTGCTGGCATTGCCCTGGGTCTTCATTTTCGCCGCGGAGTCCAAGCGATCGCTCTGGACCGGCTGGGTCTTCACCCTGGCCGGCGCCGCCTGCTGCCTCTACATCGTTGCCAACGAGGAAATGCTCGCCGACCAGTACGGCGCGCTCTCGGGCGACGGGCAGCTCGTCATGGCGGTGGCGATCTTGGCCGTGGTGCTGGAAATGGCGCGCCGCGCCATCGGCTGGCCGCTGCCGCTGGTTGCCGCCATCGCGCTCGCCTACGGCCTTTGGGGCCAGGCGCTGCCGGGCGAATTCGGCCACCCCGGCCTGCCGGTGGCCAGTTTTCTGGGCACGCTCACGATCGCTGAAGGCGGCATCTGGGGCAGCCTGACGGGCATTTCCGTCAATATCGTCGCCATCTTCGTGATCATGGGCGCGGTCCTGAACGCCGGCGAGGCCGGGCAGGGGTTCATGAACCTGGCCTCGGCGGCGGCGGGCCGGCTCAAGGGCGGCGCGGCCAAGGTCTCGGTCCTGTCGTCGGCGTTCTTCGGTTCGATCTCCGGCTCGGCGTCGGCCAACGTGGCTTCGACCGGCGCCATCACGCTGCCGGCCATGCGCAAGCTCGGCTATCCCCGTTCGCTCGCCGGCGCGGTCGAGGCGGTGGCCTCTTCCGGCGGCCAGATCATGCCGCCCTTGATGGGCGCCGGCGCCTTCGTCATGGTCGAGTTGACCGGCGTTCCCTATACCGGCATCGTCGCCGCCGCATTGCTGCCGGCGATCCTCTATTTCGCCGCCGTCTGGATCGGCATCAATGCCTTCGCGCGCCGCTTCGAACTCAAGGGTCTGGCGCCGGAGGATCGGCCGGCGACCAAGACCGTGGTGGTGACGGCGCTGTTCTTCGCGGTGCCCTTCGCTGTGTTGCTGGAACGCATGTTCATCGGCGGCTTCACGCCGCAGTACGCGGCCTGCGTCGCCATCCTGGTGGCCTTCGTCATGTTGTTCGTCGACGGCCGGTTGACGTTCTCCGTGCCGCGCACGCTGGAGCGGCTGGAAGCCGTCGTCATCGGGGCCGGCAAACAGATTTCGATGATCGCGGCGATCATCGTCTGCGCGTCGATCGTCATCGGCGTGCTCGGCCAGACCGGCTTGGGCGTCAAGATCACCTCGCTCATCCTCTCCGCGTCGGGCGACGCCATCTGGCCGGCGCTGTTGCTCACCGCGCTGGCCTGCCTGGTGCTGGGGATGGAGGTGCCGACCACGGCGGCCTACGTGATCTGCGTGTCCGTTGCCGGGCCGGCGCTGCAGTCCTTGGGGCTGGAGCCGCTGCAGGCGCATCTGTTCGTTTTCTGGTTCGCGCTCTTGTCCACCATCACGCCACCGGTCTGCGGCGCCGTATTCATCGCGGCGGGCATGGTCGAGGAGGATTGGCTGAAGGTCGCCGGCCGCGCCATGATGCTGGGCATCGGGCTCTACCTGATCCCGCTCGGCATGATCGCCAATCCCGCTCTCATCGGGCTCGAGCAAGATCCGCTGATGGCGCTGGCGGCGGCGGTGAAGATCGGCATTGGGCTCGGCTTCATCTCGCACGCCGTGATCGCACCCAGCGCACCCTGGCGGCGTGTTCTGGAAGCGGCGCTGGGCCTGGCGTTGCTGTTCGCACCCATGCCCTGAACCGCATTGCGTTCACGAACCTGTGATCGCGCCCGGCCTGACAATCCGGCCTGAGCGTCACAATTCAACGTTAGACTGTGCGGAAACGCGGGCCCAGAACCCGGTTTCCATCGCTGACAGGGAGCCACATCATCATGACCAAACTGAACATCAACGGCGTCGACCATGACGTCGATGCCCCCGGCGACATGCCGCTGTTGTGGGCGATCCGCGATCTCGTCGGCTTGACCGGCACCAAGTTCGGCTGCGGCCAGGCGCTCTGTGGCGCCTGCACGGTGCATCTCGACGGTGAACCGGTGCGCGCCTGCCAGACCTTCGTCGACGACGCCAAGGGCGCCAAGATCACCACCATCGAAGGACTTTCCGGCCGCGTGACGGAGGCCGTGCGCAGTGCCTGGAAGGCGCTCGACGTGCCGCAGTGCGGCTATTGCCAGTCGGGCCAGGTGATGGCCGCCGTGGCGCTGCTGACCGAGAACCCGAAACCCACCGACGCCGATATCGACGAATCCATGGCCGGCAATCTCTGCCGCTGCGCCACCTATCACCGTATTCGCGCCGGCATCCACGAAGCCGCCCGCCGGCTGGGGGCCTGAGCCATGTTGCATTTTGCCAAACAGCAGGCCGCTCGCGCCATGGATGCGCCGACGCGCCGCCAGTTCATCCTCGGCGCCGCCGCCGCCGCCGGCGGCCTTGCCATCGGTTTCTCGGCCCGCGCCGCCGCGCCCGCCGCTGGTGCCGATACCAAGGCGCCATCGCCGTTTCAGGCCTACCTGACGATCGCGCCGGACGGCACCGTCACCGTGCTGTCGTCGCAGTTCGACATGGGCCAGGGCAGCTATCACGGCGTCGCCACCCTCGTCGTCGAGGAGTTGGGGGCCGATTGGTCCCAGGTCTGCGTCCAGGGGGCGAGTTCAAACACCAAGCTCTACGGCAACATCGCGTGGGGCGGCACCGCGCAGGGAACCGGCGGTTCCACCTCCATGGCGACCTCGTTCGAGCGTTACCGCCGCGCCGGCGCCGCCGCGCGCCAGATGCTCGCTGTCGCCGCCGCCGAGGCCTGGAATGTGCCGGCGGGCGAGATCACCGTTGCCAAGGGGCGCATTACGCATGCGTCGGGCAAGTCGGCGGGCTTCGGCGACATGGCCGCCGCCGCGGCGAAGCAGCCGGTGCCGGAAAATGTGACGCTCAAATCGCCCGATCAATGGACCGAGATCGGTTCCGACACCAACCGCCGCCACGATACCGCCGCCAAGACCGACGGCACGCATCCCTATACCATCGACGTCAAGCTGCCGGGGATGCTGACGGCGGTGATGATCCATCCGCCCAAGTTCGGCGCGGTGGTGAAATCCTTCGACGCGGCCAAGGCGAAAGCCATGCCGGGCGTCGTCGACGTGGTCGCGGTGCCGCGCGGCATTGCCGTCGTCGCTGACCACATGTGGGCGGCGCTGAAAGGGCGCGACGCGGTCACCGTCACCTGGGACCAAAGCAAGGCGGAGACGCGCGGCACCGACCAACTGATGGATGAGTTCTCCAAGCTCGCCGCCGGCAAGCCGAAAGCCATGGCGGCCGAGCGCGGCGACGCCGCCAAGGCCATGGCCGGCGCCGCCAAGGTGGTGGAAGCCGAATACCGCTTCCCCTATCTGGCGCACGCGGCCATGGAGCCCCTGAACGCGGTGGCGCGCATGAACGCCGACGGCACGCTGGAGGTCTGGAGCGGACACCAGATTCCGGACCTCTACCAGTTCATGATCTCCAAGACCGCCGGCATCGAGCCGGCCAAGGTGCGCCTGCACGTGATGAAGACCGGCGGTGGTTTCGGCCGCCGGGGCACCCCCGACGCCGAAGTCATCGTCGAGGCCGTCTCTGTCGCCAAGGCCATCGGCTTCAAGGCGCCGGTGAAAGTCCAGTGGACGCGCGAGAACGATATGCGGGGCGGGCGCTACCGCCCGGCCTACGTGCACCGGATGAAGGCCGGGCTCGACGGTGGCGGCAACATCGTCGCCTGGGAGCACCATATCGTCGGCCAGTCCATCGTCGACGGCACGCCGTTCCAGGGCATGATCCAGAACGGCATCGACCCGACCAGCGTCGAGGGCGCGTCGAACCTGCCCTACGCCGTTCCCAACCTGTCGGTGGGGCTGACCACGGTGCGGACCGGCGTGCCGGTCTTGTGGTGGCGTTCGGTGGGCTCGACCCATACCGCCTATGCCACCGAGACCTTTCTGGACGAGGTGGCGAAACAGGCCGGCAAGGACCCGCTGGCGATCCGCCTGGAACTGTTGAAGGACCATCCGCGCCACGTGGGCGTCTTGAAGCTTGCCGCCGAGAAAGCCGGATGGGGGCACAAGCTCGCCGCCGGACGGACCATGGGCCTGGCGGTGCATGAGAGCTTCAGCTCTTATTCCGCGCATGTGGTGGAAATCTCCATCGCCGACGGCGTGCCCCGGGTGCACCGGGTGGTGGCGGCGGTCGATTGCGGCACCGCCATCAACCCCGATGTCGTCCGCGCCCAGGCGGAGGGCTGCATCGGCATGGGCCTCGGCGCTATTCTCGCCGAGCAGGTGACGCTGACGGGCGGCGCGGTCGACCAGGGCAACTACGACAGCTACACGCCGCTTCGTATCGACGCCATGCCGGCGGTCGAGGTGCATATCGTGCCGTCGACGGAGCCGCCGACCGGCGTCGGCGAGCCGGCGCTGCCGCCGATCGGGCCGGCCGTCGGCAATGCCGTCTTCGCCGCGACCGGTAAGATGCACCGGGTGCTGCCGATGGTGAAAAGTTAGCCGGCGTCGCGTTCGCGCAAGGCCGTCTTCAACACCTTGCCGTAGTTGTTCTTCGGCAGGCTGTCGACGCGCACGTAGGCCTTCGGCCGCTTGAAGCGCGCGATCCGCTCAAGGCAAAGCTTGTCCAGTTCCGCCTCCGGCGCCGTGCCGACCACGTAGGCGACGATGATCTCGCCCCATTCGGGATCGGGCCGGCCGATGACCGAGACCTCGCTCACGTCCGGGTGCTCGAGCAGCACTTCCTCGACCTCGCGCGGGTAGATGTTGGTGCCGCCGGAGATGATCACGTCCTTGGCCCGGTCCTTGAGCGTCAGGAACCCGTCCTCGTCCATGGCGCCGACGTCGCCGGTATGCAGCCAGCCGCCCTTGAGCGTCTCGGCGGTGGCGTCGGGGTTTTGCCAATAGCCCTTCATCACCGCGTCGCCGGCGACCAGAACCTCGCCGGTCTCGCCAGGGGGAAGCGTCGCGTCGTTCCCGTCGGCGACGCGCACCGCAACGGCCGAATTGGCGATGCCCACCGACGCCAGCCGCTCGGCCCAGCGGGGATGCGCCTTGTCGGCGATGGTGGCGCGGTTGGCCACGGTGATCGTCATCGGGCTTTCGCCCTGGCCGTAGATCTGCGCCAGGCAGGGCCCGAAGCGATCCAGCGCGGCGCGGGCGTCCTCCACGTACATGGGGCCGCCACCGTAGATGATGGCGCGGAAGCCAGCCTTGGGCGGATCGGCGGGGCTTTCGACCATGCGCTTGACCATGGTGGGCGCGGCGAACAGCGAGGTCCCCGGCCAGGCGTCTGCGAGGCGGAAGATCTCGGCCGGATCGAAGCCGCCCGAGGCCGGGACCACGTTGCAGGCTGCCGCCAAGACGTGCGGCACCATATAGATGCCCGAACCGTGGCTCATGGGCGCGGCGTGGATGATGGCGTCGGTGGGGCCCGTCGGGTCGATGTCCGAATGATAGGCCAGCGCCATGGCGTAGAGATTGCGGTGCGTCAGCATCGCCCCCTTGGGCCGGCCGGTGGTGCCCGACGTGTAGAACAGCCAGGCGAGATCGTCGGGCGCCGCTTCCGCCAGCGCCGCCGGTTCGCCCGCGAACAGCGCCTCGTAGTCGGTGCCTTCGAAGACGATGAGTTTCTCCAGCGTGGCCGGCGCGTGGTCCTGGATCGCATCGGCCAGTTCCGGCCCGGCGAGGCAGACCTTGGCGCCTGAATTCTCCAGGATGTAGCCGAGCTCCGCGCCGTGCAGCTTGGCGTTGGCGGGCACCGCGGCGAAGCCGCCCCACCAGATGCCGTACATGGCCTCGACGTATTCCGGCCGGTTTTTGGAACAGATGGCGACCCGCGCCCCGGGCTCCAATCCCAGCGCCTTCAAGCCCGCCGCCAGCCGGGCGGCGCGGTGCATCAGCGCGGCGTAGTCCTGGACCATGGTTTCGCCGAACGCCACGGCGGGATTGCCGGGGAACGCCTTGCCGGCGCGTTCGAGCCAGAGCGCCAGGTTCACCCGATCAACCCTCGCCCGATTCGATCTTCACGTCCCAGGTGATTTCGGCGGTTGCCGAGATCATCTTCGATGCCGAGCAGTATTTTTCCACCGACAAGCGCACCGCCTCTTCGGCCTTGGCCAGCGGCACGTCGCCCTTCACGGTGAAGCTCATGTGCGCCCTGACGAAGACGGCAGGCACCGCGTCGGCGCGCTCGGCGGTCAAGTCGCAGATCACGTCCTCGACGGGTTGGCGCATCTTTTTCAGAATGCTGACCACGTCGAAACTGGAGCAGCCGCCCATGCCGATCAGCACGACCTCCATCGGCGAGGCGCCGATCCGCACCGCGCCCTCGGCGGCGGAGCCCTCCATCAGGAACGACTGGCCTCGTTCGGTGGAGCCGATGAAGCGGAGCCCGCCGGCCCAATCGACCCGGCCTTTCAACACCGCGCCCGCCATCAGCCGCGCCCCCGGTAGGGCGCGACGCCCTGGTCGGGCAGCCACAAGCCTTCCGGCGGCTCGCCGGTCTGGTAGAAGACGTCGATGGGGATGCCGCCGCGCGGATACCAATAGCCGCCGATGCGCAGCCAGCGGGGCGAGATGGCGTCCTCGATGCGTTTGGCGACGGTCAGCGTGCAGTCCTCGTGAAACGACGGATGATTGCGGAACGAGCTCAGGAACAGTTTTAAGGACTTGCTCTCGACGATGGCGTCCTCGGGCACGTAGTCGATGACCAGATGGGCGAAATCCGGCTGGCCGGTGACCGGGCAGATGGAGGTGAACTCGGGCGCCGTGAAGCGCACCAGATAGTCGGTCTCCTGGTGCGGGTTGGGCACCGCTTCCAGGACGGCCTCGTCGGGGCTCGCCGGTAAGTCCGCGGCGCCGCCCAACTGGGTCAGGTTCTCATAGATGCTGTCGCTCATGCCCGCATGGTCTCCATTCCGGGACATTGGGTCAATGGCGGTTTTCGGAAAGCGGATGCCCACTGTTCCAGCATCCCTGGCTGTCGGCAGCGCCGCATGCTATGCAGAAACCAGTGTGATCGGGGTGGAGGCTCGCATGGATACCGGCCGGAACTGGCTGCGCCAGCGCGGTACCGAGGAAGACGACAAGGTCGGCTTTATCGAGCTTTTCTATGACCTGATCTTCGTCTTTTCCATCGTCCAGCTCTCGCACACCATGGCGCACCACTATTCGGTGCTTGGCATGGCAGAGGCGGCGGTGATGATCCTCGCCGTCTGGTGGGTGTGGATCTATACCGCCTGGGCGACGAATTGGCTCAATCCGGATTGCATGCCGGTGCGGCTGATGCTGTTCGTGCTGATGTTCCTGGGCCTGGTGCTCTCGACGTCGATCCCAGAGGCCTTCGCCGGCAGGGGGGCGCTTTTCGCCGGGGCTTACGTGGCGATGCAGTTCGGCCGCACGTTGTTTCTGATCGTCGCCATGCGAGGCGAGACAGGGGCGAGACCCGCCACCTTCAAGCGCATGGCTTGCTGGTTCGCGCTGTCGGCGGTGCTATGGATCGCCGGTGCTTTCGCGCACCACGAGGAGCGGCTCGTGCTCTGGGCGGGGGGCATCGCCATCGATTTCCTGGCGCCGGCCTGGGGCTACTGGGTTCCGGGGCTGGGCCGCTCGTCGGAGCGTGACTGGGACGTTTCCGGTGCGCACATGGCGGAGCGCTGTGCGCTGTTCATCATCATCTGCCTGGGCGAGACCATTTTGGTCATGGGCCGCACCTTTTCCGAAGGGGTGCCCGGCGTCGGCGCCTTTGCCGCTTTCGGACTTGCGTTTCTCACCGCTGCCGCCATGTGGTGGATTTATTTCCGCTTCGGTCATCACCGCGCCGCCAAGCTGATCGAGGAGACCGATAATCCGGGCGGTGTCGCGCGCTGGGCTTATACCTACGCCCATATCCCCATCGTCGCCGGCATCATTCTCTCCGCCGTCGGCCTGGAGTTCCTGCTGGCCCATCCAAGCGATCCGGCAAGCCCCGGGACCGCCGGAGCGCTAATCGGCGGGCCGCTGGTTTACCTGGCGGGGAACCTGATTTTCAAAGGGTTGATTTCCCGCCGCCCGCCACTGTCGCACCTCGTCGGGCTGGCGCTGCTGGCGGGCCTGGCAGGCCTGGCGGTCATGGCCACGCCGCTCACGATCATGCAGTTGGCGGCCGCCGTCGTCGCCGTGCTGGTTTTTGTTGCCGTGTGGGAATGGGCATCGCTGGCTGAGGCCTGAGCGGCCGGCGATTGGCTTTTCCGCAAGGGGTTCCTGAAAAAAGTGTGACGCGGGCCCGGCGATTGATCGGGGCCGGTAGCGGAACGCGGGGGTGGGTTCCGCTCCTGGATGGCCGCGCGCCAGGGCGCGTCACACGAAGTTAACGAGGTGAATAGAGGGGGTGGGCTTACTCGGCCGGCATCAGTTTGCCGTCTTTGATGACGGCCTTCTGCTCGCCGGAAAGTTCCAGCTTGTCACCACCTTCGTTGGAAATGGTGCATTTCTCGCAGACGCTTTCGACGGTTTCGCCGGCGGCAATCTCGACCGCGTTGGATTCGCCAACTTCGGTGACGGTGACGGTGCGGTCTTCCGTGTCCTGGTTGGAAATGTCGACGGCGTGCGCGGGCTCGGCGAGCAGGAATACCGAAAGCGCCACGGCGCCGACGGTGAGCAGGCTCTTCATCTTGGGTGTCTCCAGTTCAAGAGAGTCGTCCGGAAGTGGACGAGGGCTGTTATCGCCCATTTTTAAATACAAAGATAGCGAATTAATTTGATGTTTTTATCGAAAAATATGATTTTATTTCACATCATCAACGGGTGTGAGATCGCCATGGACGTCGTTCTCGCCAAGACCTTTATCGCCGTCTGTGACGTCGGCAGTTTCATCAAGGCCTCCGAGCGCCTTTATGTGACGCAATCGACCGTCAGCGCGCGGATCAAGCAGCTCGAGGATCAGCTGGGTCAGGCGCTGTTCGTGCGCACCAAGGCCGGTGCCAGCCTGACGCCAGCGGGTCAGCGTTTCCTGCCCTTCGCGGAGAAGTTCGTGCAAACCTGGGAGCATGCCCGCCAGGAGGTTGCGCTGCCGGAATCGATCTGTTCCATTCTCACCGTCGGCGCCGAGTTCACGCTGTGGGAGCGATTGTTCGTCAATTGGATTCCCTGGATCCGCAAGGCCCTGCCGGACCTGGCGGTGCGTGCCGAGGTTGGCACGCCGGGGCAACTGATGACCCACCTGGCGGAGGGACTGCTGGACCTTGCCGTGACCTATACGCCGCAGCAGCGATCAGGCCTTATCGTCGAGGAATTGATGGTCGAGGAACTGGTGCTGGCCGGATCGCGCGCGGATGCGCGGGGACCGGAGGACGGCGACTATATCTATGTCGATTGGGGGGCGGAATTCCGCATGGCGCACACGGAAGCCTTTCAATACAGCACCAGCCCGGTGCTGGCCGTCGACTACGGGCCGCTGGCGCTGCAGCATATCGTGGTCAACGGCGGCTCCGCCTATCTGCCGCTGCGCCTGGTCCGGCCGCGATTGCAAGACGGCTCGCTCCACCAGATCGAAGGTGCACCGGTGTTCCAGCGCTCGGCTTATATCGCGCGCTACCCGTCCGATGATGATGTCCGTTTCGAAACCGCCATCGAGGGGCTGCGATACGTGGCCGCGCTGGAGCCCGAAGTCTGAGGGCAATGGACTCTCTCAAGTATCGAAGCTTCCGATATCAATGACAATTTATATTCGTTTTTTATGTTTTTGGCGGAGATGTAGAAACGCCGATGGGCGAACCGTTTCGTTCGTATCCGTGTCCGGAGTCACGACCATGACGAAATTCCGCAGAAGCCACCGAATCCGGCGAACCGCAATCAGCCGCCGGCGGCTGTCGCCAAAACATACCTTTTCACGCCTGACCGACGCACCCCGCGTTCTGAAGAAACCCCAATGAACAAACTCGTCCACGCCGCCATCGGTGCCGCACTTCTCACCGCCGCGCTGGCGGTTCCGGTTAATCAGGCCCATGCACAAACGGGGGCGCAAAAGCCCAGCGATTCCTGCGCCGACATCAAGGACGTCAAGGAGAAGGTCGCCTGCATCAAGGCCCGCAACGCCAAGCTGAAGGGCAAGATGCCGCCGGCACCGCCGAAACCCCCGGTGCCGCCGAAGAAGCCATAAAACCCTTGAGTTCGCGCGCCGGCGGGTGGTGCCGGCACCATGACCGACATATCTATTGATTGAAGGGCCGGTGCCTATCGAGGGCCGGTGCCGACGCATGGTTTCTGTCTATCGAGAGGTCATCATGCCTGACAAGCTGTACAAGATTCTGGGGGTCAAGCCGGACGCCTCGGAGAAGGAAATCCGCCAGGCCTACCGCAACCTGGCGAAGAAGCATCACCCGGACCTGAACCCCGGCGACAAGGCGTCGGAGGATAAATTCCGCGAGGTGCAGGCCGCCCACGACATACTTTCCGACGCGACCAAGCGCCGACAGTACGACGCCGGCGAGATCGATTCCGAGGGCAAGGAGACGCCGCGTTCGTTCTACCGGGAATACGCCGCCGGCGGCGACGGCCATGCCTACCGCTCGACCGCGGGCTTCGACGATCTCGGCGATATTTTCTCCGAGTTGTTCCGCCGCGGCCATGGCCATGCCGGTCACGCCGGGCCTGGAGGCGGTGAAACCCATATCCGCATGCAGGGCGGCGATCTCCGCTACCAGATGCAGGTGCCGTTCCTGGACGCCGTCTTGGGCGCGACGACGCGCCTGACGCTGCCCGGCGGCCAGACCCTCGACGTCACCATTCCGCCGGGCCACCGCGACGGCCAGGTGCTGCGCTTGAAGGGCGAGGGCATGCCGGGCATCGGCGGCGGCCATGCCGGCGACGCCTATATCGAGGTGCAGGTGACGCCGCACGCCACCTTCCGCCGCGACGGCGACGACATCGTCGTCGACCTGCCGATTTCCATCGACGAAGCCGTGCTGGGCGCTTCCTTGCGCGTCCCGACGGTGCACGGCCCGGTGACCATGAAGGTGCCGAAGGGCGCCAATACGGGCGACGTGCTCAGGCTCAAGGGCAAGGGCGTGCCGGCGCGGGGCAAGCGCCCGGCCAGCGACCAGAAGGTGGTGTTGAGCGTTAAGCTGCCGAAGACCATCGACGCGGATCTCAGCGCCGCCATCGGCGAGTGGGCCAAGACCCACCACTACGATCCACGCAGCGGCATGGAAAAGGGAGGCTGAGGCGATGATGAACGAAAGCGACGTGCTCGGCCGTTTCCACGGCCTCGGCCGTAAGACGCTCATGGTGTGGATCGAACGCGGCTGGCTAGCGCCGGAGCGCGGCCACAGGGGCTACCGGTTCCGCGAGATCGACCTGGCCCGCATCCGCCTGATCCGCGAGTTCACCCGCGAGATGGCCTTGGACGACAATGCGTTGGACGTGGTGCTGCCGCTGCTCGACCAGGTGCACGGGCTGCGCCATCGCCTGCGCTGCCTGGCCGACGCCGTCAGCGCCGAGCCGGCCCATGTGCGTCGGCGTATTGCGGCGAAGATCGAAAGGAGTGTCGGCGCCGGGTGATCAGTCCTGGAACTGACTGGCGATTTCGCGAAATTCATCGGCGATCCGTTCGAACGCCTCAACGATCGCGGGATCGAAGTGAATGCCCTTGCCTTCGCTGATGATCTGGATGGCTTTTTCGTGCGGAAAGGCGGGCTTGTAGACCCGCTTGGAAATCAATGCGTCATAGACGTCGGCAACCGCCATCAGCCGCGCCGAAAGCGGGATGGCCGTGCCGGCAAGTCCTTCCGGGTATCCCGATCCGTCCCATTTCTCCTGGTGGCTGTAGGCGATTTCGCGTGCCAACTGCAGGAACGAGGACTCGCTGTCGAAATCATCGTCGCCGGCGATGAGCGCGACCTCCGCCTGCAGGATGGCATCGCGTCCGAGCGTCGTGTGGGTTTTCATGACCTCGAATTCCGCTTCCGTCAGTTTGCCCGGTTTCAACAGGATGCTGTCGGGGACGCCGACCTTGCCGATATCGTGCAGCGGCGCCGACTTGTACAAGAGTTCGATGGTCCGGTCGTCCAGGTCGTCGGCATAGGGGGAATCTTCGCTCAATGCGGTCGCCAGGGCGCGGACATAGTGCTGGGTGCGGCGGATATGGTTGCCGGTTTCGTTGTCCCGGGTTTCGGCCAGCGACGCCAGGCTGAGGATGGTCACGTCCTGGGTCAGGGCCAGTTCACGTGTCCGTTCCGCGACCCGTGCCTCGAGAACCTGGTTCTGGTTGCGCAGTTCCTGGCGGGCTTTCTGGATGAACAGATGGTTTTTGATCCTGGCGAGCACGATAGGCGGCGAAAACGGCTTGGTGACGTAGTCGACGGCGCCCAATTCGAGCCCGTTCATTTCGTCGCCGGCCTGACCCATGGCGGAGACGAAAATCACCGGAATGTCGCGCGTGGCTTCGTCGGCCTTGAGCCGGCGGCAGACCTCGTAGCCG
Organism: Rhodospirillaceae bacterium; assembly: GCA_038125725.1. Classification (GTDB taxonomy): domain Bacteria; phylum Pseudomonadota; class Alphaproteobacteria; order Rhodospirillales; family Casp-alpha2; genus TMED8. The sequence continues at coordinate 139,995 of JAYPEK010000002.1, forward strand.
TCCATGGCCGGCATCATGATATCGAGCAAGATCAAATCCGGCGCCGGTGACGCCTTGGATCTTTCCAGGGCCTACGCGCCGTCTTTGGCCACCACCAGCCGATAAAGCGGGCGCAGCAAGTCCATCAGGATGCTGATGTTTACCGGCTCGTCGTCGACGATCAGAACGGTCTGTCTGCTTTCTTCCATGGTTTTAGGCTTCCACTTTCCTTTCCTGTGCCTGCCGCAGCCTATCCAAAATTTCCCCGGCGGCGTCAAAATCAAATGCGTCCAAGCTTTTCCGTATTTCTCTGAATTCGGCGGCGACCAACGATCCTTGAAGCAGAGTAGCGATTTCGTCCGCGACGTCGAACGATTCGACATCGTGATCCGCGATCAGCGTCGTTAGTCTCGCCATCAATCCTGCCAACTGCTCCTGATCGTACGCGGCGCCGGCGGCTGCTGGATGGCTGTCGTCCACTGGCGGCAGATCGGCGCGCAATCCCTCGATGACCACGGCCAGGCGTTCGGCAAAATGCCGGTTCGCCGCCTCGGCTCCCGCTTGGTCCTTGTTGCGCAGGCGGGACTCCAGTTCCTTTGCCGCCACCGAGAGCGCGTCGGCCCCCAGCGACCCGGCGACCGATTTCAGTGTGTGGGCCGTGAGCATGGCCTGTTCCATATTGCCAGCGGCGATATCTTCGCCGATCTCGGCGGCGGCATTGGCGTGATCGTGCAGAAACGTCTGCAACAAGCGCAGATAGAGATCCTTGTTGCCGCTCACCGAGCGTAGCCCGGTGGCAATGTCCAGGCCCGGAAGGCGCCGGGCCGAGGTGGCGGCTTCGCTGGACTCGGAAGCGGGCTCGTCGCGGCGGGGCATCGCCGGATCGGCGGTGTCGATCCATTGGTTCAGGGTCTCGATCAGCTTGTCCGGATCGATCGGTTTCGCCAGGTATCCGTCCATGCCGGCGGCAAGGCATTTCTCCCGCTCGCTCTCCATGGCATGTGCGGTGAGCGCAATCACCGGCAGCTTCGCCAGATGCGGTTCCTCGCGGATTCGCCGGGTCGCCTGATAACCGTCCAACTCCGGCATTTGCACGTCCATCAGCACCAGATCGAAGGTTTCGCCTTCGAGGGCGTGCAAAGCTTCCATGCCGTTGTGGGCGCAAACGACCGTCAAGCCGTGCACCTCCAGCAGTTCCCGCGCCACCTGCATGTTGATTTCGTTGTCTTCGACCAACAGAACCTTGGCGCCGCGCATCGGCTGGGCGTCGGCGGCGTCCGGTTCAGCCCCTGTTCCGGCCGTGATCATGCCGACATCCGGAAATGCGCTATCCGGATTAACGGCAATGTCGACCAGTTGTTCACCTTCGGCGCGGCCAAACGACAGCGTGAAGGCGAAGGTGGTGCCTTGGTCGGGGGTGCTGTCGACCGTGATCGTACCGCCCATGAGCTTGACCAGGTTCTGGCTGATGACCAGGCCGAGCCCGGAGCCGCCGTATTTCCGCGTCGTCGATGCATCGGCCTGCGAGAAGGCCTTGAACAGGCGCTTGACCTGTTCGTTGGTGATTCCGATCCCCGTGTCGGTGATGGCGAAGCGCAGTTTCGCCGTCTGGTCATCAAGGGACTCAACGTCGATCGAAACCTCAACCTGGCCCTGATTGGTGAACTTGACCGCGTTGTTGACCAGGTTTGTGAGGACCTGGCCGAGCCGGACTGCATCACCGCGGAGCATGTCCGGGACATCGGGCGCGCGCGTGACGATCAGGTCCAGGTCTTTCCCCGCCGCCCGCTGGCCGTTGATCGCGCGGACATGATCGAGGACGCGCTCCAGGCTGAAGGGCGCGATCTCGACGATGAGCTTTCCCGACTCGATCTTGGAGACGTCCAGGATGTCGTTGATGATCCGAAGCAGCGACGTTGCCGACGCCTGAATTTTCGTCAGGTAGTCACGCTGCTTTTCCGTCAGATCCGTCTGCAATGCCAGATGTCCGAGGCCGATGATGGCGTTCATGGGAGTGCGGATCTCGTGGCTCATGTTGGCGAGGAAATCGCCTTTCGCGCGGTTGGCCTGCTCGGCCGCCTCGCGCGCCAGGTGCAACTGCTTCTCGAACAGCTTGCGCTCGGAGATGTCTTCCTTGATGGCGACATAATGGGTGGTGGCGCCGTGACTGTCGCGGATCGGCGATATGGCGACGGATTCCCAATAACGGCCGCCGTTCTTGCGCCGGCTGACGAATTCGCCACGCCAGGTGCGGCCCCTGGTAATGGTCTGCCATAGCTCCTCATAGACCGGCTCCGGCGTTTCGCCGGATTTCAGCATCCGGGTATGCTGTCCGATCACTTCGCTTTCCGTATAGCCGGATTTCTCACAGAACATGGGATTGACGTACTCGATGATGCCGTGGCGATCGGAGATCAGGACCGTCGCCGGACTTTGTTCCACCGCATGCGAGAGCTTGATCAGCGTCACTTCGGCGTGCTTGCGCTCGATGATCGCCGCCAGCGTGTTGGAAACCGTCGCCAGGAACGCCTCGTTGATGTCGGCGCGATCGAAATCCGCCGCCACGTATAGGTTCAGGACACCGACCAGGCGCCCCGACGACTTGATCGGCATGCAGATGTGGCCGTGGTCGTGCAGGCCTTGGAAGGAAATCTCGTGGCGGTCGTCCAGGTGCGACGCGAACACCGCTTCGCCGGTCGATGCGACGCGGCCGCACAGGCATTGTCCAAAGGCCAGCTTGCGGCAGAGGTGCTGCAGTTGCGGTTCCAATTGGTGGTCGGCGACGAGTTCCAGGGTCTGGGTTTCTTCGTCGGCGAGGAAAAACGAGCCTTGCGATTCGACGCTCAGCCAGGGGACCGTGACGATTTTCTCCAAGGCCCGCTCGAGCAGTTCCTTAAGCGGCAGGTCCTGGTTGGCGAGCCTGAGGATGTCGTTGAGGACGCCGTTGCGGCGCTCCGCTTCCAGGGCCTCGTCGCGCAGTTCCTCCATCCGTTCCTTGGCATGGCGCAACTGTTCGTTGGTCTGGCCGGCACGGCGGGAAATGGCGATGCCGATGATCAACACCAACAGCAGCGAAACCAGCGTGATGCCGGCTTCGGCGAGTTCATAGAACTGTTTCCGTTCCGCCGTTTCCTTGTCGATCTCCTGGAATTTCAGGATCGTGCTGGCATGGATGCGGTTGGTGTTTTCCTGCATGCGAAGGAACACCGGCGGCACCCGTTTCAGTGCCTGTTTCACCTGTTCGACCAGGGCCAGGTATTCGGTTTCGTTGCCCGCCGCGTGCAGCCATTCGCGCTCGGCGACCAGCTTGGCGATCTCTTCCAGCTTGGTGTCGACCTGCGTCAGTTTCGGGTTCAGATCGATCACTTCGAGGACGAAGCGGGATGCGTTTTCGTCCCGCCGGTAGGTGATCGGATTGCTGACCTGCTCGGCCGATTCGAGATTGACCTGCTTGACGTCGGTATAGGTGCCGCCCTTGTCCAAGACGTCGAGGATCTTGCGGATTTCCGCGATATGGGATTTTGCTTCCGCCTTGATGGCCATTTGCCGCTTGGGGCCGACGGTCGTCGCCATTTCGTAGAATTTGGATTCCAGCCGCGCCAGCCGCAGGTTCACCTGCTCGGCCAGCATGAGGCGTGAGCGCTCGTTGTTGAATGCGGCATCCAGGGCATCGATCTTCTGCAGGACAAAAATATGCAGTCCGATAACCCAGGCAAACCCGACGACGAACAACAGCAGTTGCGATACGACCAGCGTATAGGGCCTGTTGATCAGGCTTAGCGGTTTGCGGCGGGTTGCGGGCTCGGTCATTTGGTGCCGATCCCCTTGGCGTCGAGGAAGCCGCACTTGCGGAAGATCGCCTGGCCTTCGGAGGACACGGCGACGGCCATCACTTCCTTGGCGATGTCTTTGTTCCTGGAGAACGACAGCAGGTTGAGCAGCAGCTTCTTCGGTTGCGCTACGTCCGGCGCGAAATCGACGACGTCCATGGCCGGCCTGTTCTCACTGAAGAACGCCGTCGCCCGCCAGTTGACGATCAGGTCGGCCTCGCCGTTCCTGAGCGCCTTGTTCAGGTTGCGGGAATCGGTCGTCAGATACTGGGCCCGTTCGAACGCCCGGTCGAAGACATTGGCCTCCGACAGGATACGTTGGGTCTCGCGGCCGATGCTGCCGCTTTCCGGATTGCAGACCACGATGGAGAGGTCGCGGCGCAAGACCTGCGTCGGATCGCCGCTGACGGCTTTCGGGTTGCCTTTGGCGACCAAAAAGGCGGCCTGATTGTAGCCCACGTGCACGAAATCATCGAGCAGGCCTTCGTCGGCGTGCCGATCGCGATAGGACGCCGAGCCCGGCATGTAGAGATCGCCTTGCCGGGACGCCTTCAGGCTTTGGTACAGATCTTCGGATCCGCCCTGGGTGATGATCACCTTGGCGCCCGTGCGTTCCTCGACGATGGCGGCGATTTCGGCCATGGGCTTGGCCATGGTGATGCCGATGTAGGCGAGGATTTCCTTGGGCTTCTCCGCCGGTGCCGGGTCGCAGGCGCCGGTAAGAAGCAATGCGGCTATGCAGAACGCCTTGAGCCAAGGGCGGGAAATCAGCGGGAACATGGGAATCGGTCTCCAAGGCACGAACGGACAGTTTACCAGACTCCCTGACTTCCGGCATAGCCATTAGGATACAACTCCGCCCCGGGCAAAGAAAGTATTTGGGTGCGGGGGCATAAATCCGAAACGGCGTCACGACAACAATGCGCATCGCATTTTTAGCCGCTTGTATTCTTTTAATGGTTCAACCATTGACAAATTTTTCCGCGCCGGCCTAGGATCGCCCTTCGACGCTGGAGCGGGAGGGTTTCATGGCGGACGGGCTCAGGGAGCGCATCCTTTTCGATGCGCGCGACGGCATGGCCACGATCACCATCGACCGGCCGGAAAAGAAGAACGCGCTCACCTTCGAGATGTTGGACGAGATCGTCCGCTTTGTGGACGTGGCCGAGCGCGACGACGACGTGCGGGTCATCGTCATCCGCGGCAACGGCGACGACTTCTGTGTTGGCCACGACCTGGATCAGGTGCCGACCATGTACGGCGGCGCCGACAAGGATAACCGCCGACCCGCGCAGCGAACACGGCTCAGTTTCGACCGCCGCCATGCCGAGCAGTTCCGCCGCATCCTGTTTTCCGAAAAGCCGGTCCTGGCACTGGTGCAGGGCAATTGCATGGGAGCCGGCATGTACCTGGTGGAAGCCGCCGATCTCGCCATCGCCGACGAGACCGCGCGCCTGGGCCACCCCGAGCAGCGCATGAACCTCTGCGGCGCATCGTATCTGCTCACCATCGACATCCTCACCATGGGGCCGAAGCGCGCGCGGGAAATGCTGTTGCTGGGCGACATGATGGATGCCCGCGAAGCCAAGGATTTCGGCCTGATCAACCGGGTTGTCGCAGGCGGCGAACTGGACGCCGCCGGGAAAGCCTGGGCGGAACGCATCGCCAGGTTGCCGCGCGACGGCATCGCGGTCGGCAAAGCGGCAATGCACGCAGCCCTCGACAGCCTCGGCGCCAATGGCCAGTTCGTGCACGGATACATGGCACACACCATCGGCACCAACGTGCGGTTCGAGGAAGGGGAGTTCAATTTCCTTCGGCGCCGCCGCGATGCCGGCGTCGCGGGCGCGGCGGCCGAGCGCGACGCGTTTCACGCGGGTGACGGCGACAACGACGACTGAACCACAACATCAAAACACAAGGATAACGACGACATGGCAGGGGCATTGAACGGGGTACGGGTTCTGGACTTCACCCAGATGATGGCGGGGCCGTTGTGCCCGGCGCTGTTGGGCGACTTCGGCGCCGACGTGATTAAGGTGGAGCCGCCTGCCGGCGACGCCATGCGCCACACCGGCGAGGTGCGCCTCGGTGGCGAGTCGGACTATTTCCTCAGCGTCAACCGCAACAAGCGTTCGGTGGTGCTCGATCTCAAGTCTGAGCAGGGCCAGCGCGCCGCGCAGGCGCTCGCCGCCACCGCCGACGTGGTGATCGAGAACTTCCGCCCCGGCACCGTCGGACGCTTCGGCCTCGGCTACGAAGACGTTTGCCGCGAAAACCCCGACGTCATCTACTGTTCCATCACCGGCTTCGATCCGGACGGTCCCGACCGCGACCGCCCGGCGCTGGACCCGGTGATGCAGGCGCTGTCGGGGTTGATGTCGCTCACCGGCGACGCCAATTCGGGGCCGCTCTGCACCGGCATGCCGATCTCCGATTTCGTCACGCCGGTGATCGCCACCGTCGGCGTGCTCGCCGCGCTCTACAACCGCGCTGCCACTGGCAAGGGCCAGAAGATCGAGCTTTCCATGCTCAACGCCTCGGTGTTCGCGACCATGCCGCGCGAGAGCCACTACTTCGCCACCGGCCATGAGAACGAGCTTCTCGGCAACCGCCATTTCCAACTGGTGCCCTATAACGCCTACGAGACCAGCGACGGCCGCTCGATCATGGTTATCGCGCATAACAACAAGTTCTGGCACGCGCTGTTGAAGGGCCTGGACCTGCAGGACCTGGAAGCGGACCCGCGCTTCGCGACCAACGCAGACCGCGTCGCCAACCGCGACCCCTTGGAGGAGATGCTGGCGGCGCGGTTCCGCGAGCACGACTTCGATAACTGGATCCAGCGCCTGACCGACGCCGACGCCATTTTCGCGCCGGTGCGCGGTCTCGCCGATGTGTTCGCCGACCCCTATATCGCCAAGACCATGGTGGCGCGGATGACGCATCCGAAGGCCGGCGACATTTCGCTGCTGGCCAATCCGATCAAGTTTTCGGCGACGCCGGCATCCGTCGATCTGGCGCCGCCGGTGCTGGGCGAGCATACCGACGACGTGTTGGCCGGGCTCGACGGGCATGGGCGCGGCTCGCCCTGGCGCGCCGAAAAGGCGCCGGGGGGCTGAGGTATTGACGATGTTCGCCCCCATCGAGACCCGGCGCGCGGCGGACGCGATCATCGAACAGATTCGCGGCCAGGTGGCCGAGGGCGCCCTGGTGCCGGGTGACCGGCTGCCGCCGGAGCGTGAACTGGCGGAGACCTTCGGCGTCAGCCGCAACACGGTGCGCGAAGCGCTCCGTTCGCTTGAAAACACCGGGCTGCTGACGTTGAAGAAGGGAGCGGCCGGCGGTGCCTTCATTGCCAACGACGTGGCGCCGGCCATCGTGTCCGGGTTCCAGGACCTGTTCGCCTTCGGCGTCATCCGCCCCGAGCACCTGGCGGAAGCCCGGTTGCTGGTCGCCACTACCTCGGCGCGGCTGGCTTGCGAGCGCGCCAGCGACGCCGAGTTGGCCGAACTGGCGGCCTGTGTCGATGACGCGGTCGCCGCCGGCGCCGCCGGCGACATGGCGGCGCGTAGCGAGGCCAACCTGCGCTTCCATCGGCTTCTGGCGGAGGCGTCGGGTAATCCGATCCTGGCGGTGCTCACCGATGCCATTACCGGCATCAACCGGGGCTTCGCCGATGCCGCGGGTTCGCCGCCGAACCGCCAGATCTTGCCGTCCCGAAAACGCCTGATGGCTTGTCTTCTGGCCCGCGACGCCGAGGGGGCTGCCCGGGAAATCGCGGAACAGGTGAAGGCGGTGGAGCGCTTCTACATGAAGGAACTGGGCCGCGAGCGCCGCCCGGTACAAAAGCCAGCAAGGAAAGGGGCGCGCTGATGGAACTGAAGGTCACGACCTACGAAGTGACGGACGACGGTGTTGCCGTGGTCACGCTGGCCCGGCCCGAGCGCGGCAATTCCTGGACGCATCGCATGCACGACGAATACCGCTGGCTGATGGCCGAGGCCGAGGCCGACGCAGCCGTGCGCGTCATCGTCGTCACCGGCGAGGGCCGGCAGTTCTGCGTCGGCGCCGATTTCCAGGCCCTGGAGCAGGCTGCGTCGGGCCCCAAGGGGCCGGATGAAGCTGACGAGCCCCGCCAGCCCGGCTATGGTCTGCGCGATGACTTCGACCACGATCTGGTCTGGCACTGGGGGCTCCGGAAGCCGGTCATCGCCGCCATCAACGGCGCTTGTGCCGGCATCGCCTTGGCGCTGGCGTCGTTCTGCGATCTTCGCTTCGCCGCCGAGGGGGCCAAGCTGACGGCGGCGACGACGCGCCTGGGGCTCCCAGCCGAATATGGCCTCGATTGGATTTTGCCGCGCCTGGTCGGCATGACCCATGCCGCCGACATCCTGCTCACGGGCCGCATCTTCGAAAGCGACGAGGCACGGCAGATGGGTTTCCTGAACGGCGTCTTCCCCAGGGACGGCTTCATGGATGCGGTTATGGAGCGCGCCCGCGCGCTTGCCACCGGTTCGGCGCCGGAAGCCATGCTGGCCGTCAAACGCCAGATGTTCGACGCGCTGTTGGGTTTCCATGTGGGCGACAGCATCGACCGCTCCAAGGCGCTGATCGCCGAGCTTGCCACCCGGCCCGATTTCATCGAGGGGGTAAAGGCGGTGCGCGAGAAGCGTCAGCCTGCTTTCCAGCCGCTGAAGCCGGAAACCCCGGAACCGTCGCTTTGACGTCCGAGACCGCGAACAGGCGCTGGGGCCGCGACATCGAGGTCACCGAGGCGCTCGGCTATCCCTGCCGCATGTATACGCCGCGCCCGCGCAATCTGGCGGAGTTGCTGCTCGACGCGCGCCGCTGGCGGGGCCGCGAGTTCATCGTCCAGGGCGATCTCAGGCTTTCCTTCGAAGCCTTCGAGGCCGCCGTCGCGGGTGCCGCCGAAAGATTGCGGGATGCCGGCCTCAGGCAAGGCGGCCGGGTGTTCCTGCACGGCTACAACCGTGTCGGTTGGCTCCTGGGGTTCTGGGCGGCGCAGGTTTTGGGCGCCGCCACGGTGCTCGGCAACGCTTTCTGGAGCGACGCCGAGATTGAAACCGCCATGCAGAAGGCGGCCCCGGACCTGATCGTCACCGACCGCGCGCCGGACGAGGCGCTGTTTCAAGGCCGCGCCGTCGTCGGTTTCGACGATCTGGAAGCGGAGATCGGCCGCAACGGGGACGTGGACCATCCCATTGCGGGGGTCGATGGCGAAGACCTGGCCATCGTCATGTTCTCGTCCGGCACCATGGGCGCGGCGACGGGGGTTCTGATGCCGCACCGGGGCGTCATCGCCAATATTCACAACGTCTTGGCGCTGACCGGGCGGCTGCCGGACGAACTGCCGCCGGATGGCAAGGGCACGGTCAGCCTGTTGGCCTCGCCGCTGTTTCACCTGGCCGGCATCCAGATTCAGATCAACACACTGTTGACCGGCGGCAAGCTGGTGTTCCTGAAAGGGAAGTTCGAGCCCGTCTCTGCGCTCCGGGTGATCGAACGCGAGAAGGTCCGCGTCTGGGGCGGCATTCCGGCCATGGTGACGCGGGTCATCGACGAGCCGACGTTCGCCGACTACGACACGTCCAGCGTCGCCTCCATCTCCATGGGCGGCGCGGCCATCACCCAGGAACTGCGCGACCGGATCGCCGTCGCCTTCCCCGCCACCGCCAAGCGCGTCGGCAGCCTGTACGGCTGCACCGAAGCGGGCGGTGTTTTGGCGGCGGGATCGGGCCGCGACACGGACGGTAAGCCGGGCTGCGTCGGCCGCGCGCTGCCGGTGGTGGAGCTTCGGATCGACAAGCCGGACTTAGGCGGCGTCGGTGAGGTCGTTGCCCGTACGCCGACCCTCATCGCCGGCTTCCTGGGCGACGACACGCCGCCTTGCGACGAAGGCGGCTGGGTGCGTTCGGGCGATCTCGGGCGGCTCGACGATGAGGGGTTCCTCTACGTCGTCGGGCGATCCAAGGACATCATCATCCGGGGCGGCGAGAACATCGCCGCCGGTCATGTGGAAAAGCAGTTGCTCGGCCATCCGGACGTTCTGGAAGCGGCGGTGGTGGCGATCCCGCATGATGAATTGGGCGAGGAGGTCGGTGCGCGGATCGTGCTCGCCGGACCGGATGCGGCCGATGCGGCGGCGTTGACTGATTTTCTTGAAGGACGCCTCGGCCGCTTCGAAATCCCCACCCAGTGGCGCCTCGGCACCGATCCCCTGCCGCTCAACCCGTCGGGCAAGGTCGACAAGGGCCGCATCGTCGCCGAGTGGGAGGCGCTATAGCGGCTCCAGATCGCCGGACGCCTGCTCGGCGGCAAACAGCGCCGCGAAGGCATCCAGCGCGCCTTCCGATATCGCTTGGCGGAGCCCGGCCATCAGTTCCTGGTAGTAGTGCAGGTTGTGCCAGGTGAGCAGCATCGCCGCCAAAATTTCCTTGGCCATCACCAGGTGGTTGATGTAGCCGCGCGAATAGTGCCGGCAGGCGTAGCATTTGCAGTCGGGATCGATGGGGCGGGGGTCGTCCTTGTGACGCGCGTTCCGCATGTTGAGCGTACCGCGCCGGGTGAAGGCCTGGTCGGTGCGCCCCGATCGCGTCGGCAGCACGCAATCGAACATGTCGACGCCGCGCCTGACGGCGCCGACAATGTCGTCGGGCTTGCCCACCCCCATCAGATAGCGCGGCCGCTGCGTCGGCATGTGCGGTTCGGTGACGTCCAAGGTGGAGAACATCAGCTCTTGCCCTTCGCCCACCGCGAGGCCGCCGATGGCGTAGCCGTCGAAGCCGATCTCGGAGAGCGCCTTGGCCGATTGTTCGCGCAGATCGCCATAGACGCCGCCCTGGACGATGCCGAACAGCCCGTAGCCCGGGCGCTGGCGAAACGCCTTCTTGGAGCGCTCGGCCCAGCGCATGGACAACTGCATGGAGCTTTCGGCTTCTTCCTCGGTGGCGGGGAAGGGGGTGCATTCGTCCAGCGCCATGGTGATGTCGGCATCCAGCAAGTGCTGGATCTGGATCGAGCGTTCGGGCGTCAGCTTGTGATAGGCGCCGTCGATGTGGGAGCGGAAGGTGACGCCCTCTTCCTCCAATTTGCGCAGGCTGGCCAGGCTCATCACCTGGTAGCCGCCGGAATCGGTCAGGATCGGCCCGGGCCAGTTCATGAATTCGTGCAGGCCGCCGAAACGCGCCACACGCTCCGCCGTCGGGCGCAGCATCAGGTGGTAGGTGTTGCCGAGAATGATCTGCGCGCCGGTCTGCCTGACCGCCTCCGGCGTCATCGCCTTCACCGTCGCCGCCGTGCCGACCGGCATGAAGGCCGGCGTGTCGACGGGCCCGTGCGCGGTCATCAAGGTGCCGAGGCGCGCGCGCCCGTCTCGCTTGATCAGGTCGAAGGTGAGGCCGTTCACTGGGACACTCCTAGAACAGCGCGCCGCGCGCCGCCACCGGCCAAACGGTTTCCACATGGGCTTCGGGCGTGCCGAGGCCACGCACGCCCACATACCAATCGTGTAGATTGACCGTCGGGTCGCAGTGCCCGGGCACCAGAAGGAGCTTATCGCCCCGCGCCGGCTTTTCGTTGACGGTGCGGATATCGATGACGCCGTGCTCGTCCGACATGCCGGTCATCTCGGCGCCGGCCAACTGCCACGGAAGCGGCAGGCCGCTGTCGATGGCGGTGGCCTTATGCCCGGCATCGACGACCGCCGAACCCTCGCCCGGCCGGCTCATCACCGCGGCCAGCACGAACAGTGCGTGCTCAAAGGTATCGAAGGGACCGCCCGCGGCGTTCCTGTTACGCCCGTAGTCGGCATCCATGAAGGCGTAGGAGCCGCATTGCAGTTCGTTGTAGACGCCGCTCGCCGCCTCCATCTCGAAGGTGCCGGTGCCGGCGCCGCCGACGATGGCGCAATCGATGCCGTCGATGGCGAGAAAATCGACCGTGCGCCGCGTCACGTCGATGGCATGGTCGATGGCGCGCTTGCGCTCCTCGATGGTGCGCAGGTGCTGGGCCGAGCCGTGATAGGCCTGTAGGCCGCCGAAGGTGAGGTTGGAGGCGTCGGTGATGGCGCGCGCCAGCTCCAGCGCCGCCGTCCCCGGCTCGACGCCGCAACGCCCGGCGCCAACGTCGATCTCAACCAGGGTGTCGATATTGACGCCTTCGGCCCGGGCGGCTTCGGAGATTTCCGCCACCGCGTCGGCATGGTCGATGCAAACCCGCACCGTGGCGTCATGATTGAGCCGCGCCAGGCGCTTCAGCTTCGCCGCGCCGACCACCTGGTTGGAGACCAGCACGTCGGCAACGCCGCCGGCCACCATCACCTCGGCCTCCGACACCTTCTGGCAGCAGACCCCGACGGCGCCGCGTTCGATCTGCCGCGCCGCCACCCAGGGGCTCTTGTGCATCTTGGCATGCGGGCGCAGCCGCACGCCGGCGTCCGCGACCATGGCCGCCATCTTGTCCAGGTTGCGCTCAAGGGCGTCGAGATCGACGACAAGAGCCGGGGTTTCGATATCGGCGTAGGCCATGCCGGTTTCGGCCGGGGCAGGCGGTATCGTTCTTGGTTCCATGGCGCTCATTCTCCCCATGTTTGGCGGTCCGGTTCAAGCAGCATTGCGTCGCCGTAGGAATAGAACCGATAGCCGGTTTCGATGGCATGCGCGTAGGCCGCCCGCATGCGCTCCAGCCCCGAGAACGCCGCGACCAGCATGAACAGCGTCGAGCGCGGCAGGTGGAAATTGGTCAGCATCAGGTCGACGGCCTTGAACCGATAGCCCGGCGTGATGAAAAGATCGGTCTCGCCCCGGAAGGGATGCACGCGGCCGGAATCGTCGGCGGCGCTTTCCAGCAAGCGGAGCGAGGTCGACCCCACCGCCAGCACCCGCTTGCCGGCGTCGTGGGCGGCGTTGACGGTGGCTGCCGTCGCTTCCGACAACTCGCCCCATTCGCCGTGCATGGGATGGTCGCGGGTGTCGTCGACCTTCACCGGCAGGAAGGTGCCGGCGCCCACGTGCAGGGTGACGCGCCGGACCTCGACGCCGCGTGCTTCCAACGCCGCCATCAGTGCGGGCGTGAAATGCAGCCCCGCCGTCGGTGCCGCGGCGGCGCCGGGCTCGGCGGCGAACAGGGTCTGGTAGGACTGGCGGTCGGCATCGTCGCCTGCATCGGCGCGCTTGATGTAGGGCGGCAGCGGCATGATGCCGTGCGTCTCCAGCTGTGAAAGCAGGTCCGGTCCGGCGGCGTTGAAGTGCAACAGCACTTCGCCGCCGTCCAACTTGTCGCGCACGATGGCGTGGAAGCCGGGCGCGAAGGCGATCATATCGCCAGTCCTTAGCTTCCGGGCCGGCCGCGCGAAGGCGAACCAGGTGTCCAGGGCGCCGGGTTTGTGCAGCGTCACCTCCACTTTGGCGCCGCCGCTGGGCGGGCCGGGGCGGGTGGCATCGCCGCGCTTGCCGGTCAGGCGGCAGGGAAGCACCTTGGTGTCGTTGACCACCATGACGTCGCCGGGCTCGAGCAGCTCCGGCAGTTCCGAGACGATGCGGTCCGAGAGCTCCTCCGACACATGCAGCAGGCGCGCGCCGTCGCGCGGCTCCGCCGGGGCCTGGGCGATGCGTTCGGGCGGCAGGTCGAAATCGAAAAGGTCCACGCGCATGGCGGTTTCCTAGCCGAGGCCAGGGGCTGGGGCAATCGGTTCTTGCCCGGGGTTCCGGCCGGGCGGATGATGCCCATGACGCGCTGGTTCGCCCTTTTTCTGCTGCTGTTCACCGTTTCGGCCGAAGCGGCGGAGACCGTGCGCGTGGAGAACCATGCCCCGGACCTCGACCGCGTTTTGATAGAGGCCGCCCGCGCCCAGGTCGCGCGCGAGTATGAAAAACTGAAAGCGTTGTTCGGCAACGACATCGGGCCGGTGATCCTGGTGGTCCGCGTCAAGGGCGTCGGCCGGCATAAGCCGCCGAACCGCATCCTGATCCCGGCGGCGCAGCTCGGGAACGGCAAGATGGTCAGCGCGCATGAGCTGACGCATCTCCTGACCCAGGGCTGGGCCAACGGATTGATGAAGGAGGGGCTTGCCGTCTACGGCCAGGACCATGCGGGCGAAAACCCCGCTTGGCCGAACTACGGCCAGGACATCCATCAGGCCGCCTGGGCCGAGATTTCCGCGCCGGCGCCCCTGGTGCGCGGTCCCGGTGACGCCAACAACGTGCTGTCGACGCCGCATCCGGGCGAGAGCCGGCGGCGCCTCGCCGCCTACCGCGTCGCCGGGTCCTGGGTGCGCTGGCTGATCGAGGAAAAGATGGCCGGCGACGTCCGGCGCTTCACCGCGACGCTCTACCGCAGCGGCAACTACAAAGCCGTGCTGGGCGCGAGTTTCCAGCAACTACGCCCACATTGGCGGGCTTTCGTAGAGACGCGCGCCGGCGTCAAACGCTGACCGTCTCGCCGGTTTCGGCGGACTGCACGATGGCCTCCAACAGCGCCGCGTCGTGGATGGCTTCCGCCACCGGCAGCGGATAGGGCGCGCCGCCCGAGACCGCCGCGGCGAAGGCTTCCAGTTCGGCGCGCTCGATATCGGTAGGGTCGAAGGTTTCCAAGACCTCCTCGCCGCCGCGCTTGGCGTAAGCCAACTTGTCCGGCCCCCGCATGGAGGCCCAGCCGCCGTCGCCCATGACCCGGACCCACCAGATGCGGCCCGTGACGGTCAGCGTCGAGAGATAGCCCGTGGCGCCCGAGGCGAAGCGCATGGTGACGAAGGTGACGTCATCGATGTCGCCGGAAAGGGTGCGGCACTCCGACACGGTGCGCACTTCCGTCACTGGGCCCATGAAGGAAATCATCGCGTCCGCCATATGCACGCCGAGGCCGGTCATGCCGCCGGCGGGGCTCTCTTGGCCGTCGTTGCGCCAGTGCCCGTCCGGATGTCCACCGCCCCCGCCGGACGAGATGTTGCCCTCGACATGCAACGGCGTGCCGATCATGCCGGTGGCGACGATTTCGCGGAGCCGCTTCATGGCCGGCAGGAAGCGCCGGTTGTGGCCGAGCGCGCAAACCAGGCCCGCTTCCGTCAGCGCGGCGGCCGCGCGTTCGGCGCTCTCGCCGGACATGGTGAAGGGCTTTTCGCAAAAGACATGCTTGCCGGCGCGCGCGCACTGGATCATCTGCTCCGCGTGCTGGCCGTGCGGCGTGGCCAGGATGATCGCATCGAGGTCGGGATCGGCGAGCAGGTCCTCCAATCCGTCGCGGAGATCGATGCCGCGTTCGGCGCAGAAGTCCCGCGCGCGTTCCTTGCGCCCGGTGCAGCCGGCGGTGACGGAAATGGCATCGCTGCCGGCGATCGATCGGACCAGTACCTGGCCCCATTTGCCTAACCCGGCGATGCCGGCGCGGACGGTCATGGCTTTTCTCCCTGATGGCGGCGTCTGTTCGGGGATGATAGGCAGCGGCGCCGTCCGGAAAAACGCCGAAAACACCTAAAAACTTGCAGATACCTGAAGGTAAAATCCTAATGCATTGAAAAACAAAAATATAAAAAACAGCCTTGTGTGACAAACGTCACTGTGAATCCGGCCCTGGCGGACCATATTAGTCTCGTAAGGAGCGCACCTCCCTGAGTATCCTCCCCCAAACTCCCCCGCGTTCCTTACACCTCCCTGTCAAACTTGCCGGCCCTTAGGGGCCGGCATCTTTGTTTGCGGCATCCGCCAAACCGGGCACAATGGCCTTTGGCCGATACCATCCGGGGGGAGTTCCAGACCATGCATCCGAGCCTCTATTTCTCCGAAGAACTGGAGATGCTGCGCGACCAGATCAGGCGCTTCGTCGCCGACAAGGTCGTGCCCGCCGGCGAGCAGTGGGAGAAGGACGGCATGGTGCCGCGTGATGTCCTGCGTGAGATGGGCGAACTCGGCTTCCTCGGCATCCGTTACCCGGAACAGTTCGGCGGCTCGGAGTTGAACACGCTGGGCAGCGTCGTTCTGGCGGAGGAGGTCTCGCGCGCCACCTTCGCCGGTTTCGCGGTGACGGTGATGGTGCACACCGACATGGCGTCGCCGCATCTCGCCAACGCCGGCAACGAGGCGCAACTGGCCAAGTATCTGCCGCGCGTCATCCGGGGCGAGCTGATCACCGCCGTCGCCGTCACCGAACCCGACGCCGGCTCCGACGTGGCCGGGCTCAAGACCCGCGCGGTCAAGGATGGCTCGGACTGGGTGCTGAACGGCTCCAAGATGTTCATCACCAACGGCGTGCACGGCGATCTCTATTTCGTCGCCGCGCGGACGGATCCCGACGCCAAGGGCTCGCGCGGCATCACCATGTTCATCGTCGAGAAGGGGACGCCCGGGTTCAGTGTCGGGCGCGCGCTCGACAAGATGGGCTGGCGCTGCTCCGACACCGCCGAGCTGGTCTTCGACAACTGCCGGGTGCCGGAGGAGAACGTCCTGGGCGAGGTCAACAAGGGCTTCTACGCGATCATGCGCAATTTCCAGAACGAGCGCACGGTGATCGGCGCCATGGCCATGGCCGAGGCCCAGACCGCCATCGACCTGACGTTGGAGTACGTCAAGGGCCGGAAGGCCTTCGGCCAGACGCTCTGGGACAAGCAGGCGATCCGCCAACGGCTGGCCAAGTTACAAAGCGAAGTCGAGGCTGGCCGGCAGTTGGTCTATCACGCCGCCTGGCTGGACGCGCAAGGCACCGATTGCGTCAAGGAGGTCTCCATGGTGAAGGCTTTCTGCGGCGATCTGGTCAACCGGGTGATGTACGACTGCCAGCAGTTCCACGGCGGCTTCGGCTACATGAAGGAGGCCGCCATCGAACGCATGGTCCGCGACGCCCGCGTCCAGGCCATCGGCGGCGGCGCCACCGAGGTGATGCTGGAGGAAGTGGCGAAGCGGCTCTAGGGCCGCCTTTTCCTCAACCCGGCGTCAGCCAGGCCCGCAGGTAGGCGGTCAGTCGATCTTCGAACGATTGCGCCTCGTGCAGGGCGCAGAACTGCACCGCCATGGCCTGGATCAGGAAGGCCGAGACCCCCTCCGCCTGCAAGTCCGGCGGGATGTCGCGCCGGAACGGCGCATCGGCGAGCCATCGCCCGAAGACTTCCTCCTGACGTCCGAAGGTGGCGGCGATGGCGCCGATCTCTTCCACCGCGGCGGCGCCGGAATAGCGCAGGATCACATCGAACACGTAGCGCTCGCAGGTCATGAAATTCGCGAGCGGCAACAGCGCCGCGACAAGATCCTCGACCGTTCGGGGCGGCGGCAGGGCTTCGAGGGTGTCCAGAAACGCATCGATGCGGCCGCCGATGATCTGGTCCATCAGCCGGTCCTTGTCCTTGAAATGGGCGAAGAAGGTGCCCTTGGCGGTGCCGGCGCGCAGCACCACCTCCTCGATGCGTAGCGCCTCGAAGCCGCTTTCGGCGATGATCTCCTCCGCCGCCGCGATCAATCGCGCGCGGGTTTCCAAGGTGCGTTTCTGTTGGGCTCTGGCCATGTGCTTGTTATCGCATAGAAAATGACCGTGGTCAAATTAATTATTGACCGCGGTCATTATAAGGCATATAAATTGACCATGGTCACTTTAAGACGATGGAGGACATCACGGAACCGAAACGCATCTACATCCTGAACGGCCACCCGGCGGAAAACTCGCTCAACCGCGCGCTCGCCGAAGCCTATGCGGAAGCCGCGCGCGACGCCGGCCACGAGGTACGCCTCACGCATCTGCACGACCTGGCCTTCGACCCGGATTTCGAATACGGCGGCTATACCCATCACAAACCCCTGGAAGCTGGCCTCGAGCAGGTGCTGGCGGATATCGAATGGAGCCAGCACATGGTGCTGACGACGCCCATGTGGTGGGGCGGCCTGCCGGCCAAGCTGAAGGGGCTGTTCGACCGGGCGTTCCTGCCGGGCCGCACCTTCAATACCCGCGAAACCGACTGGATGGGCATGCCGACGCCGATGCTGTCTGGGCGCACCGGGCGGGTCATTATGACATCCGACACGCCGGGTTGGTTCATGCGCTGGATCTACCACAACGCCATGCTGCGCCAATTGCGCGACCAGATCTTCGGCTTCGTCGGCATCAAGCCGGCGCGCATCACCTATTTCGCCGGCGCCAGCCAGCCGAAGCCGGGCCGGGTCGAACACTGGCTGGATAAGGTGAGGTCGCTCGGCGTTGCCGCCGTATGATGGCGGCCGGCCGTTGAGAGGGAAGGTCCAAAAAGAGAAGAAAAAAATTCATAAATCGTGAGCATGCGGGGGGCTTTCTTCGCCTAAGGGGGTTGGTTATTGTTAACCTTCGTTAAGGGAGCCCAACCAGCAGGAGCAACCACTATCGTGAGCGATTTGAATTACGCAGCCCCGGAAACGGTCGAGGCGGCCGTCGGGCTGTTGGCCGGCGATGACACCGCACGGGTGTTCGCCGGCGGCACCGATCTTCTGGTGCAATCGAGAGAGGACCTGCGCGAGCCCGGCCTGTTGGTCGACATCAAGCGCATTGCCGAAACCCGTGCCGTGGAAATCGGCGCTGACGCCATCAGCATCGGCGCCGCCGTCACCGGCGCGGAACTGGGCGAGAACGCCGAGTTGAAGGCGCTCGTTCCCGGTGTCGTCGAGGCCGTCAATCTGATCGGTTCCGACCAAGTGCAGGGCCGCGCCACCGTGGGCGGCAACCTCTGCAACGCATCGCCCGCCGCCGACAGCGTGCCGGCGCTGGTCGCCGCCGGCGCCAAGGCCTGTATCGTCGGGCCGAACGGCAGCCGCGAGGTCGCCGTCGAGGATCTAATGACCGGCCCCGGCCAGACCAGCTTGGCTGCCGGCGAGTTCGTCACACATCTGGTGCTGCCGAAACCGGCGGCGCGCTCGGGCGACGCCTACCTGCGTTTCATCCCGAGGACGGAAATGGACATCGCCGTGGTCGGCGCCGGCGTCGCCGTGACGCTGGCCGACGACGGCACCTGCACGGCCGCGCGCGTGGGGCTCGGCGCCGTGGCGCCGACGGTGCAACTGGTGCAGGCGGCGGCCGACGTGCTGGTCGGATCGAAGCTCGACGCGGCGACGCTGGAGAAATTGGCGGCAGCGGCCGAGGGCGCGTGCTCGCCCATCGACGACAAGCGCGGCACGGCCGAGTTCCGCATCCAGGTCGCCGGCGTGCTGGCGAAGCGCGCGGCGACCATCGCCTGGCAGAGAGCGGAGGGCTGATCATGCCGAAACATAATGTGACCGCCACCATCAACGGCGACGAAACCGATTTCACCTGCCGCACCGACCAGACGCTTTTGGACGTGCTGCGTGACGTCCTCTACCTGACCGGCACCAAGAACGGCTGCGGCACCGGCGACTGCGGCGCCTGCACCGTGATCATGAACGGCCGGCCGGTGAATTCCTGCCTGGTCTTGGGCGCGGAAGTCGATGGCGCCGAGATCGAGACCATCGAAGGCATGGCCAAGGGTAATGAACTGCATCCCCTGCAGCAGAAGTTCCTCGACCATGCGGCCTTGCAGTGCGGGGTCTGTACCCCCGGCATCCTAAACATGGCCAAGTCGTTTTTGGAAAAGAACCCGGACCCCACGGAAACGGAAGTTCGTTTTGCGCTGGCGGGAAACCTGTGCCGGTGTACCGGCTATGACAAGATCATCCGCGCCGTCATGGATGCGGCGGCGGAGATGAGGGAGAACGCGCGATGAACGAAGAAAGCAGAGGCCGCTTAGGCTCCAACTACCAGTGGGTCGGCAAGAACACGCGCCGCCCCGACGGCGTCGACAAGGTCACCGGCCGGGCGCGCTACGGCGACGATATGAAGCTGCCGGGCATGCTTTACGGCAAGATTCTCCGGAGCCCCCATGCGCATGCCAAGATCGTCAAGCTCGATACCTCGAAAGCGGAGGCGCTGAAGGGCGTGAAGGCCGTCGTCACCGGCGCCGACATCCCCGACCACGAACCGGCGAAGCCGCCCTATCCGCCGATCATCAACGATTTCCACGATATCTCGCGGAACGTCATGGCCAAGGACAAGGTGCTCTACGACGGCCACGCCATTGCCGCCGTTGCCGCCACGTCAGAAGACATCGCCAAGGCGGCGCTGAAACTGATCGAGGTGGAATACGAGATTCTGCCGCATGTGCTCGATCCGAAGGAAGCCGCAGAACCCGGTGCGCCGATCCTGCACGCCGACCAAACCACCTACGAAAGCGGTTCGGACGCGCCCTCCAACCTGTTCCGTTCGTCCAGGGGCGAGCGCGGTGATTTGGACGCGGGCTTCGCCGAGGCCGATGTCATCGTCGAGCGCGATTTCTCGTCGGAACCCATCCACCAGGGCTATATCGAGCCCATGGCTTGCGTCGCTAGCGTTTCCGAGGACGGCGCCGTTGAGCTTTGGATGACCACCCAGGGGCACTTCGTTGCCCGGCAGTTGCTATCCAAGCTTCTGAACATCGAACTGGCCAAGCTGCGCGTCACCGCGTCGGAAATCGGCGGCGGCTTCGGCGGCAAGACCACCGTCTATCAGGAGCCCGTGGCGATTCGCCTGGCGCAGAAATCCGGCCGTCCGGTGCGCATGGCGATGACCCGATCGGAGGCCTTCCGCGCCACCGGACCGACCGTGGGTTCGCGCATGACGGTGAAGATGGGCGTCAAGAACGACGGCACCATCACCGCCGCTGACGCGGAAATCTGGTATCAGGCCGGCGCCTTCAAGGGCGCGCCCATCGGCCGCGCGGCGGACACCTTCTTCTCGCCCTACGACATCCCCAACATGCGGGTGGCGGCGCACGACGTTTGCTCCAACCGCCCGAAGATCGCCGCCTATCGGGCGCCGGGCGCGCCGATGGCGTGCCTGGGCACGGAGATGGTGCTCAATGAACTGGCGGAGAAGATCGGCATGGACCCGGTCGAAATCCGGCTCAAGAACGCCGTCAAGGAAGGCGACCAGAGCCTGATGGGAACCAAACACGGCCGCATCGGCATGATCGAGGTGATGGAAGAGACCAAGAACCATCCGCATTATGCCGCACCCCTGGGCCCGAACCAGGGACGCGGCATCGCGGTCGGTTACTGGCTGCACGGCGGCGGTCTGTCGAGCGCGTCGGTCATCCTGCAGGATGACGGCACCGTCAACGTCGCCACCGGCAACCCGGATATCGGCGGTTCGCGATCATCCATGCGCGCCATGGCGGCGGAGGAACTGGGGATCGACGTGGAACTGATCAAACCCATCGTCGGCGACACCGGCCAGCTTCCCTACAGCTACCAGACGGCCGGTTCGCGCACCACCTACGCTACCGGTTGGGCGGTCGTGAACGCCGCGCGCGAGGTTATCGACAAGCTCCGCGCCATCGCCGCCAAGAAGTGGGACATCCCGTTGGAGGACGTCCGCTGGGACGCTGGCCAAGCGATCCCCACCGACAACCACACCGGCATCGAGCCAATGAGCTTCAAGGAACTGGCCGCCATGGCGACCAAGTTCGGCGGTGCCGTCGCCGGCCATTCGGAGATCAACGCCGGCGGCGCCGGCGCCGCCTTCTCGTCGCAGATCGTCGACGTGGAGGTCGATCCCGAAACCGGTTTCGTCAAGCCGCTGCGCTATACCGTTATCCAGGACGTCGGCCGCGCCATCTCGCCCGATTATGTCGAGGGCCAGATGCAGGGGGCCGCGGTGCAGGGCATCGGCTGGGCCTTGAACGAGGAATACATCTACGACGATCAGGCGCGGCTTCTGAACACTGGTTTCCTGGACTACCGCATGCCGGTGGCTTCCGACGTGCCGATGGTCGATTGCGTGATCGTCGAGGTGCCGAACCCGAACCACCCCTACGGCGTGCGCGGCGTCGGGGAGCCCTGTCTGGTGCCCGCCCCTGCGGCGGTGGCCAACGCGGTGGAAAACGCCATCGGCAAGAAGATGGGCTCGCTGCCGTTCAATCCGCCGAAGGTGCTGAAAGCGATCCAGGCGGGGTAATCCGCCACCTATCGGCCGCTTGCCGTCAGTCGCCGTCGTAATCGATGGCGTCCGCCGGCAGGTGCCGCCAGGTGGTGTCCTGGCTGCGTTCTTCAAGATAGTGCGCGGCCAGCGACACGCTTCTCGGCGTCAGCAGGAACATGCGCGCCGACGTCCAGGGGAATCCCAGATCCAGGATCACCGCGGCGCCGACGCCGTCCAGGTTCATGGGCACGGCCTTGCCGCCGCGCGCCCCGGCCAGCGCGTCGCCGATGGCTTCGGCGAATCGGCCGTAACGACCCTGCGTGCCTTCCCGCCGAGCGACCTCAAGCACCTTGGGCGCGCGCGGATCGGCGCCATGAAGCGGTATGCCGTAGCCCGGCACCCGCGCACCGCGTGCCTTCAATTCATCCACCAGCTTGACCGCGCGGGCGGCGAGTTCCGCGTCGGACGGATCGGATTTGCCTTCCAGATCGGCCAGCGCGTCGGTCATCAATTGCGCCAACTGCTCGCCAAGCCCACCCATCTTGTCGCCGAAGGCCAGGATGCCGCCGGCCATGGCCGCCTGGATGTTGGTGCCGTATGAAGCGAAGCAGCGCGCGATCATCGAGGGCGGCGCGATGCCGTGCTCCATCGACGCCACCATCAGCGCATCCAGCACCCGCGTCTCGGCGTCCGTCGGTTCGCGGCCCTGCAGCATGACGAACATCATGGCCGAGAAACTCAGCCTGCCGATCATCTCGTTCAGGCTTTGGCCGCGGATGACGATGTCCTCGCGCTCTTCGGTGCTGATCACCTGGCAGATGGACGTCTGCCAATTGCTCATGTCGCGTGTGGGCATGGGGAGCTCCTTCTATTCCGGTAGCACTTCGATCTGTTCGGGATGGGTGACCTCGATCATCGGGCCGTTGCGTTTCCGGAGCCAGCCGCGCACCCGGATGCGCCGGCCTTGCAGCTCTGTCGCTTCGGCGCCGGTCTTGGCGTAGGCCCGCGCGGCTTTCGGTGACAGACTGGCGGTGAAGTCGTCGCGCCAGTTGGCGCCGAAGTTCAGATAGACGCGCCCTTTGACCCGTGCGGCATCGAGGACCCGGCCCTCGACCAGTTGAAAGGTGCCGAGCTCGCGCATCAGGCCGGCGGGGTCGGCGGGGCGCGGGATATAGAAGGGGTGGTGCCAGATGCCGGTGCCGTTTCCGCGCGCGATGCGCTCGGCGGCGTACATCTCCACCGCCAGCTTGCGGTTGTCGGGGAAGGTGTAGACCCGCGCCATGCCGAGCGTCAGCATCTCGCCCTGCACCCAGAGCCCGTCGTCGCGGACCAGGTGCGCCAGGTGCCGGCCGTGGCGGTCCATGCGGGTCTCGCCGAAGGCCATGGCGACGCGCCGGTTGAGCACCAGCGCCTCCAGCGCCTGCTTCGAGTCTTCCGAAAGTGGCCAGGCCTTGAAGCCCTTCCGCCCCAGCGGCAGCTTCGGCGCCTGGATGCCGACCAGGCGGATTTGCCTGGCACCCTCCGGCGCCGGGCTGACGATCACCGTGTCGCCGTCGACCACCTCGGTCACCGTCACCGTGGGGCCGGGGTTCAGCCCTTCGAGTGGGTTTGCCGCGAATGCCGGCGCGCTCCAGAAGGCGAGCAGCAGAAGCAGATAGAGCCGTTTCATGCGCCGTCCTCGAACCCGGCCAGCGCGCGCACCTCGGCCGATGTCTTGCCGGCGTCGCGGAGGCTCCGGATGGTGGCGGCCTTGTCGCGTTTCGCCAGCCGCTTGCCGTCGGCGCCGGTCAAGAGACCGTGGTGATGATAGTCCGGCACCGGCAAGTCCAACAGCGCCTGCAGCAACCGATGCAGGTGGCTGGCCAGGAACAGGTCGCTGCCACGGGTCACCAGGGTGACGCCCTGCAGCGCGTCATCGACGGTGACCGCCAGATGGTAACTGGTGGGGGTCTCCTTGCGGGCCAATACCGCATCGCCGAAAATCTCCGGGTGCGCCGCCTGCCTGCCTTCCTTGTGGTCATGCCAGGTGAGTGGCCCGGCTTGGCGGACGGCTTCGTCGGTCTTGAGCCGGAGCGCGTGGCCGTCGCCGGCGGCGAGGCGTTCCGCCCGTTCGCCCGCGTCCATTCCCCGGCAGGTGCCGGGATAGAGCGCGCCGTCGGGACCCGACGGGATGCCATGCGGCGCGTGGCCGGCGGCGGCGATTTCGTCCTGGATTTGCTTGCGGGTGCAGAAGCAGGGGTAAAGCAGGTCCATCCCGGCAAGCCGGTCGAGTGCGGCCCGGTAGTCGTCCATGTGATCGGACTGGCGCCGCACCGGTTCCGGCCATCGGAGCCCGAGCCAGCGCAGGTCTTCGAGGATCGATTGCTCGAACTCAGGCCGGCAGCGGCCGGGGTCGATATCCTCCATGCGCACAAGGAACGTCCCGGCGCCGGCCTCGCGGGCTGCGAACAGCGCCGAATGGGCGTGGCCCAGGTGCAGGTGCCCGGTCGGGCTGGGGGCGAAACGGGTGATGGTGTCGGATGTTCCCATTCGGCAACGTTGACGCGGGCCACGCCGGCTGGCAATACCGGTATGGTCACGATTTTCACAGGAGCCCCCGCATGAGCGAGTTGCCCGAGCTTTCCGGCCCGACCCAGAGCCCCGCCTCCGGCGGCCCGGCGAAGCAGTTGGTGATCCTCTGCCATGGTGTCGGCGCCGACGGCCACGACCTGATCGGTCTGGCGCCTTATCTGGCCAAGGTGCTGCCCGATGCCAAGTTCATCGCGCCCAACGCGCCTTACGCCTTCGACCAGGCCCCCTTCGGGCACCAATGGTTTTCGCTCCAGGACATGTCGATGGAATCGCGCCTTTCGGGCGCCCAGGCGGTGGCACCGGTCCTTAACGACTTCATCGACGAGCAATTGGCGGCACACGGGCTCACCGAACAGCAGCTCGCGCTGGTGGGGTTCTCGCAGGGCGCCATGGTTTCGCTCTATGTCGGGCTTCGCCGCCAACAGCAGCTCGCCGGCATCGTCTCCCATTCCGGCATCCTGCTCGGGCCTGAGTTGCTGGCCAGCGAAATGAGGAGCCGGCCGCCGGTGCTGTTGCTGCATGGCGACGCCGACGACATCGTGCCGCCGGAAAACCTGGGACTGGCCGCCGCGGCGCTGCAAAGCGCCGGTGTCTGGGTGCACCAGCAGATGCGGCCGATGCTCGGCCACGGCATCGACGACGGCTCGATCATGGCGATGATGGATTTCCTGTCGCAGTGTTTCGGCGTGCCGTTGCCCGAGCCCGCGCAGCCCGACTCCTAGAGCGCTAAAAGTTAAGACCTCAGGCGGGACGTTCGAGCGACATGAAACACCCGATCGAATAGGCATAGGGGTGCAGTTCGCGCTTGGCGACGCGAAACCCGAGGCGCTCCGCAAAATCGGCAACGAAGTCGGGCTGGTAGCAATACCAATGAAGCCCGGAATGGCGCGCACGGGTAACGCGCACCGGCCCTTCCCCGCAGGGAACGAAAACCAGCGCCAAGCGGCCGCCCGGTGAGAGCCGGTCCCAGACCAGGCGGATGAATTCGTCGATGCCGGGAAACCACTCGATCGCCATGCATGACGTGATCAGATCGAAGGTCGCGGTTTCGTCTTGCAGAAACGCCAGCATGTCGCGCTGTTGCAGGTCGTCGTAGGCGACTTTTTCCTGAGCGACCTGGAGCGCCGGTTCGTTGATGTCGACACCAACGAGATAATCCGCGCGCCCGCGCAGCAACTCGCCGGTCAGACCGCAACCGCAGCCCAGATCGGCGACCCGCCCGTAGTTGCCGCCGTCGATCAGGACATCGACGAAGTTCTCGTTGGTCCTGCGGAAGATCGGGTTTTCGAAATAGCCGCGCTGTCCCTCCACGTCGGTGCCGAAGACGGCGCCTTCCGGTGCGGAGCGGTCGCCGGAGAATTCGTCCAAAGGCACAGTGAACGCATCGTTCTCACGGACCGCCAACTCAGCCTCGCCGGCGAGGGAGTAGATGAGCCCCAGATAACGGCGCAGGGCCGGGGCGTCGAAATTTCCCAACGCGAAGGCCGAGAGTTCCGCGTCCGAATAGGTCAGCGATCCCGACATGGCGTGCCACTTTTCCGCCAATAGCCGCAGCAGTGGGAAAGAACCTTGAATCCCGTAGACGATCTTCGATGTGAGAAAATCGGCCCTCAGGGCGTTCACGGGCAATCCTCCTTGCCGCCATTGGTTCGAGGCCCAGGCCAACAAGCCAATCATTTCGTTGCGCTTCTCAGCCGTCGGAAAGCCCACGTGGTTGAACACCTCCGCCAGATCGAGAATGGCGCCGGGGTTTTGGTCTTGATTGTAGCTGGTGGCCATATGGCCAATGGCAGCAGCGATTTCGCCGGTGCGGACGGCGAGCCAGGCATCGATGCGCCCGACTTGCGATGGGGGCAGATCGTCTCTGGTCTTATACGCCGCCGCGACCGCGGATGCCTGTTCGAGGCTCGGCGCCGATTGGATCTCCGCACGGGCAGAATCAATGATCTCTTCTGGGTCGGGCATGGGTCGCTGCTTGCTCGTTGAATGGGTGGTGTGCGGCCGGGTATCATCTTGGCACAATTCCCCATGGATGGGCGGTCGATTCATAAAAATTTCATCGCCACGGGTTTGCACGCCTTACACAATATATTGTAGTCTTCCTTCAAACAGTACGGAGGATCGTGTTGTCTGCCGCTGCGGGAACCTATCCGGCCCTGGTGCTGAACGCCGATTTCCGGCCGCTCAGTTACTTCCCGCTGTCGCTCTGGTCCTGGCAGGACAGCGTCAAGGCGGTGTTCATGGAGCGCGTCAACGTGATCTCCGAATACGATCACGAAGTCCATTCCCCCAGTTTCGCCATGGCGCTGCCGAGCGTCATCTCGCTGAAGCAGTATGTGCCCTTGAACCGGCGGCCGGCCTTCACGCGGTTCAACGTCTTCCTGCGCGACCGCTTCACCTGCCAATATTGCGGCGGGCGTTTCGCCGCCGAAGACCTGACCTTCGACCACGTGATCCCGCGCGCGCGCGGCGGCCGCACGCTCTGGAACAACGTCGTCACCGCCTGCGCGCCCTGCAACCTGCGCAAGGGCCATCGGCTGCCGAAGGCCGCCGAGATGCAGCCGCTGCGCGCCCCCGGCCCGCCCAGCAATCACCAATTGCAGGAAAACGGCCGTTCGTTTCCGCCCAACTTCCTGCACGAAAGCTGGCGCGATTTCCTCTATTGGGATGCCGAATTGGACGAATAGGGCGGGCGCTCAAGCGCCCAGCCGGTCCGCCATTTCCGCCAAATCGCCCACCACCAGATCGGGGCGAAGGCCCAGGTCGTCCAGGGCCTGGCCGTAGCGGCGCACCCAGATGGTCGGGTAGCCGTAGTTCTTGGCGCCGATGACGTCGAAGGAGTTGCCGGAAACGAAGGCCACCTCGTGCGCCTTGGCGCCGATCTCGAAGACGCCGAGTTCGTACGCAGAGCGCCCCGGCTTGTAGGCCTTGTGCGGCTCGGTCGAGATGACGCGCTTGAAATGCGCCGCGATGCCGGCGTTCTCCTGGCTCTGTTCGATCATCCACGGCGATCCCATGGACAGCACATAGAGATCGAAACGCCCGGCCAGGCGCGCGAGCGCGGCCGGGGCTTCCGCGTAGGCCGGCAGGCGGGTGTCGGCCTCGATCCATTTGTCGCGGGTGGCGTCGTCGACGCTGAGACCCATTTCCTCGGCCGCGAACTTGAACGCCGCCTGGGTCAGTTTGCTCCAGGGAATGTGGCGTTCCATCATGCCGTTCTGGAAGCAGTAGCGCTGCGTCTGGGCGAACCAGAGCTTGGCGAAAGCAACGCCCTGGCCCGGCAGGTGCGCGTCGATTTCATCGGCCAGCGCGGTCTTGTCGGCGATGGTGCCGAAGTAGTCGAAGGCGAGCGCCTTGACGGCGGTGAAGTCGGACATGCGCGGGTCTCCCTGTTTGCGGCGGAGTATGCCATGCCTCGGTTGACAAGGCCCGCCAAATCCCTATATTGCGCCCCTTCATTCCCGGGAATGTGGATCGGCGGCTGGTTTCGTCCGACTCCCGCCCCCGCAAAAGCAAATGCGGGATCAGGCCTACCGGGACAACATCACCCGGCAAACGAGGGTTCATTATGAGCAAACGCGTTCAATCCAAGTACAAGATCAACCGCCGTCTCGGCGTCAACCTTTGGGGCCGCCCGAAGAGCCCGGTCAACGTGCGTGAGTACGGTCCCGGCGAACACGGCCAGCGCCGCCGCAAGCCTTCCGACTACGGCTTGCAGTTGCAGGCGAAACAGAAGCTCAAGGGTTACTACGGCAACATCACCGAGAAGCAGTTCCGCCGCTACTATGCGGAAGCCGTGCGCCGCAAGGGCGACACGTCCGAGAACCTGATCGGCGAGCTGGAGCGCCGCCTGGACGCCGTGGTCTACCGCATGAAGTTCGTGCCGACCGTGTTCGCGTCGCGCCAGTTCATCAGCCACGGCCACATCCGCGTCAACGGCAAGCGCGTCAACATCCCGTCCTACCAGGTCAAGGAAGGCGACGTCGTCGAGGTGCGCGAGAAGTCGCGCCAGCTTCCGATGGTGCTGCTCGCCGTCGAGAGCCCGGAACGCGACGTGCCGGAATACATGGAAGTGAACCACAACAAGCTGGCCGGAACCTTCCTGCGCACGCCCAAACTGGAAGACGTGCCCTACCCGGTGCAGATGGAACCCAACCTGGTCATCGAATTCTATTCGCGCTGACGCGCGGTTCCGCAACCGAACACGAAAACGCCCGCTCATTCGAGCGGGCGTTTTTCATTGCGGAAAGAGGGACGCGGATCAGCCGCTGACGTCGACGATGGCGCCGCGCGCCAGTTCGGATGCGGCGTTGGCCGAGCCGTTGCGGGTGGCTTCCTGAACCTGGCTGATGGAGCGGCGCAGCGCCTGTTCCTGGCGGATGTCGTCGACCCGTTCCTGTTGGCGGCGCTCCTGGAGGCGGATGTCGCGCTCGATCAGTTGCGCGCGCAGGTCGTCGTTGCGCTGGTCGAGCGTACGCAGTTCCGCCGTTTCGTTGCGCGCGCCGGCGATGTCGCGCTGCAACAGGCTTTCGTTCAAATCGCGCGCGTCACGGGCGCCGTTAAGCTCGATCTCGATGGCATCGCGGCGCTGCACGAATGCGTTGTCGGTGTCGATGAAGTCGCGGGTGCGCTGGCGGTCACGGGCCTGGTCCTGGGCATCGCGGCGGGCTTCGATGTCGTCGCGGCGGTCCTGGACGCGCCTGGCGCCCAGTTGCACGTCCTGTTCGATCAGCTCGCGCTGGCGCAGGCGTTGGTCGAAGGAAGTCTCCCGAATGCGCTGGGAGTCCTCGCGCTGCTGGTCGCGCTGGCGCAGGACGTCCTGCAATACGCGGTTACGGTCGGCAGCAGCAAGGGACGGAATCTCGGTCATGTTCGGGACTCTCGTTTTCTCAGCCTTCAATTATACCAAATTTCGAGGCCCATTTTCAACCAACGCCGGGAAGACGCCCTGAAAACGAACGGGCCGCACCTAAAGGGCGCGGCCCGTCGAAACAGTCATGCGCTCAGCGGCGCTTAGGCGTGGGCAATGCCCTTGGCGTCGAGCATCTGCTGCAGTTCACCGGTTTCCGCCATTTCGCGGACGATGTCGCAGCCGCCGACGAACTCACCCTTGACGTAGAGCTGCGGGATGGTCGGCCAGTTGGAGAACTGCTTGATGCCTTCGCGGACTTCCATGTCCTGCAACACGTCGATGCCCTTGAACTTCACCTGCAGCGTGGTCAGCACGTGCGACACGGCGGCGGAAAAGCCGCACTGCGGCATCATCGGCGAGCCCTTCATGAACAGGACCACGTCGTTTTCGTTAATTTCGCTTTGAATGTGTTCGAATGCGGGAGAATCGCTCATGTTCTTTACCTGATGTTGCGGCCGCCCGGGTCGCGTCCCCGGCGGTCTCGGGTTGAAGTGGTGTTCAGCCGGCTTCGTCCGGCGTGCTGGTCTGAAGGGCCAGCGCGTGCAGTTGGCCGCCCATGCGACCCTGCAGGGCCTGGTAGACCATCTGGTGCTGCTGCACCCGGGATTTACCTTCGAAGGCTTCCGAGATCACATAAGCCGCGTAATGATCGCCGTCGCCGCGCAAATCCTCGATGGTGACGCGCGCGTCCGGGATGCCCTCGCGGATGAGACGTTCGATCTCGGCGGCTTCCATGGCCATGGCAGTGTCCTTCGTTCTCAAGCTGGTGCGGGCAGTGTCGGCCCGCCCCCAGGATATGGCCCCGTTGGCCGGTTCCGTCAACCCTTGGCGGGGAAGGGTTTTTCGCCCGCCGGGTCAGAGGGAATCGCCGAAAAACCGGAGCGACATGCGGAACCGGTCGCGCTTCATGGTATCGGGGAAACCGCGCAGGAAATCCTTCAACAGTCCTTTGTCGAGGAACAGTTCCGGGCGCTGGCAACAGGCGCACATGAGCGGCAGGTCGATGTCCTTGCCTTGCTGGTAGTCGGCGAACACCTTGCCGGCGTTGCCGCCCTGTTCGGCGATCTGGCGCACGGCGGTGATCTGTTTGCGCATGGCGCCGGCGGTGCGCGCGAACAGGTTCATCAGCATCCGGTGGTCGTTGTCGTCGGGGGGCTGAAAATCGTCGGCGGGGGCGATGATCTCGGCCCATATCCGTTCCGCGTCCTTGTTTGCCTGCTTGATGCGGGCAACCTCGTCCTGCCATTCCTCGACGGTCATCTGCTCGCCCATCCAGGAGGGCTGCGGCTTCGATTTCTTCAGCTTGCCGAGGAGGCTCTTCTTCTCTTCCTTCGGCTTTTTCGGCAGTTCCTGTTCGCTGGTTTTTTCCTGCCAGACGATGCGCCAGCTCTCCCACAGGATTTCGCGCGAGCGGCGCTCTTCCATGTTCTCGAGGATGAACTGGATACGCTGCGCCGGTTCCTTGTGCTCGGCCTGGACCAGGAACGGCCGACAGGCGTCCATCATCGCCGGGGCGAACTCTTTGCGGATCAGGCCGTCCAGGCGCTGGGCGAAGGCCTCGGATACCGGAAACGGCGGCGGTCGGCCGGCGATGGGACCCGGCGCCACGTCCTCGCGCAGCGCCTCCAGGCGGCCGGCAAGGAGTTGGCTGAGTGCTTCAACGAAGGCATCGGGCGCGGAAATATCGGCATGCTGCTCGGCGTCGCCGGA
The DNA here is from genome assembly GCA_038125725.1 of Rhodospirillaceae bacterium. Lineage (GTDB taxonomy): Bacteria > Pseudomonadota > Alphaproteobacteria > Rhodospirillales > Casp-alpha2 > TMED8. Next base: position 170,934 of record JAYPEK010000002.1, read on the forward strand.
GGGGGCGTCGGCATCCATGGTCTCGCGCCGCTCGTCGGGCTTGTCGATGCCCATCTTGATGCGCGCGATATGGAAATCCGCCCGCTCGACGCGGATATCCTTGATCTCGCGCAACAGCCCAATGACCCGCTCCTTGCGCGTCTCGTCGTCGTTGCCGTCGTCGCCGTCGAAGGAAAGGATCATCGCTTCGTTGACGCGGCGTTCGCATTCGACCCGCGTCTCGGCGTCGTCCTTGCGGCTGAACAGCGCGCGAATGACCACCTGACAACAAGCGAGAACGCCTGCCGCCGTGGCCGCCTGTTCGACAAGCGTGATCAGCCCGGTCTCGGGATGCTCGAAAGCCGGCTCCCAATCGATGGTGCCATAGGACGTTCTGGGCCAGTCCTTCTTGTCGGGAACGACGGCTGCCGGAGAAATCTCTCCGTCGGTCATGTTGGATCCCCCTCGCTTGATCCAGCTTGCAGCTTAGTCGAGGGGGCAAGGTTTTAGAAGTGTCGCCCGTCACACCTGATGGTTTATGCGGCGATTTATGCGCCGGCCATGTAACCGGGCAGCCAGTCCTCGTGCGCGCGGCGCAAATCATTCAGGGAAAGCGTGAATTCACCGAGGGTGAGGGCAGTGCCGCCGGTGCGTGCCACTTGCTTGGCCTCGATGCCCGCGGCGCCGGCACGTGCGATCAGCGCCGTCGGATCGTCGGTGGCGACCAGGTAGCGTGCCTGGTCCTCGCCGAACAGCCAGGCGTGCAGGGCAAGATCGCCGGCCGCGCCGGTGTCGATGTCGGCGCCCATGCCGGACGCCAGCGCCATCTCGCCAATGGCCGCCAGCAATCCGCCGTCGGCCAGATCGTGGCAGGCGGTGACGGCGCCGGAGAGAATCTCAGCGCGTACGAAGTCGCCGTTCTTGCGTTCCGCCGCCAGATCGACCGGCGGCGGCGCGCCGTCTTCGCGCCCGGTGGCCTGACGCAGAAAGGCCGTGGCACCCAGGTGCCCACGGGTCTCGCCGATCAGCACCAGCGCCTGGCCGGCCGCGGTCGGTGCGATGCCGACAGCTTGCGCATAGTCCTGCAGCAGGCCGACCGCACCGATCGTCGGCGTCGGCAGGATGGCGGTGCCGTTGGTCTCGTTGTAGAGGCTGACGTTACCCGACACGACCGGGAAATCGAGCGCCAGGCAGGCTTCGCGCATGCCGTCGATGCAGCCGACGAACTGGCCCATGATCTCGGGCCGTTCGGGGTTGCCGAAGTTCATGTTGTCGGTAATGGCGAGCGGCTGGGCGCCGGTGGCGGTGATGTTGCGCCAGGCCTCCGCCACCGCCTGGCGGCCGCCTTGCGTCGGGTCGGCCAGGCAATAACGCGGCGAGCAGTCCGACGTCATCGCCAGCGCCTTTTTCGAGCCGTGCACCCGCACCATGGCGGCATCGCCGCCGGGCCGGCCCAAACCCAGGGTGTCGCCCATCACCATGTGGTCGTACTGCTCCCAGATCCAGCGCTTCGACGCCATGTCCGGCGAGCCCATCAACTGCTTCAGCGCGGCCAGCGGATCGGCCGGCGCCGGCACGTCGCCGGGCGCGATTTCGGGCGCTTGCGGGGTGGGGCGCCAGGGGCGCTCGGTCTCGTCGTATTCGGGCGACGCCAGGGCCAACGGGTCGATCGGCAGGTCGGCGACGGTGGCGCCCTTGTGGTTGAGCACCATGCGACCCGAGTCGGTCAGCCGGCCGATGACGGCGAAGTCCAGTTCCCATTTCTCGAAGATCGCCTTGGCCTGCTCCTCGGAGCCTGGCTTCAGCACCATCAGCATGCGTTCCTGGCTTTCGGAAAGCATCATCTCGTAGGCGGTCATGTTGGGTTCGCGCTGCGGCACGTGGTCGAGATCAAGCTCGACTCCCATGCCGCCCTTCGACGCCATCTCGAACGAAGACGACGTCAATCCCGCCGCGCCCATGTCCTGGATGGCGACGATGCAGTCGGTGTCCATCAGTTCCAGGCAGGCTTCGATCAGCAATTTCTCGGTGAACGGGTCGCCGACCTGGACGGTCGGGCGCTTGGCGTCCGAATCTTCGGCAAACTCGGCCGACGCCATGGTGGCGCCGTGGATGCCGTCGCGACCGGTCTTGGAGCCAACGTAGACGATCGGGTTGCCGACGCCCGATGCCGCCGAATAGAAGATCTTGTCGGTATCGGCGATACCCACCGTCATGGCGTTGACCAGGATGTTGCCGTCGTAGGCCGAATGGAACTGGCACTCGCCGCCCACCGTCGGCACGCCGACGCAGTTGCCGTAGCCGCCGATGCCGGCGACGACGCCGTCGACCAGATGCCGGGTCTTGGGATGGTCGGGGCTGCCGAAGCGCAGCGCGTTCAGGTTGGCGACGGGGCGCGCGCCCATGGTGAAGACGTCGCGCAGGATGCCGCCGACGCCGGTCGCCGCACCCTGGTAGGGCTCGATGTAAGACGGGTGGTTGTGGCTCTCCATCTTGAACACGGCTGCCTGGCCGTCGCCGATGTCGATGATGCCGGCGTTCTCGCCGGGTCCGCAGATCACCCAGGGCGCCTCGGTGGGCAGCGTCTTGAGCCAATGCTTGGAGGATTTGTAGGAACAGTGCTCCGACCACATGACCGAGAAAATCCCGAGCTCGGTCAGGTTCGGCTCGCGGTTGAGGATGCGCAGCACGTTGGCGTATTCCTCTTCGGAAAGGCCGTGCTCGGCGACGATTTCGGGGGTGATGGCGGGTTCGGTTTCGGACATGGGCGGATGAGTTCTCCGGCGGCCGGTCCGGCGGCGCGGACCCGGGATAAACGGTGACGCCGTCCTTCATAGCAGATGCAAACCGGTTGGCAACGACGGCTTCGGCATCGGCCGATCTGGAGGCTTCATAAACAACAGTCAAGAATTGTGTAATACCCATAGACGCGTTGCATTTTTGTATTTGATTCGCCAATCACGGAAAAAATTTGGTAATTTGCACAAAATATTTGTGTGGAAATAAATTAGGGAATCCCCTATAAAGCCGAAACGATCTGGCGCGAACATTCGCCAGCTCGAAATCAAAATTTAGACATGGGAGAGGTTTGTGAGACCGAGAGTAAAAACAGCGACTGCGGCCGTCGCTGTCGCGGTGGGGATGGTAATGTCCCTATCCGACGCTCAGGCCGCCGGCATGGCGCCGGCCAGCATGCTGGCCAATACGTGCAATGCCTGCCACGGACCCAACGGCAGCACTTACGGGCCTGCCACGCCGTCGATCGCCGGCACCAATGCGGACTACATCGCCGACACGATGAAGGCCTACAAATCCGGCGAGCGCAAATCGACGATCATGGGGCGCATCGCCAAGGGCTACACCGACGACGAGATCATGGCCATCGCCAAGCATTTCGCCGGCCAGAAACTGATGCGTCAGGTCGAGCAGAAGACCGACGACAAGCTCGCCATGAAGGGCCAGGAACTGTCGCGCAAGTACTGCCAGGACTGCCACGAGAAGGACGGCTACACCGGTATCGACTATCCGGCGCTGGCCGGCCAGCCGGTTCCATACCTGAGCTACCAATTGGCGGATTTCCTGTCCGGATCGCGCAACATCGAGGAAAACCCGGCCATGTCGGCGAAGGAGAAACGCAAGAAGATCCGCAACCTGACCGACCTCGAGAAGGCGGAAGGCGACGCGGGCTTCCAGGCGATCATCAACTTCTACGGCAGCCGGAAATAGGAGGGCCTCGATATGACCAACAAGACCCTTAATCGTCGCGCCTTCCTGGGCGCAACCGGTGCAGCCGTTGCCGCGGGCGCGGTCGCCGGAACCCCCTTCGTCGCGCGCGCGGCGGGCGGCAAGGTCGTCATCGTCGGTGGCGGCGTCGGCGGCGCCACCACGGCGCGCTACCTGAAACTTGCCGATCCGAACATCGACGTGACCCTGATCGAGCCGTTGGCCACCTATCACACCTGCTTCATGTCGAACGAGGTGCTGGGCGGCGAACGTTCGCTGGACCAGATCGCGGTCAGCTACGACGGTCTCAAGAAGATGGGCGTCAAGGTGGTGCAGGACATGGCCACCGGCATCGATGCCGGCGCCAAGACCGTCGCCACCAAGTCGAGCGGCACCTTCGCCTACGACCGCTGCGTCGTGGCGCCGGGAATCAGCTTCAAGCTGCCCCAGGCGGACGGCGTTTCCATGGCGATGTTCGACCAGATCCCGCATGCCTGGAAGGCCGGTCCGCAGACGGCGCTGCTGCGCAAGCAGTTGGAGGCCATGAACGACGGCGGCACGGTCTGCATCGTGGCGCCGCCGAACCCGTTCCGCTGCCCGCCCGGGCCGTATGAACGGGCCAGCCTGATCGCCCATTACCTGAAGCACCACAAGCCCAAGTCCAAGGTCGTCATTGTCGACACCAAGGACAAGTTCTCCAAGCAGGGCCTGTTCACCCAGGCTTGGAAGCGGCTCTACGGCTTCGGCACCGACAATGCGATGATCGAGTGGATTCCGGCGGCCAAGGCCCAGGACCTGGTGAAGATTGTGCTGGGCCAGGTGAAGACCGACTTCGTCGATCTCAAGGCCGACGTGATCAACTACATCCCGCCGCAGGTGGCGGGGCAGATCGCCTTCGATGCCGGCCTCGCCAACGACAAGGGCTGGTGCCCGGTCAACAAGCAGACCTTCGAATCGTCCGTTCACAAGAACATCCACGTGCTCGGCGATGCCTCGGTGGCGGCGGCGATGCCGAAGTCCGGCTACTCCGCCAACTCCCAGGGCAAGGTCACGGCCGTGGCCATCGCTTCGGCATTTGCTGGCAGCGAGGTGCCGACGCCGTCCTACGTCAACACCTGCTACTCCATCGCCGGGACCGACTACGGGTTCTCGGTGGCGGCGGTCTACCGCTATGACGCGGCGAAGAACATGATCGCCGGCGTCAAGGGTGCCGGTGGGCTGACGCCGGGCGATGCCTCGGCCGAGGACCTGAAGCGCGAGGTGCAGTACGCCTACAGTTGGTACGACAATATCGTCAAAGACATCTGGGGCTGACACCGGGCACGCCCGGAACATGATCCGACACGGGGGCTTTCGCCGGAGACGGCGGAAGCCCCCGCTGGCGGCAAGATCAATAACAATCGATAACGGGACACTTCGAACCGGGGGATGGGTGAAGGACCGCTCGTGCCCGCCTTATTCATGGTGAAGCAAAGGCCGGAAGCATGTTTAAAGCGATTATCAATTGGTTGAAGCAGCCGACCGCGCGCTGGGGCGGCGCCGCCATCGGCGTCATCGGCACGGCGGCTTTCTTGTTCGTGTTCTTTCAGGGCGTCGCCTACACCAACACCATGGAATTCTGCACGTCGTGCCATTCCATGACCTTCCCCTATGAGGAATATAAAAAAAGCGCGCACTTCAAGAATGCCGTCGGCGTCCAGGCCGGCTGTCCCGATTGCCACGTGCCGCACGACTATCCGGATCTGCTGATCGCCAAGGTGCTGGCGGTGAAGGACGTCTATCACGAGATTCTCGGCACCGTCGACAGCAAGGAAAAGTTCGAGCAGCACCGCCTGAAGATGGCCAAGGCCGTCTGGGCGAAGATGGAAAAGCGTCAGTCGAAGGAATGCCGCAACTGCCACGAGCTGACCGACATGGTGCTCGACGACCACGGCCGGCGCGCGCGCCGCAAGCACACGGAAGCGATCGAGGAGGGCAAGCACTGCATCCAGTGCCACAAGGGCGTGGTGCATGAACTGCCGCAGGGATATGAGGGCTGAACCCGCAACCGATGGACTGCAAGCCATGACCATGACCGCCACCCGAAAATCCAAATTCCGGCCTATTTCCTGGCTCGTCGCCGTTGCCGCGATCATCGGTGGTTTCGTGCAGGCGCCGGCCATGGCCGATCATGTGCCGGCGCACGAGACCGCGTCGATCTCCGCCGGCGGCCGGCTTTACGACAACTGGATCCGTGAACTGGCCAAGCGCCCGCCCAAAGAGGCACACCCGCTGTATCCCAAGGAAGGGCGGTTCATGGCCGATCCGGCCACCACCTGGCGCTGCGTCACCTGCCATGGTTGGGACTAACTTGGCGCCGAAGGGGTATTCGGCAAGGGGCCGGATTTCACTGGCATCAAGGGCATCGCCACCAAGGCCGGCGCGCCCACAGATGAGATCGTCGCGTTGCTGTCCGGCGACGCGCACGGTTACGCCGAATACCTGGACAAGCAATCCATGCACGACCTGGCGATGTTCGTCAGCCAGGGCCAGATCAACGCCACCGACGCCATCGACCGAGACAGCCGCCGGGCGCGCGGCAAGGCCGGTTCCAGCGGCATCTATTTCGCCACCGTCTGTTCCGGCTGCCACGGTGTCGACGGTACCCAGATGCAGACCATTCCGCCCATCGGCGAGGTCACCCGCAACGACCCGTGGCTGGCGTTGCACAAAATGTTCAATGGCCACCCTGGCGACGAGATGCCGGCGCTCCGCGTGTTCGGCCAAGACACCGTGGTGAACATGCTCGCCTACATGCAGGGCCTTCCCGGCAATAACGTGCTGTTGTCGGTGCAGCGCGGCGGCAAGCTCTATGACGACTGGGCGCGCGAGGTGAACAAGGACGTTCCCAAGACCCCGCACCCCGCCTATCCCAAGGACAAAGAGGTGCCGGCGGGATCGAACAGCTGGCGCTGCGTCGAGTGCCATGGCTGGGACTACAAGGGCGCGGCGGGCCTCGGCGGCATCCGCCGCATGGCCGGCGCGCATCCCGCCGCGGTGATCGATGTCCTCACCGACAAAACGTACGGCATGCACCGGTTCCTGAAGTTCCGCGATCTCTGGGACCTGGGCAGTTTCGTCGCCCACGGCCAAGTGGAGATGAACGAGTTCATCGCGCCCCGCACCAAGCAGGCGCGCGGCTCGGCGGACGAGGATCTGGCCTTCTTCTACGCGCTCTGCGCCACCTGCCACGGCGACGAGGGCACCGAGATTCGCACCATGCCGGCCATGGGCCGGGTGGCGACGGAAAACCCCTGGAAGGCGCTGCACAAGATCTTGCACGGCCATCCCGGCGAGTTCATGCCCGCCTGGCAGGCGGCGCTCACCCGCCAGCAGATCAAGAACATCCTGGCGACCCTGCAGACCCTGCCGACAAGAAAGCGTTAGGCGCCGGAGGATTTTCGATCCGCGCGCGGCCGGAACCGCCGCGCCAACCATAACGGCATCGGGCCAAACCCGGCCATCCTTCTCCGATCCTGATCATTCTCCGCCGGCGCATCTCCCCCGTGCCGGCGATTTTTTTGGCTATTTGCGTTTGCTCCAGGGGCCGGGGCGCATGGTGATGACGGGACCACGTTTGCGCGGCGCCACGCCCCGGTCGAGCAGCGGAATCTGTTTGCGCCGCATCGGCCCGATCAGGACCAGCCCGGCGGCCAGTCCGCCCAGGTGCGCCCACCAGGCGACGCCGCCCTCGGCACCGCCGCCGGCCGATCCCACCGCGCTCAGGAACTGGAACACCGCCCAAATGCCGAGCACCAGCCACGCCGGCAGTTCGACGATGATCAGCCACACCAGGGTCTTGATCGGGGCTTTCGGATGCAGCACCAGGTAGGCGCCGATGACGCCGGAAATCGCCCCCGACGCCCCCACCATCGGCACTTGCGAGGTCGGATCGGAAAGCGCGTGCGCCAAGGCCGCGGCAATGCCGCAGACCATATTGAACAGCACGAAGCGGAAATGGCCGAGCGAATCCTCGATGTTGTCGCCGAGAATCCACAGGAACAGCATGTTGCCGGCCAGGTGCATGAAACCGCCGTGCAGGAACATGCAACTGACCAGCGTCGCCAGGTCGGGCAGGCGCTGCAGTTCCGGCGCCAGGTCGGCATAGCCGAAAATCACCGCCGGAATGGCGCCGTAGCCGAGCGCGAACAACTGCCCGGCGCGCTCGCCCAGCCCAACCTGGTAGAGGAACACCAGCACGCAAAGCCCGATCACCGTCCAGTTGACGTAAGCGTGGCGGATGTAGCGCAGCGGGTTGTTGTCGGCGAGGGGAAGCAGCATCAGAAGCGCCAGAAATCGCGGTCGAAGACGACCAGCAGTGCCAGCACCTCGAGCCTGCCGGCGAGCATCGCCAGTGCCAGCACCAGCTTGGCTCCATCATGCAGCGGCTGGAAGTTGCCGGCCGGCCCGACGATCGGCCCGAGCCCGGGGCCGACGTTGGTGATCGCCGTGACGGTGGCCGAATAGGCGCTCAGCACGTCGAGGCCGAAGAAGCTCAGCCATACGGTAAAGACCGCGATGGTGGCGACGAAAACCGCCAGGAAGGCGAGGATCGAATAAAGCACGTCCGGCGGTACCGGCGCGCCGTTGTAGGTGAGCGTGATGACCCGGTTGGGGCTGAACAGGCGCTTCACGTGGGCGCGCACCAACATGTAGATGATCTGGTGGCGGTATATCTTGATGGCGCCGGCGGTCGATCCCGAACAGCCGCCGATGTACATCAATGCCAGAAACACACCGGCCGCGCCCGAACCCCAGAGCGTGTAATCCTCGGCAACGAAGCCGGTCGTGGTCACCACCGAGGTGACGTGGAAGGCGGTGGTGGTCAGCGCCTCGAACCAGTGCGTGCCTCGGGTGACGATCAGCCATAGCGTCAGGCCCAGCGAGACCGCCGCCAGGAACGCCAGGAAGCCACGCACCTGCTGATCGGTGAACATTGGCCGGGGGCCCGCGTACAACGCCTTGACGTAAAGGAAGAACGGCACCGAGCCGGCGATCATGAACAGCGTCGCCACCCACTGCAGGGCCAAGCTGTCGAAGTAACCGAACGACGCGTCGTGGGTCGAATAGCCGCCGGTTGACAGCGTCGTCATCGCATGCGTGATGGCATCGAAACCGTTCATGCCGAGGCCGTAGTAGATAAGCCCGCAGAGGACGGTCAGGCCGGCATAGATGGCCAGCAACTGCATGACCATGCCGAACACGCTGGTGGAAAACTTCTCCGACGTGTGCGAGCTCTCGATCTTGAACAACTGCATGCCGCCGACCCGCAGCAGCGGAAGCATCAGGATCGCCATGGCGATGATGCCGATGCCCCCGAGCCACTGCAGAAGCGCGCGCCACAGCAAGACGCCGGGCGGCAGATGGTCGAGCCCGGTGAGCACGGTCGAGCCCGTCGTGGTGATGCCGGAAACCGATTCGAACACCGCGTCGGCGACGGTGACGCCGGGATGGCCAAGAAACGGGATAGCGGCCAACAGGCTGACCACGATCCAGCCGAGGAAAGTCATCAGGAAGGCTTGCTTGAGCGTCAGTTGGATCGGCTCTTTCGGCCAAGTGGCAACCGCGGCGGCCGTGCCGAGAAAGCCGGTCAGCATGGCGATGAACACGAACTCACGCCATTCGCCATCGTGAAAGGCCACGTCGGTCAATGCCGGCACCATCATCAGCGCCGACATGAAGCATGCGAGAAGACCCATCAGGTGAACGACCGGGCGAACGTTGAGCATCGGTTTCTGCCAGTCCTCCGCCGACTCGCTCGCCGGCCGCCGCCGGCTCGGCCTCAGTGCAGGGTGCGCAACAGGCCCTCGAACATGGCGCGGCCGTCGCTGCCGCCAAGCGCGCCGTCGATCAGCCGTTCCGGATGCGGCATCATGCCGAGAACGTTCCCGGCCTCGTTAACGATGCCGGCGATGTGACGGCGCGAACCGTTCGGGTTGGCGGTGTCGGAAAGACTGCCGTCGGCCTCGCAGTAGCGGAACGCGACGCGGCCTTCATCCTCCAGCCGATCCAGGGTGTCGTCATCGGCGAAATAGTTGCCGTCATGGTGCGCGATGGGGATGCGTACCACCTGGCCGGGGTTGTATCCGGCGGTAAACGGCGTTTCCACCGCATCCTCGACTTTGAGCCAGACGTCGCGGCAGACGAACTTGAGCCCGGCGTTGCGCATCAAGGCGCCGGGCAGGAGGCCGGTTTCGGTCAGCACTTGGAAGCCGTTGCAGATACCGAGCACCGGCACGCCCGCGTTGGCGCGGGCAACGACGCTCTTCATGATTGGCGAGCGCGCCGCCATGGCGCCGGAGCGGAGATAATCGCCATAGGAAAAACCGCCCGGCACCACGATCAGATCGACGTCGGGCATTTCCGTATCGCGATGCCAGACCATCACCGGCTCGGTGCCGGAAATGTCGCGCAACGCCACCTGCGCATCACGGTCGCAATTGGAGGCGGGAAAAACGATGACGGCGGATTTCATGGCGGCCCTCACGTGTTGGCGATTTCGATCTCGTAGTCCTCGATCACGGTATTGGCGAGCAGCTTTTCGCACATCTGTTCGACATGTTCGCGCGCCGCGTCGGCGTCGGTCTCGGCCAAGTCGAGTTCGATGTACTTGCCCTGGCGGACTTCGTCGACGCCGCCGAAGCCGAGCGCGCCCAGCGCATGCTGGACGGCCTTGCCTTGCGGATCGAGAACGCCGTTCTTCAGGGTGACGTGGACTTTCGCTTTCATGCCTGATTTCACCTCGAGAGCATTGTTTTTACTGCATGATTTGCGGACCCTTAAGGTCGCGAGGGCCGCCTTCCGGGAGAATGCCGAGACGCCGGGCCACTTCCTGGTAGGCTTCCTCGACGCGGCCGAGATCGCGGCGGAAACGGTCCTTGTCCATGGGCTCGTTGGTGGCCAGATCCCAGAGCCTGCAGTTGTCGGGGCTGATCTCGTCGGCCAGCACGATGCGCATCTGCTCGCCTTCCCACAGCCGCCCGAATTCAAGGCTGACGTCGACCAGACGGAGCCCGATGCCGAGAAACAGGCCGGACAGGAAGTCGTTGACCCGGAGCGACAGCGCCAGAATCTCGTCGATGTCCTGCGGGTGTGCCCAACCGAAGGCAGTGATGTGCTCTTCGGTGACCATCGGATTATCCAACTCGTCTGACTTGAAATAAAACTCCACCACCGAACGCGGCAGCGCCGTGCCTTCGGGGATGCCGAATCGCGCCGACATGGAGCCGGCGACGATGTTGCGCACCACCACGGTGATGGGGATGATTTCGACCTCGTGCACCAGTTGTTCGCGCATGTTCAGCCGCCGCACGAAATGCGTCGGCACGCCGATTTCCGCCAGCCGCTGCATCAGGTATTCGGAAATCCGGTTGTTGAGCACGCCCTTGCCGGTGATGACACCGCGTTTTTGGGTCTCGCGCACGTAGGCGTCGTCCTTGAAATCGAGCACCAGGGTGCCCGGCTCGGGGCCTTCGAAGAGCACCTTGCCGCGGCCTTCGTAAACCTGCCTGCGTCTCGCCATGGCTGATTTTCCCAAAAAAAACGCGCTTTCCGGCCGGGATCAGGGTGCCGGCCTCCGCGTTCGTTGCGATGGTCCCCATATAGCAGGTGTTCCGGAGCAAGACAACGACACGCGTGGACGGGGATTCCGCAATCGAAAATGGGGAAAACTTAAGCCTAGAAATCACTTTACCCCTTTGCTCGAAAAAGCTTAGAATTCCTTTAATAATCGGAGATCACGGTGTTGCCGATAGGGGGTTGTGGCGATGGCGTGGCGGGAACATAAAAATCAGCCCTAAATAAGTGCTCGAAGGCAAGGTGGAATTTCACGGATGCAGATTGGCCTCCGTGTGAACGTGGATTCGCTTTTCGGCCTCGGGATGGAGACCGCCATGGGGAGCGGCAAAGTGGGTGAACGGGCTTGAATTTTGACGGCCCGATCAACGGCGGTACGGATCGCTCCGGCGAGCCGGGACCGCTGATCGTCCAGGCTGAGGCCGGACGAGATATCTTGCTGCCGGATGGCGGCTGGATCCTCGGTGCCGAGTACGTTCGCGAGGGCGGTGATCTCGTCCTCAAGGGCAAGGACGGCCAACTGGTCGTCGTTCGCGATTTCTTCAATCTGGCCACGCCGCCCGACCTGCACACCGGTACCGGCGCCGTCATCAACGGTCCGCTCGCGACCAAGCTCGCGGGGCCCTTGGCGCCCGGCCAATACGCGCAAGCGGGTCCCCAGGCCTCTGTCGGCGAGCCCATTGGCAAGGTGACTACCGCCGAAGGCACGGTCGAGGCAACCCGCGTCGATGGCACCAAGGTGCGCCTGAAAGAGGGCGATCCCGTCTATCAGGGCGATGTGGTCGAGACCGCCGACGACGGTGCCGTCGGCATAGAGTTCGCTGATCAGTCGACCTTCTCGCTGGGCGATTCCGGGCGCATGGTTCTGGACGAAATGGTCTACGATCCGGGCGGCGGGGCGGAGAACAACTCCTTCGCCATGTCCCTGGTGCAGGGCACCTTCTCCTTCGTTTCCGGCCAAATCTCCAAAACCGACCCGGAGGCGATGAACCTCAACACGCCGGTCGCCACCATCGGTATTCGCGGCACCACCATTGCCGGCGAGGTCGGTGGCGAGGGCAACGACAACTCCATCTCCCTGCTGCCGGATCCCAACGGCTCCACTGGTGAAATCGTCATCACCAACGAAGCCGGTACCGTGGTGCTCAATGTCATCGGTGCCACGGTCACTGTCACGTCGGTCAGCCAGGCGCCGCCGCAGCCCACCATCCTGTCGCCCGAGCAATTGGCAACACGCTACGACAACATGCTGGCGATCAACCCCCAGCAACCGCAGGCGGCGCAGCCAGACGGCCAGCAGCAGGACGGCGAGCAACTGCCGCAGGACGTGCTCGACCAATTGCAGGATATCGGCGAGCAGCTGAACGAGGCCGTGCAGCAGGGTCTGGCGCAGGCACGGCAGTTCCAGTTGCAGTTGGAAGGTTTCAAGCCGTTCATCAAGAACCTGTTGAAGCCGCCGCAGATCGATCCGTTGCCGTTCCAGCAGAAATTCCAGGAACAGGTTCTGGTCGACTACAGCGCGACCACCGCGCGGCTCGGAGAGATCATTGCGGCCGCCACGTCGGCGGAACAGACGGCATCCGCCGCAGAAGTCGCCGCCGCCACCAAGACGGCGGCGCTGGCCAATCAGATCATCGTCAAGGCCACGGCCTCGAACGTCGGCATGTCGGCGAGCGAGGCACAGACGCTGGCGTCGGTCATTACCGCGCCGCTGAAGTCGCTGGGCACTGCCGCCACATTCGCCGCCAGTGCCTCGTCGACCAAGGAATCGGCACTTGCCGCCATGGCCGCCGCGGCCAAGGGCGAGCCAGTCTCGGAGGAACTGATCGCTGAGCTTGAGGCCTTTGTCGGTCTCGGCACCGGTGGCTCGACCTCGTCCGACATCACCCGCGCCATCGCCAAGGTGGAGAAGATCGTCGCCGCGGCGATCACCGCCGCCGACAAGGTGCTGACCAAGTCGATTACCGCAGCCAAAGCCGCCAAGGCCGCCGGTCAGGATGTCGCCGCTGCGGCCAAGACCTCGGCGGCGGACAACTACAATACCGAGATCACCAGCGCCCTGGCCGGCGTCAAGTCTTCCAAGGGCGATGACGTCTCCCTGGACGAGCTCTCCGAATTGGTCAGCGGCGTGCAGACGCAGATGGGCAAGATCAAGACCCGCGTCAACGAAGCCGGTGATTCTGAATCCTTCGCCGCCATGAAATCGGCGATCGGCTTTGCCGAACTGACCCTGCAGAAAGCCGACGAAACCGCCAAGGCGGCCAAGCTTTCGATGAGCGCCGGCCTTACCTTCGACCAGATCCTCGGCCACGCCACCACCGCCATCAACGCCGCCAAGGAGGCCGAAGCCTTCCGCAAGCAGGCCGACGATGCCGTCGACTTGGGCCAGTTGGGCAGCGGCATCGACGTCAGCGCTTTCGACGAATTCGTCCGCTACGTCGGTTTCGCGCCGGGACAGTCAGAGGCGGAGTTCGAAGCGGGCCAGAGCGACGACATCATCACCGCCGATGAAGCCATTGCCGCCATCGAGGCCGCCACCCAGGCGCTGGAGGCGGCCCAGGACTATATCGACGGCACCGCGCAAAGCGACGCCAAAAAGGCCGATGCCGTGTTTCTCGGCGCTTCCGACGGCGACAAGGGCACCGTCGCGGTGGCGTCCGACGGCGGCGTGACCTATACGCCGACGGCACGCTCCTATGCCGACCTCGCCAATGGTGCCAGTGCCACCGACACCTTCTATGTCGCGAGCAGGAACGCCGACGGTTCGTTCTCCACCGAGGCGGTCACCGTTACGGTGACCAACAACGGCGGCACGCTGGGCGTCAGCGACCTGAGCGCGGTCGATACCGAGGGCGCCAAGTCGGTTGCCGTGTCCGCCGCGACCGCTGCCGCCGCTGCCGCTGCGGCAGTGCTTGATGCGCGCGGCGTGCTGGTCGAGAAACTGGTCGCCGAAGCCGTCGCCGAGGCCCGCGCCGACGTGCTGGAAGACGCATCCGCCACCGCCGACACGGAAGCGGCAAACGCCCAGACCGCTGCGCTTAAGGCCGCCGCTATCGCCGATGGCGCTTCCGACGGCACCAAGGGTTCCATCACCATCGCCCCCGACGGCTCGCTCACCTATACCGCGACGCCGGCGAAGTACAGTGGGCTCGCCAGCGGCGAGAGCGCCACCGACATCATCTACGTGGCCGAGCCCGATACGTCGGCGGGTGCCGAGGCGGGCGACTACGTCACCACGGCGGTGACCGTCACCGTCACCAATACCGGCTCTTCCCTCGCTGTCAGCGGCCTCGACGGCGTTACCGCCAGCGGCGCCCAGCAGGCCGCCGATGCGGCGACGGCGGCAAAGAACGCCGATCCCACCAACGCGGTGCTGATCGCCGATGCGGTGCTGAAGACGCAATTGCTGGCCAACGCCGACGCCGCGTCCGATTTCGCCGACCAGGTCCTGACGCTCTGGCAGGGCGCGGCGACCACGGCGCGGACCAACGCCACCAACGCACGCAACGCCGCCACCACCGCCAGCGACGCGGCCGACGACGCACAGACCGACGTCGACAACCTGGAGGCCGCGGCGGAGGCGAAGCTGACCGAGGCACTGGCCGCGACGGCGACGGCGTCGGCCGCCGAATCTGCGGCATCACGTGCCGACGGCACGCTCGCGGTGGCGCAGGCCGCCGCCGAGGCACAGGCGTCCGCGGCGCTCGACGTGGCGGTGGAGGAAGCGCAGGAATACGCGGACCTGGCGTCTGCCGCCGCCGATACGGCGGCCGAATATGCCGAGATCGCGCGGTCCTGGACGATCATCGGGTCCGCCGACAAGGTCACGGCGCAGGCGGCGGAAGACGTTGCCGTGGCCGCGTCCGCGGAAGCCGCGGAATATGCCGAGCTTGCCGCCGAGGCGGCGCTGGACGCCGAAGCGGCGGCGGTACTTTCCTATGCCAGTCAGGATGCGGCGGCGATCGCGTCGCGCACCGCATCGCTGAATTCCGCCAAGGCGGCCGCATCGAAGGCGGAACTGGCGGCCGAATCGGCCGAAGCGTCGGCCGAGTTCGCCATTGCCGCCTCGGCGCTTGCCGACGTGGTCAATCCCGAACCGGTCGATCCCGCTGCGCTGCAGGATGCCATGCGCCAGAAGGAGCAGGCCGCCGACCAGGCCAAGCTCGAGGCCGAGGCGAAGGCGGCTGCGGAAGCGGCGGCGCGCGCGGCGGCGGCGAAGGCGGCGGCGGAGAAGGCCGCGGCCGAGGCCAAGGC
>JAYPEK010000003.1:0-86755 GCA_038125725.1 Rhodospirillaceae bacterium
CCCTGCTCAAGCAGTTGCGTGATGTCGCGTATCTCGTTGTCAGGCAGTTTCATCTTCTGTTTCCAATCGCATCCGACGCTCAGTCAGCGTCTCATCCTCATATAACCAAAAGTCTGGACCCCTTACGGACCCCCAATCTTTACCAAACCTCGTATTGAGCAGGTTCAACGTGACCTGATTGAGAGAAGTTACCTCTCCATCGAACTCCACCTCTCGATCGCCTGCAACCGAACAGGACACTGTTTCGTCTCGAATGAAGGTGAGTTTGGACCCCTTAGGTATATCGACCACGGAGAACCGGAACACAGGTTTCCGCGCACGAACGCGCTTGAGGGTCTCGACGTCTTCCTGGTCCTCAACGATGTCCGAGGTCGGGGTGACGTCCTTCAGTGACCATCCCTCTAGGATCGCTTTGACGCGCTCTGGGTTGATTGAGAAAAATTCGCGTTTGGGATTAATGCGGTGGTCACCAAACCCGAAGTGGAGGCGTTTTTCGACTGCCGTTGCGTCCTCGACCTCACACGCGAAATAGACTTCGAACGGTACTGGAACACCTGAGTGTCCGGAGAGGTTGCGTAGACGATCTTCGAGGTTCGTCGTGCGCCCCACCTTGATAAGGTCCGGGATCGCTGGGTTGGTGAGGATGTAGACGATTTCTTTCATAATATGAGGATATCGACGATCAGGGGGATCTGTCGATCAAACAGTGTTTCTAGAACCACACTTTTGACAGGAAACTATACGGTTTCTAAACCGCAAGGTTAATCATGAAACTCTGAGAAGTCTCTCAAAGTGTGAGTTTGTCCATACAGGTCTAAGATCTCTATCCTCAGGTCGTCGTATTCCAGAAGGGGTTCAGTAGAAAATTCGGTCTGACGTCCCCTGGATTTCGTCCTCATTGACCACACGTGGTTCGGTCTAAACGGTTTTCCCCTAACCGTCAGATAACCATTCTCGTTCAACCATCGACTGATCTGAGTGTCATTCCAGTCATCTGAACGAAGTTCCTCAATCTTCTCGAGAAGGAACTTCTGATATCCACTCAATGGGTATTCATAGAGTGTGATGTTTGAGATGTTCAGTTCGAACTTGAAGAACAGTTCAGAACCGGGAAGACGACAGATCTCAATAAACCTGTCGTAATAAACTACTCCACGGTGACGCTTTTCGCCAGGTTGCGCGGCTGGTCGACGTCGGTCCCCTTGATGACCGCTACGTGATAGGCCAGCAACTGCACCGGAATGGCGTAGAGGATCGGCGACACGAAGGGATCGACGGCGGGCAGCGTGACGCGCTCCGCCGCACCCGCGCCGAGCTTGTCGATGCCGGCCTTGTCGGACAGGAACACCACCCGGCCGCCGCGCGCCATCACTTCCTGCACGTTGGAGATGGTCTTTTCCGCGAGCCTGTTGGTCGGCGAGACGACGACCACCGGCACGGTCTCGTCGATCAGCGCGATGGGGCCGTGTTTCATCTCGCCCGCCGCATAACCCTCGGCGTGGATGTAGGAAATTTCCTTGAGCTTCAGCGCCCCCTCGAGGGCGATCGGGTAGCTGACGCCACGGCCCAGGTACAAAACGTCGCGAGCCTCCGAGACGCCATGCGCGATGGCGGCGATGCGTTCATCGTGGTTGAGAATCTCGGCGGCGCGCGCCGGCACTTCCGTCAGCGCGCCGACCAGCCTGGCGCGCTCGGCGTCGTCGATGGCGCCACGCGCGTGCGCGAAGGCCAGGGTCAGGCAGGCCAGCACCGTCAACTGAGTGGTGAAGGCCTTGGTCGATGCGACGCCGATCTCGGGCCCGGCGTAGGTCTGCAGGATGGCGTCCGATTCGCGCGCGATGGCGCTTTCCGGCACATTGACGACGGAGATGATCCGCTGCTTCTGGCTCTTGGCGTAACGCAGCGCCGCCAAGGTGTCGATGGTCTCGCCCGACTGCGACACGAACAGCGCCACGCCGCCTTCCGGCATGACGCCCTCGCGGTAACGGAACTCGGAAGCGATATCGACCTCGCAGGGAATGCGCGCCACCTGCTCGAGCCAGTACTTGGCGACCAGACAGGCATAGAATGCCGTCCCGCAGGCGATCAGCGTGATCTTGCTGACCTGGTTGGGGTCGAGGCCCAACTCAGGCAGCGCCACCTCGCGGGTGTTGGGATTGACCAGCGCATGCAGGGTATCGCCGATCACCTGCGGCTGTTCGTAAATTTCCTTCAGCATGAAGTGGCGATAGCCGCCCTTGCCGATGGCGGCCCCCGTGAGTTCCGTCACCCGCACTTCGCGCCCCACCTCGGCGCCGCTGTCGTCATAGATGGTGTAGTCCTTGTCGGTCAGCACCACCCAATCGCCGTCGTCCAGGTAGACGACGGTTTTGGTCAAGGGTGCCAGCGCGATGGCGTCGGAGCCCAGGAACATTTCGTCCTCGCCGATGCCGAGCGCCAGCGGGCTTCCCTTGCGCGCACCGATCATCAGCTTCTCGTCGCCGGCGAAGATGATCGCCAGCGCGAAGGCGCCTTCCAGCCGTTCCAGCGCGCGCCTGGTGGCG
The DNA here is from genome assembly GCA_038125725.1 of Rhodospirillaceae bacterium. Taxonomy (GTDB): domain Bacteria; phylum Pseudomonadota; class Alphaproteobacteria; order Rhodospirillales; family Casp-alpha2; genus TMED8. Next base: position 2,544 of record JAYPEK010000003.1, read on the forward strand.
TCGCGGGGCGACAGGCCCTCATCCAGGTAGCGGTCGATCAGGTGGACGATGACCTCGGTATCGGTCTCGGACGCCAGTTGATGACCCGCCGCCACCAGTTCGCGGCGCAGCTCCTGGAAGTTCTCGATGATGCCGTTGTGCACCAGCGCGACGCGCTCGGTGGCGTGCGGATGCGCATTGGTTTCGTTCGGCACGCCATGCGTCGCCCAGCGGGTATGGCCGATGCCGGTGGTGCCGGAAAGCGGCTCCGCGTCCAGGCGGTCCTGCAGGTTGTTCAGCTTGCCTTCCGCGCGCCGGCGCTGGATGCCTTTGCCGTTGAGCGTCGCGACGCCGGCCGAATCGTAGCCCCGGTATTCCAGGCGCCTGAGCCCCTCGACCAACAGCGGCGCGGCCTCGGCCTTGCCGATGATTCCAATGATCCCGCACATCAGTCTTTTTTCTTCTTTGCCTGTTTGCTGGTCCGGAAGTGCGCCGCCCAGCCCTCCGCGTTACGCTGCGGCGCGCGGGTGACGGCCAGGGCATCGCCCGGCACGTCCTTGGCGATGGTCGAGCCGGCCCCGACGAAGGCGCCGTCGCCGACCTTGACCGGCGCCACCAGCGCCGTGTTGGAGCCGATGAAGGCATGCGCGCCGATGTCGGTATGGTACTTGCCGAAGCCGTCGTAATTGCAGGTGATGGTGCCGGCACCGATGTTGGCCTTGGCGCCGACCCTGGCATCGCCGACATAGGTCAGGTGGTTGACCTTGGCGCCGGTTTCGATGGTGGCGTTCTTGATCTCGACGAAATTGCCGATGTGCACGTCTTCGGCCAAATCCGCACCTGGCCGCAGCCGTGCGAAAGGCCCGATGGTGGCGCCATCGGCGACGCGCGCGCCCTCGAAATGGCAAAACGGCTTGATGGTCACCTTGTCGCCGATTCTGACCCCGGGGCCGAAGACGACGTTCGGGCCGACGGTGACGTCGCGGCCGACTTCCGTGTCGTGACAGAAAAAGACGCTCGCGGGATCGGTCAGGGTGGCGCCGCCTTCCATGGCCCGGGCGCGCAGCCGGTTCTGCATGACCTTCTCGGCGCGGGCCAGGTCGGCGCGGGTGTCGATGCCGATCAGTTCGTCGGCGTCGCCCTCGATCACGGCGCAGCCGAGCCCCTGCGCCCGCGCGATGGCGACGATGTCGGTCAGGTAATATTCGCCCTTGGCGTTGTCGTTGCCGACCTGGTCGAGCAGTTGGAACAAGTGCTCGCCCGCGACGCACATGACACCCGAATTGCAGAGCCCGATCTTGAGTTGATCGGGTGTCGCGTCCCGATGCTCGACGATGGCTTCCAGGTTGCCGTCGCCGTCGGTGACCAGCCGCCCATAAAGCGTCGGGTCGTCGGGCCGGAAGCCGAGCACCACCACCGCCGGTGCATCGGCGGCGCGGCGGCGTTCGCGCATGGCGGCGAGGGTTTCAGGCGTGATCAGCGGATCGCCGCCGAACAGGATCAGGATGTCACCCTCAACATCCGAAAGCACTTCCTTGGCCTGCAGCACGGCATGGCCGGTGCCCAGTTGTTCGCTCTGGCGCACGCAAGAGTGTGGCGCGACGGCGTCCGCGACCCGGTCGTCGCTGATGACGATGACGGCGCGCCCGAGGCCGGCCTCGGCGACGGTTTCCAGGAGATTGAGGATCATCGGCCGGCCGGCGAGCGGATGCAGGACCTTGGGCAGATCGGATTTCATGCGCGTGCCGAGACCTGCGGCGAGGACAATGGCGGCGGCGGTGGAATCTGAGCTCTTGGTCATTTCCGGCAGGTGATTTAAAAAAGGGCCCGTTCGGTCGGCGGCGCGACATTGCCACAGGGGCATGGGGGCGCCAAGTCAAAGTTTGTTTCCGAATTTTGCAAGGAGTCCCATGCTTTCCAACCGTTTCGACGCCGTGGTCTTCGATCTCGACGGCACCTTGATCGACAGCGAGCCGGACCTGCGCGCCGCCTTGAACCTGACCCTCGGCGGCCATGGCCGCGATGCGGTCACTCGCCCGCAGGTGATCCAGATGATCGGCGACGGGGTGCCGAAGCTGGTGGAGCGCGGCTTCGAGGCCACAGGCGGCCTGCCCGCCGACCCGTTCGACGGCCTGGTGGCGGAATTCCTCGGTCACTATGAGGGTAAGGCGGCGGCGCTTTCGACGCCGTTTCCGGGCGCGGTCGAGGTTCTTGCGGATTTGCAAGGCCGCGGCCTCAAGCTTGGCGTCTGCACCAACAAGCCACAGAAACCGACGGAGGAGATCCTCCGCGTCTTCGCCATCGCCGAGCGCTTCGACGCCGTCGTTGGCGGCGATGCGCTTCCAGGCATCAAGAAACCCGACGGCCGGCACCTGGGCGCGGTGCTGGAGCGTATGGATATTGCCCCGGCGCGCGCCGTCATGGTCGGCGATAATCACAACGACGCGGCGACAGCGAAGTCACTCGGTGTGCCGTTCGTCGCGGTCTCGTTCGGCTACGCGCGCGGACCGGTGGCGGAACTGGGCGCCGACAAGGTGATCGACCGCTTTGACGAACTGATCGGGGCGCTCGACGCATTGGCCGGCGCCGCTTGACAGGTGCGCCCCCGGCCCATTATATGACGCCGTCCGATGCCCCGTGGAGCATTGCGGCGGGCGCGTAGCTCAGCGGGAGAGCACTGCCTTCACACGGCAGGGGTCACAGGTTCAATCCCTGTCGCGCCCACCATTTTTCCTATAGCTAAGTCAGTTAGTTAGTAGGTCTCCCGCCGGAAACAAACCGAGTTTATAGGTAAGCTGCTCCACCTCTGCTCCAGTAAGGAGTTAGAAGCATGGCGAGCATTGCCAAACGAAACGGTCGTTATCACGTACGAGTACGGAAGAACGGCTTTCCAATCCAGTGCAGGTCCTTCACCGGTAAGCGTGATGCCCTTCGTTGGGCAGCAGACGCAGAAAGGGCCGCTGAGAACGGTCAGCTCTTGTTGGATGATTGCTCTGTTGGTGAATTGCTGGATCGTTACCGACAGGAAATCAGCAGCAAGAAGCGAGGCGGGAACGTAGAGGGATATCGCATCAAGACCCTGCGTAGATCGCTTCTCGCACCCATACGCCTGTCACAGCTCAAGTCTGTTCACGTTGCTCGATATCGGGATGACAGGCTGAAACAGGTTTCGTCTGCATCGGTGAAACGTGAGCTAGTGATCCTTTCGCATGCCATTTCGGTGGCGATGAAAGATTGGGGGTACAATCTCCCGAACAATCCGTGCCAGCAAATCCGGAAGCCAATCGAAGGGAAGGGGCGAGACAGGAGGCTGGTCGACAATGAATATGCTCGTCTTCTTCACGCCTGTCGGGCTTCAGAAAACCCCTATCCTCGAGATGAACGGCGACAGCTATCGCCTCAGCCAGAGCAAAAACCGCCAAAAGGCGCGGACCGCCCCAAAAACCTGACCACCGAGACCAAGGTTGACCTGGCGGGCCCACAGGCACCTCCCACGCTGCTTCGCTTCGCGTAACGCAAAGCGCTACACGAAGCAGCGCGGGGCCCTCCTATGGACTGCCGGGACAACCTGAGACACCCTGCTCAAAATCACACAAGTGATGCATTTTTGCTCCGGCCAACTGGTGCATTTTTAGTCCGGCGTTGACATCGACTCACGACCGCGACCCTGAGGCGAGCCTTTCTGGGGCTCCTGTTGGCTTGTGCCGCCTACACCACGGCGCCAGTGAAGACAGTCTTCGCGCAGGGCGGTGACCTGGCCGTGGCGCCGACCCGCGTGGTGTTCGAAGGACGTAACCGCTCGGCGCAGCTGTCTCTGGTCAACCGGGGGTCGACCACCGCGACCTACCGCATCCAGGTGGTCAATATGCGCATGGACGAAACCGGCCAGATGCAGCGCATCGACAAGCCCGATGCCGGTCAGAACTTCGCCGGCGACCTGTTCCGCTATTCCCCGCGTCAGGTGACCCTGGCACCCGGCGAAACACAGGCGGTGCGTCTGTTGCTGCGCAAGCCGGGCAACCTTGCCGATGGCGAATACCGCTCGCATCTCCTGATGCAGAACGTCCCCAAGGACGCCGGTGTCAGCATCGAGCAGAGCCAAGCCGCCCAGGGCGTGCAAATTCGCATGGTGCCGATCTTCGGCATCACCATTTCGGTCATCGTACGTCACGGCAACACCCAGGCCAACGTCAGCCTCACCGATCTGAAGATCATGCCGCCGGATGCGGAATCCGCGGTGCCGAGGCTGCGTTTCAACATCAACCGCGATGGCTCGAGCTCGGCGTTCGGCGACCTCACCGCGAAACTGGTGTCCGGCGGCAAGGAAACCGTGATCGGCCAGATCATGCGTCTTGCGATTTATACGCCCAACAAGAACCGCGGCGTCACCATGTCGCTCCGAGTGCCGGCGGGCGCCAGCCTGTCCGGCGGCAAGCTGCATCTCACCTATGCGCAGACCGAGAATGACGGCGGTAAACCGATGGCGGACGCCGAACTGGCCCTGCCGTAAGCCCCAGCGCCGGCGGCGCTTTCCTTACTGGTATTCGACGTTGATGACGAAGGCTTCGTCCTTGTAGGTGCCTTTTTTCTGGTTGGTGCCGACGTTCAAGGTGCCGCCGAAAAACGCGTTCTTGACGCCGTTCTTGTTCAGTTTGACCGGATTCGACTGCAAGGTCAGATTGTCGATGGTCATGGTGTTGGTCGAGGTGCCTTTCTGGATCACGATGGTCGACGGCATGGTGATCACCACCCAGGCCCGGGGCTCACCGGTGATCTGGAATTTTCCGCGTTTCACCGTGCCGCCGAAATCGGTCAACAGGCCGGTGATGGTGCGGGTATCTTGGTTGGTGGGGATCACCACCGTGCCGCCGCCGGCGAGATCGGAGGCGACGGTCCCGAACCGCAGGTTGGTTTTCCATTCCAACGCCAGCGGTGCCTGCGCGGTCGCGTCGAAAGGCAACAGTGCCGCCAGGATTGTGGCGGCCATCGCCAAAGGAATGGACCAGGAAAAAGGTATCCTCATGGCGGGAATCAGCCGTCTCGCATGCCCGAATCGATTGGAGCGACCCTAGGTGACCGGCGTGACAGGAACCTTAAGCGGTGTCTCAGAAATTGCTGATGACGTCGCCAGCCGGACGGGGCGGCAGGCTGGAGCGCCATTCCCAGGCGTCGTAGGCAAGCAAGCCGGTTGCGCCCAGGAACAAGACGAGCGCCCATGCACTGGCCCTGGACGAGCGCCGGAAGGCTTTCGGATCGTGCGGCGCGTTGGCGAGGACTTCCACCTTCGGACCCATCCCCTGTTCGCGCCGGCGAGTCTCGACGAATTCGTCGCCGACGCTTCGGAAGCCCTGGTCGAGACTGCCGTATTCAGCAGCCAGCGGCACGAACAGCGCCACCAAAAACATGAGCGTCGCGATCCCCGCCCATAGCGGCGAATGGGATGGGGTAAAGGCGTAGCCCGTATAGGCGGCGCCGGCCAACACGCCGAGCCCGTTGAGAATGGTCAGCCAGCGCATGGCCGTCCCGCCTATCCGCGGAGCGCCAGCGTCAGCCAGCCGTCCCTGGGACTCCAGTGTGCCAGCCTGAGCCCATGCGCTTGGTGCGCGGCGAGAACCCGCCGGCCGTCGCGTTCCAGCAGTCCCGATAGCACGGCCCAGCCGCCTGGTGCCAAATGCCGGGCCAGATCGCCGGCCATGCTGATCAGCGGGCGCGCCAGGATATTGGCGACGATCAGGTCATAGGGGGCGGCCTGGCTAACGGCGCGCGAACGATACCCCGGCCCCGAAACGGCCCGGACCAGCGGCTGCACGCCGTTTCGGCGCGCGTTGAAGCGGGTGACGCGTTCGGCCTCGTCGTCTATGTCGCTGGCCAGCACCGGCACCCGCCAGGTCTTGGCCATGGCAATGGAGAGGATGCCGGATCCGCACCCCATGTCGAGCGGCCGCGAAATCCGGGCTTGCTTGGCCAGCCGTTCGATCATCGCCAGGCAGCCGGCGGTCGAGGCATGTTCGCCCGATCCGAAAGCGGTGCCGGGATCGAGTTTGATGGGAATGCTGCAGGCCGGCGGCGGATCGGTGAAATCGGAACCGTGGATGAAATAGCGTCCGATGCGCACTGGCGGAAAGGCGGCCATGTTTTCCGCCAGCCAGTCGCGCGGCGGCACCAGTTCGCAGCGCAGCGCGCCCAGCGGCGCCACCCCGGCACGGGCGCAGGTGTTGATGACCTCGCGCTCGAGCGATTCCCGGTCCGGCTCGGCGCCGCAGAAGCCCTCGACCCGCCACTCGCCGGAATCCTCCGCCGTTTCGAATTCGGTGACGGCGATGCAGTGCGCGTCGAACAGCGTGGCAACGGCGTCGGACGCGGTGCCCGGCACGACGACTTCCAGCCGCCAAAGGAAGGTCGGTTCGTTCATGTGGGCTCGACGAAGCTGCTCATGACTTTCTTGGTGCCGGCTTTCTCGAAATCGATCTCCAGCTTCTCGCCTTCGATGGCGACGATGCGGCCGTAGCCGAATTTCTGGTGGAAGACGCGCTCGCCCTGGCTGAATTCGGCCTTGGACTCGCGTACTTCCGTGCGCCAGTCGCTGTCTTCCAGGGTGATGGCCCGGGTGCCGCGCCGCCGCGGCTGCCAGCGCGCCCCGCCGAAACCACCATCATGCAGGCCGCCGAATCCTTGCCCGGCTCCCCGGTCGTAGATGCCTTGCGCCGATTCCATCTCGATGTTGTCCTCGGGTAATTCATCGACGAAACGCGACGGCGTGGCGCTCTGCCAGTTGCCGTAGACCCGGCGGTTGGCGGCGAAGGAGACTTGGGCGCGGTGGCGTGCGCGGGTCAATCCGACGTAGGCGAGGCGCCGTTCTTCCTCAAGGCCGCCGGTGCCGCCGTCGTCGAGGGCGCGCTGGTGCGGGAACAGGCCCTCCTCCCAACCGGGCAGGAACACGGTCTCGAATTCGAGCCCCTTGGCGCCGTGCAGGGTCATGAGGTTCACTTTGTCCTCGATCAGCGAGTCCTCGTTCTCCATCACCAGCGAGACGTGTTCGAGGAACGCGGCGAGCGAATCGAAGTCCTCCATCGCCACCACCAGTTCCTTCAGGTTGTCGATCCGCCCCGGCGCTTCCGGCGCCTTGGAGGTCTTCCACATCAGCATGTAGCCCGACTCGTCCAGCACCGTCTCCGCCAGTTCCGGATGCGGCACCATGGCCATCAGCCCGCGCCAGCGATTGAAATCCTCCAGCAGGTCGGCCAGGGTCTTGCGCGCGGCGGGGCGGATCTCGTCGGTATCCAACAGCTTCGCCGTCGCCCGGGTGAGCGAGATGCGTTCGCTGCGCGCTAGCCCATGCACCACCTGCAGCGTGGCGTCGCCGATGCCGCGCTTCGGTAGGTTGACGATGCGCTCGAACGCCAAATCGTCGTCGGGTTGGGCGACGACGCGCAGATAGGCGATGGCGTCGCGGATTTCCTGGCGCTCGTAGAAGCGCGGGCCGCCAATGACCCGGTAGGGGATGCCCAGCGTGATCAGGCGTTCTTCGAACTCGCGGGTCTGGAAACCGGCGCGGACCAGCACCGCCATCTCATTCAGCTTGTGACCCTTGCCGTGCAGGGTCTCGATCTCGTCGCCGACGATGCGGGCCTCCTCCTCGCCGTCCCAGACGCCACGCACCCGCACCCGCTCGCCGTCTTCGTGGACGTCGGTCCAAAGCGTCTTGCCGAGCCGCCCCTCGTTGTAGGCGATCAGGCCCGACGCGGCGGCCAGGATATGCGGGGTGGAGCGATAGTTGCGTTCCAGGCGCACAACCTTGGCGCCTGGGAAATCCTCCTCGAAGCGCAGGATGTTGCCGACCTCGGCGCCGCGCCAGGAATAGATCGATTGGTCGTCGTCGCCGACGCAGCAGATATTCTTGTGCCCCTGCGCCAGCATGCGCAGCCACAGGTACTGGGCGACGTTGGTGTCCTGGTATTCGTCGACCATGACGAAGCGGAACTGGCGCTGGTATTTTTCCAGCACGTCAGGCTGCTTCTGGAACAGCTCCAGGCAGAGCAGCAACAGATCGCCGAAGTCGGCGGCGTTGACCTGTTGCAAGCGCGCCTGGTAGTCGCGGTAGAGGTTGAGAATGCGCCCCTCCGCCATGTCGGCGCCCTCGTTCAGCGTGACCTTGTCCGGCATCAGGCCGCGGTCCTTCCAGCGCTGGATGGTGGCGACGATGGTGCGGGCGGGGAAGCGCTTGTCATCGATCTCGTGCACATCGATGTACTGCTTCACCAGTCTGACCTGGTCGTCGGCGTCGAGGATGGTGAAGTTCGGGTTCAGGCCGACGGCCTCGGCGTGGTAGCGCAGGATGCGCGCGCCGATGGCGTGAAAGGTACCGACCCACCAGCCTTCCACCGGGGCGCCGACCAGCGCGCCGACGCGCTCCTTCATTTCCCGCGCCGCCTTGTTGGTGAAGGTAACGGCCAACAACTGCCACGGCTGGGCGCGGCCCTGCATGAGGATATGGGCGAGGCGCGTCGTCAGCACCCGGGTCTTGCCGGTGCCGGCGCCGGCCAGCACCAGGACCGGGCCGTCGATGGCCTCGACCGCCTCGCGCTGTGTCTCGTTCAGGCCGTCCAGGTAACCGGCGGGACGGGTCGGGGCGATGCGCGGGTCCGTCGGCAGGCTCGCGCCCGGATCCATCAGGTCGAAGGGGTCTTGCATGGGATCATATATAGCACGTTCCAAGCACTTGGCACGTCCCGCCTGGAGCGTCCCGCCTGGACGCGTGGTTGTCACCGGCCGGACGTCACATGAGCGTGACCGGGGGCTTTTTTTGCGCCCCCTCCAACCCCAAGTGATATAGTGACCGAGAGAGTGGGAGATAGGTCGATGAAGGGCTTGTTTTTGCACGTCTTCAGAAGCGCCGGGCGTCTCGGGCTCGGCTTCCTTGCCGCAACACTGATCTTGATCGGGCCCGGCTCCGGTGCTCGCGGCGCCGATCCGACCATGGGCGAGATCATGAACGCCGTGGTCGAGGTGCACGCCGAAATCCGGCCTGATGCCCGTTCCGTCGCGTCGCTGGGTCAAACCCGGGCCGGCAGCGGCGTACTGATCGGCGACCAGGGATTGATCCTGACCATCGGCTACATCGTCATGGAAGCGGAGCGCATCCGGGTGCGCCCGCGTGGCGGCCCGACCATGGACGCGGACCTAGTCGCCTATGACCACGACACCGGGTTCGGCCTGCTACGCGCCCGCGGCGAGATCACCGCCGCGCCGCTGGAATTGGGCGATTCCGATGCGCTTGAGGATGGTGACCGGCTTTTGGTCGTATCGGTCGGCGAGCAGATGCCGGTGTCACCGGTACAGGTGGTTTCGCGCCGGTCCTTCGCCGGCAGTTGGGAATACCTGCTGGAAAAAGCCATCTACACCATGCCGGCGCACCGGGAGTTTGGCGGCGCCGCGCTTATCGACCAGGCCGGCAAGCTGGTCGGGATCGGCTCATTGATCATCAATGACGCACCGGGCCCGGAGACCGAAGGCTTCGGCAACATGTTCGTGCCGGTGGACATCCTGAAGCCGGTGCTGTCGTCGCTGGTCGCCACCGGGCGCAGCGGCACGCCGGCGGGGCCCTGGCTCGGCGTCTATCTGCGCGAGGTGCAGGGGCAGTTGCTGGTACTCAGGGTCTCCGAAGGCGGGCCGGCGGCGACTGCCGGGCTTTTGCCGGGCGAGGTGATTCTTGGCGTCGACGGCCACCGGGTGTCGTCGCTGGAGGATTTCTTCCGCCAGGTCCGGTCGCGCGGCGGTGCCGGTGCCGATGTGCCGCTGGATGTGCTGGCCTATAAGGATTCCGACATGTCCGTACGCAAGCTGGCGGTCACCTCGCGAGACCGGCACGGCTGGTTGCGGATGGGAAACTAGACGTCCTCGCTCAAGCGGTCTCGCCGCGTTCCTCGTGGCGGGCCTGGACCAGCGCACGGCTGTAGGCGGTCATCACGTCGCGCTGATGGATGCAGCCCTGATAGATCTGCATGACCCCCGTATCGACGACGGCGATGTGCTCCTCGCCGGTTTCCGCCATCAGGTGGAGCGCCGCGTCCAGGCTGTCGGCGCGGGTCAGATAGGGCGGATGCAGACGCGCCACGTCGCCGGCGTTGATCAGGTTGTCCATGGCCGGGTCGAAGGCGACCTCGCTGAGGTCGGCAAGCGTGATGGTGCCTATCAGCCGCCCGTTTTCGCCGACAACGAACAGCTCGCCATAAGGCGTCTGTTGCAACCGATCGCGCAGTTCGCGAAGCCCAGTGGCCGGGGTGACGGTCAGGCCGTCGTCCTTCAAGACCTTGTCGAGCGGGATCGAGCGCATCACTTCCGCTTCGAAACCGCCCTTCACGTCGATGCCGCGTTCGAGCAACTGCACCGAGAAGAACGAGCGTCCGTGGAAATGGTGGGTGATCTCGGAGGCGATGACCACGGCGATCATCACGCCCAGCGTCAGGGCGTAGTTGCTGGTCATTTCGAAGATGATCAGCGTGGTCGAGATGGGCGCGCCCAAGACGGCGGCGGCCACGGCGCCCATGCCGATCACCGTATAGACGCTGATCTGCGACGAGAGATCGGGGAAAGCGCCGGTGGCGACGACGCCGAAGGCACAGCCGACCATGGCGCCGATCACCAGCGACGGCGAAAAGACCCCGCCGGCGAAACCGAAGCCGAGACAGAGGGCGGTCGCCAGAATCTTGGCGACGCCGATGATGATCAGCATCCACAAGCTGAACTTCACCAGCATGGCCGACTCGGTGGCTGCATAGCCGACGCCCAGGATATCCGGCAGGAACATGGCGGCGATGCCGAGCACCAGACCGGCGATCGCCGGCTTCAGCCAGGACGGCACTGGAATGCGGTCGGCCACCTTGCTAGCCAGACCGACGGATTTCATGAACACGATGGCGGCGACGCCGCTGACGATGCCCAACAGCGCGAACGCCGGCATCTCCCAGAGCGAGGCGACGATGCCGATATCGATGGAGAAAGCCGGAAAATTGCCGAACCAGGCACGTGAAACGGCGGTGCCGGCGACGCTGGCGATGACGATCGGCGCGAAGGCCTTCAGCGCATAGTGACCGATGACCACTTCGTTGGCGAACAGCGCGCCGGCGATGGGGGCATTGAAGGAGCCGGCGACCGCGGCGGCAACGCCGCAACCGAGCAGCGTGCGCGTCAGCGAGCGAGACAGATGCAGCCGCCGCCCGATCCAACCGCTCAGGCTGGCGCCCAGGTGTACCGCCGGCCCTTCGCGCCCGACCGAGGCGCCGGCACCGATGGAAAGCGCGTTGACCAACGCCGTGGTGACGCCGATACGCGACGACATGCGCCCTCCCAGGAGCGCGTTGGCCTCGATCACGTCGGCGACGCCCTGTGGCCGGCGTTCCGGTAAATATCGGTAGACCAAAAGCCCTACCACGAGGCCGCCCAGCGTCGTTGCCAGCACCACCCGCCAACCGGGGAGCGCGGCGGCAATGGGCGCCAGGTGCTCGGAATCGGCGCCGTAGGGATTGTCAGTGCCATAGAACAGGCCCTGAAACAGGTCGATGGCTTCGCGGAACCCGACCACCGCCATGCCGACGATGACGCCGACCAACAAGGCCAGCACGGACAGCACCATGTGGTCGTTGCGAAGCAACTGACGAAGGCGCGTCGAAAGGCGGGCGTAGGTGATCCGTGATTCGGGCATGTTCTCTTAAGTCCCGGATCATAAAGGAAAAACGTGAAGGTTGTCTTTATTCGATTTGCGACGTCAGCGGTTCCGGCGCCGGCTGACCGGCCGGCCGGCGCGGATGTCCGCGAGAACGCCCTCCCGATCCTTTTCGATGCGTCGGGCGAGGTCTCTCGGCGTGCCGGCGCGATGATCGTGGACGTCGCTCCAACGAATGATTTCGAGGATAACAGGCGCCAGGTCGAGGCCTTTCGGTGTCAAGCTGTAGAGCTTACGCCGCCGGTTATCGGGATCCTGGGCGGCGGTGATGATTCCGGCCGCCTCGAGTGCCCGTAAACGGTCTGCGAGGACATTGGTGGCAATCCCCTCACCGGCACCGAGAAAGGCGCCGTAGGTCGCCTCGCCACGAAGCATCAGGTCGCGAATGATCAGCAGGGTCCAGCGGTCGCCGAATATGCCGAGCGCGAAAGCGATCGGGCAATCGCTGTCATGGATCTTGGCGGCTGGGGAACGGGGCATAATGCATCCTAAAAAATCCACTTGTGTTTAGCAAGTTAATAGCTATTATCCAATTGCTTGCAAAAAACAAGTTCATAGCCAGCCAATCGGTCCCACGATCGCAACAGGAGACAACAGATGCCATTGGTCAGAATTTCCCATGCCTCGGGCAAATCCCAGGATGCCGTGAACGCCATTTCCAACGGGGTGCATCGCGCCCTGGTGAATACCTTCAACGTGCCCGAGGACGACAGATTTCAGGTCGTCACGGAGCACGCCGCCGGCACGCAACTCGTCGCGCCGGCTTCGTTCCTCGGGATCGACCACACGGCGGACATGGTGTTCGTGCAGATCACATGTGCCGAAGGGCGGAGTTCCGAACAGAAACGATCGCTCTACGAGGAAATCGCCGTAACCCTGGCGGCAGACTCCGCCGTACGGGCCGAGGACGTCATCGTTAATCTGGTTGAAACCAAGCCGGAGAACTGGTCGTTCGGCAACGGCATCGCGCCGTTCATGAACTAACTAGTTCAGCTCTTGGCGGTATCCAGGCTGTAACCGGCGGCGCGCACGGTGCGGATCAGGTCGTCGCGGCCGCCGCCGTTCAGCGCCTTGCGCAGCCGGCGGATATGGACGTCGACGGTGCGGGTCTCGACATAGACGTCGCGGCCCCATACCCGGTCGAGCAACTGCTCGCGCGAAAAGACGCGGCCGGGCTTTTCCATCAGGGTCTGCAGCAGCCGGAATTCCGTCGGGCCCAGATGGATGTTGTCGCGGCCGCGGGTGACGCGGTGTTCTTCCAGATTGAGCACGATGTCCGCGTATTCGAGCGCCGAAGCCTGCTTTTCCGGGTAGGCGCGGCGCATGATGGCGCTGATGCGGGCCAGCAGTTCCTTCGGCGAGAACGGCTTCACCACGTAATCGTCGGCGCCGGTCTTGAGGCCGCGCACCCTGTCGGCTTCCTCTGTCCGTGCAGTGAGCATGATCACCGGCACGTCTTTGGAATCCGGGTTCTGGCGAATTTGCCGGCAGATCTCGATGCCCGACGTATTGGGCAGCATCCAGTCGAGGATGACCAGGTTCGGCTGTTCGTCCTCCATCGCCGCCATGGCCTCGTCGCCGTCTTCGACGATGGAGGTCTCGAAGCCTTCGGTCTCGAGGTTGTACTTCAGCAATTCAACAAGCGCAGGATCGTCTTCGACGATCAAGACGCGCGGACGCGATTCCGCGTTCATCCGGCGGTTCCTTCCTTAGTGGGCGACTCGACCACCGTGTAGCTCGATGCGTCGCTCTTGGCGCGCTGTTCTTCCGGCTCCACGCCGTTGACCAGGACATAGACATTGCGCGCGATCGAGGTGGTGTGGTCGCCGATACGTTCGATGTTCTTGGCCACGAACAAAAGGTGCGTGCCAGATGTGATGAAGCGCGGGTCTTCCATCATGTAGGTGAGCACTTCCCGGAACAGGCTGGTGTGTAGCGCGTCGACCTCTTCGTCGCGGTGGCGCACGTCCTCGGCCTTGTCGGCGTCGCGGCTGACGTAGGCGTCGAGCACGTTCTTGATCATGCCCTGCACCAACTGGCCCATGCGCGCCACGGTGCGTGCCGGGCCGATGGGAGCGGTCTGGGAAAGCGCGATGGTGCGCTTGGCGATGTTCTTGGCGTAGTCGCCGATACGTTCCAGCACGGCGCTGGTCTTGAGTGCGCAGATGACGGCGCGCAGGTCCTCAGCCATGGGCTGGCGGAGCGCCAGCAGCTCGGTGGCCAGTTCGTCGAGCTGGGTCTCCAGCTCATCCAGGCGGTTGTCGTGTTCGATGACAAGTTCGGCCTTCTCCGCGTCGCGCTTCAACATGGCGTCGATGGCGTCGGCGAGCTGTATTTCCGCCAGGCCGCCCATTTCGGCGATGATGTTGTCGAGCTTGCGAAGGTCGGCGTCGAACGATTTGACGATATGGTCGGTGCTCATGGGTGCGATCTTTCGTGGTGGATCAACCGAAACGACCGGTGATGTAGTCCTGGGTCTTCTCGTTGTCGGGATTGGTGAAGACCTTGTTGGTATCGCCGTGCTCGATCAGGTTGCCGAGATGGAAAAAGGCGGTCTTTTGCGAGACACGCGCGGCCTGCTGCATGGAGTGGGTGACGATGACGATGGTGAAGTTTTCCCTGAGTTCGTCGATCAGTTCCTCGATCTTGGCCGTGGCGATGGGATCGAGGGCCGAACAGGGCTCGTCCATGAGGATCACTTCCGGCTCCACGGCAATGGCGCGCGCGATGCAAAGGCGTTGCTGCTGGCCGCCGGAGAGCCCGGTGCCTGGCTGATGCAGGCGGTCCTTGACCTCTTCCCACAGGCCTGCGCGCTTGAGGCTGTTTTCGACCATGCCTTCCAGTTCCGACTTGGACGAAACGAGGCCGTGAATGCGCGGGCCGTAGGCGACGTTCTCGAAAATCGATTTCGGGAACGGGTTGGGCTTCTGGAACACCATGCCGACGCGGGCACGAAGCAGCACAACGTCGACGCCCTTGTCGATGATCTCATCGCCGTCGAGCCGGATCGAGCCGGTCACCGAGCAGCCGTCGATGGTGTCGTTCATGCGGTTGATGCAGCGCAGGTAGGTCGATTTGCCGCATCCGGACGGACCGATCAGGGCCGTTACCTCATTTTCCTGGATATCCAAGTCGACGTCGAACAGCGCCTGCTTGTCGCCGTAGAAAACGCTGCACCCGCGGGTACGGATTTTCGGGTCTTCGGCGGTGTCGGCGATGAAGCCAGCCGGCGCGGCGGCGCCGGTCGCGGCTGTTTCCTGGGTTTCCATGTTTACCATTTCCTTTCGAACTTCTTGCGCAGCACCACGGCCAGCGCGTTCATCATGACGAGAAACCCGAGCAGCACCAGGGTCGCGGCGGCGGTGCGTTCGATGAAGGCGCGTTCGGGCGCGTCCGACCAAAGATAAATCTGCACCGGCATGACGGTGGCCGAATCGGTAAAGCCGCCCGGGATGTCGACGACGAAGGCGACCATGCCGATCATCAAGAGCGGTGCCGTTTCACCCAACGCCTGGGCCATGCCGATGATGGTGCCGGTCAGCACGCCCGGCATGGCCAGCGGCAAGACGTGGTGAACGATGGTCTGCCAGCGCGACGCGCCCATGCCGAATGCGGCCTCGCGGATCGACGGCGGTACTGCCTTGAGGGCGGCGCGCCCGGCGATAATCACGGTCGGCAGGGTCATCAGCGCCAGCACCATGCCGCCGACCAGTGGCGCCGAGCGCGGCAGGTCGAAGAAGTTGAGGAAGACTGCAAGCCCCAACAGACCGAACACGATGGAGGGCACGGCGGCGAGGTTGTTGATGTTGACCTCGATCAGTTGCGTCCAGCGGTTCTTCGGCGCGAACTCTTCCAGATAGACGGCGCTGGCGACGCCGATTGGGAATGACAGCGCCAGGGTGACGATCATGGTGTAGAACGAGCCCATGATGGCGCCGGCAATACCCGCCAGTTCCGGTTCGCGCGAATCGCCGGCCGAGAACAGCGTCATGTTGAAGACCGATTTCAATCGCTTGTCGGCGATCAGGTGCCGGAGCCAGCCGATCTGTTTGTCGCTGACGCGGCGGTCGCTTTCCGCCACTTCGCCGCTGATACCGCCTTTATAAAACTGATCGAGGTCGGCGGAGAGCGGCAACGCAACGATTTGAGTGGTGCCGATCAGCGAAGGATCGTCCATCACCATGTCGCGGAGGATGAAGCTCGATCCGGAGGAAATAATCTTCGCCAACTCGCGCCGGTCGCGGCGGCCCTTCACGTTGGGAAACAGTGAAAAGAACGAGTCGCGCACGATCTTGCGGAAGTCGGCGCCACGGATCACGTTCGGATCGTTCGAGCCTTCCGGGTCGATGATCTCTTTCGAGAACTCGATTTCCAGGTTGATACGGGTTTCCTTGAAGCCGGGAAGTGCGTTGCCGATGATGGTCGAGAACAGCAAAGCCACGCAGGCGACGGCGAAGCCGATTCCCATCAGTCCGTAGGCGCGGAAGCGCTTTTCCACGGCGTGACGGCGCTTGAGGCCGGCGGCGATCTTTTCGGTTCTGGTATGCATGCCTGAGGTCCCGTTCAACACGGTTGCGTCGGAGGTCGCAGCGAGAGTCTCACTCATATTGTTCCCGATACTTGTTGACAACGCTCAAGGCGATGATGTTAAGGCAAAGAGTGACGCAGAACAGCACCAGACCGAGCGCGAAGGCGGCGAGGGTTTTGGCGCTGTCGAATTCCTGGTCGCCGACCAAAAGGGTGACGATTTGCACGGTCACCGTGGTTACCGCCTCGAACGGGTTGGCGGTCATGTTGGCGGCGAGGCCGGCGGCCATGACCACGATCATGGTTTCGCCGATGGCCCGCGAGGTGGCCAGCAACAGGCTGCCGACGATGCCCGGCAGGGCTGCGGGCAGGATCACCCGGCGGATCGTCTCCGACTGGGTGGCGCCGAGGCCGAGCGAGCCTTCACGCAACGATTGCGGCACCGCGCTGATGACGTCGTCGGAAAGCGACGAGACGAAGGGAATGATCATGATCCCCATGACCAGGCCGGCGGCGATGGCCGATTCGGAAGCAACCTCGAAACCGATCTGTTCACCCCAGCCGCGGAACAGGGGGGCCATGGTGAGGGCGGCGAAGAAGCCATAGACGACGGTCGGGATGCCGGCCAGAACCTCAAGGATCGGTTTGGCGGTGGCGCGCAGTTTCGGCCCGGCGTATTCGGACATGTAGATGGCGCTCAGAAGCCCCACCGGCGCGGCGACCATCATGGCGATCAGCGAAATCATCATGGTGCCGGCGAACAGCGGCACGGCGCCAAATCGGCCCGACGAACCCACCTGGTCGGCGCGCAGCGCCGTTTGCGGGCTCCACTCGAGGCCGAACAAGAACTCGATCGGAGAAACTTTTTCGAAGAAGCGGAACGATTCGAAGATCAGCGACAGGATGATGCCGACGGTCGTCAGGATGGCGATGGCTGAACAAGTAATGAGGACGATTCGGACCACGCGTTCGACGCCGTCACGGGCCTTCATATCGGGGCGGATCTGCCGGTGCGCATAGGCCAGGCCGGCGACGGCCAAGGCGATGATCACGGCAAAGCCGGCGTAGCCCGGTGCTCCATGTCCCGTCTTGGCGCCGATGATCGACCACAGCACGAAGACCGCGAACGACGGGACACCGCACCAAAGAGCCACCGCATAGCCGTAATAGCCCGGAAGCGAGTGGAGATCGCGGACCTTGCCGCCAACGGAGGCGAGCGCGCGCGAGCGGCCAAGATAAAACCCGACGACCGTCAGGCCGGCGAGTACGAGAAGGAGGACGGAGGAGGACATGGACGGAATAGCTTTTGAATGAGAAAGGGAAAAACCAAACGGGATAAATAAAATCGTGTCTTGAGAAAGGAAATTCCCCGGGGGAGGACCCCCCGGGGAAAAACCGGATGCCTTACATGCCTTTGATGTTGATCTTCAGGCCGTTGGCTTCGGAGGCATACTTCTTACGCTCGGCTTCGGGCATGGGAATGAGGCCCTTGTCCGCGAGGTAGCCGTCGTTGCCCCAGGCTTTTTCGCTGGTGAACTCGGCCAAGTATTCCTTGATGCCCGGCACTTTGCCGACGTGCGCGTTCTTCACGTAGAAGAACAGCGGACGCGACACCGGGTAGCTGCCATCGGCGATCGCATCGAAAGTCGGCTCCTGACCTTCGACCTTGGAGCCCTGAATCTTGTCGGAGTTCTGGTCGAGGAAGGAGAAGCCGAAGATGCCGAAGGCGTTCGGGTTGGCTTCCAGCTTCTTGATGATCAGCACGTCGTTCTCACCGGCTTCGATGTAGCCGCCATCTTCACGGATGCCGTTGCAGATGGCTTTGTGCATCTTCTTGTCGGTTTTCTTCATCGCCTTGATCCAGGCAAACGAGTCACAGCCATGATCCATGACCAGTTCGACGAAGGCGTCGCGGGTGCCGGAGGTCGGCGGCGGGCCGAGAACCTCGATCTTCACCTTCGGCAGGCTCGGGTCGACGTCGCTCCACATCTTGTTGGGGTTCGGCTGGGTCTTGCCTTCGCCGGCCGGCACGTCCTTGGCGAGGGCCAGGAACAGCTGCTTGCGGGTGACGACCATCTGCGGCGCGGCCTTGGAGTTGGCGATGACGATGCCGTCGTAACCGATCTTAACTTCGGTCACCGAGGTCACGCCGTTCTTTTTGCACTTCTCGACTTCCGAGGACTTGATGGCGCGGGACGCATTGGTGATATCCGGGTGCTGGTCGCCGACACCGGCGCAGAACAGCTTCAGGCCGCCGCCGGAACCGGTGCTCTCGATCACCGGGGTCTTAAAGCTGCTGCTCTTGCCGAAGCGCTCGGCAACCACGGTGGCGAAAGGATAAACGGTCGAGGAGCCGACGATGCGAATCTGGTCGCGGGCCGAGGCGTCGGTGGCGGCGAACGCCGACACAGCGAGGGCCGCGACCAATGCCATGGAAATGGACTTCATGGAGGATCTCCTAAGATAGATAAGTTTGTCCGTTGTTGAGGCTCATGCCCCAAGCGTCGCAAACCTATGAACCAGCGGATTCCATTTTGTTTCAGTTGTGTGAACCTTTTGTGACATCCGCCCCGGTTTTCCACAGGCGGATAATATATGTTTTATATCAAAAGGTTATTCGCTCGGAATGTAGATGCTGAAGGTGCTGCCTTCGCCCAATTTGCTGTCGATTGTCAGCCTCCCGCGATGACGCGCGATGATATGTTTCACAATTGCGAGGCCAAGGCCGGTCGAAGAGGTCGGGACGGAGCGCGAACGCGCCGGATCGACCCGGAAAAACCGCTCTGTCAGGCGCGGGATCATTTCCTTGGCGATGCCCTGGCCCTGATCGGTGATGTGAACGGCAACACCGGGCCGGCCGCTTTCCGGAATGCGCTCGATGGGCTCTGCTCTCACCGTGATGTCGGTGCCGGCGCGGCCGTGGATGATGGCGTTTTCCACCAAGTTGTGCAGCACCTGGGTTAGCTGGTCCGAATCGCCGATCACCGGCGGCAATGCGGCGGGGATGTCGGTGACGACATTCATGCCTTCGCTCACTGCGCGCGGCTTCAGGACATCGAGGGCACCCCGCACGCAGGACGCGATCTGGATATTGCCGCGCGGGCGCACATGCTCGTTAGCCTCCACCCTTGAAAGCGATAGCAGATCGTCGATCAGTCGGCGCATGCGATGCGCCTCGCGTTCCATGATGTTGAGAAAGCGTTCGCGCGCATCCAGGTCGTCGATCGCCGGCCCCTTCAGGGTTTCGATGAAACCCAACAGCGCCGCCAGCGGCGAACGCAACTCGTGCGAGGCGTTGGCGACGAAGTCGACCCGCATCTGATCGGCGCGCACGGCTTGGGTAACGTCGCGGAAGAACAGCACGTCGCGCACCGTCTGCAACTCCGGTTTGTTGGAAAGCGCCACCAGGCCCTCGTCGGTGAGGCGCATGGCATTGAGCTCGAAGGTGCGCTCCACCGGTACCGGAAAGGAGATTTCGGTGATGAACTCCCCGGCGCCTTCGCGCAGCCGGTCGATGGCATCGAGTACCGCCGGGTGGCGGACCGAGATCGCCAGATCGCCGCCATGGGCGCCGCAGTCGAGCAGGTCGCGGGCGGCGCGATTGGCGTAGACGACGTGCCGCTTTTCGTCCAGCAGGATCACCGGATCGGGAAGGCTGTCGTAGATCTTGTTATCGACGGGCATGGGACACCGGGGGAAAGCCGCGATCGAGCCTGCTTTATCCTGTTTCGGCGCTGGCGGAAAGCTCTCTTTGCCGGACATCGGTCTCCGACGCGACCCGGTTGCGGCCGGTCTGCTTGGCGAAATAGAGCGCGTCGTCGGCGCGCTGGATCAGCGCATCCATCGTCTCTCCGGCAACGTATTGACCGGCACCGATGGAGACCGTGATCTTGCCCAAATCCTGGTGGGTCTGCTTGTTGATGACCTTCTTGCCGCCGATGGCAGTGCGAATCTGCTCGGCCAGGATCGTTGCCTCGCCGAGGCTGGTGTCGGGCAGGATCACCGAGAATTCCTCGCCGCCGTAGCGGGCCGGAATGTCGCGGCCCTTGACGCATTCCTTGACCGTCGCCGCCAGCAGTTTCAGGACCTGATCGCCGACCTGATGGCCGTAGGTGTCGTTGAAGCGCTTGAAGTGATCGATGTCGAGCATCAACAGGCTGAGCGACCTGGCGTCCGCTTGGCTGGCGGCGGTGAGACGGTCGAGTTCCTGGTCGAACATCTTGCGGTTGGCGATCCCCGTCAGCCCGTCGGTGAAGGCCTGACGGCGCATGCTGTCGAGATCGTCGCGCAACTGGCGGACCTCGCCTGACGAATCCGCCAGTTGGCGTTCCAGCGCGCTGTTGCGCTGGCTCATCTCTGCGGTGGCGGTGGCGATGCGTGACAGCGCGGCACGCAGTTCGCTCTCGTCTCCGGAGTGCAGCGCGCCTGTGAAATCCTGTAGCGCCGATCCGAACGTCTTGGTATTGCCGCCGGTCTCACTCAGCACCGCCATTAGGTGGCGCAACTGGCTGTCGAGCAGGCCGGCCGTCTCGGCCAGGTGCGCGCTTTCGGTCTTGTCCGAAAAGAACCGGGTGTGCAATTCCTCGGCCCGTTCGTTGCCGAAACCTTCCTCGCCGGCCAGCAGCGCGTCGACGCTGCGGCAAAGATCGGGATTGTGTCCGGCAACGTAGTTGAACCAGATTTCGAAATTCAGCGGATGCGGCGCGATGCCGTGCCGGACCATCAGGGCCAGCGCCTGTTCGGCGGTTTCCGTCGCTTGCAGATGGTTTTCACGGTAATCCACGCGTTGATCCCCTGGTTGCCGATGGCCCGCGCTCAGGGCGCGGGCTTGCGCCGGATGCCGATGCTGCGGCCGGCCTGCGGTGGGCGGGGCAGAGCCGTGTGGCGCGCGTGCAGGTCCATCAGCCGTTTCTGGATCGCGTCGGGCATGGCCGCCGAACGCCGTTCGGCCATGTCCATGTGCAGGATCATCAACTCATTGGTGGCGATGGTGGCGCCATCCGGCTCGCCCGGTTTGTGCATGCGGTGAAAGACGTGCATGCGCTTGGCGTCGGCGTCGAGAATCTGGGTGCTGACCGCGACCTCGTCGCCTTCCATGACCTCGTTTTCATAGGTGACGTGGGCCTCGACCACGAACACCGAGCCCCCATGAGTGTCGCGATAAGTGGCATCGAGGCCGATATGATCGAGCAGGTCGTCGGTGGCGTGGTCGAAGATCAGAACGTAATAGGCGACGTTCATATGGCCGTTGTAGTCGACCCATTCGGGCTTCACCGTCTCGCGATGCAGGGTCAATGGAACGGGCGGGGCATCCATGGCTGGGCGGTTCTCTCAACCTCGTCGAAATCGGCGGGCATCCTAGCACGGGCGGGCCAGATTGCATGTGCCCTTGATCACAGGCCGGCCTGGCAACATGATGGAGCCGAGAGGTCCGCTCATTGATGGCCGAACTGCTGAATGTCGAGAACCTGAGCCGCCCCGGGCTGGAAGCCACGAGCTTCGGCGTGCCGGCGGGCGTTTGTGCCGCGGTGATGGGGGCGTCGGGCAGTGGCAAGTCGTTGCTGCTTCGCGCGATCGCGGATCTCGACGAGAATCAGGGCGAGGTTTGGCTCGGCGGCGCGGCGCGATCCGCAATGCCGGCGCCGCGTTGGCGCCAACAGGTGAGTTACGTCCCGGCGGAATCTGGCTGGTGGCGCGATCGCGTCGGCGCGCATTTCGCCGAGCCCGATGCCGCCGTCGGCCTGCTGCATCAACTCGATATGCCGCCGGAATGCATGGACTGGCCGGTGGCGCGGCTTTCCACTGGCGAACGCCAGCGCCTGGCACTGGCGCGCTCACTGGTGCTGTCGCCGAAGGTGTTGCTTCTGGACGAGCCCACCTCCGGCCTCGATGCGGCGACGACCATCCACGTGGAAGCGATCCTGCATGAGAAGATGGCCAGCGGTGTCGCCATCCTGCTGGTCAGCCACGACGACGAACAGGCGCGCCGCATGGCCGGTCCGCGCTTTCGCATGGCCGCCGGCCGCCTGCACCGGGAAGAGGCGGCATGAATTTCATCGAACTCGGCTATTTGGATGTCGCCTTCGCAGCCGCATTGCTCATCGTCAACGCCGGTCTCTCGATTGCGTTCCGGCTGGGCCTGGCCAAGCGGCTGGTGATCGCGGCGGTGCGCATGGTGGTGCAATTGTCCCTGGTCGGGCTGGTGCTGAAAGCCTTGTTCCATGCATCGTCACCATGGCTGACGACATTGGCGGCGCTGGTCATGGTGGCTTTCGCCGGGCGCGAGGCCATGGCCCGCCAGGAGCGAACCTTCGCCGGTTACTGGTCCTATGGCATCGGCACGTCGGCCATGTGCGCGGCGGCTCTGTCGGTGACGCTGTTCGCGCTGACCACGCAGTTCGAAACCCGGCCCTGGTACGACGCGCGATATGCGCTGCCGCTGCTGGGCATGATTCTCGGCAATACCATGAACGGTGTCAGCCTGGCACTCGAACGGCTTGCGGCCGAGGCGCATGGCGGCCAGCGGGCAATCGAGGCGCGTCTGGCGCTTGGCGCCGATTCCCGCCAGGCGCTCAATGAAGTGACCCGCGCCGCCATCCGCGCCGGCATGATCCCGAGCATCAACTCCATGTCCGCCACCGGCCTTGTCGCCTTGCCCGGCATGATGACCGGCCAGATTCTTGCCGGCGTCGATCCGGTGGAGGCGGTGAAGTACCAGTTGCTGGTGATGTTCCTGATCGTTGGCGGCACGGCGCTCGGTGTCCTTGCCGCCGTGATGGCGGGTGCCAGGCGGCTCACCGACAGCCGCCACCGGCTGCGTCTCGACCGGCTGGTGGCCAAGGATCGGGAATGATCGTTGCCGCCCCGGAAGGCGCAGTGTAAAAGCGGGCACGCATTTTCAGGACTCTTTAAAGAATTTTGGCGACCAATCCTCGCATGAACGCCGAAACCGCGCCCGATATTGCCGTCGTCGTCCCCGCCCATAACGAGGCGGAGAACGTCGGCCCGCTCGCCGATGAGATCGCGGCGGCGCTGCGCGGCCGCGCCTTTGAGATGATTTTCGTCGATGACGGCTCCACCGACGCCACTGCCGATGCCCTCGCCGCCGCTGCCGTCGTCCATCCAGAACTGCGCGTGGTTCGCCATCGCCGTGCCTGTGGCCAAAGCACCGCCATCGTTTCCGGCGTGCGTGCGGCACGGGCTGCACTGATCGTTACCATGGATGGTGACGGCCAGAACGACCCCGCCGACGCGCCCAAGCTCATCGATAGCTATCATGAGAACGGCGGCGGCGACGGGCTGATGATCGCCGGTCACCGGGTCAACCGGCGCGATACCTGGGTGCGGCGGATGTCGTCGAAGATCGCCAACGGCGTGCGCGGCGGCTTGCTCGGTGACCACACGCCGGATACCGGCTGCGGGCTCAAGGTGTTTGCGCGCGATGCGTTCCTGCATATGCCGGCCTTCAACCATATGCACCGTTTCCTCCCCGCCCTGATGATCCGTGCTGGCGGGCGGGTGCTATCGGTGCCGGTCAACCACCGGCCCAGGACGCGCGGCGTCTCCAAATACGGGGTTTGGAACCGGCTTTGGGTGGGCATCGTCGACCTGTTCGGAGTGATCTGGCTGATCCGTCGGCCGGCTAATCCCGACCTGGATGAAAGCGGCCCCGAATGAGCGCGCGCGGCATGCTGCGGGGCTTGATTTTTCTCGTGTCCCTGGTTGCGATCGGTTTCCTGATCCAGGCGATGCAGCTCGATTCGTTTCTCGACAAGGCCTGGATCGATACGGAAATCCGCGGCCGTGGGCTCACCGGCGAATTGATCTTGTTCGCCATCGGCGGCGTGTTCGTTGCCGTCGGCCTGCCGCGCCAGGTGATCAGTTTCCTCGCCGGTTATGGGTTCGGTTTCACCACCGGTCTGATGGTCGCGCTTGCCGCGACGACGCTCGGCTGCGTCATCAGTTTCTTCTATGCCCGCTTCATGGGTCGCGACGTGGTGGCGCGCAAGTTTCCTGGCAAGATTCAGCGCATCGACGATTTCCTTTCCGACAATCCGTTTTCCATGACGCTGCTGATCCGCTTCTTGCCGGCCGGTTCCAACCTGCTGACCAACCTGGCAGCCGGGGTTTCGCGCGTCGGCTGGTTGCCCTTCGTTGCCGGCTCGGCCATCGGCTATATCCCGCAGACGGCGGTGTTTGCGCTGGTCGGCAGCGGCATCGGCGTCGATCCGGTCTGGCGCATCGGCCTGAGCGTCGTGCTGTTCGTGCTCTCCGGCGTGCTCGGCATCCATCTCTATCGCCGCTACCGGCACGGCAAGAGCCTGAACGGAGATGCCGGGGAGGCCGGCGACGCGCTTGCCGGGGGCGGCTGACGTGCCGGGCGGCGCCCAGCGCGCGCTTTGGCTGACCGCGTCGCTCTGGTTGGCGGTCGTCGTCGTCGCCCTGGCCGTGCGGCCGCCGTTGCCAGTCGATGAAACCCGCTATCTGGCTGTCGCCTGGGACATGTGGCTGGAAGGCCACTATCTGGTGCCTTACCTCAATGGCGAGACCTACAGCCACAAGCCGCCCCTGCTGTTCTGGCTGATGACGGCCGGCTGGCACCTGTTCGGTGTCAACGACTGGTGGCCGCGCCTGGTGGCGCCGTTGTTCGGGCTCGGCTGCCTGATGTTGACGTTGCGCCTGGCGGACGCGCTCTGGCCCGGCCGTCGCGTGTCGGAAACGGCGCCGGTGCTGCTGTTCGGGGCGCTGTTCTGGACGCTGTTCTCGACGCTCACCATGTTCGACATGCTGCTCGCGTTTTTCGCGCTTTGGGCGCTCCTCGGGCTGCTGCGCGCGGCCAGGGGCGAGGGGCTTTCGGGTTTCATCGTCGCCGGTGTCGCCTTGGGCTTCGGCGTGCTGGCGAAAGGGCCGGCGATCTTGCTGCACGTCCTGCCGGTGGCGCTGGCCGCGCCCTGGTGGGCGCCCGGCATCCGGCGCGGGCGCTGGTACGGCGGCACGGTTCTGGCGGTCGCCCTGGCCGTGGTCATCGGTCTCGCCTGGGCTATCCCGGCGGGGCTTGCGGGCGGCGCGGTCTACCGCGAAGCGATCTTCTGGGGCCAATCGGCGAACCGGGTGGTGGATTCCTTCGCCCACGCGCGGCCATTCTGGTGGTACGCGGCCGTGCTTCCGGGTCTGGTGTTGCCGTGGCTGGTATGGCCGCCGCTTTGGCGCGGCTTCCGCCGTTTGCGCTGGGCGATGGATGAGGCGGGGGTGCGGATCTGCCTGGTCTGGTTCGGCACCGCCTTCGTGGTTTTCTCGTTGATCAGCGGCAAACAGCTGCACTACCTGCTGCCGGAGTTTCCCGCGCTGGCCTTGCTTGCGGCGCGCGCGATTGCCGACGGCGAAGAGGATGTGGGGCCCCGGGACGCCTGGCTGCCGGGCGGGCTCGCCATCGTGATCGGAGCCCTGCTGCTGGCGGCGCCCTGGCTGCCGATTTCCGGCAGCACCGGCGAATTGCTGAGTGAAGCGCAACCCGCTTGGGGCGTGTTGGTCATTGCCGCGGGCGTACTGGCGCTGTTGCACGGCAATCCCGACCCGGGCGCTCAAACCGGGCGCCTGGCCTCGATATCCGTTTTCGCGGTGCTGGCGCTGCATCTGGCGGCAGCACCGATCCTGGCCAGCCGCTATGATCTGGCACCGATGGCGCGCGATTTGGCGTCGTTGCAGGAAAGCGGCAAACAGATCGCATATTTCGGAAAATACCACGGCCAGTTTCATTTCCTCGGCCGCATGAAGCTCCCCATCGCGGAAATCGGCCTTGAGGAGGGCGATGATGCCGCCTTTCTCGCCGCCGACCCGGATGGCGTCGTGGTGGCGCGCTACCGCAATGTGCCGGACGCGGCCGTCCCTTTGTTGACCTACCCGTTTCGGAGCTATACCTACGTCGTCTGGCCGGTAGCTGCGATGCGCGCCCACCCGGGTCTTGGCAACCGACGCTGAGAATTTCGTGAAATTTTCACCGGAGCGGGGTTGACAGTTGCGTCGCCTCGGCATAAATCCCTGGCACTCGCTGGGGATGAGTGCTAACAGCCCCGCTTAAATTGTTGATTTTTAATCAAACCTACGGAGGAGAGACGATGAAATTTCGTCCGCTGCATGACCGCGTTCTGGTTGAACGCGTAGAGCAGGAAGAAAAAACCGCCGGTGGCATCATTCTGCCGGATACCGCTCAGGAAAAGCCGATGGAAGGCCGTGTGAAGGCTGTCGGCGCCGGCATCAAAGGCGACGATGGCAAAACCACGCCGCTGGACGTCAAAGCGGGCGATCGCATCCTGTTTGGCAAATGGTCGGGCACCGAGGTCAAGGTCGACGGCGTCGATCTCTTGATCATGAAAGAGTCCGACATCCTGGGAATCATCGAGTAACGGAGACAGGCAACAATGGCTGCTAAAGACGTTAAATTTTCCACCGACGCCCGCGCCCGCATGCTGCGTGGCGTCGACATTCTCGCCGATGCGGTGAAAGTGACCCTCGGTCCCAAGGGCCGCAACGTGGTCCTCGACAAGGCCTTCGGCGCGCCGCGCATCACCAAGGACGGCGTCACGGTCGCCAAGGACATCGAGCTTGCCGACAAGTTCGAAAACATGGGCGCCCAGATGGTTAAGGAAGTCGCTTCCAAGACCGCCGACGAAGCCGGTGACGGCACCACCACGGCGACCGTTCTGGCCCAGGCCATCGTGCGCGAAGGCGCCAAGGCCGTTGCC
The DNA here is from genome assembly GCA_038125725.1 of Rhodospirillaceae bacterium. GTDB lineage: Bacteria > Pseudomonadota > Alphaproteobacteria > Rhodospirillales > Casp-alpha2 > TMED8. The sequence goes on from JAYPEK010000003.1 coordinate 29,514, forward strand.
GCCGGCATGAACCCGATGGACCTGAAGCGCGGCATCGACCTCGCCGTCGGTTCCGTCGTCGAAGCCATCGGCAAGGCCTCCAAGAAGGTTTCCACCTCGGCCGAGATCGCCCAGGTCGGCACCATCTCCGCCAACGGCGACGGCGAAGTCGGTCAGATGATCGCCCAGGCCATGGAGCGCGTCGGCAACGAAGGCGTGATCACGGTCGAGGAAGCCAAGGGCCTGCACACCGAACTCGACGTCGTCGAGGGCATGCAGTTCGACCGCGGCTACACCTCGCCGTACTTCATCACCAACGCCGACAAGATGACCTGTGAGCTCGAGAACCCCTTCATTCTCATTCACGAGAAGAAGCTGTCGGGCCTGCAGCCGCTGCTGCCGGTTCTGGAAACCATCGTTCAGTCCGGCCGTCCGCTGCTGATCATCGCCGAGGACATCGAAGGCGAAGCGCTGGCCACCCTGGTGGTCAACAAGCTGCGTGGCGGCATGAAGGTCGCCGCCGTCAAGGCGCCGGGCTTCGGTGACCGCCGCAAGGCGATGCTCGAAGACATCGCCATCCTGACCAGCGGCACGGTGATCTCCGAAGATCTCGGCATCAAGCTCGAGAACGTCACCATCGACATGCTCGGCACCGCCAAGAAGGTCGACATCACCAAGGAAGAGACCACCATCGTCGAAGGTGCCGGCAAGAAGAAGGACATCCAGGGCCGCTGCAGCCAGATCCGCGCGCAGATCGAGGAAACCACCTCGGACTACGACCGTGAGAAGCTGCAGGAACGCCTGGCCAAGCTGGCCGGCGGCGTCGCGGTGATCCGCGTCGGTGGCGCCACCGAGATCGAGGTGAAGGAGCGTAAGGATCGCGTCGACGACGCGCTGCACGCTACCCGTGCCGCGGTCGAGGAAGGTGTCGTGGCCGGTGGCGGTTCGGCGCTTCTGTTCGCCACCCGCGCGCTGAAGAAGCTCGAGGGCGACAACAACGACCAGAACGTCGGTATCTCCATCGTTCGCCGTGCCCTGCAGGCCCCGATCCGTCAGATTGTCGAGAACGCTGGCGAAGACGGTGCCGTGGTTGCCGGCAAGCTGCTGGAGCAAAAAGACGCCAACCAGGGCTTCAACGCGCAGACCGCGCAGTACGCCGACATGATCAAGGCCGGCATCATCGACCCGGCCAAGGTCGTGCGGACCGCGCTGCAGGACGCCGCTTCGGTTGCCGGTCTGTTGATCACCACCGAAGCCATGGTGGCCGAACTGCCGGAAAAGAAAGACCCGATGCCCGCCGGTGACATGGGCGGCATGGGTGGCATGGGCGGCATGGGCTTCTAAGCCGATCCACTCAAGTCCAGAAGTTCGAGGGCCGTCTCCGAGTTCCGGAGGCGGCCCTTTTCTTTGTCACATGGCTTCTTTGTCAGCCTATTGCATGTCTTCCGGCGGCTGGCGCTCGGCCTTGGACAGGACGGCGGTGTAGAGCTGTTTCGAGGAAACACCGAAGCCGCCGAGCGGAATGAACGGTGCCTTTTTCTTGCTGCCCCGATGACGCTGCAAGATGCGGATCAGGGTGAAGGTGATCAGCACGCTATTGATGGCGATGATGAAATAGAACATCCCAGCCGGACCGAAGCGCGCCATCGCCTGCGCCGCCAGGATGGGGCCGAGGCTGGCGCCGATGCCGTAGGCGATTAAAAGGCCGGCTGCGACCTGCACCAGGCGTTCCGGATCGGCCAGGTCGTTCACCTGCGAGGTGGCGACGGGATAGACAGTGAAACAGAGCGCGCCGAAAATCCCGGCCGCCAGGATCATGGTCGGTACCGCATGGCCGGTGGCCCAGATCACCATGTAGGCGGCGCCTGCCGTCGCCAGAGAGGTCACCACCAGCACCGAGCGACGGTCGAAACGATCGGAAAGCCGGCCCAGCGGGAACTGCAGCACCATGCCGCCCAGGATGGCGGCGGCCATGAAGGCGGAGACGGCCGAGAGCGGCAGGCCGGCCTCCTTGGCGAAGACGGCGCCCATGCCGTTCAACGATGAATTGGTCAGCCCCGCCGAGACCGTGCCGACGACGCCCACCGGCGAGATGGCGAACAGCTCGCGCATGCGGGCGCGCTGCGGCGACGACGGCCGGGGCGCGCTGGCGCGGGTGAGCAGGATCGGCACCAGCGCGAACGAGTAGACGATGGAGGCGACGACGAACAGCGTGAACGTGGCCGGGTCGCCGGTCAGCAGCATGAACTGGCCGAGGCCCGCGCCCAGATAGTTGGTGAACATGTAGAGCGACACGATGCGTCCGCGGGTTTCGTTGGTGGCGCGTTCGTTGACCCAGCTTTCGACCACCATGATCATGCCGGCCATGCAGAATCCGGCGATGAGCCGAAGCGCAAACCAGATCACCGGATCGATGAACAGCAGGTGCGCCAACACCGCCACCGACATGATCGAAGCGAAGGCGGCGAAGGCGCGGATATGCCCAACGGCTGCAACGACGCGCACGGCGAACACGGCCCCCAACAACAGCCCCAGGAAATTGCCGGCCATGATGATGCCGGTGGTTTCGGTGGAGAACCCCTCCAGCCGGCTGCGGATGCCGAGCAGCGTGTTGGTCATGCCGTTGCCGAGCAGCAACAGCCCGAAGCTCAGCAACAGTGAGAAGATGGATTTGATCGCCGCCCACATGGTTCCGCTTCCGCTCCCTACCGGCCGGTCAGGCGTTTGACGCCACGGTCTGGACCGAGCGGCCGAGCGGGCCGCGTTCATCGACCAGCATCACCTCGGCAACGCCGACCCCATGGTGATCGGCAATGAAGCTCTCGGCGAAGCTGAACCAGTTACCGACGGGCGGGCGAAACAGGTGCAGCGTGGTGTCGACGTTGAGCATGGGGAACATGTTGGTGTTGTCCCAGACCCCCGGCGGCGCGTTCCTCAGCCGTCCCGACGTCACCGTGGTCAGGTCGCAGATGGCGGCGCAGGCCTGAGCCGGCGTGATCGCCTCGCCGGCCACGAGATCTAGCGGAGATGAGAACCAAACGATGCCGTCGTCCCCGCCGCCGCCGTAGCGAACATCGACCGATAGGTGAAAACCGGGCGGGCCGGTTTCACGCCGGGCCTTTGAGACGAGGTCATGGCGTTGGAGCGTGTCGGGCCCGGCGCGGGTCCCATCGGGGGGTGGAAACAGCGTCTCGTGCGTGCCGTGTTCCATCAGTGCCACGGCGCGCGAGACGGCGACGGTCGTACCGTCGTCGGCGCGCTTCAGCGTCGCGTCAATGATCGCCATGCGCCGGCCCCGCCGCGCAAATTCCCACGCCAGCCGCAGCGGCTGCATCGGCACCGGTTTCAGTAAATCCACCGTCAGCCGTGCGACACGCATGCCGGCCTCCGCCGCCGCCTGTTCGGCGGCGCGCATGAACAGGGCATTGGGCGGCCCGCCATGCTGGCTGGTCGCCGACCAGGGGCTGCCGGCCCAGGTGGTCGGATGGAAGACGTCGCCGTCGCGGGTATAGGTGAAATCGTTCATCGTGCCAGCTAACGCCCACGGCCGCCGAACAGCAAGCCGCCCGGCATGCCGAGCCATGCCCAAGTTGCCACGTTCAAGGTTAGTGCTGAAAGTGCGAAGGATATTGCCGTGGCCAGCGCCGCGCCCTCAATGCCATACTTGGGGATCAGCGCGACGTTGAGGATGATGTTGATGAGAATGTTGAAGGTCATCAGAAGGCTCTGGCGGCCGGGCCTGCCGGCCTGCAGCAGCACGAAATCGAGCGGTACGAAGGCGGCATAGATCGCCAGGCCCACCGTCAAGGTCATCAATACCGATGTGGCGCCGGCGACAAGCCCATCCGGGAAATACGGCGCCAAGTGCGGGAACACGAGATGCACGGCGCCAGCGGCGGCGATGAACACCGCCAGGCTGATGACCATGATGCGCCGCCCAAACCGGCCGAGAGCCGCTCGGTCACCAGCGCCGACAAGCTTCACCAGCACCGGATTGACCACCGTGCGGATCACCACCGGCACCTGGTAGAGCCCTTCGATGAACATGGCGGCGAAGCTATAGACGCCGACCGCCGCGTCATCGACGAACAGCGCCAGCATCAACACATCGACGCGGATGTAGCTCTCCGCCAGGAACCCGTTGGGGAGGGCTTTGGCGCCGAAATCCAGGTGTCGCCGGAGCCATTCCCGCGTGCCTTCCACCGCCGCTTCATCGCGGCGCCAGGGCCGCACCAGGATCAACAGCGGCAGCACGATCACCGCCTCGGCCACCGTGAAAGCGGCGCCAAACAGATGCGGCGGCCAGGCCATCCCAGCCGTCAGCAGCACGAAGCCGAGGATGGCGAGGACGCGCACCCCCTGCATGGCGGCGAACGCGCGCATGCGGCGCTCGCCGTTGAGGATTCCCATCAACACCTTGTTGAGCGCGAACAGTGCCAATCCTGGCGCCGCCAGTGCCACGCCTTGCCCGACCGCCGGGCTTTCGGCCAGTTCGCCGATGAGTTCGGCCAAGAGCCCGATCAGCAGCGCCACCGCGATGCCGATACCGGCGCCGGCCATGCTGGCGGCGCGGGCAGCAGTCCGGCGGACAGCCGGCTCATCGCCGAACTGGGCGACGTATTTCTGTGCCGAGTCGTGAATGCCGAATACCGCCAACTGGGCGCTGACGATGTAAACGGCGTAGATCTGGTTGAAGACGCCGAGCGCCGCGGTGCCGAAGTGCGCGGCGATGAAGAAATTGAGGATCACGCCGGTGCCGGCCATCAGTGCGAAGGCGCCGTAGTTCCAGGCCGTGTCGCCGGCGAACTTTCTGTCTAGCGGGCCGGCGGTGTCGGTCATGGTCAGTAGAGCTTGGGGATCATGTCGATACGCGACATGACCTCTTCCAGGTTGAGGCCGACCTGCTGCATGAACTCGCTCAACACCTGCATGTCGGGTTCGTTGTCCTGGGCCGTCAGCCGGAGCGCCTCATCGCGTCCGATCAGCCCTTTGCGAGTCTGTTGCGAGCGGTAGGTATCGAACTCGGAGAAGCCGGCGACGGTGTAGTAGATGTGGTTGATGAAGGTGGTGTAGCCATCGCCGATGCGCCAGGTGTTGTCGGTATGCGGCGCCGTTTCCCAGCCGTACTGGTTGATCAGGGTGTCGTTAATGGTGTCCTCGTCCCAGGGGATGTGGTGGAACAGGTAGAGGAAATCGTCCTTGGCCAGGAACGACGAACGGAATGAGCTGACGGAATCGATCAGCGATTCGTTGATGTAGGCGGGATTGAGCAGGTACTGGCCGGCATAGAAGGCGGCGATTTTCGCCTTGTCGAAGGCGGAGAAGGCGAACAACCGTTGCCCGTGCTGGTTCTCGCGCACGCCCGCGAAGCCGCCCTTGAAGTCAGTGCGTTCCAATTCGTTACCGGCGCAAAAAATGACCAACGGAAGTTTCAGCTCGCGCCGGAGCTCGCGGCCGATGTCGTAGAAGAACTTATCGCCGGCCATGAACAGTGGCACCATGCCGAGGTGCGGGCGCTTCAGCCAGGCCTGGATGTTCTTTCGCATATAGCGGCGCTTCGCCGGGATGTCGGCGGCGCGCAGGATATGCTCGACCCTGAGCTTGCCCAGCATGCGGGCCTGGTTGCGCCGCGCGATGCTGGTCACCATGCCCCAATCGTAGGAGTAGGCGATGGGGTTCATCTTGAATTCGGTCTTGATCAGGTGCAGCCCGTAGGAGCTGTCGCGTCCGCCGGAAAAGGCGACGATGCAATCGGGTGAACCATCTTTTGAGCGATGTTTCGCCAGTTGCGCTTCCAGGGCGTCGCGCCCGGCCAGATGCATGGGCTGGTAGTCGCGGCAGTGGTTGCAGACGCCGTCGGTGTCGAACTCGATGAACGGGTAGGTGGCCGGCAGGATACAGCGGGTACAACGCTGGATCTCGCCGACGCGGCTGGAATGGTCGCTGACCGTTAGGTTGGCGCTTCGGATTTCCGGCATCGCCGCCGGGGCTTCCACATCATCGAGGTCGAAGAAGGCCGGCTCGGCGGTATCGAACGGCACCAGGCAGCCCCGGCCCGCCGCCACCTGGCGGGTCGTCCGCCCGTCGCCCAGATGGCGCTTGTTGCGCGCCAGGAAGCATTCCAGGAAATAGGCTTCCGAGGCGAAGACCAGCATGTTGGTCTCGGGCAGGGCGACAAGATGCAGGGAGCCCAGATTGGTGGCCAGGCCCAGCACCGGCTGGTCCTTGCGGAAGAAGGCGATGGAGGCGGAGCCCTCGATCTCCCGGTAGAGCCGTCTCAAGCCGCCGGTCAGATCGCCGCCCTGGTCGGTGTGGAAATCGAGCAGCCGGAACAGCACCTCCGAATCGATATCGTGTTCGCGCGTGAATTCCGGATGCTGCGCCCACAGCGACGCATCGTTGGTGACGATACCGTTGTGGATGCCAGCGGTTTTTCCGACCAAGACCGGATGGTTGTTACCGGCGACGATCTCGGCACCATTGGTCACCAGCCGGCAATGGCCAAGCGCCGCCACCGGCGCTGTGAGCACGCCGTCCGCGTCGAGGGTCAGCTTGTCGAGGTTTTCCGCCAGGAACTCCTGGTAGCCGCGGGTCCGCATCATGCGCCTGGGGGCAAGGCCGCGCTTGAAGACGTCGATACCGCCATCCATGGCGAGCGCCAGCCCGCTGGCTTCCTGGCCGCGGGGTTCGGAGAGTTCGAACAGGTCGCGCAGGTAAGCGCGCATGCGGTCCGGGCCCAACTTGGCGCCCGGGGTCGCGATGAAGCCGAAAATCCCACACATGGCCTCGTTGGTAACGGAGGTCGCGGGGCTCGACAAGGCGAAAGATGACGGCGTCCTCCGGGCGCTAAAAGATTGCAATCCGGCGGCGAGCGGATAGGGTGCGCGCGAACCGAACGGGCGGAGCCAAATGGGCCAGTTTTTCGGAAATTTCCTGGAATCGCCGGCACAGATTCAGGTGCTCGGCTGCGTCGCCGTGGTGTGGCTCGGTTTCGCCGCCTTGGGTGCCGCCGCCGGTGGCCGCGACCGCCTGGCCGAGACCGATCACCTGGTCGGCTGGGCTCTGGTCAGCCTGCTGTTTACGCTGGCCGGCGTATTCCTGAAAACGCCGTTCAAGATCTTGGCGGTCATTGCCGTGCTTGCGGCCGGTGCTGGCGGTTGGTTGGCTTGGCGGCGCGACCGCGTGGTGTTGGCGCCAGGGTGGGGGCGGGTGCTGCTGCTTGGCCTGCCGCTTCTGGTGCTGGCCTCGGCCATGCAGGGCTCGCAGTGGGACGAGTTCACCGACTGGCTGGTGATCCCGCGCTACCTGTTGGAAACAGATGCCTTTCCGAGCCAGGACAACCCGTTCTCCAAGGCGTCGCTGGCCGGCTATCCCTATAGCTGGCATTTCGTTAATTACCTGGCGAGCCGCCTCGCCGGGCGACTGCTGGAGAGTTCCGGCGGGGTTTCCAACCTCGTCTTGCTGTTCGGTTTCGCGCTCTTGGTGGTGCGGTTGATGTTCATCGGTGCCGGACGCCAACCGGCCGGCGAGCGCATCGGCTGGAGCCTGGCGGCCATGGGCGTGCTGGCCGCGACGCTGCTCAACCCGACCTTCGCCCAGAAGATCGTGCTCACCGCCTATGCCGACACCGCGTCGGCCGTTGTTGCCGGTACCGGCGCGGTGATCGCCTGGTTCGTGCTCGAGGCGCTCTCCGAGCGCGCCCACGACCGGGCGCGCAACCTGGCGCTGACGCTGGGGCTGGTGCTGGCGCTGCTGGTCAACCTGAAGCAGGCGACGCTGGTGCTGATGATGTTGATCGTCATCGCCGCATCGATCGTCGCCATCCGCGACCGCAACGTTCCCTTGATGCGCTTTCTGCGCCTGCTGCCGCTGATCGTGGGGCCGGCGGCGATCATCTACCTGGCCTGGCGCTACCAGCTTTCCACCGGGCTCGGTGCGCGGGAGCTTTCCGTGCAACCGGTGGAAAAATGGCTAATCGACCTCGTCCCGCAAATCCTGGCGCGGATGGGTCTGGTTTTGGCCAAGAAAGGTTATTACCTGGCCTTGGTGGTGATTTTGGTCGCCGTGGGCCTGCGCGGATTCTTTCGTTCGGCGACGCCGTTCGACCGTTTCACGGCGCTGCTGGCCATGGTGGTTCTGGGGTACAACACTTTCTTGCTGTTTGCCTATGTCACCACATTCGGCGAGAGCGATGCGCTGCGCGCCGCGTCCTACTGGCGCTACAACATGCATCTGGGCGCCATGCTGGTGGCATTCGCCGCCTATGGCGGCGGGCTTCTGTGGCATCGCTTCGCGGCTGGGAAGCGCCGGGTGCAGCGCTGGGCCTGGCTGCCGGTGGTGCTGGTCGTTGCGGCGCCTTTGGTGTTTGCAACCAAGCTGCGGTTCGACCGCGAGCCGATGACCCGGCATTTCCGCACTGTCGGCGCCGGCGTCGCGGCGTTGGTGAAGCCAGGGGATCAGGTCTTCAACGCCGATCCCGCCGGATCCGGTGAATCGGGGGCGGCACTCACCTATGAGTTGGGTGAGCGCGCGGGCTACGCCGGGCAGGTCACGGCTTTCTATGGCGACAAGCTGAAAGTCTTCGAGCAGGCCCTGGCGCGGCCGACCACAACCGTCGTGATCGTGCAGAGTTGGCGCGATGACTTCGCGTCAGTGCTCGGCATGACGCCGCCGGCGGGGCAAACGGTGATGCTGCGCCGGACGCCGGGTGGCTGGCGGGCGGTGGAATCCTGGGCGAAGCCGGCCGGGAAATAGCTTCAATCGCTGTCGATCACCTTGATCAGCGCCGCGTGGTCCAGCTCGGCGCCACCAGCGGCAATCAACTCGTCGTAGAGGTCGCGGTTGAGCGCCGTCGCCGGCAGCGCGAGATTGAGGCTTTCGGCCAATTCCAGCGCCTGGTCCATGTCCTTGCGCTGCACCGTCGCGCGCGCACCGGGCTTGAAGCGGCCCTCCACCATGCGCTGGCCATGCACCTCGAGGACACGGGAATCGGCGAAGCCGCCGGCGAGCGCCTCGCGTACCTGCGCCGGATCGACCCCGGCGCGTTTGGCCAGGGTCAGGGCCTCGGCAACGGCGCCGATGGTGAGCCCGACGATCACCTGGTTGGCGGCCTTCGCCACCTGACCGGCGCCGGACTTGCCGACGTGGGTGATGCGGCTGCCGAGCACGTCGAAGATCGGGTGCGCGCGGCCGACCGCTTCCGGATCGCCGCCCGACATGATGATCAGCGTACCGGTATCGGCGCCGATGGTGCCGCCCGAGACCGGTGCGTCGACGTAGTCTGCGCCGGCCGCCTCGACCCGTTTCGCCAATTCGCGCGTCACCGGCACCTTGGTGGTGCCCATGTCGATGACCAGCGATCCCGGCTGTAGCCGGTCGAGCAGACCATTCTTTCCGGCGACCACCGAAAGCACCGCCTGGGTGTCGGTAAGCATGGTGATGATGACGTCGGCGCGGGCCGCTAATTCGGCCGGGGACCCAGCGGTCTTCATGCCTTCCTCGGCCAATTTGCGCATCGGTTCGGGCGAGCGGTTGTGGACGATCATCCGCGCCCCCGCGGCTTGCAGGTTGCGCGCCATGGGCCGCCCCATCAAGCCAAGCCCGATGAAGCCGATGGTCCAGCCTTCCAGTGATGCCATGCCGTCTCCTCCCTCTTGCGCGGACATTGCGGCGGGTTTTGCTTTCCGCGGCCGATGCGACAGCTTAAATAGCGCCACGCCGCCCGACAACCGGCTGAGAGCCCTGAAAGGCCGTCCATGACCGCGATCACCAATATCGTCCTGCCGATCTTTGCCGTCGTTTTCGTCGGCTATCTGGTCGGACGCCGGGGGCTGCTGGGCGAGGCAAGCTCGGAGGCGCTCAACGCCTTCGTCTATTACGTCGCCCTGCCGGTGCTTCTGTTCCGCGCCATGGCCCGGATCGAGCACGGCGAGGCAGAATACGGCTTGTTCCTGGCGGTGTTCCTGGGCGGCGGCGTCATCGCCTTCACAATGTCGCTGGTACTGGCGCGGCTGCTGTTCGGGCATGGCCGGACCAACGCAGTGATGTTCGCGACCAACGCCATCTACGGCAACACCGGTTATATGGGCATTCCACTGGCCTTCGCGGCCTATGGTGAAATGGGCGGCGTGCTGACGGTGATCGCCAGCGTCGCGCATACACTTCTGTGGCTGCCGGTGACGATCACCGTCCTGGAGACCTCGAAGCCGCACACGGGCGGCATGGCGTCGCGCATCGGCAAGGTTCTCAGGGGCGTCACCATGAACCCCATGGTGGCGGCGCCGGTGGCCGGTTTCGTCTGGTCGCTGGCCGGCGTCGAACTGCCGCAGCCGGTGGACGCCTTTTGCAACGTGCTCGGCGCCTCGGCCGGTCCCTGTGCGCTGTTTTCCATCGGTCTCTTCCTGGTCGGCAAGCCGATTTCGGAAGGCATCGGCGAGGTCGGTGTCATGGTCGCGATTAAGCTTGTCCTGTTTCCGGCCATCGTCGGCGGTCTCGCCTTCGGCGTTGCCGGTCTGGCGCCGCTGCCCGCCGCCGTGGCGCTACTGATGGCGGCGTTGCCGACGGGAGCCACTTGCTTTGTCCTGGCCCAGAACTATTCTACCTTAGTGCAGCGGTCATCGACGGTCATCCTGGTCTCGACGGGTGTCGCCGTGATCACCGTTTCGGCGCTGTTCGCCACCTCATACTTGAATGTGAATTGATCCCGGAATGATCCTCAAATGTTAAGAGGCCTCGGAAAACTGCTGATGGTGATCGGCAGCATGGCATTCGCCACGGCGCTCGCCTGGTGGATCGTCTTCTATCATGAGCTCCTGGGTGACAACATGAAGCAGGCCAGTGCCTGCTTCTACTCGTCGCCGATCGAATGCGAGGTCGGCAGCCTTGCCGGGGTCTTCGTCGACGTCCCGGTTTACGATCCCGTCTTGCTCTGGGTGGCGGCGGGCCTGGGCGGCCTTGGCCTGCTCGTCTACGCATTCGCGCCCGGGCACTAGCGCGGACGCCCCACAAAATCGCTTCCGCCTGCGATTACCCCGGGCCCGAGAAAAGTCTTTTTCCGCGTTCACTCCATCGCATGCTCGAACGAGGTGTTAGAATGTGCGCACCGACGGGGCCACCAATGCAAGTGCGGGTGTTCGATCGGGCGTGAAGTGGAAGGGAGATAACCATGCAACGGGAATCCATATTCGAACCGGGCAAGGTCGCCGTCGTGACCGGCGCGGCCCTTGGCATCGGCAGGGCGCTGGCCGCAAGGTTGGCGCAAAAAGGCCTGTCGGTCGTCATGGCGGACCTGGAGGGCGGGGATTTCGATGACGCCACCGCGGCCGTCCGCGCCGTCGCCGCGGGCGAGCCCGAGACCGTCGTCGCGGTGGCGACCGACGTCGCCGACCCGGCGCATGTGGAAAACCTGAAGACGGCGACCCTGGACGCCTTCGGAAAGGTGGATGTCTTGGTCAACAATGCAGTGACCCGCGTCGGCCGGGGTTTCGACGCACCCCTCACCGAATGGCGCCGGGCCATGGACGTCAATCTGTGGGGCCCCGTCCATGGCGTCCAGGCCTTCCTGCCGTCGTTGCTGGAGAACCCCGGTCCGGCATGCATCGTCAACGTCGGTTCGAAGCAAGGCATCACCAACCCGCCCGGGCATCCGATCTACAACATGTCGAAGTCGGCGCTCAAAACCTATACCGAGGCCTTGGAGCATGAGTTGCGATCCAGGGAAGACAATCAGGGCGACAATCGCGTGACCACGCATTTGCTGGTGCCCGGCTGGACGACGACCGGCAAGGCCGAACACAAGCCGGGCGCCTGGCTGCCGGACCAGGTCGTCGACCTGTTGCTTGCCGGAATTGCCGAAAACCGGTTTTACATCATTTGCCCCGACGGCGAGGTCACGCCGGAGATGGACGCGAAGCGTATCCTGTGGGGGGCACAGGATATCACCGAGAACCGCCCGCCGCTGTCGCGCTGGCATCCCGACTATGCCGAAGTTGCGCGGCGTGCTTGCAGTTAGCGGCCGATCCCGTCGGAAATGAAAATCAAGGAGACGCAAACGTGAATTACAAAGAACTCGGCCGTACCGGCGTCAAGGTATCCGAATTGTGTTTCGGCACGATGTCCTTCGGCGGCGACGCCAACGAGGAAGCCTCATCGCGCATGTTCAACGCCTGCCGCGACCTCGGGATCAATTTTTTCGACTGCGCCGATGGCTATTCGAAGGGCAAGGCGGAAACCATCCTGGGCCGGCTGATGGCGAAAGACCGGGACGAACTGGTCATCACGTCGAAGTGCTTCGTTCCCATGGCGGACGACGTCAACGCGCGCGGCGGCAATCGGCGGCACATTCTGCGCGCCGTCGAGGCCAGTCTGGGGCGTCTCGGCACCGACCGGCTGGATGTGCTGTTCATGCACCGCTGGGACCCGGTCGTGCCGCTGGAGGAAACCCTGCGGGCACTCGAGAAACTGGTCGCCGACGGCAAGGTGCTCTACCTCGGCGCCAGCAACTATGCGGCCTGGCAGATCGCGAAGGGACTGGGCATCTCGGAAAGGAACAATTGGCCGCGCTTCGACGTGATCCAACCGATGTACTCGCTGGTCAAGCGCCAGGCGGAATCGGAGATCTTCCCACTGGCGCTCGCCGAGGATTTGGCGGTGATTTCCTATTCCCCGGTCGGCGGCGGTTTGCTGAGCGGAAAGTACGGAAAGGACAAGCGGCCGGACGCGGGGCGCCTGATGAGCAACCAGGAGTACACCAACCGCTATGGTGAAGATTGGGTGTTCGACGTGGCCGAGGCGTTTGCCGCCTTTGCCAACGACCGGGGCGTGCATCCGGTGTCTCTCGCGGTGGCGTGGGCGGCGGCGCACCCGGCCGTGACCTGCCCGATCATCGGCGCGCGCGATCTCGAACAGCTCACGCCGTCGCTCAAGTCGCTGGATATCGAAATGACCGAAGACCTGCGCGCCGAGATCGCGGCCCTGTCGCGCACGCCCCCACCGGCGACGGACCGGCGTGAAGAGCAGGTTGCCGGCTAAGGCACGGTTCCGCCCCCGCTCAATCCACCTGCAAGAACCCCCGCACCTGGGAAACCGCCTCGGCCAGGCCGATGCGTTGCACCTCGACGCCGGCCGGGAAGGCGGTGGCGAGGCGGCTCGGCATGGCACGGTCGAGCATGACGAAAACGCCCTTGTCGGCGGCGCGGCGCAAGAGCCGGCCATAGGCCTGCTTGAGCTTCAGGCGCGCCAGCATCTCGTCGTGGTCCTTGCCGCCGAAAGCAGCCTTGCGCGCCTTGTGCAGTAAAGACGGCCGGGGCCAGGGCACGCGGTCGAAGACGATGAGCCGGAGCGAGCGGCCCGGCACGTCGACGCCGTCCCTGACCGCGTCGGTGCCGAACAGGCAGGTGTCTTCCTCGGCGCGGAAAATATCGATCAGGGTGCCGGTATCCATTGCATCCACATGCTGGGCAAGCAGGTTGAACCCAGCTTCCTCCAGCGGGCCGGCAATGCGCTGGTGCACGGCGCGCAACCGATGGATTGCCGTAAAGAGGCCGAGCGCGCCGCCGCCGGCGGCCAGGAACAGTTCCCGGTAGGCCGCCGCCGTGTGGTCGGCGCTCGATTTGTTGACGTCGCCGACCACCAGTACGCGGGTGTTGGCGGCGTAATCGAAGGGGGAAGGATGGTCGGCCTCGGTCAGTGTTGTCGGCAGGTGCATGGCGCCCGTGCGGGTCTCGGCGCCTGCCCACGAGTCCTCCGCGTCGCCGCCGGTCTGGTCGCGGAGCGTCGCCGAGGTCACCAGCACCCCGTGCGCTGGCGCATAGACGGTTTCCGCCAGCGGCCGGGTCGGGTCGAGCCAATGGCGGCGAAAGCCGACGTCGAAATCGCGGCCCTGAAGGCGCTCGACCGCGAACCAGTCGACGAAGTCGGGCGGCGTTTCCGAGCGCAGGCTCGCCAGCATGGATTGCCAGGCGGCCAGCGGCTGTAGGCCGCGCCGGGTGATGGACCGCGCCAGGCCTTCGACGCGGGCGCGGCTGGCGCTCTCCATCTCGTCGGCCTCGTCGTCGAGCATGGCGAGCAACGCGCGGGTCAGGCCCTTGAGCGGCTTTTCCAGTTCCTTCAGTGCCGCCTCGAGTGCCACTGCAGCGTCCAGCAGGCCGGGCAGCGCCGGACCGGTCGGGGTCTCCAGGTCATACGGGCCGTCGGCATTGCTGTCGCGGGCGTAGACCTGCTGGCGCAAGAGCGTCAGGAAGGCCTCCGTCGGGCCAATGGGGTTGCCGCCGCCAAGCCGCGTGGTCCAACCGCCGGCCGGCAGTTGGCGCGCGCGGCGCAAAATCTCCTCCATCAGTTCCTCGGCTTCCCCATCACCGCCGATCAGGTCGGCGGCGCGCGCCTTGAGACCGCGCGCGCGGCGCCGGCTGCCTTCCTCGGCGCCGATCAGCCAGCGCCTGAGTTCCGCCGTTTCGCGGCCAGAGAGATGCGCCGCGAAGGCGCTGTCGGCGGCGTCGAACAACTGGTGGCCCTCGTCGAAGACGTAGCGCGTTGGCAAGCTGCCGCCTTCGTCCGCGCCGGTCCCGCCCAGTGCCGCCTGCACCATCACCAGGGCGTGGTTGGCGACGACAAGGTCGGCGCGGCGCGCGCGCCGCACGGTGCGCTCGATGAAGCAGCGCCGGTAGTGGTCGCAGGCGGAATAGACGCATTCGCCCCGCGTGTCGGTCATTGCGGTGGTCAGCCGGTGGCCGAAGAGGTCCGTCAGCCAGGCGGGGAAGTCGCCGCCGACCATGTCGCCGTCGCGGGTCGCCTCGGCCCACCTTGCGACGAGGCCGAGCGGTATCGCATCGGTGGCGCCCGGCTGCATGCGCGTCGCGGATTCCGCCAGGTTGAGCAGGCAGAGGTAGTTCTCGCGGCCCTTGCGGATGACGACGCGGGCGTCTTTCTCCGCCGGCGTCGGGCAGAGCCGGTCGAGCTCCGAATCCAGTTGCCGCTGCAGGTTGCGGGTATAGGTGCTGATCCACACCGCGCCCTCGTTGCGCTCCGCCCACAGGCTCGCGGGCGCCACGTAGCCCAAGGTTTTGCCGATGCCGGTGCCGGCCTCGGCCAGCACCAGGTTCGGTTCCTCGCGGCGGTTCCGGGGCGCGAAGGCGTGCGTGCAGGTGGAGACGTAGGCGCGCTGGCCATCGCGGTCCTCGGCATGCGTGCCCAACAGCTCCGCGAGGCGTGCCTGTGCTTCCTTCACGGCGACGGGATGGTGGCTAGGTTGCGGTTCCGGCGGCCCGTCCTGCCATTCCGGCAGGCGGTTCCAGACACGCATGGCGGCGCGCGCGGTGGATTGCTCCGGCCCTTCCGGGCGGCCGAGCGCGGCGAGCACGCTGGGTCCCCAGGACCAGCCGGCGAGCGCCATGATCTGTGCCTGGCCGGCGGCCAGTGCCGCGCGGTCCGGGCTCTTGGCCGCCAGGTGGGCCAAATCGCCCAACAGTGCGCGCGCCGTCGCGATCAAGCTCTCGGCTTCCGTTTCGGCCGTTTCGGGGAGGGCCAGGCCGAGCGCGTCGGCGAGCCCCAGCGGTGTCGGCAGGGCGAAGCGCGCCGGGTGAACGAAGGCGTAGAGTTCCAGGAGGTCGAGCGCCGGGAACGGCTGCGCGCCAAGCTTCCGGGCCACCGCCGCGGCGTGGCAGACGAAAGGTGGCGGGCCGCCTTGCAGGCGCCGCGCGGCGGCGGCCGGGTCGAGGGTTTCGACCTCGCCGTCGGCGCTCAGCCAGGTTGCCTGCCGGGCACCGGCAATGAGGGCGGGGCTCATGGGCAGGCGGATTTCCGGTGCGCGGGTCATGTCAGCGAGTATTGCCGAGCCCGGGGCGGGGTCAAGCCATAGGAGGCCACGGGTGGGTTGCTAACGGGCTATTTACCAATTCGGCGCGACAATGGGCGGTCATGAGCGATGAAACCCCATCTGGCGGCGTGCCGTCCGAAGACGACCGGCGCGACCGGGAAGCGGATCGCCGTGCCGACGACCGGCGCAGCGACGACCGCCGTCAGGGTGACCGCCGCGACACGGACCGGCGCGGCAGCGGCAATCCCATCGACTGGGACGGGATCGAGCGCCGTATCACCGAACGGCGCGCCGATCAGCGCCGCAACCTGGAGCGCCGCAAGCTCGAACGCCGCAGCGCCGAGCGACGAAAGATCGAGGACATCATCGACCAGAACTGGCCGGAACTCGACTGACCCCGTCCCTTGTCCTGCCCCGACAGCATGCTGTCATGTTTTTGGTGCAGATTTGATCGCGTTCGGCGTTTTCAGTTCTTGAAGAACCCGATTTTTCGGCTAAATAAAACCGCCCCTGCATGACGCAGCGTCCCGCCCAGAAAGGACCAACACCCGGTGTTCAAGAAGCACAAGAAATCCGTCGACGTCGGCGACAGGTTCGTCAAGGTCGATGATCCGAATACGGTTTGGATCGTTGCCGGTCAGGGGGCACCGGTGGCTTCGATTCCACATTTCCAGGTAGTACGCGACGGCTATCCGAACCGCGTGCGCACGCTTTCGGAGCAGGTCCTGCTCGACCCCGATTTCTATCGGCGCGTCGGCTAAGTTACGTTCCGCTGACGGCAACCGTCTTGATGATGTAATCGCCTCCGCTGTTGATCAGCGCCAGGCCGCTGAAGGCATCCCGAAACCCTCGGTCCGCCGTCGTCAGCACTTCCGTGCCGTTGACGCTGACGCTCATGCGGCCGTCGGCGTAACGCAGCCACTGGATACGGTGGATCTTCTTGTCCTCCAATGGCATGGCCTTGGTAGCACGTTCGACCACGGAGGTGCCGCGCGACGATACCCGGTCGATCTGCAGCGTGCCGCCGGGCCGGTAGGTGAGGCGGTAGCCGGGGCTGGCGTCACCCTGGAAGCGGCCTTGGTAAAGCGCCACCTGGAACTGCCCTTCCGCCGACCATGAGCTGAAATCCATTTCCAACGCGAAGGCGTTGGTGATGGCGGTCGGCGCATGAATGATGGCGGCGGCCGGCGCATCCTGGGTGGTGCCGCCCTGACTTCCCTGGCTGCCACCGCCGAGCGCCTGATTGAGGATCGCGCCGAACAACTGCGCTGCCTTCTTCTCGTTCGTCGCCGGCTGGGTCTCCGTCGTATTCGACTCGGCTCCGGGTTTCACCGCGCTTCTGAGGCCCCAGCCGCGTTCCACCCAGTACTTGCCCGACAAGACCGTCCAACTGGGATCGCGGGTGTAGTCGCCATCGATGAAGGCATCGCTCAGGATCTGGCGGCGCCAGGGGCGCTCAAAGCCACCGGCCAGGTCGCGCAGGTCGCGCAGAAAGTTGGGGTCGGCGGCGCGCGCCTTCTCGCCCTCGTCGATCAGCTTGTTGAGCCGGTCGATGAATCCTTGCAGCCGGTCGTCGGCGCTGGGTGCGCTGGGGTCGCTCCATTGCGAATAGCGGCTCTGCTGTGCCGACGCCGGCGCGGCGGCGGTAACGAGGAGGGCGAGGCCGATGGCGCCGAGGGTGCGCGAAGGCGAGGAAAGTCTGGTCATGGCTGAAACCCTGTTTGAAACAATGATCGCTTTTGCCGCCAATCTAGCATGCAGGGACGGGCGGCGTCATCCGGGGCCGTGGGTTGGAAATAATTTGCAATTGCAAATCATTCGCAATAAAGTTCAGCCCTTCGATCAACAATGCGAGGCCGCCATGAATCAAATTCGCATCCCAACCGCCTTTCAGGTCCGACCCGGCTCCCGATCCGACACGCCCGAGACCAACAATATCGAATGGCTGCTGATCCGCTCCTACCGGGCCTGGATCAAGGGCCTGCAGGGCGACGACAGCCGCTATTGGAATGATGTGTGGAACGGGTTCCTGGCGGAATTCGGCACCCGCGACGGAAAACAGGCGCTGGCCTGGTTCGTGCGTATGATCAACGTGTTGCAGACCCACGCCGAACGCGCGCTCCGCTATCACCATCCGGGCTGCCCCTGCAAAGGCGACGACGAGCGGCTGTTCGTTGCCGTGGTTGCCGCCTGCCAGCACGGCGATGCCGGCGAGGCACGGGACTGCGCCGGACGGCTAGTGACGGCGGACGGCATTGGCGACCTGATCGCCTCGGCCAGCCAGTTGGCGTTGATGTTGGGCAACCGCCGGCCGCGCCTGCCGAAGCGCGCGACCGAGCCCGGAATGCTGGACTTGCAGACGCTGCCGATGCTGTCGACGGCGATCAACTAGGGATCAGGCGGCCTTGGTTGCCACGCGGTGCGGGCGCACGCCGAGCATGTGGCAGATGGCGTAGCCCAGCGTCGAGTGGTTCAGGGTGTAGAGGTGGAAACGGCTGACGCCGTTGGCGTGCAACAGCCGGCACTGCTCGACCGCGATGGAGGCGGCGACCATGCGCCGGGTTTCCGGCTCGTCGTCCAGGCCTTCGAAAACTTCCGCCATCCAGTTCGGCACCCGCGTGCCGCACATCTGCGAGAACTTTCGCACCTGCTTGAAGTTGGTCACCGGCAGAATGCCCGGGATGATCGGGATGGCGATGCCGGCCCGGCGCACGCGCTCCAGGTACCGGAGGAACACGTCGGTATCGAAGAAGTATTGGCTGATCGCCAAGTCGGCGCCGGCATCGACCTTGCGCTTCAGATTGTCGAGATCGGCCTCGGCACTGGCGGCCTCGGGGTGCACCTCGGGATAGCAGGCGACGGCGATATTGAAGTCGTGGATGCGCTTCAGCCCGGCCACCAGGTCGGCGGCATAGGCGTAGCCGCCGGGATTCGGCTGGTAGCGGCTGGCGCCCTTGGGTGGATCGCCCCTGAGCGCGACAATGCGGTTGACGCCGGCGTCCAGGATCTTGCGTGCTACGTCGTCGACCTCGCCCTTGGTGGCGCCGACGCAGGTCAGGTGCGCGGCCGGCTCCAGGCGCGTGTTGCGGCGAATCTTGACCACGGTTTCCAGCGTGCGGTCCTGGGTGGTGCCACCGGCGCCGTAGGTAACGGAAACGAACTCGGGCTCCAGCGGTTCCAGCTTGCTCAGCGTCGCGGCGAACTGCGCTTCCGCCTGCAGATCGGCGGGCGGAAAGAATTCGAAGCTGACGTCCACGTCGTGCGGCAAGGGCGCGGCGATGGCCGGCACCATGCCGGCGACCCGTCCGCGGTTGGAGACGTTCATGAGCTCGATGTTTTTCTTGTTCTTGCGGCGGACCATGAAGGGGCTCCTCAGGCGACGGCGGTCAAGTGGTAGACGGGTGCCGTTTCCGGCTTGATGGCGAGCCACAGCGTCACGGTCAGCTGCTTGCCATCCCCCTGGCCATCAAGATGGGTAATGCGTTGCGGCTCCAGGCCGGCCTCGATCATCCACTCGGCGATCTCTTCGTCGGAAAATCCGAGGCGGCGATGCTCGTGCTCGCGGCGCAGTTGCTCCAGCGAGTGTGGGGCGAAATCGACCACCAGCATGACGCCGCCTGGGCGCAGTGTGCGCGCCGTCTCGGCGACGGCCAGCGCCGGCTCGTCGGCGAAATGCAAAACCTGGTGGATGATGGCGGCGTCGAAACGGGCATCGGCCAAGGGCGTGCGGTACATGTCGGCCTGGCGCACCTGGCAGTGATGGAAACCGCCGTGATCCAGGTGCGAGCGCGCCACCGCCAACATGTCGCGTGACGCATCAATGCCGAGGCCCGACTGGATGCGCGGCGCCAGCAGTTCCAGCATCCGACCGGTGCCAGTGCCGACATCGAGGAAGGTATCGATGCCGTATTCGGGCAGCATGCCGAGGATGGCTTGCTCGACCTCGGTGTCGTCAACATGCAAAGAGCGGACCTTGTCCCAAAGGATGGCGTTGGTGCGGAAATAGGCGGCCGCCTGGGCGGCGCGGTCGCGCTTGATTTCGTTCAGCATGGCCGCGTCGCGCAGGAGTGTTGCGTCATCGGCAGGGAACAAGCCCTCCAGCGCCGCCAGCACCTCACCGCCGTGGCCGTCGTGGGCGGCACGGTGGAACACCCAGCTACCCTCCTGGAAACGGTCGAGCAGGCCGGCGTCGGAGAGAAGCTTCAGGTGCCGGGAAACCCGCGGCTGGCTTTGCCCCAGGATATGCATGAGCTCGCTCACGGTCAGTTCACCGTGCAAGCACAGCGCCAGGATACGGAGCCGGGTAGGCTCGGCGGCGGCGCGCAGGGAATTGAGCAAATCGTCCATGAGCCGTTTATAGGCCTCGGCTAAAAAGATATCAAGATATGTTTATATGTTTTTGCATTCTGTCATTCAGCCATGAAAAGGACCAGGTGTTGCCGTGTTGACGCCCGGCGGCGCCTGTATTCCCGGCATTAACGGCTTGCTAACCATGTGGCGGGCAAAGTGAGCGGTAAATCCGCGGACAAAAACCGCCGCGGCACCGACAAACGGTTCGGAGGCGAACCCATGAAGTTTCTGCAAAGCCTGGCCCTGGTCTTGGGGATGGCGGTCGCGGTTTCCGGCTGCGCGACGCCGCCGCCTTCGGGCGACGCGGCGGCACTGGCCGACTACCGTGCCGTCAACGATCCGATGGAGCCCACCAACCGCGCCGTCTTCGCCTTCAACCAGGGGGTCGACAAGGGGGTTCTGAAACCCGCTGCCACGGCTTATCAGAACGCCTTGCCGCCGTGGCTGCGTCAGGGCATCGGCAACATGATCGATCATCTGCGTGCGCCGGTGGTGTTGCTCAACGATCTGCTGCAGGGCGAGTTCAAGCGCGCCATGCGCACCTTCAACCGGTTTTGGATCAACACCGCGCTCGGCTTCGGCTTCATGGACCTGGCCGGCGGCATGGGGCTGGAGGGCCATGACGAGGACTTCGGTCAGACCCTTGCCGTCTGGGGCATCGACGAGGGACCGTTCATCATGCTGCCGCTGTTTGGGCCCTCCAACCCGCGCGACACGGTCGGGCTGGTGGTTGATTTCCTGATCGATCCCTTCGGCACCTGGGCGCGCAACACCGATCGCGACGTGCTGGTCTACGCGCGCGGCGGCACCCACGCCGTTCATGCGCGTTCACAACTTCTGGAGTTCATGGACGACCTGGAAAAGACTTCGCTTGATTTCTACGCCGCTATTCGTAGCTTGTACCGGCAGCGCCGCAGTGATGAAATATCCAACGGTCGCGGCTCCGCCAATGCACCGGTGCCGGACTTGAGCCGGAACATGGAGCCGCCCTTCTTTGACTCGGCGCTTGAGTTGTCACGGAGATAGTCGCCAATGCTGCCCAGGCGTTTTGCCCTTTCCATCTGTTTCGGTCTGATGATTGGTATTGCCGCCGCCCTGCCCGGTGCCGCGCGCGCCGACAATCACGGTGAAAAATCCGCGGAGTTCATCCAGTCGCTGGCCAACCGCGCCATCGAATCGCTCACTGATCCGGAGACCTCGAGAGCCACCCGGATCGAGCGCTTCCGCGCCATGTTCAATGATTCCTTTGCCGTGCGCTCCATTGGCAAGCGTGCGCTCGGCCGTTACTGGGGCCGCGCCAGCGATGCGGAGCAAACCAAGTACCAGCAACTGTTCGAAGAGCTGATGGTCATCACCTATGTCGATCGTTTCGCCAACTACGCCGGTGAATCGCTGAAGATTCTGAAGTCGCGGATCGAGGACAAGGCCATCGCGACTGTGTTTTCGGAGATCGAGCGCAAGGGCGGCGCCAAGCCGATCCGCGTCGATTGGATCGTCGGCACCAACGGCACCATCTACAAGATCGTCGACGTCAAGGTCGAGGGTGTCTCCATGACCCAGACGCTGAGTTCCGACTTCACCTCCATCATCCGTCAGCGTGACGGCCAGGTCAGCGGCCTGATCGAGGAACTGGAAAAGAAGACCGCCCAGCTTTCGGCCAACTGACCCGGTGTCGGCGGCCTATCTACCCGTTCTTCTGGCGCTGGCGTCGGCGTTTCTGTTCGCCGTCGGCGCGCAGATGCAGCACCGAGGCCTGATTGATGTCGGCTCCAGGCGCGGCACCGCCATTTCCATCACCGTCGCCGCCGGACTCCACTGGGTGTTCGCGCCCTGGTTCCTGGAAGCCCATCAGTGGCTGGAACCGGCGATCCTGATCTTCATCCTGGCCGGCGTTATCCGGCCGTCGGTGTCGGCCAACCTGTCGGTCTCCGGCACGCGTTTCCTTGGGCCGACGCTTTCGTCGACGCTCAGTTCCACCTCGCCCTTGTTCGGCGCGGCGCTCGGTATCTTCTGGCTGGGCGAGGCCTTCACGCTGCCCATTGCCATCGGCACGGTCGGCATCATCGCCGCCGTCCTGTTGCTGTCGCTCGGCAATGCGCGGATCGAGCGCGACTGGCCTCTCTGGGCGCTGGCTCTGCCGGTGGGCGCGGCGATGATCCGATCTTTGGCTCATGTGCTGACCAAGGTCGGCATGACCGACATCCCCAATCCGTTCTTCGCCGGCATGATCGGCTTCACGGTGTCGGCCATCGTCACCAACCTGGCGCTTGGCTGGGGCGAGAAACGCCAACGCGTCGATTGGTCGGCGCCTGGCACGCGCTGGTTCGGCGTCGCCGGCATCATGTTCGGCGTGGCGCTGATGTGCCTCAATAACGCGCTCTTGCGCGGCCAGATTACCACCGTCATTCCGATCATCGCGTTGTCGCCGATCTTCGCCATGCTGCTCTCCATCTTCATCTTCAAGCGCGAGCGCCTGACGCTTCGGGTCGTCGCCGCGGTACTGATCGTGGTGCCGTCGGTGGCTTTCATCTCCATTTACCGCTGACTGGCAAACGCCGTGCGTCCACCCCATATCCGGTTGCAAAGGGGAAAGGATGCATCATGAGTGAAATGACAAAAGCCAACGCCGTCGGCATCAATCACGTGGCGCTGGAAGTGGACGACATCGCCGCGGCCCTGGAATTCTACGGCCGCTTTCTCAATTTCGAGATCGAGAGCCACAGCGACAAAGACGCCTTCATCTATTTCGGCGATCAGTTTCTGGCCTTCACCAAGGGCCGCCGGCAGGGTCCTGACGAGGGACGGCATTTCGGTATCGCCGTCGACGACAAGGAACTGGTGCGCCGTACCCTGGAAGAGATGGGCGTTGAACTGGTGCCCGGCCGGTTTCTGGATTTCCTCGATCCCTGGGGTAACCGGGTGGAAATCACCACCTACACCAAAATTCAATTCACCAAGGCCGACCACGTGCTCAAAGGCATGGGGCTTGGTCATTTGGAGAAGACCGAGGACGCCTTTCGGGAATTGGCGAAAAAGAACATGGTCCCCCAAGGTCCGTCGAAATAACTGAGACTGGGAGAGAGAGATGAGCAGCGGAAAGGTCGCGATCATCACCGCCGGCGGGTCCGGCATGGGTGCCGGCGCGGCGCGCAAGTTGGCCGCCGACGGTTTTCACGTCGCGGTGCTGTCGTCGTCCGGCAAGGGCGAGGCGTTGGCGGACGAACTCGGCGGTTTCGGCGTCACCGGATCGAACCAGTCGAACGATGATCTCAAGCGCCTCGTCGACGGGACGCTGGAGCGCTGGGGGCGCATCGACGTTCTGGTCAATTCCGCCGGGCACGGTCCCAAGGGCGACATCCTGGAACTCACCGACGAGGACTGGCACGCCGGCCTTGACGTCTATTTCCTGAACGCCGTGCGCCCGACACGGCTGGTGACGCCGGTGATGGTGGAACAGAAATCCGGCGTCATCATCAACATCACCACCTTCGCCACTTTCGAGCCCGAGCCCGCGTTTCCGACATCCGGCATGGCGCGCGCTGGGCTTGCCGCGTTCACCAAGCTCTTTGCCGACAAATATGCCGCCGACAATATCCGCATGAACAACGTTCTGCCGGGCTTCATCGACTCGCTGCCGGAAAAAGAGGTGTTCCGCCAACGCATCCCCATGGGGCGCTATGGCCGGGTGCAGGAGATCGCCGACGTGGTCGGCTTCCTGGCCTCCGACGGGGCCAGCTACATCACCGGCCAGAACATCCGCGTCGACGGCGGCTTCACCAGGTCCGTTTAATCGGGAGACAAGCCATGAACGCCACCATTCAGGCCCTGCTCGAGAAGCTCCAGGAACTGGACGGCGAGTTGGAGGCCGAGCTCCAGCGCCAGCGCGACGAGTTCCACTACACCATCAGGAAGAAGCGCGTGCGTTTCGAGGAAGAGGTGCGCAAGCACCACCTGGAACTGCGCAAGGGCATCATCCGTTTCATCCGCGAATCGCGGGTCATGGGCCTTCTGGTGGCGCCGGTGATCTATGCGCTGATCGTGCCGATCGTGCTGCTCGATATTGCCGTCACCCTGTTCCAACTGGTCTGCTTCCCGGTCTACGGCATCAAGAAGGTGCCGAGAGAAGACTTCATCGTCGTCGACCGCCATCACCTGTCGTACCTGAACGGCATCGAGAAGCTGAACTGCGCCTATTGCGGCTACGCCAACGGGGTGCTGGCCTGGACCCGCGAGATCGCCGGGCGCACCGAGGAATACTGGTGCCCGATCAAACACGCGCGCCGTACCCAGGGCCAGCATCGGCGCTACTACGATTTCGCCGAATACGGCGATGCCGAGGGATACCGCAAACTATCGGGCTAGATCATCGCCTCCGCCCACATTAGAATGCCGCCGCCCCGCGATGGCGGGGCAGTTCTCGGGGCGGGGTGAAACTCCCCACCGGCGGTGAGTGTCATGAATTTCGACATAAGCCCGCGAGCGCCCGCCGAACACGTGGCGGGGTCAGCAGATTCGGTGCAAATCCGAAGCCGACGGTGACAGTCCGGATGAGAGAGAACGGAGCGGTCCTTCGGGCCCGGCGATGAGTGCCGGCTCCGGCGCGGCGCCCAAGTTCTTCGCCCTGGTTCTGGTCTCTTGTGTGATTGAAGGAGGAAACCATGAATCAGACCACGCAACATATCCCAGGCAAGATCGCCTTCATCCAGGCGCGCTGGCACGCTGATATCGTCGACCAGTGCCGCTTGTCGTTCCTGGAAGAAATCAAATCCCGCGGCATCGACGCTTCAGTCGTCGAGGTGTTCGACGTTCCCGGCGCCTATGAGATTCCGCTGCTGGCCAAGATGCTGGCCAAGCAGGGCGGTTACGCCGCCGTGGTCGGCTCGGCTTTGGTGGTGGACGGCGGCATCTATCGCCACGACTTCGTTGCCAATGCCGTCGTTTCAGGCTTGATGCAGGTGCAGATCGAGACCGAGGTGCCGATGTTCTCGGCCGTTCTCACCCCGCACCAGTACCATGAGACCGACGAGCACCGCGCCTTCTTCACCGAGCACTTCAAGGTGAAGGGGCGCGAGGCCGCCGAGGCCTGCCTGGCGGTCTTGGATATGCGCAATCGCCTGGCGGCGGCTTAGGTCTAAACCACTTCCCCGCAGGCGTGGCCCGACGCCCAGGCCCATTGGAAGTTGAAGCCACCCAAGTGCCCGGTCACGTCGACGGCCTCGCCGATGAAATAGAGCCCCGGCACGTCATTGGCCTGCATGGTCTTGGATGAGAGCGCGCGGGTATCGACGCCGCCGACGGTGACCTCCGCCGTGCGCAGCCCCTCCTTGCCGTTGGGCAGCACGCGCCAGGCGTTGATGCGCTCGGCCAGGCGCTTGAACGCCCGGTCCGGGGTTTCCGCGAGCGGTAAGCGGCAGCCGGTTTCCTCCGCCCAGGCCTGCGCCAGGCGTTTCGGCAGCGCCTGGGCCAGCAAGCTGGCGGCGGTCTTCTTCGGCTGGTCCTGGCGGGCTTCGCGCAAGAGCTGGAAGACGTTTTGGCCGGGCAGTAGGTCGATGGTGATCTCCTCGCCTTCGTGCCAATAGGACGAGATCTGCAGGATCGCCGGCCCGCTGAGGCCGCGATGGGTGAACAGCAGCGCATCGGTGAAGCTGACCTTGCCGAGCGACACCCTGGCGACTTCCACCGAGACGCCGGCAAGGTCCTTGAGTTCGGCCAGCAGGACCGCATCGAAGGTGAGCGGCACCAGGCCCGGCCGAGGCTCGATGACACTCAAGCCGAACTGCCGCGCCACGTCGTAGCCGAACCCGCTGGCCCCCATTTTCGGGATCGACGGCCCGCCGGACGCGATCACCAAGTTCTCCGCCGTCACAGGGGCTTGGCTGGTCTCGACGCGAAAGCCGCCGTCGATCTTCGCGACCTTCTTGGCTCGAGTGTCGGTGCGGATGTCGCTGCCCCGGGCTTCTAAAAGCAGCATGTCGATGATCTGCTGTGCCGAGCCGTCGCAGAACAGTTGGCCCAGCTTCTTCTCGTGGTAGGCGATGCCGTGCGCCTCGACGAGGCCGATGAAGTCGTGCTGGGTGTAGCGATTCAGCGCCGAGACGCAGAAATGCGGGTTGTCGGAAATGAAGTTCTCCGGTGCCGCGTGCAGGTTGGTGAAGTTGGCGCGCCCGCCGCCGGAGATGCGGATTTTCCCGGCGATCTTGTCGGCGCCTTCCAGCACAATGACCCGCCGTCCGCGCTTCCCCGCCTCGGCGGCGCACATCAACCCGGCCGCCCCGGCGCCGACAATCAGGACATCGCAATCGAACATCGTAGACCTATAGACGACGCCCCGGGACGGGCCAAGACGGTCCTAACCGGCGGGCGCGTTGTTCGCCAGAAAACCTCGGACGTGGCGCAGCGCCAATTCGATCTTGCGATCGTTCTCCTTCCAGGGATAGAGGCTGACCTGGGAATTGGGCGCCAGCAGCGCCGCCTCCATGGCGGTGGCGTAGGGATGTGGCGGGATGTCGTCCGGCAGGATCAGCACCGGCGTCGGGCAGCCTCGCACGAAGTCGCGGTCGACGGTGAGCACGAAGTCGGCGCGCTTGGTGTACATGTTGTGGAGGAATTCCGAGCACATCTCCATGGTGACGTCCGACCGGCGAGCCACAAAGTCCGGCGCCCAGCCGGTGATGTTGTTGTTGTAATAGATGTCCGGGTGGCTCGAGGTATAGCCGCTCGGATGCACCATGACGGCGGCAATGACCCGTCCGCCGGCGCGCTTCAAAAGGTTCCACACCATCGGCCCGCCGATACAGAAGCCCATGACCAGGAAACGGTCGATGCCTAGGTGATCCATCAGCGCGAGTTGGTCGTCGGTGAAGCCATCCCAGGTGCGCTCGATGTCGAGCGGCCCCTCGGTGCCGCCGCCCTTGGCGTTGCGGAGATCGAGGGCGATGACCCGATATTGGTCGCTCAGGTCCTTCAGCGGATTGATGGCGTGGGTCTCGAGCCCGGCGATGGTGGCGTTCAGCCCGCCGCCCGGAATGACCAGCATGGGCGGACCCGAGCCGGCCTCTTCATAGTGGATGGTGACGTCACCGTATTCGAATGTCGGCATGACCGGCCCTCCCTGTTGCGAGGCCGATCATGCGGCGGGCCCTCTAGCGCGTCAACTGATCGCGGCGGTTTATCGTGTGAGCGGCTTGTACTTGATGCGGTGCGGCTCCACGGCGTCGTCACCGAGGCGGCGGATTTTGTCTTCCTCGTAGGCCTCGAAGTTGCCCTCGAACCACTCGACATGACTATCGCCCTCGAAGGCGAGGATGTGGGTGGCCAGGCGGTCGAGGAACCAGCGATCGTGGCTGATGACCACGGCGCAGCCGGCGAACTCTTCCAAGGCGTCTTCCAGCGCGCGGAGCGTCTCCACGTCCAGGTCGTTGGTCGGTTCATCCAAGAGCAGCACGTTGGCGCCCGACTTCAGCATCTTCGCCAGGTGCACGCGGTTTCGCTCGCCGCCCGACAACTGCCCGACCTTCTTCTGCTGGTCGCCGCCCTTGAAGTTGAACTGGGCGACGTAGGCGCGGGACTGCATGGTGCGCTTGCCGAGCTCGATTTCGTCCAAGCCGCCGGAGACTTCCTCCCAGACGGTCTTGTTGTCGTCGAGCGTGTCGCGCGACTGGTCGATGTAACCCAAGTGTACCGTCTCGCCGACGCGGATAGAGCCGGCATCGGGCTCCTCCTGGCCGGTCAGCATCTTGAACAGCGTCGTCTTGCCGGCGCCGTTCGGGCCGATGACGCCGACGATGCCGCCCGGCGGCAGCTTGAACGAGAGATCGTCGATCAGGAGCCGGTCGTCGAAACCCTTGGACAGGCCTTCCGCCTGGATCACCAGATCGCCGAGCCTGGGTGCCGGCGGGATGACGATCTGCGCCGTTCCGGGCGCGCGGTCGGCGGACTTCGCCACCAGTTCGTCATAGGCGGTGATGCGCGCCTTGGATTTCGCCTGGCGGGCGCGCGGTGATTGCCTGATCCATTCCAGTTCCTGCTTGAGGGTACGTTGGCGGGCCGATTCCTCGCGCTCTTCCTGCGCCAGGCGCTTCTGCTTCTGTTCCAGCCAGGCAGAGTAGTTGCCCTCGTAGGGGATGCCGCGCGCGCGGTCGAGTTCCAGAATCCAACCCGTGACGTTGTCGAGGAAGTAGCGATCATGGGTGACCATCAGGACGGTGCCGTCGTATTCGCGCAGGTGGCGTTCCAACCAGGCGACCGATTCTGCGTCCAGGTGGTTGGTTGGTTCATCAAGCAAAAGCACTTCCGGCTTCTGCAGCAGAAGCCGGCAGAGCGCAACGCGGCGGCGCTCGCCGCCCGACAGCTTGTCGACGGCGGCGTCGGCCGGCGGGCAGCGCAGCGCATCCATGGCGATCTCGATGGTGCGTTCCAGTTCCCAGCCGTCGACGGCGTCGATCTTTTCCTGCAACTCGCCCTGTTCGGCCAA
The DNA here is from genome assembly GCA_038125725.1 of Rhodospirillaceae bacterium. Taxonomy (GTDB): domain Bacteria; phylum Pseudomonadota; class Alphaproteobacteria; order Rhodospirillales; family Casp-alpha2; genus TMED8. The sequence goes on from JAYPEK010000003.1 coordinate 58,127, forward strand.
GAGTGCGTTCATTTCGTCGTCGTCCATGGGTTCGGCGAACTTCATGGAAATCTCGTTGAAGCGGTCGAGCATGTCCTTGACGCCGCCGAGGCCGAGCATGACGTTCTCGCCGACCGTTTTGGTCGGATCGAGTTGCGGTTCCTGTTCCAGGTAGCCGACGCGCACGCCTTCCGCCGCCCAGGCCTCGCCGCCGGACGCCTCTTCCTTGCCGGCCATCATTTTCATCAGCGTCGACTTACCGGCGCCGTTGACGCCCAAGACGCCGATCTTGGCGTCTGGCAGGAACGACAATGTGACTCCCTTGAGGATCTCCTTGCCACCGGGGAAGGTCTTGGAGAGGTCTTTCATCACGTAGGAGTACTGGTAACTGGCCATGCTCGTGTTCCTGAAAAAAGGGGCGGACGGGATGCGCGGGCGCGCGAGGTCTTGTAGCGAAATCCGGGGCCTCCTGCAATGCGGCGGTTGGGCGATTTCGGCTTGCACCACAGGCACAACGGGGTGGTAATGGAAGAGAAGAAAAGGGGGCGGGAGACATGGAAATTGATCCCTGGCAGCCGGGCGCGCTCGCGGTGATTGCCTTGATCTTCCTGCTCGCCGGCGCGGTAAAGGGCGTCGTCGGGCTGGGGTTGCCGACGGTGTCGCTGGGTTTGCTCACGGTCGTGTTCGGACTCAAGGGCGCCATGGTGCTGATGATCGTCCCCAGCTTCACCACCAACGTCTGGCAGGGCGTCGCCGGCGGCGCCTTCCTGAAGCTTCTGCGCCGGTTCTGGCTGTTGCTGACGCTGACCGCCGTCGCCATCTGGTTCGGCGCCAAGCTGTTGCATGTCGCCGACACCCAATCGCTGTCGGCGCTGTTGGGGGCGGTGACGTTTCTCTATGCGCTCTACGGCCTGCTGACCCCGAACATCCCCGACGTGACGGCGGGCGAGCGTTGGCTGTCTCCTCTGGTCGGTGCAATCAACGGCGCCATCACCGGGATGACGGGCTCTTCGGTTTTCCCGGGCGTTCCCTATTTTCAGTCTCTGCACCTGCCGAGAGACGAAATGATCCAAGCCATGGGCATCCTGTTTTCGGTGTCGGCGCTGGCGCTCGGTGTGGCGATGGGAGCGGAGAACCTTTTGCCGATGGAACTGGGCGCGGCGTCGCTAGCCGGGCTGGTGCCGGCCTTCGTCGGCATGTGGGGCGGGCTTTGGGTGCGCCGGCGCATTTCACAAACCGCGTTCCGGCGGGTACTGTTCGTGAGCCTGTTGGTGCTGGGCGCCTATATTACGGCGCGGGCCTTGTTGTGATGAAGACCGAATAGGGGAGACGTCATGGCGCGTGATACGAAAAGGGCGGGGCTTGGCGCGGTGCCGCTGACGTCGCTCCGGGCCGTGGTGCTGGACACCGAAACCACCGGCCTGGATACGGCCAAGGACCGCATCATCCAGGTCGGCGCCATCGCCATGGACGGCACCGATTTGCGTCCCGACCTCACCTTCGACAGCTACGTCAACCCGGGCCAGCCGATCCCGGAGGTCTCGCGGGCCATTCACGGCATCTCGGATGCCGATGTGGCCGGCGCCGAGGCGGCCGCCGCGGTTCTGCCGAAGCTCGACGAATGGATCGGCGCACGGGTGATCCTGGGCTTTTCCATCGGCTTCGACCTGGCCGTCATCCGCGCCGAGTACGAGCGCGTCGGGCGTGACTGGCAGCCGCACCGCTCGCTTTGCGTCCGGCACCTGAGCGAAATCGTCGCGCCGAACCTGCCCAATACGTCGCTCGACACCCTAGCCGAGTGGCTCGGCGTCGAGATCGAGGACCGCCACACGGCACTCGGCGATGCCGTCGCCACGGCCAAGGTTTTCGCCAAGATGATCCCCAAGCTGGCGGCCAAGAATATTCGGACACTGGCCCAGGCGGAGCGCGCCTCGCTCAGTCTGACGCGCCGCGTCGAGGAAGAGGCGCGCGCCGGTTGGCACGCGGTGGTCTCCGGCGAGCGGGTTGCCGGTGCTGACGCCCGCGATTTTGCCCGCATCGACAGCTTCCCGTTCCAGCACCGGGTCGGCGACGTCATGGCCAAACCGCCGATGCTGATCGACGCCGCCGCTAGCGTCGCCGAGGCGGTGAAGGCGATGGTCGATAGCCGCGTCAGTTCCCTGTTCCTTGCGAAAGGCGCCGACGATACCGGGCACGGCATCTTCACCGAACGCGACGTGCTGCGCACCGTCGAAAAGCACGGCGCAGGAGTGCTGGAGCGCCCGGTCGGCGAGTTCGCCCAGCGCCCGCTGGTGACCATCGACACGGAGGAGTTCCTCTACCGCGCCATTTCACTGATGACCGTGCATTCGTTCCGGCACCTGGGCGTGGTCGACGGCGCCGGCAACCTTGTCGGTGCGCTTTCGGCGCGTGATCTCCTGACGCAGCGTTCCGACGACGCGGTCAACCTGGGCGAAGATATCGATCACGCGAAGAACGCCTCCGATCTCGGGCGTGTCTGGTCGGGGCTGACGCGCACCGTCGCCGGGTTGTCGGATGAGGACATCGACGCGCGGCTGATCGCGTCGGTGGTGTCGCGCGAGCTGCGCGCGCTGACGCGGCGCGCCTGTGAACTGGCGGAAAGCGCCATGGAAAAAGACGGCCTGGGCGCGCCGCCGGTCCCGTATGCCATGCTGGTGTTGGGCTCGGGCGGCCGCGGCGAGAGCCTGTTGTCCATGGACCAGGATAACGCCATCGTCTTCGCCGAAGGTGCGCCCGGCGGGCCGGAGGACAAGTGGTTCGCCGAACTGGGGGGGCGCGTCGCCGACATGCTGGACGGCGCCGGTGTGCGCTATTGCGACGGTGGCGTCATGGCCAAGAACCCGGAATGGCGTATGGATATTGCGCATTGGCGCGAGACTGTCGGTCAATGGATCGGCCGCTCACGCCCCGAGGACGTGCTCAATTGCGATATCTTTTTCGATTCCTGTGCCGTGCACGGAGATCTGGAAATGGGCGAGGGTGTTCGGCGCGATGCCCTTGAGGTGGCGGCGACGGTACGGCCGTTCCTGCAAGCGCTGCGATCGAACGCCTGTGAGGTTTCATCGGCGGTCGGCATGTTCGGTCGCTTCAAGCTCGACGACGGCCGGCTCGACGCCAAGCGGCTCGGGCTGATGCCGATCTTCTCGGCAGCGCGGATCCTCGCGATCCAGAACCATAGTGCGGAGCGCGCCACGCCGGCGCGGCTGGAATCGGCACGCACCGACAGTAACGGCAAGGTGGTGGACAACCTGATCGAGGCGCACCGCATCTTCGTCGAGGAAATCCTGTCGCAGCAATTGCGCGACATCGCCCGCGGCATGCCACACGGCAACAAGCTGGCGCCGGCCGAGATCAACGAGCCCCGGCGTCAGCGATTGCGCTGGGCTTTCGAGCACGTGGACGGAATCAACAACCTGCTGGGGGTGCCGGTGCTGGGCTGAGGAGATCGGCCTTCGCGATATCGCTGCGGGTCGCTTCCAGACGCAGCAATTTGTCGAACTGCTGGCGCACCTCGATCCAGGCGAACCGCACTGAGTTTTCCACGATTTCGCGGTCGAAGGCCTTCAATTCGTCGGCGATCGGTGCCCAGCGGATGAGCGACTGCTGCGAATGGGTGAAGATATCGCGGATGTCGAAGGCGCCGGACCAGTCGACGAAATTGACGCGTTGTTCGAACCGCTTGCGGGCGTCGGCCGGATCGAACTCCTCGACCGTGTGTTCGAGGTTTGCCTCGAGACCGAGATCGTAGAGCCTGAGCGCCAGGGCGCGGCGGGTCGAATCGGAGATCCCTTCGCCGGCCAAGATTTGGCCGGTGACGAACACGCAGAGATCCGAAAGGCATTCGGCGAAATGGTGCATCTTCGCGATGTTGACGGAATGGATGATCATCGGGTCGCGGAACATTTCCGGGAAACTGGTGCCCATGCGGGTCTTGGTGTAGCCGTAGAGGGTCTTCTGCGCGATGAAGGCGGCGCGGGTGGCGGTGAAGTCCTCGAGTGTTGGCAGCGAATCAATGATTCGGGTTTTGCGCTTTTTGAACACCGAAGCGAAGGCCTGGCGCACGGAATCTAGTATGGTAGTCGGCGTGTTCATGTGGATTCCCAGTTTGAACTAATACATTAAAAAGAAATGATTTATTTCGATGGGCTCGATCCGTGCCGGCGACTGCCCATGGCCTTTATAGTTGCTCCTGTTGCGCAAAAAAACAAATGGTACTATACATTTACCTCAAATCGATAAGCCAAAGCGCACTTCTTCTTCGTATAAATAGGGAAAAAAGGTGGGGACATTTCACGATGGCTGATGCTACCGAAAGTACAAGACAACGTCACTGGACGAGGACGCGCAACCTGACGTACCTCGTTCTCATCATCTGGTTCGTTTTCGCTTTCATTCTGCCTTGGAACGCCAAGGCGCTAAATGAGTATTCGTTCTTGGGCTTCCCGCTCGGGTACTACTTCCCGGTTCAGGGGTCCTTGATCGTCTTCGTGGTTCTGATCTGGTTCCAAAACTGGCGCCAGGATCAGATCGATGAAGAAGCCGGCTTGTCCGAGCATCGATAACGGAGGCGAGAGAGATGATTAAAGGAAGCTTTATCGAGAATCTCGGCCGCGTGTACGGCATGTACACCGGCGGGTTCCTGGTCTTCGTCGTGTTGATGGCGATCCTGGAGCAAATGGGCGTCGGCGCCGATACCATCGGCATTCTGTTCGTCGCCTTCACGATCGTGATTTACGCCGCCATCGGCTGGCTGTCACGAACCATGCAGGTCGATGCCTATTATGTGGCGGGACGCGAAGTTCCGGCGCTCTACAACGGCATGGCGACGGCGGCGGACTGGATGTCCGGCGCATCGTTCGTGGCGTTGGCCGGCGGTATCTACTTCGGCGGCTACGGCTACCTTGGCTTCATCGTGGGCTGGACCGGCGGTTACGTGCTGGTCAACTCGCTGATGGCGCCGTACCTGCGCAAGTTCGGCTGCTATACGGTGCCCGACTTCATCGGTACCCGTTACGGCGGCAACCTGGCGCGTCTATGTGCGGTCGTCGTTCTGGTGGTTGCGTCCTTCACTTATGTGACGGCGCAGATCAACGCCACCGGCACTATCGCCGCCCGCGCGCTGCACATCCCGTTCGAAGTCGGTGTGTGGATCGGCCTTCTCGGCATCCTGCTGTGCTCCATGCTCGGCGGCATGCGAGCGGTGACCTGGACCCAGGTGGCCCAGTACATCGTGCTGATCATCGCCTACGTTGTGCCGGTTATCTGGATGTCGAACAAGCAGGGCTTCGGCCTCATTCCGCACTTCAGCTACGGCGACGCGGTGCATCGAATCCAAGAACTGGAACCGCTGGTCGGGCTCGGCCAGGCGGCGGCGGGCAAGGCGCCGTTCGGCGGCGTGGCGACCCTCAAGGTGCCGCACTTCGATCCGCAGGGCGGAATGGACAGCTGGAAGTTCGTCACCCTGGCGGCTTGCATGATGATGGGCACGGCGTCTCTGCCGCACATCCTGATGCGCTATTTCACCACGCCCAGCGTGCGTGAAGCGCGTCGCTCCGTCGGCTACTCGCTGTTCTTCATCTTCCTGCTGTACTTCACGGCGCCGGCGCTGGCGACCCTGACCAAGCTGCAGCTCCTCGATCCCAACCTGCCGACGGCTATCATCGGCAAGTCCTTCGCGGAGGTGTCGAACCTTGCCTGGGTACAGAACTGGATGAGCGTGAAGATGCTCTTTATCCAGGACTTCAGCGGGGACGGTATCCTGCAATTGAACGAGTTCTTTATGCGCGCCGATATCGTCGTGCTGGCGACTCCGGAAATTGCCGGTCTGCCGTATGTGATCTCGGGTCTGGTCGCGGCCGGCGGCATGGCGGCTGCCATGTCAACGGCGGACGGCCTGCTGCTCGCCATCGCCAACGCGCTCAGCCACGATCTGTACTATAAGATCATCGACCCGAACGCCGACACCAAGCACCGCTTGATCGTCGCCCGGGTGCTGCTGATCGCCATCGGTGCAGCCGGCGCGTTCATCGCCAGCTTGCGGCTTACCGGTATCCTCGGTGCCGTCGCCTGGGCGTTCGACTTCGCCATGTCGGGACTGTTCTTCCCGCTGGTGTTGGGCGTCTGGTGGAAACGTGCCAATACGGCGGGTGCCGTTGCAGGTATGATCGTCGGGTTCGGCGTCGGTACCTGGTACCTCTATATGGTGCGTTGGGGTGGCATGGACCTCTGGTTCGGTATCGACCACCTCCGCTTCGGCATCGTCGGTGCCGCGGCCAGCTTCGTCGCCATGGTGGTGGTGTCGCTGGCGACCCCGGCTCCCGACGAGGAAACCCAGCGGATGGTCGACGAAGTGCGTGTCCCGTCCGGCGACGAAATCCTCGCCAAGGACCACTGATCGCGATACATGCGAAACCAAGGGGGCGGGTTTCCCGCCCCCTTTTTTTCGCCCCTTTTTTTGCCGTCGCGCGTTCGGTATTCAGCCTCGCTCCGTTGATTTCGGAACCGCCGGCTGCCATAAGAAAATCCTCGAAAAACCAGATTAAGAGAGCGGTTTCATGGACGATATGAGTGCGGTTCTGCCGCTTTGGGTGATCGCCCTGGACTATGTGATGGGCATGATCATGTGGACCCTGATCGGGCGCTCGGCCATGAACTTCTTTCTGCCCGAGGACAGCACCTTCTTCTTCATGCGGTTTTTCGTGCGGGTGACCAACCCCATTCTCCGGCTGTTCCGGCCGGTCACGCCGAGCTTCCTGATTCCGATCATGGTGCCGCTGTTCGTGGCCTGGTTCTTCTTCATGATCCGGTTCTATGCGATGCCCTGGCTGCTCGGCTACTCGGTCATGGGCATGCTGTCGTTCCCGCTGGAGGGAGAGATAGCGCGCGGTCTCTACCAACTGAGCAAGTAGGCTTGTTGGGCCCTTTGCCGGCCGCCGTCACGGCTTGACGGGAAAATCGCCGGACCGCAAAATTTCCGGAAGTTGCACCGCCCCGCCGCAAGGAATGCCCCCATGTCTTGGTTGACGAAGTTGATCGAGCTGTTCCTGGGAAGCTCTTCCCCGCCGAAAGGCAAGAGCCGCGGCAAGACTGCAGCGGCGTCTCGTTCCGAACCAACATCCAAACCGAAACCAGAGGCGGACGGACAATCGAGTGCCAACGGCCCGCCCGCCGAGGTTTCCGAAGATACGCCATCGGATACCCCACCCGTTGCGGCCTCCGCCTCCTCGCCAGACGAATCACTGCCTTCGTTCGCCGACATGGATAAGACCGATGAGGACGTGGTGGTCTTGATGCCGAGCTTCAAGAACGACCGCGATGACGGCTTCACCAACCGGCTGCTCGAGACCCTGAAGGCGGCGAAAATGCTGGACGTGCGGCCGTTCGAGCGCGAGCTGCCGTCGCCCGGCGACCGCGCCAATCTGGCCAAGCTGATACCGTTCCAGACCGAGGCGCGGGCGGTGCTGGAAGCGCAAAAGGCCGATCTGCTGATCTACGGCGAGGTGCTGCGCGGTGGGCTCAGGCTGCGGCTGGTGGCGCTGAAGCCGCCGGCGGAGGGCCATGCCGAAGCCCTCGGTGTCGGTGATACCCTGCTCGTGCCGCACAATTTCGGCTCGGAGCTGGCGAACCTGATCTATGCGGCGGTTCTGGCGGTGGCGCTGCCGCTGAAACCGGACCGGCGTGATGCGCTGCTTCCGCACCTAACCGGTGCCGCCGAACAGAGCATGAAGCTGCTCGACGTGCTGCCTGACAAGGTCGATGCCGAGCAGATCGGCTCGATCTTCACCGCGTTGGGCGTCGTGGCGGCAGCCGTTTGGCGCGCCCAGCATCGTGATGCGATCCTCACTGCCGCCGTTGCCGCCTTCGAGAAAGCGTCGAAGAGGGGCCAAACGAACTGGCACCATTGGTCATGGCGGAATTGAAGATCCGGCTTGGCGTCGCCCTTATGGAGTTGTCGTCGCGCACCAACGACGCCGACATGTTCGAGGAAGCCCTCGATTCCTTCGAGGCCGTCGCCAGCGCGCTCGAGCCCGCCAAGTATCCGCGTGAATGGGGGCTGGACTACCTCAGCCTCGGCAATGCCTTTCTGACGCGCGGCCGGGCCGAACTTGCGGTCGACGATTGCGACCGGGCGTCTGCCGCCTACGATGCGGCGCTCAAGGTCTTCACCCGTGAAAAAGATGCCGCGCGCTGGGTCGAGACGATGTCGGCCAAGGGCACGGCGTTGATGACTGCCGGCGCGATTCACACCGGCACCAAGGAACTGGAAGCGGCGGCGGAGATTTACCGCGAGGTGCTGGAGGCGCGCGACCGTGTCCGCCAGCCGCTGCCGTGGGCGCAGGTATCCAACAGCCTGGGCTCGGCGGTCTTCGCGCTCGCCAAGCGAACCCAATCGAAGGCGCATCTCACGGAAGCGATCCAGTGTTTCGACGGCGCGCTTTCCGTTTACGAAGACCTGGGCCAGACCGTCGCCGTCGGCATCGTCTCCAAGAACCAGCAGCGCGCCTATCGGTTGCGCGAGACCATCGGCGGTTGAGCCGAATGCCCGCCACGTCGAAGCCGCGTTGCAATGCATGCCGGCTCGGGAGACAATATCTGCCAACGGGGCGCCAAGTATTTTCGGCGCACGCTTAGGGAGGAAATCAAGCCATGGAGAAATCGGCCGAGGCCGATGGCAGTACCGGTGGCGGTGAAGCGCCGGTCGGCACGCACCGCCGGCGCCCACCGCCGACATTGATGGCCCTTGCCGCCGTCCTTTTGGTCGGCGGCATCTTCGGATACCAGGAGTTTCAGGAACGCCTGGCTTACCTGCACGAAGAAGACGCCCGTATCCGCGCCGACATGGTCACTGTCTCCAGCCGCTCGGCCGGATGGGTGACCCGCGTTGCGGCATCCGAGGGCGAGATGGTCGACACCGGTACGACGCTGGTCGTTCTCGACGACCGCGACGCCAAGCTGGTGCTCGACGAACTGACGGCGCAGTTGGAAGCGGTGGGCGCCGAGAAGGAACGGCTGCGCGCGGAACAGGAACTGGTTCGCAAGCAGACCGACAGCCACCTGCAGTCGGAACGCTCGGCGCTGGCCGCGGCGCGGGTGACGGTGTCTAGCCTGAAGCCGCAACTGGACCTGGCCAAGCGTGACCTGGAACGGACGCGCCGGCTCTATGAGCAGAAGGTGGCGTCCCGTCGCCAACTCGACCAGTCGGAAACGCAACTGCAGCGGATCGAGCGTGAGCACTCGATCGCGGTGGCCAACCTGCAAGGGGCGGAAGCCCAGGTTAAGGAAGCGGAAGCCGAACGCGCGCAACTGGACGTACTGGCCGGCGAGCTTGCCGTATTGGGCAAGCGCGAGGCGGAAATCGCCGCGAAAATCGGCCGCCAGCGCCTCGATCTGGAAGACCGCACCATCAAGAGCCCGGTGAAAGGTGTCGTCGATCGCACCTTCGTCGAGATCGGCGAATACGTCAGCCCCGGCCAGCGCCTGATGCTGGTGCACGATCCCAACCTGATCTGGATCGAAGCCAATGTCAAGGAGACCGAGGTACGCCGCCTGGTTGTCGGCCAAGAGGTGCTGGTCACCGTCGACGCCTATCCGGACGAGAGCTTCACGGGGAAAGTCGAGAAGATCGGCAACACCGCGACCAGCGCCTTCGCGCTGCTGCCGAGCCCCAACCCGAGCGGCAACTTCACCAAGATCACCCAGCGCCTGCCGATCCGCATCGCCATTGCCCAGCGCCAGGGGCGCCTGCGTCCCGGCATGATGGTGGAGATCAAGATCGCCACCAGCCGCGCGACGGTCGGCCCCCAGGACGCCCAAGCGGACAGGACGGGTGGTTAGCGACAATCCGGCCATCGCCGAACAGTTTCGGCGCTACGGCCCCGCCTACCGTTGGTTCGTCACCGTCGGCGGGCTCATGGGATCGATGTCCATGGTGCTGTCGGCGACCATGGTCAACGTCGCCATTCCCAGCGTCATGGGCGCTTTCGGCGTTGGCCAGGATCTGGCGCAATGGGCGGCGACGGCATTCCTCACCACCATGGTCGCCAGCCAGCTTCTCAATGCCTGGATGGTCAAGGCCTTCGGCCAGCGCATCACCTTTTGTTTCGCGTTGGCGAACTTCTGCGTCGGCGCCGTGGTCTGCGCGTCCGCGCCCAATATCGAGACCCTGATCCTCGGCCGCATCATGCAGGGGTTCTCCGCCGGGCTGATCCAGCCATTGGTGCTGGCCACCGTGGTGGCCGTGTTCCCAGCCGAACGCCGAGGCATGGCGGTCGGCGTCTACGGCATGGGCGTCACCCTGGCGCCCAGCTTCGGACCCTTTGTCGGCGGGCTGGCCATCGACGCGCTGACCTGGCGCGATATCTTCATCGTGCCGCTGCCGTTGGTCGGGCTGGCTTTCTTTATGGGGCTCGCGTTCATGCCGGCGAAGAAGTTTTCCTGGCGGCTGCCGGCATTCAACTGGTCCGGCTATATCCTGGTCGCTATCGCGTTGATGTGCATCATGAGCGCCATCGGCAACGGCCAGCGCTGGGGCTGGACGTCGGACCGAACGGTGACGGTGTTCGCCATCGGTGCGGTTTCCGCAATGATTTTCGTCTACACGCAACTGCATTCGGAGAACCCGCTCCTGGACGTCAGCCTATTCGCCGACGTCAGGTTCACGTCCGCCATGTTCATCGCCTTTGCCTTCGGCGCCGGAAACTTCGCCACCAACTACGCCATTCCGGTGTTCGTGCAGACCGTGCAGGGCTTCACGCCGACCAAGTCGGGCTTGGTGCTGATCCCGGCGGGCATGGTGCTGGTGACGCTGATCCCGTTATCCGGGCGGCTGGCCGATCAATTGCCGTCGCATTTTCCGATCATGGCCGGTTGCATCGTGTTTTCGCTCGCCGCCTATCTGCTATCCGGCGCCGACGTCAACACCTCCTACTGGACCATCGCCGCATTCGCCATGCTGAGCCGCGGCGCGCTCGGCATGGTGATGCCCAACATGGGCAAGGTGGCGATGGGCTCGGTGCCCCCCGACAAGCTCAACCAGGGGGCGGGAACCTATAACTTCATCCGCCAGATGGGCGGAGCCTTCGGGGTCAACCTGACCGCCGTCTCCATCGAGATGCAGACGGCGCGCCATGCCGATCTGCTGACGGCCACCCAGACATCCGACAACACCCAGAGCTTGCAGGTGCTGGATAAAATCTCGGAACTGCTGTCGTCAGGCGGTATCCCGGATGCGGCACTGCATTCAGGTGCCTTGAACTATCTCGGCCAGGTGATTTACGCCCAGGCCCGTTCACTCGGGTTCCAGGACGCCTTTTTCCAGATTTGCTTCGCCTTCGCCATCGCCTTCATTCCGGCCCTGGTGCTGGGCCGGGCGTCGCGAAAACCCCGTTAGCGGTACGTTCGCAGCAGTTTGGCGATCAGGATGATCGTGGGCAGCAGGTGCCAGAAGACATCGAAGATGTCGATCGGCCGGGTCAGGGTGCCGGCGCGCAGCATCTTGTACTTCTCCCAAAGATGCGGCTCCGGTGTGAACGGCGCCAGCAGCATCAGGATCGAAATGACGATGAGCATGCTGAGCGGAATTTTGTCGAGCCATTCCATGATGTCTGTTCCTCGTCGTCAGGCGGTGGTGGTCTTGTCTTCGGCCGGTTTGGTATCCGCGGGCGTGGTTTCGGTGGGGGCCGGCACCGCTGCCTGTGCCTCGGCCGCTGCTAGTTCCGCCTCGGCGCGGGCGCGGCCGGCGGGGTCGGTGAAGCGGTCGTTGAGGCGCTGGAACTGGGTCGCGGCTTCGGCGCGGATATCTTGCAGGCGGTTGCGCGCGCGTTTGCCCCAGCCAACGGGATTGGAGCGGAAGACGTTGCGGAAGAAGCGCGTGTTCTTCTCGAAGGCGGCTTTCAGGTTAAGGCCGAACTGGCCAATTTCGGTCGGCAGCTTTCTGGCGACCATGGTTGCCGCCAGCGCGCGCACCCAGAAGTGTCCCGCCAGGAACACGACGCCGATGCCGATGGCGCTGAAGCCCAGCGTGACCGGATCGTTGAGCCAGCCGAGGAGGCTTTCGGCGGAAACGTCGGCGGTGCGAGCCAGCAGTACGCCGAGCCCCGCCAGCACCGCGAACACGATGGCGTCGCCGAACATGACGGTGCGGCGCCAGCGGCCGAGCGCGGCTTGCAGGGCCGGGATGATTTCGCGCTCGACCTCGTTGGCGGTGGCTTCCAGCACGCCGACGATGCGGTAGTCGCGTTCAATCTCCACGTCCTCGATGCGGCCGTAGATTTCCGCTAGGTCCTTGTCACGCTTGATGGTCAGGCGTTCCTTGATCGCGCCGTTCTCGATCGAGTTGGCGGCGCTTTCGCTGAAGATGGTGTAGAAGCGTCCGGCCGTCAGCCCGGCGCCGGCGACGCCGCGCTGCCAGGCGGAGACTACGTCTTCCGGGTTGTCCTCGCGCGCGGTGGTGTCGATCTGGTTGAGGATGTAGAGGAACTTGGATGAATCGGGCCGATTGACGGTGTCTTCCACCAAGTGCTTGAGCGTGTCCTGCATGGTGCCCGGTTCCGGGTGGCGGGCGTCGAACATGACCAGCACCAGGTCCGAAAGGTCAATGATGTGATCGGTGACGCGCAGCGTCGAGCGGCGCTGGTCGTCGGCGTCGAAGCCGGGGGAATCGACCAGGATCTTGCCTTTGATCTTTTCATTTCCGCAGGTTTTGAGATGCAGGAACGAGCCGATCAACTTGCCTTCGCCGGCGGCCACGTCCTCGATCTTCTCGCTCATGCGGTAGAACGGGAAGCGCGGGTCGGCGTCCAGGGCCATGCCCGGCAGCACGCGGGCGTGGTCGGCCATGCCGTAGCAGATGACGGTGAACATCTCGTCCACCGCCTGGTTGCCGGTGGCCTGCAGGCTTTCACCCAGGTAGTCGTTGATGAACGTCGACTTGCCCGACGAATAGGTGCCGAGCACGCTGATCAGCGGCCACCAGGGCACCCGCGTGGTCAGCGAATCGTTGCCCGCCAAAAGCCCCAGCCCCATCAGGATCTTGTCGAGCTTGGAAAAGGTCGGCAGCAGCTCGACCATGGACCGGCTTTCCACTTCCAGGTGGGTGGCCAGGGTCTTGAGTTGCGAGGGCAGTCGGGCGCCGGTTGGGTTGACGTTCATTCGTTTTCTCCTTGTTGTCCCGTCCGGTCGTCAATCTTGGTACGGGATGCGGTCTTCCGGCCGCCGCCGATGCGTGCCTAGAAATCACCTTCCGCGGCGCGTTTCAAGACGTCCTGCATGATCATCTTCACCTGCAGCGCTTCCTCGCGCAGATCGGCAGGCAACGGCGTGCCGCCATGGATCATCATGTCCATGTTGAGGGTATAAATCCAATACCGGCCCGGGTTTTTCTTGTCCTCGACGACGCTGATACGGCACGGCAGGTAGGCGGAATAGGCATCCGAGTAATCCATCATCTTGAATGCCGTCAGCGGGTTGCAGAACATGTAAATCTTGGCGACCCGCTGTTTCTCGCCGGTCATCTGCTCGACCTGCAGCCACAGCGGCAGTTCGCCCACGTTCTTGATGTTGTGCTCGTTGGCGACGACCTTGATGGTCTGGTCGATGTCCTCGAACGACTGGTCTTCCTTGGCCAGCACCTTCCACACGGTGGCTTCCGCCGGATTGCCGGTCTGGGCCAATTGCGTGAACATTTCCGAATAGGTGGCGACGGCCTTGTCATCGAAACCGCGAAATGCCGAGAGCATCGGCGCCAGTTTGGCGTAGGCGCCGATGCCGGCAACGATGGCGACGATACCGATCAGCGACAGAATGTTGCGAAGCAGGTTCATGGACGGTCTCCTCGAAGTTCCCCTGTTGATGGCCTGTTGGTCGGCCCCTTTGATTTGACCCAGCCGGCGCTTATTGGTTGCGCGGCCCGGCGGGTTGCATGCGTTTGGCCAGGTAGTCGGCCTTTTCCTTGTCGATGGGCATCAGGATGCCGATGACCCGCCCGGCGCACCCTGGCTCCGGCCCGTTGAGCAGGCGCAGCCCGGCCTCAAGGTAGAGACCCGCCGCCTGGTCGATGCGCCCCTGGCCGAAGTGGATGTTGGCCAGTTCTCCCGGCAGGTCGGGAATGTCGGGATTGTCCTTGATCAACTGGTCGTAGGCTTCCGCCGCGCCGGCCAGATCGCCGCTCCAGTAAAGACCCCGCGCCGCCGCCCAGGCGGTCAAGGTCTTGGCATCCGGACGGGCACCGGTGCAAGGTCCCATCGGTGCCGGGCGCGCCGTCATTGCGGGCATTTGGGACATCATCTGAGAGGCCATCTGGGCGGGCATCTGGGCCGCCGTTTGGGCCGGGTCGCTGCGCACCGGTTCCGGCGCCTTGGCCGGCACTGCCTGTGCCGGCTGCGGTTCGGGTTTCGCTTCCGGGACGGCCGCTGCTTTCGGCGGTGAGGCCTCGGATGCATCGGGCGCCAGCCATTGGGCGACGGCATCGTAGCCGGTGGCTTCGGCCAGGCCGGCCAGGCGGGTGCCGATTTCATCGCGGAACATGTACCCGAACGCCAGGACGGCGATCAGGAACACCAGGATGAGATTATTGAAGATCCATCGAAATGCCATGCTGATCCTTCCTTCCCGCGGTTTAGCGGAAGACCTCGCGCGCCAGCGCGTTCAGTTCCGCAGCCGCTTTGCCGCTGGGTTCCAGTTCGAACACCGCCAGGCCTTCGCTGAAGGATCGGCGGAAGGCGATGCGCTGCGACAGGCGCGACTTCAACAGCTTGAGCCCCGGGATCGAGGTCAGTGCTTCCGCCGCCTCTTCGTTTTCGCGCGATCCCGGATGGGTATCGGCGCGCGAGATGAAGGCCAGCAGTTCGGGCGTCTTCTTGCCCTTGGTGGCATCGGCGACGATGTCCAGGAAGCGCTGCGTCGACCAGACGTCCGCCTGGCTCGGTGCCACCGGGATCAGCACCCGGTCGGCGCGCCGGAGCGCGGCGCGCATGGCCGGCGTGTCCCACATGCCGACGTCGACTAGTATCGAGCCGGTCTTGCGGGACGGAAGCTCGGCCTTGAGATCGAGGCGCGGTTCGAATTCTTCTTCCTCGCGCACTTCGATGGCATCGCGGAGCGTGGCCTGGGGGTCCAGATCGCAGACGGCACCGTCACCGACGTTGTGGGCGTGCCAGAGCGCCAGGTTGAAAACCGCGGTGCTCTTGCCCGTGCCGCCTTTCAGGTTGCCGACGACGACGATCATTTCTTGGTCCCGCCTTCGGTCTGGCTTCCCATCTGGCCTTCCTGCATGTGCTGACGCATACGTTCGCGCATCTCTTCCATCGCCTTCTGGCGCTCAGCGCGCTGCTCCTGCATGAGTTCCTGCATGCGTTGTTGCATTTCCTGGCGCGCTTCCGCCTGGCGCTGCATGTGCTCCTGCATCTCTTCGTAGCGCTGCTTCTGCATTTCCATGCGCTGCTGCATCTGCTCTTGCATGGCTTGCATGCGTTCCTGCATCTGCTGTTGCATTTCCTCCGCCGTCGGCGGCACGATCTTCTTGAAGCCCTTCGGCACCTGGAACCATTCGGCCTTCGGGTCGACGGTGCGGATGTTGCGGTAGTGGTACATCATGCCGCCCGGCTGCCGTTCCGAAGTGGCGAAGCCGAGTTGCTTGTCGAACACGATTTGTCCGCGCGCGGCGCTGCCCATGGGCGTCAGGTACGAGGTTTCCCAAAGCTCCACGTCACGACCCTGAATCTTGGTGTCGTCGATCTTGGTGGCGGTGGCGACGCGGCCGTCGGAATACTCCTGGCGCAGGCCGATCTTGCGCTTCGGATCCCACCAGACCTTGACGGTGAACGGCGCGCCCTTCGGTTCCACGCTCCAGGTTTCGGCCTTCTGGTCGCCGAATTTCTCGGTGCCGGTCTTTTCGCATTTGACGTCCGGCTGCGGGCCGCAGGGGTCCGTGGCGCCGATGCCGGGAAGCATCTGCTTCGCCCCGCCTTCATGGACGATGTAGCTCTGCTGATTGGCATTTACCATGGTCACGGTATTGGCGCCGGCGTCGACGATCTGCACCATGCTGCCGGGACCCATGCGGAATTCGAGCCGCATCTTGTTGCCGGCCACGTGGACCTGGCCGGTGCGGGCGCCGCCCCGGGGGTCGGTCTGCGTGAGGTCGGCTGAGAATGCGGGAGTTTCGGCGACGGCCTGAGCCGCGCCGAAGGGCAGGGCGAGAAGGCCCGCCAGGGCGATTTTACGGATGTCCATTTGACTTCAACCTCCAGAGTCCGAGGGGCGGAATGAATAGGGTAGGGAAGGTGCAACCCGGGGCGGGACGGCACCTTTCCTCGTCGTCTTACTGCTTCGGCTGGGCCGGGGCCGGGGCCGGATAGGCCGGCGGCATCGGAGCGCCGTAGCCATAGGGAGCGCCGTAGCCATAGGGCGCGCCATAGCCATAGGGAGCGCCGTAGCCGTACGGAGCACCATAGCCGCCGTAGGGGCCGTAGCCGTAGCCACCCGGGTAGCCATAGCCATTGCCGTAGCCGTTGCCACGGCCGGAGAAGTTCATGGAGAAGTCACCAGACCCGGTGCCATCACCATTGAAGGGGCCCCAACCGCTCCAGGGACCACCCCAGCCGGGGCCGCCCCACCAGGCGTTGGCGGGGGTCGTAGAAACGGCGGCGAGACCCAGGACGCCGGCAATCGCCGCTACTTTCAAGAATCGGTTCATTACTCGTCTCCTTGATTGTTCCCTCGCGATTGGATCTCACATCGGGGCGAGGGGGAACCCGATGGGAATTGGATCTGTCGATCCAAACTGGAAAATCTGATCACCATCACCAACCTCCCGGGAAAAAGCCCCAGCCGCCGGACCGGAACAGGCTGTCGCGCAGCACGGGGTCGCCGTAAGGCTGGCCGTAGGGGGTGGGCGAGGAATAGGGATAGGCGCCGCCCGGGTAATTCGGATAGCCGGGATAGGCGCCATAGCCGGGCGGCTGTTGGCCGTAGGGTGATGGTGCTGACGGAACCGGCGCCAGGGCACCGTTGGAGGCCGGCGGATACATCGGCTGCGGCGCGCCATTGGTCGCGGGCGAGGGTGATTGGGCATTGCCGCGGGTTTCGCTTTCCAGCGGCGGGAATTGCGGGCCCGAGGCTTCCGGTTCGGCGGGCGCGCGCCAGGGATTGCCGGCGGCCGCCGTCGCGGCGGTCATTCCCATCAAGGCGGCCATCGCCATGGGGAGCCAGATGCGCATCAGCGTCCTCCGGGTGCCGGCCAACTCGGCTGGCCGCCGTAGCCGCCACCATAGCCATAAGGCGCCGCGCCCGGATATCCGTAACCGTAGCCCGGCTGCGGATAGGGATAGGGTTGCGCCGGCTGGGCGTAGGGGTTGTAGCCGCTGTAGGCCGGATAGGGATAGGGCTGGGGTGCTTGCGGCCGTGGGGCTTGCGCCGTGCCTTGCGGCGGTTCCGGGTAGCGTTCGGCCTGGGGTGCCGGCGCCTGCCAGGGCGACGGGTTCGGCGGCTGTTGAGGGGCGCTCGCTTGATCCGAGGCCCGATCCGACGATTGGCCGGGTGCCTGGCCGCCGAACGGCATTGGCGGGAAGCCCTGCGGCATGGGGAACGGCATCGGCGGGCGGGCCGCTTGTTGCTGCTCTCCTGGCTGTGCTTCCGGTTGCGTCTGGGGTTGCGCCCCAGGTTGCACTTGGGGTTGGCCTTGCGGCTGCCCCTGGCCACCGAACGGCATCGGCGGGAAACCTTGCGGCATGGGGAACGGCGTTTGCGGCCGCGCCTGTTGATTACCTGGCGGCGGTGGCGGTGTATCGCCCTTCGGCTGTTCTTGTGCCTGCTGCGGTGCCTGCGGTTGCCCGCCGAACGGCATCGGCGGGAAGCCTTGCGGCATGGGGAATGGCATCTGCGGGCGCGCGCCTGCGGCTGGCTGGCTTTCAGCGCCCAGCGGCGGGAACTGGCCGGGCGCTCCCTGTGGCGGGACTTGCGGCGGCTTGGCTTCGGCGGATGCAGCCGGTGGAGCCGTGGCCGGAAGCATTTCGGCGGGCGTTTTCGTGGCCGGGGCCGACTGGTCGCTGCCTCCCATCTTCGGGCTACTGATCACCTTGGGCGGCACGACGCCCGGTGAATAGCCGAGCGGCGGCAGGGTGCCCATGCTTCCGGCCGGCGGCGCCGTATCCAGCGCGCGGCCGAACAGCAGCGGCTTGTAAGGGCCGATGGGCGGGTCCGGCATGGGGGCCTGTGCCTGGGCGGCGGTGGCGGCGAGGCCGAGCGCCAGGGCCAGCGCGGTGAGAGAGACCGCGGAAACGGCGGTGCGTTGGGTCGGGTTGCTGAACATCATTCCGTTCCTCCCGGCAGTCGGCCCTTGAGACGGATACCGCGCCGCTTGCGCTTGGCGCTCGCCGCCGGCTTCGCGGCCGCTTGGGCCTTCGGCTTGGGCGTGCCTGCCGCCTTCGGCTTCGGCGCGGCCTTGGGTTTGGCTTTCGGTGCTGGCTTCGGTTTTGCTTGGATGGCGCGCCGGGCCTTCGGTGCCGGAGCTTTCTTCGCCGGAGCCTTCTGCACGGGTGCCTTCTTCGCGACGGCCGCGCGTTTCGGCTGCGCTACCGGTGCAGGCGCCGGTTCAGGTTCGGGCTCTGGTTCCGGCTCCGGCTCGGGCTCGGGCTCAGGTTCTGGTTTCGGCTCCGGCTCAGGTTCGGGCTCAGGCTCAGGTTCAGGCTCAGGCTTCGGCGCCGACTGGGCTGCCGGAGGGGCCGCTTGTGGCTCGGGGAGCTTCACCAGGTTCTTGACGGTCTCGCGCACGAACAGCCAGACAAAATAGGGCAGCGCACGGAGCGCGTAGCCGACCATCGCCAGCTTTTCGGACTTGAACGGCCTCATCAAAAGCCGGCCGAGGCTCGTCAAGATGGCGCTGATCCAGTGCCAGACGAACACCGTCATCGCCGGGATCATCATCACCGCCATGTAGAGCACCTTGCCGACGCGGTTCTTCGGCGCCCGCGCCGGCTCCGCGCGCAGCGCCTGGTCGGGGGCGTTCATCGCTTCGGCGCGGCCGGCGGCGATGTCTTCGGCGCAGAAGCAGGCCTGGGCGCGCACGCAGCCCAGCGGAATGACCACCAGGGTCAGCAGCGTCGAGATGATGGCGCCGAACAGCAGCGAGATCGCCATGCCCTGGAAGATCGGGTCGGTGAGGATGACGCTGGAACCGGCGACCAGCGCCAACGCTGTGATGATGATCGGCCGCGTCCGGGTACGGCATGACTGGATCACCGCCTCGCGCACCTCGAGGCCCTCGGCCACCGCGTGCTTGGTGAAATCGACCAAAAGGATTGAGTTGCGCACGATGATGCCGGCGAGCGCGATGAAGCCGATCATCGATGTCGCGGTGAACGGCGCGCTGAACAGCCAGTGGCCGGGGATGATGCCGATCAGGGTCAGTGGGATCGGCGCCATGATGATGCCGGGCAGACGGAAGTTGCCGAACTCCCATACCACCAGCATGTAGATCAGGATCAGCGCGGCGCCGAAGGCGAGGCCCATGTCGCGGAAGGTCTCGTAGGTGACAGTCCATTCGCCGGTCCATTCGAAGGCCGAGGTGAAGCTATCGGTGGGCGGGCCCAGGTAGTAACCAGTCAGCTTGACCCCGTCCGGCGTGGTGTAGTCCTCGAGCAGGTCCTCGACGGCGAACATGCCGTAGACCGGCGCGCCCAGGCGCCCGGTCACCTCGCCGGTGACGTACTCAACCGGGCGCAGGTCCTTGTGGTAGAGGATCGGGTCTTGCGTCGCACGCTTGAAGCGGCCGAGTTCCGCCAGCGGAATCAATTGGCCGCCCGCCGACGGGATCGGCAACTCGCCGATGCGGGCGAACTGGGCGCGCACCGAAAGCGGCAACTGCAGCACGATGTAGCGCGGCTCCAGCACGTGCCCGGCCTTGATGTCGCCAAGCTTGTAGCCGCCCATGGCCATCTCGAGCTGCTTGTTGATGGTGTCAGCGGAGACGCCGTGGCGCACGGCCTTCTCGCGGTCGATGGCGAACTCCCAAATCGGATAGGGGTCCTGCAGGAAGTTGTCGACATCGACGACGTTGTTGGCCTGTTCGAATATCTTGGTCAGGTCTTCGGCGACTTTGACCCGGGTGGCGCGGTCGGGGCCGTAAATCTCGGCAACCATGGTCTGCAGCACCGGCGGGCCCGGCGGCATTTCCACCACCTGGATCTTGGCGCCGAGCTTGTCGGCGATGGGCTTCAAGGCGATGCGCGCCGCGTCGGCGATCTCGTGGCTGGAGCGCGCGCGGTCGTTCTTGTGCAGGAGCTGCACCTGGATGTCGCCGAACCAGGGCTGCTGGCGCAGGTAGGTGTGGCGCACCAGACCGTTGAAGTTGAACGGCGAGGCGGTGCCGACGTAGGTCTGAACGGCGGTGACCTCGTCGATGGTCAGAAGTTCCTCGGTCAGCGCCTGGGCGACGTTGGCGGTCACCGGCAATGCCGTGCCGTCGGCCATGTTGATGACGACATTGAACTCCGGTTTGTTGTCCAACGGCAGCATCTTCACCGTCACCGAGGTGGTGTAGAACAGCACGAATGTGCCGAACAGCACCGCATAGAGTGCCAGCTTGAAGGTGCGGCCCTTGGCCCGGTTGTCGATCAGCGGCGTCAGGATGCGCCGAAAGAAACCTTCCAGGCGCTCGCTCTGGGCGTGCTCCTTGTCCTGCGCCTTCTTGAGTTGCGCCAGGTTGGGGCGGATGCGCATCGCCAGCCAGGGTGTGAAGATGAACGCGGCAAACAGCGAGAACAGCATGGCCACCGATCCCAGCACCGGGATCGGGCGCATGTAGGGGCCCATCATGCCCGAGACGAAGCCCATCGGCAGCAGCGCCGCGATCACCGTGAAGGTGGCGAGGATGGTCGGGTTGCCGACCTCGCGCACCGCTTCGACGGAAGTCTCGGTCTCGATCTCGCCCTTCATCAGCCAGCGCCGGTAGATGTTCTCGATCACCACGATGGCGTCGTCGACCAGAATGCCGATGGAGAAGATCAGCGCGAACAACGACACGCGATCGATGGTGTAGCCCAGAAGCCAGGCCGAAAACACGGTCGCCAGGATCACCACCGGAATGACGATCAGAACCACCACGGCCGGCTTGTAGCCGAGGAACAACCAGATCAGCAGCGTCACCGCGCCGGTGGCCACGAACAGCTTGATCAGCAGTTCGTTGACCTTGTCGTTGGCGGTCTCGCCGTAGTTGCGGGTGACGGCGACGTGGATGTTGTCAGGAATGACGTGACCCTTGAGCCGCTCGATCTGTTGCAGCACGCCTTCCGCGACGGTGACGCCGTTGGTGGAGGGTTTCTTGGCCACCGCGATCGTGACGGCTGGCGCGCCGTGCAGGTCCGGTGCCTGGCCATCGGTGACGGTGTCGTGCGAGGGGCCGCGGTAATACTGGACGATCTCGTCGGCGCTGGCGGGCTGGAACGAGACCCGGGCGATGTCGCTGACGTAGACCGGCACGCCGTTTCGGGTGCCGACCATCAGGCGCTTCACGTCGTCGGCGGTTTCCAGGAACGAGCCGGACTTGAGCTTGAAGGCGGCGCCGCCGGTCTCCACGTAGCCCATCTCGCGTTCCGAGTTGGCCGCCGAGATGGTCTTGGCAATCTGACCGGCGCTGATGGCATAGCCCGAGAGCCGCTCGGGCAGGATCTCGACGCGGATCTCTTCGGCGCGGCCGCCGACAATGAAGCTTTGGCTAGTCTTCGGCACTTCCTTCAGGCGCTGCAGCACGTCGAAGGCGACCTGACGCAGCACTGCGTCGTCCAGTTCCTCGGTCCACAGCGTCAGCGTCACCACCGGCACGTCGTCGACGCCCTTC
This sequence comes from Rhodospirillaceae bacterium, assembly GCA_038125725.1. Taxonomy (GTDB): domain Bacteria; phylum Pseudomonadota; class Alphaproteobacteria; order Rhodospirillales; family Casp-alpha2; genus TMED8. The sequence continues at coordinate 79,959 of JAYPEK010000003.1, forward strand.
GGCTTGACCAGCGGCTGCGATACGCCGGGCGGAATCTTGTCCATGTTGGACATCAGCTTGTCGTAGAGCTTGACCAGCGAGGGCTCCATCTTCTCGCCGACTTCGAACTGCACCGTGACCATGCCCTGGCCGCGTTGCGAGGCGGAGTAGACGTGCTTGACCCCCGGGATCTCGCTCATCATCCGCTCCAGTGGATCGGTCGCCAGGCTGGCGACCTGCTGCGACGACGCGCCGTGGTAGGTGAAGAACACATCGACCATGGGAACCGATATCTGCGGGTCCTCCTGGCGTGGCGTGAACAGGAGGCCGAGGATGCCGACCGCCAGGCTTGCCGCCAGCAACAGCGGCGACAGCGGCGAATGGATGAACATCCGCGCCATACGTCCGGCAAGACCCAGGTTGTGATGCTCGGTAGCGGGTGTCTGCGGCGCGTCTTGCGCTTGCGGGGCGATATCGTTTGCCATTGGTCAGATGCGCCCCGTTACTGCTGTGCCGGACGCGGCCTGGCGCCTGCCGCCGGTGGGTTGACCAGCACTTCGTCACCGACATGGGCGCCGGCCAGGATCGAGATATGATCGTTACCGGTGGCCTGGCCGAGACGCACCAGGCGCAGCGACGGCTTGCCGCCCTTCATGACGAAGATGCCGGGCAGGCTGCCGCGCCAGATGATGGCGGATTTCGGCACCACGATTTGTGCTTCGCGGCTGGCGCCGGTGTCGGGTACCTTGACCTCGGCGTACATGCCGGGGCCGCCGGCGACGCCGAGCGGCAGGTCGAACTTGACGGTGACGGTGTGGCGCGACGAGTCCGCCATCGGATAGATGCGCGCCACCCGCGCCTTGATCTGTTCGCTGTGCACGTCCAGTTGCGCCGGCACGATCATGCCGACGCTCAGGCCGCCGACCAGACGCACCGGCACTTCGGCCTGGATGCGCAGGTACTTGGTGTGGGCGAACTTGATCAGCGGTTGGCCGGGCTGGACCGTATCGCCGGGTTCCACCAGTTTCTCGACGATGACGCCGTCGAAGGGCGCCATGGTCATGGCGTCGCGCAACTTGGCATCTAAAAGCTCGATCTGGGCGCGCGAACTCATCAGCCGCGACTGCGCCTGGTTCAGGTTGGAATAGCGGTTCGACAGATCGGCGTAGCGGTCGACCCAGGGGCTGCCATTGCTGTTGCCGAACATGCTGCCGAAGTTGCGGGTGAACATCTGGTCGAACAGCATCGGCATGCCCATGCCGTTCGAGCGATTGAGGTTGTTGATCGAGGGCGACCACATCTCGCGGTTATACTGGACCTGGGCGTTGCGGAGCGTCGCTTCGGCGTGGTTGTATTCGGCCAGTGCGGCGCGCCGCTGCGCCTGCAGGTCGTCGTCATCGATGCGGACCAGCAGTTCGCCCTGGGTTTTTTCGTCGCCCTCGCCGCCGCCGACGAACAGGATCTGCCCGGGAATTTGCGCCGACAGGGTGACCTCCTTGAAGGGGACGACCTTGCCGCCGATGGACGCCGCGGCGTTGACGCTGGTCTTGGCGATGGTGATCGTTTGATAGTCCTGGGCGGCGGCCGGCGCGACGGCGACAGAGCCGACGACGGCGAGCCCGAACGCGCAGGCGAGGCAGGTACTGGCCAACCGCATGATTCAGACCCTCCCCATGACGGAGAAGCTCTTGATGAACGGCCCGGCCATGCGCGGGTCCTTGACCATGCCGGCATAATCGCCGGTCTTGAACTTCAGTTTGCCGGATGTGTAGGCCATCCCGAGCCCCATCATGCCCGGCGGTTTCTTCATCCAGGCGGCCCAGTTTTCCGGCGTCGCGCGCAGGTCCCAGTCGAGCGCTTCGCCGTTATAGGCGCCGGCATGGTTCGCCTTGCCGTCGACGATGACGATTACGCCCTTGGGCTGGTCGTCGGCCTGGAAGCCGTATCCGATGGTCGATTTGAAACCGATTTTCGCCAACGCGTCGGAGAGCTCCGGCTCGCCGTTCCAAGCGGCCATGAAGCCCTGCATCCAATCGTCAGAAAATAACTCCGCCATCTCACTCTCCCTGCTCGTCAACTCGGCGGGTTTGTCCCGCCGACACTTGCGGTAATAGCAACCGGCGTGCCAACATCTAAGATGCTGATTCTAAACGATTAAATTCTTGGCACGTCGCTCCCTGCAACACAACGACCACTGGGGTGGCCGCCCGATGAACCCTAAACCTTTGTTATCTATTGGTTTTTGAAGGTTTCCCCAGGCCCCTAACTGTTGCGCAACACTTGCAGTCATGCAACAATATTTTTCGTTCAGGGAGGGAATATGCAACATCTACAGGATTTCGATGACATCCTGGTAACGATCGATCCTTTCGTCGATGGGGTCGTGATGATCGCCAGCCAGGATGGAACGATCCGCTGCCGCAGCCGCAATCCGGACAAACTGCTGGGCTGGTCGGGCACGCCGCCGGTGCAATCGCTGGCGGAATTCGGGCCGGTCAATCTGCTCAGTGCCATCGAGACTCGCCAAGGCGAGGCCGAGCGCTATGGCGTCGCCGATGCGGTCGGCATGCTGAGCTTTCGCCTGCCGGCGGCGGAGTGCGGCTCGCACAGCGACTTGCGCATTCACACCAAGTGGCTCGAGTGCCTGGGTGACGGCGAGCAACTGCGCCTGGTCGTCGTACAGAACGAGGAGGCCAAGCGCGGCCGCCGCCAGAAGGTTTCCGAGGTCAGAAACGAACTGGTTTCCTCCGATCCCCGGATGCTGGAAATCCTGTCGCGCGTTGAGCAGGTGGCGCCGTCGTCGGCGTTTGTGCTTTTGCAGGGCGAGTCGGGCACCGGTAAGACCCACATCGCGCGAATGATCCACGCCAACAGCCCGCGCCGCAGCAAACCCCTGGTCGAAGTCAACTGCGCCGCCATCCCCGAACAACTGATGGAATCGGAACTGTTTGGCCACGTGAAAGGCGCTTTCACCGGGGCCACTGGCGATCGGGCGGGCCGCTTCCAGGCGGCCAACGGCGGTACCTTGCTGCTCGACGAGGTCGGCGAGATTCCCCTGCACCTGCAGGCGAAGCTTCTGAAGGCGGTGCAGGAACAGCGCTTCGAGCCGGTCGGCTCTGACAAGTCGGTGGAGGTCGACGTGCGGGTCATCAGCGCTACCAACCGAGACCTGAAAACCATGGTCGATGCCGGTCAGTTCCGTGCCGATCTTTACTACCGCCTGGCGGTGATTCCGATGATCATCCCGCCCTTGCGCGAGCGCCCGCAGGATATCCCGCTGATGCTCAAGTATCTCTGCACCAACCTGGTCGAGCGCGGCTATCCCGATAATATCGACTGCTCGCCGGAAGCCATGCGGCTGATGATGGATTATTCCTGGCCCGGCAACGTGCGTGAGATGGAGAACGCCGTCGAGCACGCGGTGGTCTGTGCCGTCAACAATACCGTGCGGCCGGAAAGCTTGCCGCAGACGGTGCGCGAATATGCGCTCTCGTTCGGTGGAAATGCTGGCACCGCTACGCGCGACGGCGACGACGAAGAAGAACAGGCGCGTCGTATCGGAGAGGCGTTGCGGGCTTCCGGCGGCAACCGCACGCAGGCGGCTAAGATGCTGGGGATCGACCGCACCACGCTGTGGCGCCAAATGCAGCGTTACGGCGTCGAGGGCTGACGGTCGGAAAAAGAAAACGGCGCCGTGGTAAAATTCACCACGACGCCGCCGGAAATTGGACCCGTTAGGGTCCCAGGGAGGATGTTCCCGTAATTCCTTACTTGGTCTCCGCCTTCGGAGCGGCCGGAGCCGGCATGCCCGGGTAGGGGTACGGAGCCGGGGCGCCGTAGCCGTAGCCGTAGGGAGCAACCGGGGCGCCATAGCCGTAGGGGGCGCCGTAGCCGCCGTAGGGGTAACCGCCATAGTACGGGTTGCCGTAGCCGTAGCCGGAGCCGTTGCCGCGGCCGGAGAAGTTCATGGAGAAGTTGCCGTCGCCCCAGCCGTTGCCGTTCCAGGGACCGCCGCCCCAAGGGCCACCCCACCAGGCATTGGCCGAAGTCGCGGCAACGCTGGCGGTCGCAATAACACCGGTAACCAAGAGAGTTTTAATAAACGTTTTCATTTCAAGATCTCCTCAATCGACCCACTGCCTTCAATGAGAACACCGGAGTGTGGGCTAATCCCGCGTTCCGAGGGTCACGCGACCCCCCTGAAAAACTCTACCGGTCCTTGAATTCTTGTCTTGGACCGACGGCCTGATCTGACCGTACGCACTCATTCCATTCGATTGAACTCATTGATTGCGTAGATACATATATACAGAATTATGAAGATAATAGTCAACAGGTTTTTTTGGGAAAATCGAAAAAAGTTGTCGGAAAATCCCTAATGCCTTGAATCAAAAAGAAACAAAATTTCACTCGAATTGCCATATCGTGCGGCCCGAGGGGGTGGATCAAAAATTATCTTTCAATTTTCATATTCGCTATTTATAAAATGTTGCCGGATCGCACGATGCGCGGATTGTATCGGCAGGCTGCCGGTCCGATTGAAACAAGGATGAGGAGAATGCGCCATGTCCGCTGATGACGGCCAGAACGCCAAGAAGATGACCATCATTGTCACCAAAGGCACCCTCGACTGGGCCTATCCGCCGTTCATTTTGGGCACCACCGGCGCCGCGATGGATGTGGACGTGACCATGTTCTTCACCTTCTATGGCTTGCAGCTCTTGAAGAAAGACCTGAGCCACCTGCAGATTTCCACTCTCGGCAACCCGGCCATGGAAATGCCGATGATGGGCATGCACATGCAAATGCCGAATCTGGTCTCGGCCATTCCCGGCGTCGATGCCGCCTGCACCAAGATGATGAAGAATCTGATCAAGAAGAAGGGCGTCGCTTCCATCGAGGAACTCCGCGAGCTCGCGCTTGAGGGAGATATCAAGATGGTCGGCTGTCAGATGACCATGGATCTGTTCGAATGGTCGCAGGACGATATGATCGACGGTATCGAGATCGGCGGCGCCGCCACTTACATGGGCGAAGCCCTGGAATCCGACATCAACTTGTACATTTGATCGGCTCGAAACCGGCCCTTAAGGGGCCGGGAAAGCTTGACTTTCCGACGTTTGTTTCGTATGTTCATAAGTATGAACATAGAAGACATGGACGTCGAAAAAATGCAGGCGCGGGCCGAATCCGCCAGCGACCTGATGAAGGTGCTTTCCAGTAAAAACCGGCTTCTGATCCTCTGCCAGTTGGCGGACGGAGAAACCAAGGTCGGAGAACTGGCGCAGCGATTGGGCCTGCGTGACCAGGCCATGTCGCAGCAACTTGCGCTTCTGCGCAAGGACGGTTTGGTCCAGACCCGACGCGAAGGTCAGATGATCTTCTATTCGCTGGCGGACGAGAAAACCAAGAAGCTGCTGGGCTCCATCTACGAGATTTTCTGCGGCGACGATGGAGCCGACGGCAACATCTGTTGATCGGTCATGACGCGTTGGCGCTTACGCGCTCGGAAATCGTCAAGACGCGGTGCATTTCCCTCAAGACCGGCTTCTCAATGAGCTTGCCATCGACAACGACGAGGCCCGTGTCGGCCTCTTCGAAGGCGGCGATCACGCGATTCGCGTAAGCGACCCGTTCCGGGGCCGGGGTGAAGACGCGGTTGAGAATGCCGATCTGCTTGGGATGGATCGATCCCTTTCCACTAAACCCGAGGTCGCGGGCAAGCCTCGCTTCGCGTTCCATGCCTTCCGGATCATCCAGGTCGAGAAACGGGACGTCGATGGCGTCGACCCCGATGCTCGCCGCCGCATGAACCACGCGTGAGCGGGCATACAGCAAGGGCTCCCAGGCATTCTGGCAGCGCAGTTCCGCCGCCATGTCGACGCCGCCGAAGAACAGGGCATCGATACGCGAACTAGCGCGGGCGATATCATGGACGGCTTCGAGACCGGCGTTGGTCTCGATGATGATGTGCAACCGTGTGGCGTGACCGCGTTCCATCAACAGGTCGTCGAGCCAGGCGACCTCGTCGGCCGTTCGCACCTTGGGCAGCATCAGTGCCGGCGGCGGCGTATCGGTCGCCAGTACCGCCTGCACGTCGGCAAGCCCGAAAGCCTCGCGCAGGCAGTTGATGCGGACAATCCGCTCCACCCCATCATCGGCCTGCGGCTCCGCGAACAACGCCATGGCGTTTCGGCGGGCCGTGTCCTTGTCTTTGGGGGCGATGCCATCCTCAAGCTCGACGCAAACGATGTCGGCGCCGGAAGCCAGCGCTTTCGGATACATTTCCGGTCGCAGGCCGGGGGCGAAAATGAAGCTGCGGCGGGGTACGACGGGGCGGTTCTCATTCGACATCGCTGTTGGTCCCTTGGCGTGGCTTTCAGTTGGCTGGGCAGGGTGGAACCCAATGCTGCTGAGCTCAATAGCAAAGTTCCGGGGGTGGCAAAGAAAAAGCCGCGCCGGGAGCGCCGGCGCGGCTTGGTCGTTTGTGTGGAAAGTGCAGGCGGCGGTTAGCTGCCGGCCTTCTCCGCGTCGCCGGCGGCCTGCGGGGCCGGTTGCGGAACGTAGGCGTAGGGGTAGGGGGCGTAGCCGTAGGCCGGGTAGCCCGCTCCGTAGCCGCGATAGCTCTGGTTCATGGAAAAACCGAAGGAGCCGGCGACGTCGCCTTGGGTCCAACCGTTGCCATGGCCATAGGGACGATCCCAAACGGGCGCCGGCACCGGTGCCGGCACGACGGCCAGCGGCGTTTTGCGGGGCGCGGGCCTTCGGGGTTAGCGGTGCGTGCGGGAGGCGGGCCTGCCCGAGCGGGGAGCGGGGGT
>JAYPEK010000003.1:86765-155126 GCA_038125725.1 Rhodospirillaceae bacterium
TGGTTCTTGTAAAAAGCGTTGGGGGGGGGGATGGCGGGTGGGGACCAAGGTTTGCATTTGAATTTGGGTCTAACCAACCGGGGCGCGGGCCGGGGGGCCGCCACGACGGCCAGCGGCGTTTCGCGCTGCGCTTCCATACGGGCTTCCATGTCCTTGCGGAAGGCGTCCATGCCCTTGCGGCGAGCGTCCATGTCCTGGCGCAAGAACGCCATGTGTTTTTCGGCGGCTTCCTTGTGCATGGCCATCTGCTGCTCGGCCGCCTGCTTGTGGGCGGCCATCCGCTGTTCGGCAGCCGCCTTGTGGGCCGCCATCTGCTTTTCGGCGGCTTCCTTGCGGGCGGTCATGTCGGCGTCGTGGCGTTCACGCCAGGCTTGTTGTTGTTGGCGGGTCTGGTCGCGCAACTGGTCCATGTAACCGGTGAACTGGCGGCGCTGCGCTTCCATCGCCTTGGCGGCGGGGCTCTGCGGTTCCGGGCGCTGCATGGCGGCTGCAGCCATCGTGTCGCCGCCGGTGCCGGTTTCGGCCGCCGGCTTCGGCGCTTCGGCGGTTTCCGTCGCGGTGGCAAGCGCCGCCGGCGCGGTTTCGGTTTTCACCGTTTCGACGGCCATGCTCTCGGTCGAGGCGGCGGTGTCGGTGGCGGTCGCCGTCAGCTGGTGCAGCGGCAGGATCGGGCCCTTCAAGGTGTCGAGCAGGCCGTCGACGTCGGCCACTTCCGCGACGTCGTCCTTGTAGACGTAACCGATGCCGATGGCGACGGCGGCCACGGCGGCGGCCGCCGCCCAGGCGACCTTGCGACCGGAGGCTTTTTTCTTCGGCGCCGGCATCGGCGTCACCACGGTGTCGGCCTTGGCTTCTTCGGCCGGGGCCTCGGCGGCGGGCGCCATGGCCTTGGCGTCGTCGATCAGTTTCTGCGCGCGCGCCGGGCCGAAGCCCTTGACCGCGCCGATGGCTTCCGGCGTCGACGCCGAGATGTCTTCGACCGTCTTGAAGCCGGCTTCGCTCAGCGCTTCGGCGGTCTTCCCGCCGATCCCCGGCAGGTCGGTAATCTTGGTCTCGCTCATGACAATAAAACCCTTCCTTGTTTCGCCGCACCTAGGCGCGGGGACAGCAAAATGTTTTTATTCAGTATTTGCGAAGATACAGAGATTCGCAAATATGTCAATACCGGTTTTCGTTCTTTTCCTTTGAATACCGCTCGTTGCCGATCAGTTGTCGCGAACCGCCAGTGCGCCGCCGTCCTGGATGTTGTCGGAGGGATGCAGCACGACTTTGTCACCGGCCTTCAGTCCCGACAGCACCTCCGCCTCGCGGCCGTTCTGGTGGCCGATGCGAAGCGGCGTCAGCCGCGCCGTGCCGGCGTCGTCCACATAGGCGGCCCAATCGTCGCTCATGCGGAACAGCGCCGACATGGGGGCCTTCAAGACCTTGTTTGCCCGCCATTCGACGATTTCCACCTCGACCCGGAAGCCGTGCCCGAGCGCTTTGGGCAGCGTTTCCGGGTCGGCGAAATCGATGATTACGTCGACGCGCTGCTCGTCGATCCCCAGCACCGACGTCTTGGTGTAGCCGAAGGGCTCGATTCGGCTGAGCCGCCCCTTGAGTGCGGGTCCGCCCCAATTCTTGATGGTCACCTCGGCACCTTCGCGCACCTTGGCGGCATCGGTGGTCAAGAGATCGACGACTACCTCAAGCCGACCTGGATTGCCGATCTTGATCAGCGGCGTCCCGGCGGCGACGACGCCCTCGCTCTTGTGCAGGACGCGCAGCACGCGGCCGTCGGCGGGCGCCGTGACATCGACGCAGCACTCCCAGCCCACACCGTTGCCGCGTGACGTCAGCAGCCGGGCGCGCGCCGTTTCCAACTCGTGCTGGCGGACTTGTGCCTGGGCCTCGACGCTCCTGAGATGCGCCTGCTTGGTCGCCACCTCGAGCTTCGCCAAGTCCAGGTCGCGGGCCGAAATATTGCCGTTCTTGCTCAACTTTTCGGCACGGCCGAATTCGGAGCGCGTGAACGAGAGCTCCGCCTTGGCGCGGTCGACATCGGCCTTGGCCAAAGTTAGCGCGTCGTCGGCGGCCTGGGCGCTGGCCTCGGCCTCGGCGCGAGTGCGCCGGTCCAGGATGGTCGGGTCGGCGGGTTTGATGACCGCGAGCCGGGTCACGCCGGCGAGCACCTCGTCGCCGGCCTCGGCGTCGATGCGCATCAGCCGGCCGGCCACGGGTGCCGAAATGACGTACATGTCCTTGACCCTTGTGCGGCCCTCGCTCTCGACGTTGACGGTCATGCCACCGACCTCGATAGTGGCCACATCGACTGCCACCGGCTGAGGCATGAACGACCAGCCGACGGCGGCCGCGAGGCCCAGCGCCAACACGCCCCAAAACAAGGTCCGGCCGGAAACTCGTGATCGTTCTATGGTCATGATTACAGTATCCCAGATTATTCGCGGGTTTTCAGCGCTTTCACCATATCGAGCCGGCCCAGCCGGCGCGCCACCGCCAGGCCCGACAAGGCCGCCGACGTGAGCACCGTCGCCACGGCCCAACCGTAGGTGCGCGGGCTGACCACCAGCGGCACCCGGTAGAGGTCGGTATCGAGCGACACCGTCCAGGCCCAGGCGAGCCCGTAACCGAGCAAACAGCCGAGCGGTAGCGCCACCAGGGTGACGATCGCCATTTCACCCAGAAGGATGTAGGCGACCTCGCCCTTGGTGAAGCCGAGCACCCGCATGGAGGCCAGTTCGCGAGCGCGTTCGGAGAGCGAAATGCGCGCCGCGTTGTAGAGCACGCCCAAGGCGATGATCGCGGCGAAGCCGATATTGAAGAAGATGGTGATGAACAGGTTTTCCTGCATGGTGTCGCGGAAACTCTTCAGCGTCGCCGACTTGACCGCCACGCCGGCGACGGCGGGCGTATCCTTCAGGCGGCGGAAGAAGGCTTCGGACCGGGCGGCATCCAGGTGCACGCGGGCGCCGCTCATCCAGCCCTGTTCCCGCATCAATCGGCCAAGGTGGCGAAAATCCATGAACGCCGGGCTGCCGAGCAGCGTTTCGGAAATCTGCACCACCGGCAGTTCCAGCACTGGGCGTCGGCCCTCCGTCACCCGCGCGATCACCACGTCGCCGATCCCGGCCCCAAGCTTTTCGGCCAATTTGCTCGACAATACCAAGCCGGTGTCCGGTACCGAGACAGGCTGGAAGTCGGAATCGAGAACCGCGTTAAGTCTGGAACCCGGGATGAGGCCGCTTATGCCCTCGCGCTCCTCGCGGCCCTGGAAGGTGAGTCGGGCGGCGACGGACCGGAACGGCTCCGCCGCCAGCACGCCCGGCATGGCGCGGACCGCATCCAGCGCGGCGGGGCCCTTTGCGTCGGTGAAGGTGACGGTGACGTCCTGACGTTCGGCGCGATGGAAACTGATGTCGATCAGGGTCTCCATGGCGTCGATGAAGAACATGGACCCGATCAGTACCGCCACGGCGGCGGCGTTGCCGAGAACCGTCAGCCCGGTGCGTGCCGGCCAGCGCACAAGATGGCGCGCGATCATGCGGCTGGGCTGGCTCAAGCGCCGGAACCAACCTTCCAGACGTGAGCGCGCATAGCGGGTCGGCGGCGGCGGCGCCATGGCGGTGGCGGGCGCCAACAGTGCGGCGCGCCTGACCGCGCCAATGGTCCCCATGAGCGCCGCCGCCAGCCCGACACCGCCGGAGATCAGGAACACCGAGCCGGTGAAATGAAAGTAGAGGAACGGAAAGCGGAAGAACTCCTGATAGAGCATGGCCAGGCCGCGGCCCAGCCAGATACCGCCCGCAAAGCCGAGCAAGGTGCCGCCGAGCGCGATGATCGCTACCAGTTTCAGGTAATGCGCGGCCACGTCCCAGGTAGTATAGCCGAAGGCCTTCAACAGCCCGATCTCTTCACGCTGGGTGTCGATCCAGCGGGTCAACACCACGTTCAGCAGGAACGCCGCCACCGCCAGGAAGATCGGCGGAACGATGTTGGCCATGTTGCGGAGTTGATTGATCTCGCCCGAGACGTACCAGTCGGACACCTGGTGTTCGCGCTCATAGGCGCCGGTGCCGCCGTAGGGCTCGAGGATCCGGTCGATGGCGTCGATGACCGCTGCCGGGTCGGTGCCGGGATCGACCGAGGCGACGACATCGTTGAAGGCGGCTTTCATGTCGAAGGCGGCCTCCAGGGCGGCGCGGCTCATCCACAGGATACCGTAGCGGCGGTTGTCGGGGATCATGGCGCCCGGCTGGATGGCGTAGATGAACTCCGCCGACAGCACCAGGCCGACCACCCGGAGCGCGCGCTTGCGCCCGTTAAGGACGGCGGTGACGGTGTCACCGGCCTTCCAGTCGAGTTCATGCGCCTCCGCAAAAGCGTCACTGACCAAAACCTCGTCGTTGCGGCCGGGTGCCGGCCAGCGACCCTCGGCGAGGTGCAGCCGGTTGAGCCTCGGCTGGCCGCCAACCGGGTAGGAGAGCACATGGCCCTGTACCGGTTCCGCCAGTGCCGGCATGTCGAGGGTGACCAGCTTCTTGATCCGGGTTTCGGCGAAGCGGAGCCCGGGTACCGCTTCCAGCCGCCGGGCCAGCGTATTGGGCGCGCGTTTCAGGGGCGCGAAGATCTCCGCGAAGCCGTAGCGGTCGTAATAGGCGGCGCGGGTGTCGATCAGCGAGCGCAGCATGCCCTCGCTCATCACGTACATGGCGATTCCCGCCGCCAGCACCAGCGCGATGGCCAGCGCCTGCGCCCACATGGAGCGGAGGTCGCGCAGCATCTTGCGGTCGAGCGCGCTCAGCATGGCGTCACCACGAAATTTCCGCAGGCGGCTTGCGCAGGGTGACGGTTCGCACGTCCTGGATGCGCCCGTCGCCGATGATAATCACCCGGTCGGCCATGTCGGCGATGGCGGCGTTATGGGTGATGACCGCCGTGGTGGTGCCGAGTTCGCGGTTGGTGCGGTCGATGGCGTCGAGGACCAAAGTGCCGGTTTTGGAATCGAGCGCGCCGGTGGGCTCGTCGCACATCAGGATGTCGGGGCGTTTGGCGATGGCGCGGGCAATGGCGACGCGCTGCTGCTCGCCGCCGGAAAGCTCGGCCGGGAAGTGGTGCTTGCGCGCATCCAGCCCGACCAGGTCGAGGGCGTCGCCGGCGGCCATCGGCTGGGCGGCGATCTCGGTCACCAGCTCGACGTTCTCCGCCGCGGTCAGGCTGGCGACCAGGTTGTAGAACTGGAACACGAAACCGACGTGATCGCGTCTGTACGCCGTCAGTCCGGCATCGTCCATGGCGGCCAGGTCGCGGCCCTGGAACATGACCGAGCCCTGGCTCGGCCGGTCGAGGCCGCCGAGAATATTGAGGAGCGTCGACTTGCCGCTGCCGCTGGGTCCCAACAGCACCACCAGTTCGCCGGCGAAAAGCTCGATATCGACACCGCCCAGCGCCGTGACCGTCACGTCGCCGGTCGCGTAGGTCTTGGTCAAGCCGCGGGCCTGCAGGGTCGGTGTTCGGTCAGCCACGCCGGTGTCTCGGGGTTGCAGAAAAGTCGCGCTACCGATGATAGCAGGGTGTGGCCCTGCACCCCACCCCTAAGGGCTTGTGGGGAAGCGCGCCTAGCTGGCGCCGCGAAGCTCGTGCGCTTCCAGCATCTTCCACATGACGATCGGCACATCGACGATGCGGTCGCCCGGGATCTCGTAGATGCGGCAGGGCTCCAGTGTTTTGTAGCCGAATACGCCAGGGATGCCGAACAGCACCTGTTCCTCGCCGAAGAAGTTGCGCTCGCAGACGGTGCCGATGGACTCGTCGTCGCGGAACTGCTCCACCTTGCCGCTGTCGACCACGAACATGGCGTTCGGCGGCAGGTTCTCCAGGTTCTCTCCGGCGTCGAATTCGTGCAGCACCATGGCATCGGAAATGCGGTTTTGGATCGGCGGCGAGACGGACTCACCGAACAGCCAGGTCTGCTCCAGGATTTCCCGGTTCTTGGCGCGCTGGTCGATTACGTGTCCGAGGCCATTGCGTCTGATGACCTCGCGGTAGGCCGGCATGGTGATGCGGAGCGCGCGGACGAAGTTGACGGTGCGGTAAGCGGACGGCGACGGTAGGTCGTGGATGCCGTTGTACTCGCCGACCAGGCCGCCGGCGGAGATGACGTTATAGACGTCGTCTTCGGAGCGGATTTTCTCGACCGTGCCGGTGACAACCAGGAACACCTCGTCCGGGACCTGTCCTTTGCGGAGGATGATCTCGCCCGGCATGAACTCGATGATCGGATTGTTCAGGAGCGTCCGCAGGTAGTGGCGGTCCATGTCCGGGAAATAGTTGTGCAGGAAGCCGAAGGCGAAGCGGCGCAGGTTGCCGGACGTGTCCGCGACCAGGGAATCGACGACGCCGAAGGGCGCGCTGGAACCGATTTCCTTTTGCTTGTTCGTGAGCGCTTCGGAGCGGTGCGCCAGCACGATCTTGGAAGACTGGTCGGTCTTGAAGTCCTCGACCTCGCCATGGATCATGCCACCGCCGATGTCGATCTTCTTCAGGTCCACCGGCGTCAGGTAGCTGCTCTTGGCTCTTTCCACGTCGGCCTTGGTCATGCCGGGCGCGCTGTCGTCCTCGGTGACCATGCTGTCCATCACCTTGAACGACGCGATGTCCGCCAGGTGCGCATAGGTCAGGTAGCGGCTCTCCCAGAAAGCGCGGAAGATGAAGGCAGACGTCTCCACCGGATGCGGCGACAGGATCGGCAGCACTTCCAGCCCGCCGATGTCGTTCCAGGTGTCGAATTCCAGGTCGTGGACGTCGAAGTAATGCGCGATCTGCCCTTCGTCGATGGACAAGAGCGCCGAAAGCTTCCGGAACACCGACGTGCGCACCAAGGGCGTGGCGTAGTATTTGATCCGCCGGTCGGTGCGCAGCAGGCTGGTGATGCCGGCGAAGTGGTCGTCGTGGCAGTGGGTATGGAAGATGCCCTCGATCTCGTTGACGCCGATACCGAGCGCCGTGAGGCTGTAGGCGATGTTCGGTCCGGCATCGATGAGGAAGATCTTGCCCTGGTAGATCAGGATCGAGGCCATGCAGGGGCGATTGATGTCCCAGCCGTCGCCCTGGCCCGAATGCACCACCGAGAAATAGTCGCGCGACACGCTCTGGAAGCCCAGCGGATAGGCCGAGCGGTCGTTGCGGCCGCGCTTGATGGTGAGGTCGATGGTGATCGTTTCGCCGCCGTAGGAAAGGGTGAAGACGTTGCAGCGCTGGCGCTCGATGGTGACGCCGTTGCGGATTTCCAATGGGCCCGTGCCGACGACCCGGTGGTCGAGCAGCTCCTCGGTGGGCAGGATGCGGCCGAAGGCGAACTTCAGCTTCATGCGCATGATCATCTCGGCGCGTTCGCGGGTCTCGCCGGCGGCGACGATCTCGTCGACCGAGGTCAGGCCGTAGTTGCCCCGGTAGATGTACTGCATCTGCGCTTCGATCTGGTCCTCGGCGCCGATCAGCATCGGCTTGACGCCGGTGTTGTTCGGATGGCCCGGCACCAGCATGCCCTGCAGGTAGAGCATCTGCAGCACCGGGAACTCGGCCAGGTTACAGAACTTGCCGTTCTGCAGGGCCACGTCGGAAAGCAGGATGGCGTTGGGGCCGGTCTGGTAGGTGACACCGTCCTTCTGCGTCGGCACGATCAGACGCAGGCGCATCAGGTGCTTGGTCGCGTCCTCAGGACAGCCGCAGAGCAGGAACAGCTCCGCTTCCGGAACTTCGACCCAGTAGACCCCCTTGATGACTTCCGTCTTTTTAATCTTGCCCATGCGGACAGTTTCCCCGGTTCGCGTTCGCCGGGTCCAAGCCATGGTAGCGGCTCGGGCGACGAGGCGAAGATTTCGTATGAGGCACCCCGTCACAGTATTCAAGCAAGGGCCTTACGGTATCCTGACACCCATTGCTAGGTGTTCCGTCTCCGGGAATCAAGCATAGCCTTCACCCCGCCCGCGGCGCGTGCCGGGCCGGCCGCCGCGGCCGGTCCGCCGCTGTTGCCGCTATGCGCCGGGAGTGTGCGGTTTCCGGCAGGGAAAACGGCGCGCAAAGGAAAATAAAGATATTAATAGATAAATATTGACAAAATTCCTATTTCTCTGTAGAAAGGGATTCGCAGGCGGCCATTTTGTGTCCGGCATCCAGGGCCCCGGCCCATCTTCCGGAATTTCCCGAGCGGGATCAGGCGCCTCCTCATCGACGTTCACCGTGAATTCATAACCGGAACCTCAGGAGCAGGCGCATGATCAATCCCTTCAGACTGAAAGGCCCCTTCGGGGCGGACTACAGCGTCGACGGCGACGACTTCCTTCGCACCAAGAAGGCGCTGCATCAACTCGGACACTTCGACGAAAAGGCGTTCGTCAACCCATACGCCGACACGCGCATGATCGACGGGCTCAAAAGCTTCCAGCGCTCGCGCGGCCTCACCCCCGACGGCGTCATGAAACCGGACGGCCCGACGGCGAAAGCGCTTGGCGATGCGCTGGGCGGCGGCCGGGATGGTCGAGGGTTTGTTGCCAAGCAACGTGAACCGGTGCTGCCGCCAAATGTAATTTCGGAGTTCCCGGTTGGGCGGATCCGGCGACCGGATTTATTGGAGCAGGTCTCCGCCCCGTCTACCCACCAAAAATTCGTCGGTGCTCAAAATCGCAAACTTGCAGGCGTTGTCCCTGACCAACTTCGCGCTCGTGGCACCAATATCGATTATGCGCCGGCGTCCGGGTTGAAGCCGGCCCCGTCGCCTACCAGTCCTATTGCGCCCAATGTGCAGACTGATCTGGAAGCCATACTGCGGGACGACTCCCGAGGCAAAGCAAAGCGCCAAGAATACGAGACGCTGGTCGCCGGACCCGAAGTGTTTTTATTGCCAGAAGCCGCTGTTTTGGTTTTATCCGGCGTTGCCGCTGCGGGCTTGATAACAAAGGTGCAGGAGGAGCGTTATCGGGCGCAAATCGAACAAGGCGGCGAGGCCATGAGACGGGCAGTGAGCGATCTCGGTGAAATGGCCAGGCAGATAAGGCCCGGCACCCGTTTGCCGCGTGTCGATATTGCCGATCCGCCGCCAGCTGTACCGCCACAAGAACCGGACGATGAAAAGCCGCCACGGAAAACCGAGTTTCCGGCGGAGCCAGCTAAAATGCCAAAGCTCAATGGTCGGCCGCTGAACGAAGTCCTGAAGAATGAGCCACTGATCTTCCCTGTGATAAGCGAGGAAATTCGGAAAGAATTGGCAAAGCCCCTTTATGCCCATCCCGGTGATGCCACAACGAAAGAGGGAAACAGGATTATTGTTGAAGAGGTTCTTCCTGAGCTTCTCGACGAATACCGCTTGGACCTTCAAGACAAGATTCAGCATAGACACGGAGTGAGCGAGAAAGAGGAATATATGAAGCATAAGGATACCGGTATAAAAGGATCGTCATTTCCCGATTTTACCTTTGAGGACATTAGGAACGGGACCAAATTGAGGGGACTGACAGGACTCACCCTCAAAGACCGGAGGACGCCGATCGCACCGGAGCGCCAACAGGTTTACGGAGTGCGCGACAAAAGCGAGCCTGGCGATGTCGTCGCCCCGCTTCCAAAACTTCGCCCCGGTATGGATATTGAAGACTTCAAAGACTGGGCAAGGGAATCACTACGGCCATACCTCCATAGCTGGATTGGGTCGCCAAAATAGCAATTGCCGGAAAGGAGTCTGGATGGTGAGGTCTTCGAGCCGCACCATCCAAACTTGTTTGATGTAAGAAAAAGAAATACACTCTTTATTTGTGCAGTATTGCTTAATTTTCGGCCTGAACGATCATGTCCAGCGGTCGCGATTTCTATTTTACTCTTGCAGATGAAGCTGCGTTTTCTGAGCTTCTTTTGAGGAAATATCCCAGTGCGGTGTTCGCTGCAGATGAACACCCTTCGGAAACTGATTTCCGAGTCTTTCCATCCATCGAATCGGCAGATTGCTGGCTGCTTCGGGTTTTTGTGCCGCCCCCTAAATGGCGACCTATCCTGAAGCCCGGGGGCATCCACAGACTTTTCAAAATCGCTAACCCTCCGGAACTCGAACTCCATCTGATCCGTTCCAGCCATGGATGGACACAAGACAACCTGACGGCGGATGGTGAGCCGCGATGGATTACGGATGGTGGATGTGGCGTAATTTACTACCCGAGCCCGAATAAAGCCCAACGGTCCTTTCGTGACCGCGTGTGGCGTATCTTCCCGAAGATCGCCACTTGGGAATTGGAGGCCTACGATTCGCAAACTCGTCGGAAGGTTGCCTGGGAAAAGACGGACAAGATCGTATGGGCGGGGAACGACGCCATTCGATGGGCGCGGGAAAACCCATTGCGGCGATTTACCGGGAAGGGCGTGATCTACGGTCCCAAGAAGGACGGCTGAAATCCTCGTTATTGGCGCCCGTCAACCGATCCCGAACAGGTCCTTCGCCGTTTCGCCCAGGATCATGCTCTTCTGGGCGTCGGTGAAGTCCGCGTTCTCGATCACCTTCAAGGGCTCCATGTCGCCGATGGGGAAGGGGTAGTCGGAGCCCATCACCACCTTGTCGTGGCCGCAGCACGAACAGAGGAACGTCAGCGCGCCCGGATCGAACAGGACGCTGTCGAAGAAAAGCTGGTTGAAGCCCTCCACCGGGTCGGCGTATTCGCCGGGGTGGATTTCATGGTTGCGGGCCAGGCGGCCAAGCATGAACGGCAGGGCGCCGCCGCCGTGCGAGACGACGCAGCGCATGCCCTTGTGCTTGATGAAATGGCCTGCGAACAGCATCCGCGCCACTGCGGTGGTGGTGTCGGTGCCGCGCCCGACCGCGTTCATCATGGCGTAGTCGTTCAAGCGCGGATCGCCGCAGCCGAACATGGGGTGGATATAGATGGTCGCCTTCAGCGCCGCCGCCGCCTCCCAGAAAGGATCCAGGTCCGGGTCGTCCAGGTTGCCGGACGAGCCGTGCGGCTGGGTGCCGATCATGGCGCCGTGCATGCCGTTGGCCAGCGCTTCCTCCAGCACCTTGGCGGCGCGCTTGCCGTCCTGCATCGGCACCGAGGCGAGCGGATACATGCGGTCGATCCCTTCCGTGCCGCTCGTCTGGTATTCGTTGAGGAAGCGGCTCCAGGCCTCGCCTTCCTCCGCCGGCAGTTCGTAGCCGAAGCTGTCGAGCCAGCCGCCGACCACTTGGCCGTCGATGCGCTGTTCGTCCATCCATTGCAAGCGCATGTCCGAGTCGCGGAGCTTCGGCGACAGCGGCCGCGTCGGCGCCTGGCCCATGAAGGCGAGGCGGAACTTGCCGTCTTCCTCCAAGAGCTCGACGTTGGGGAAGCGGCCGATTTCCGATTTCAGCGCCGTCAGCAGGCTCTGCGGGGTGAAGTGCGCGTGGGTGTCGATGATCATGCGTTCGGGTTTCCGTCGTTGATGAGGGATTCGATCAGGTGGCTGCGCATCGGCAGTTCATCGATGCAATGACCCAAGGGCGCGAGCGCATCGTTGACGGCGCTGGCGATGGCCGCCGGCGCGCCCAGGTAGCCGCCTTCGCCGGAGCCCTTCTGGCCGTGCGATGTGAGCGGCGACGGCGTGCAGTGCTCCACGTCCTTGACCATCGGAATCTCGTAGACCGACGGCATCAGATAGTCGGCGAAGGTGGCGCTCAGGAACTGGCCGTCGGGGCGGTACTGGAACTTCTCATAGAGCGCCGCGCCGATGCCGTGTGCGAGGCCGCCGATGACCATGCCGCGAACGATGTCCGGGTTGATCTGGGTGCCGCAGTCGTGGCCGATGACGTAATCCAGCACCGAGACATGACCGGTCTTGGGGTCGATCTCCACATAGGGCACGTGCGCCTGGAACGAGAAGCAGGGGTAGATCTGGACCCGCTGGTGCTCGTCCGGCAACTGGCCGCCGCCCGGCACCTGGAACACGTGCTGCGCCTGCAAGCCGGGCTCCATGCCTTCCGGCATCTTGTGGTAGGCCTTGTGGGCGATGAAGCAGATTTCCTGCCAGCCGAGCTTGTTGGCGGGATCGCCTCGCTCGAACACCGTGCCTTCGGAATATTCCAGTTCTTCCACCGCCTTACCCAGGTTATGCGCGGCGATGGCCATCACCTTGGCTTTCACCTTCTGCGCGGCGGCTGCCGTCGATGACCCCAGCATGATCGCCATGCGGCTGGCGACGGGGCTCCGGGTGATGGGGGAATTGAGCGAGTCGGCATGGACGACGCGAATCTCGTCCGGGTCCATTTCCAACTCCTCGCCGATGATCGTCGCCACCAGTGTCTCGTGGCCCTGGCCCGACGTGGTGGTGCCGACGACGCCGGTGATCAGCCCGTCGGGATCGACGCGCAACTCGGCGCCTTCCGAGAACGTGGTGATCTCGGCCGACGGGTTCATCAGGTATTCGAAGATGTTGTTGCCGCCGCCGGGCTCCAGGCAGGTGGCGATGCCGATGCCGGCGAGGCGTCCCTCGGCCCGGGCCGCGTCGCGGCGCTTGACCAGGTTGTCGTAGTCGGCGGCGTCCAGCGCCTTCTGCAGCACGGTCTGGTAGTCGCCGCTGTCGTACTTGGAGCCGGCCGGAATCTGGTAGGGGAAGGCGTCCGCCGGGATCAGGTTCCTGCGCCGCACTTCGATCCTGTCCATGCCCAGGTGCGCGGCGACCTTCTCGACGGCGCTTTCGATCATGTAGTTGGTCGGCGACTGGCCGAAGCCACGCACCGGTACCTGGCCGGTCTTGTTGGTGACGACGGAAATCGCCTCGTACTTGACCGAGTTGATGGTGTAGGGCCCGACGATGGCGCTGATCGGCTTCGCCAACTGGAACGGCGCGCGGCCGGGATAGGCACCGGCGTCATCGAGGGCGCGGATCTTCAGCGAGCGGATTTCGCCGTCCTTGTTGAAGGCGACCTCGGTGTCGAAGATACGGTCAGGGCCGTGGGCGTCGCCGCTGGTCATATTGACCAGCCGGTCCTCGATCAGCCGCACCGGGCGCTTCAGCTTGCGCGCCAGGTAGCCGACCAGCACGGCGTGCTTGATGCCGCGTTTGACGCCATAACTTCCCCCAACATCCACGTCCTGGTTGAGGCGCGTACTGTTCAGCGGGATGCGCAGCGTGCTGGACAGCAGCTCGACGAAGTTTGGCATCTGGATCGAGGCCCAGATGTCGAGAATTTCGGTGCCCTCGTCCCAGCGCGCCAGCGCGCCGAAGGTCTCGATCGGCACGGTCGACGACCGTCCCCAGCGAACCCGAAATTTGAGCGTCTCATCGGCGGCGGCGAAGTCCTCGTCGACGGTGCCCCAGTGGAAGTGACCGTGATAGAGCACGTTCGAGCCGTTGCCGGGATGCACCAGGCGTTCGGTTTCCTCGAAGGCTTCCTCGGGATCGATCACCGGCTCCAGCGGTTCGTAATCGACATCCACCAGTTCCGCCGCGTCCTCGGCGATGTAGGGGCTGTCGGCGACGACGGCGCAAACCCATTCGCCGGCGTAGCGCGCCTGGCCGACGGCGAGCGGATACCACTTCACCTCTGGCAATTTCAGGCCGAAGCGGATCGGGTCGCAGTGGGCGGCGATTTCGTCCCCGGTCAGGACCGCGTGCACGCCCTCCATCGCCAGCGCTTCCGAGGCGTCGATGGAAAGGATCTTCGCCTTCGGGTAGGGGCTCTGGACCACGGCCACGTGCAGCGTGCCGGGCAGCGCCACGTCCTGGACGAACTTGCCCTTGCCGGTGACGAAGCGTTTGTCTTCGCGCACGGTGCGCTTGCGCGACACGTATCGGAGATTTGTGCTGCTCATCGGCCGGCCTCCCGGAGGCGCTCAGCCGCCAATTGGATCGCCTCGATGATCTGCACGTAGCCGGTACAGCGGCAGATATTGCCGCCGATGGCCTCGCGGATGTCATCCAAGGTCGGGTCGGTGTTTTCGCGCAACAGCGCCTCGGAGGCGATCAGCATGCCGGGGATGCAATAGCCGCACTGCATGGCATGGGCGTCGCGGAAGGCGTCCTGCAGGAGGCCCGGCGTGCCGTCTTCCTGCGTCAGTCCCTCGACGGTTGTCACCGCGCGCCCGTCCGCCTGCACCGCCAGCATCAGGCAGGAGCGGATCGGCACGCCGTCCAGCAAAACCGAACAGGCGCCGCAGACGCCGTGTTCGCAGCCGATGTGGGTGCCGGTGAGCGCCAGCTTGTCGCGCAGGAAATCGACCAAAGTCATGCGCGGCTCGACGGTCTCGGTGTAACTGTTCCCATTGACGGAAACGGTGATCTCTAGGCTGCTCATGCGGCTGTTCCCTTCGCATCTTCAAGGGCATCGGTTAAGGCCCGCTCGCCTAGCGCCACGGCGACGCGGCGCCGATAGTCGGCGCTGGCGTGCTGGTCATCACCGGGGTCGATGGCGCGTGGAATTTCCTGGGCGGCGCGTTGAATGAGCGCCGCGTCCACTGCCTGGCCCGTGAGCATCGCCTCCAGTGCCGGGATGCGCACCGCGCGTGCATCGACGCCGCCCAGCGCCAGCGCGGCCTGGGTGCAGGCACCGCCCGCGTCCAGTTCCAGCCGCGCGGCGGCGGCGACCATGGCAAAATCGCCGTGGCGTTCGCTCATTTCATGGAAACCGGTGCCGACCCGCGTGCCGGACGCCAGGCCGTAGTGCAGGCTGACGAGCAACTCGTCCGGTTCGCGCGCCGTCATCATCGGGCCGACCAGGAATTCATCGACGCCGATGCGTCGCTCTCCGCCCGCGCCCTTGAGGGTCACTTCGGCGTCCATGGCCAAAGAGGCGAGCGGGATTTCCGCCGCCGGATCGGCATGCGCCAGGCTGCCGCCGACGGTGCCGCGGTTGCGGGTCTGGGTATGGCCGACGAAGGAAATCGCCTTGCGCAACAACGGAAGCTTTTCCGCCACCAAGCCTGAGTTCAGTACATCGACCTGGCGGGTGGCGGCGCCGATGACGATCTCGGTGCCGGTGTCGGTGATGCCCGCAAGCTCGGGGATGTTGTTGATGTCGACCACGCGGTCGGGCCTAGCCATGCGCATGGCCAGCATCGGCACCAGGGTCTGGCCGCCGGCGATGACGATGCTGTCGTCATCCAAAAGCGCCACGGCTTCGTCGATGGTGGCAGGGCGGGCATAGTCGAAGGGGGCTGGTTTCAAGGCTCAGTCCTCCCGCCAGCGTTTGACGGCGCCGACGTCGATATCGAAATGATCCAGGGTGCGGCCGACGGTATGGTCGATCATCTGTTCAAGGGACTCCGGTCTTGCGTAGAAAGCGGGGACGGGCGGCGCGATGATGGCGCCCATTTCGGTTGCCTGCGCCATGTTGCGAAGGTGGCCGAGATGCAGCGGCGACTCGCGCACCATCAGCACCAGCTTGCGCCGTTCCTTCAGCACCACGTCGGCGGCGCGGGTGAGCAGCGTCGAGGTGACGCCGCCGGCGATCTCGGCCAGCGTGCGTACCGAGCAAGGCGCGATGACCATGCCGAGCGTCTTCACCGAGCCGCTGGAAATGGCGGCGCCGATGTCGTCTTGCTTGTAATTGACGTCGGCCAGGTCGCGGATCGCGGCGATCTTCATGTCGGTCTCGTGGGCGATGGTGATCTCGGCCGAGCGCGACATCACCAAATGGGTCTCGACATTCGTCGGTTGCAATAATTGCAACAAACGAATCCCGTAAATCACCCCAGATGCGCCGGAAATTCCGACCACGAGCCGAGTTGGCGTTTTGCCTGTCCCGATATCAGCAATCATCGCTCAATTGATCCTCCCTGGTGCAATAGAGGCCACATCCTAATCGTCAGTGCAAGTGGGGGATGGAATTTCTTGGGCGTTCGGCTAGCCTGAGCGAACGCAAAGGGAGGAATACCGTGTTCGACAATATTCGCCGCGATCTCGATCTGCGGCCGTGGCTTCGGCGCCTTGCCGAAACCGGCCGGCTCGCCATCGCCAAGCCCGGAGTCGGGCTGAAATTCGAACTGGCTGCCATCGCCAACCGTCTCGACGGCCGCCAGGCGAGCCTGTTTCCCAATCCGGAAGGTCAAGACGGCGCCGTCGTTTCGGGCTTGATTTCCGACCGCGCCTGGATGGCCGAGGTGCTGGGCCTCGACGGCGAGGCCGATCTGGTGCCGGCCTACCAGGACGCGGTCGCCAACCCGATCCCCTGGCAGGAGGTCGAAAGCCCGCCCTGCCAACAGGTGGTGCACCAGGACCCGGACCTCGGAAAGATATTGCCGATCCCGACCCACAACGAACTCGACAGCGGCCCCTATATTTCCGCCGGGCTGGCGATCACCCGCAATCCCAGGAACGGCATCCAGAACGTCTCCATCCACCGGTTGCAGCTTTCGGGGCCGAACGAACTGGGCGCGCTGATCCTGCCGCGCCACACCCTGACCTATTTCGAAATGGGCGAGGACGATGGTTTCGATCTGGATATCGCCATCGTCATCGGCGCCAGCCCCGCCGCGCTGCTGGCGTCGCAGGCGGTGGTGCCCATCGACTTCGACGAACTGACCATAGCCGGCGCCTTGGGCGGCGCACCGATGGAAGTGGCCAAGTGCCTGGGCAGCGAAATCCGCGTGCCGGCTAACGCCGAGATCGTGCTGGAGGGCAAGATCCTGGCCAAGGAGCGCGCCCCGGAAGGCCCCTTCGGCGAGTTCCCGCAATATTACGGGGCGCGGGCCGAGCGCCACGTCATCCGCGTCGACCGCGTCACGCACCGCGAGGACCCCATTTACCACACCATCACCGGCGGCCGGTTGGAGCACCTTTTGCTCGGCGCCATTCCGCGCGAGAGCACCATCCTGACGACGCTTCAGCGCTCGTTCCCCTGCGTGCGGGACGTGCATCTCTCGGTCGGCGGCACCATGCGCTATCACCTCTACGTACAAGTGGAGAAGCCCAAGGCCGGCGAGGCCAAAAACGTGCTCTGCGCCGCGCTAGGGGCTCATTACGACATCAAGCACGTGGTCGTGGTCGATACCGACGTCGATATCTTCGACGCGGAAAAGGTCGAATGGGCGATTGCCACGCGCTTCCAGGCGCACCGCGACCTTGTCGTGATCGAGGGTGCGCAGGGCTCGAAGCTCGATCCGACCACCGACGACGATGGCGTCGGTTCCAAAATGGGCCTGGACGCGACTATTCCCGCGGGGGCCTCGGAATTCACCTTCACCACCATCCGCGTGCCCGGCGAGGCGGAGGTCGATCTCGACGCCGCCCTCGATGCCGGCGCCAAGGTTTCGGACATCGTCAAGGATGGCGGCTGACGCTTCAGTGAATATCGGCCGGGCCAGGCCCAGGGTCGAGGACGCGGCGCTGCTCACCGGCGCCGGGCAGTTCATCGACGACTTAGCCGAGCCGCCGGGCTGCCTGCATGCGGCGGTCCTGCGCTCGCCGCACGCGCATGCGCTGATCCGCGACATCGATACGGAGAAGGCGAAGCAGGTGCCGGGCGTCACCTGCGTGCTCACCGGCGAAGACCTGGCGGCGGTTTCGCTGCCGCTGGTGGTCGGGCTGAAACTTCCCATGCAATGCTGGCCGATGGCGGTGGGCAAGGTGCGCTATGCCGGCGAGCCAGTGGCCGTCGTCGTCGCCGCCAGCCGCTATGTCGCCGAGGACGCCCTCGATGCGATCCGCGTCGATTACCAATCGTTGGAACCGGTTGTGAGCGCCATGAACGCGCTGCAGCCGGAAAGTTCGCTGTTGCACGAGGAGGTCGGCGCCAATCTGGTCAACGACCGCCGCTTCCGCTACGGCGATCCTGGCGCCGCCTTTGCCGATGCTGAGCGCGTCGTCGAGATCGCCGTCGACTACCCGAGAAACGCGGTGACGCCGATCGAGTGCTATGGCGTCATCGCCAGGTTCGATCCGCACGCCGAGGCCTTCGATATCACCGCCAACTTCCAGGGGCCATTCTCCATGCACGCGGTGATGGCGCGCTCGTTGAAGGTGCCGGGCAACCGCCTCCGATTGAGGACGCCCCCCGATTCCGGCGGCAGCTTCGGCGTCAAGCAGGGCGTCTTCCCCTACGTGGTGCTGATGGCTATCGCCGCCAGGAAGGCCGGCCGGCCGGTGAAATGGGTGGAAGACCGGCTGGAACACCTGGGTGCTTCGGTCTCGGCCACCAACCGGCGTATCACCTTGAAGGCGGCGGTCGCGGGTGACGGACGGATATCGGCGCTCGACTGGGATCAGGTGGAGGACGTCGGTGCCTACATCCGCGCGCCCGAACCGGCGACGCTTTATCGCATGCACGGCAACATGACCGGCGCCTACGACATCCAGAACGTCGCCATCCGCAACCGCATCGTCGTCACCAACAAGACGCCCACCGGGCTCAACCGGGGCTTCGGCGGGCCGCAAGTCTATTTCGCGCTCGAACGCCTGACCGCCAAGATCGCAACGGAACTGGACCTCGACCCCGTCGATGTGATCCGCCGCAACCTGATTGCCGCGGACGCCTTCCCCTACCGCACGGCCACCGGCGCGCTCTACGATTCCGGCGACTACCAGCGGGCGCTGGCAATGGCGCTGGAGAGCGATACCTATAAAGAGCTGCTTGCCCGGCGCGATGCCGCGCGCGCCGAAGGGCGGCTCTATGGTATCGGCTTCGCTGCCGTGGTCGAGCCGTCAGTCTCCAACATGGGCTATGTTTCGACCGTGATGACGCCGGAAGAACGTGCCAAGGCGGGACCGAAGAACGGTGCCCAGGCGACGGCAACGGTGCGCCTCGATCCCCTGGGCGGCGTTGGCGTGCAGGTCGCCTCCGTGCCGCAGGGCCAGGGGCACCGCACCGTCTTGGGCCAGGTGGTGGGCGATGTCCTGGGATTGGACCCGGCCCACGTCGCGGTGGTGACGGAACTGGACACGGCGCGCGATGTCTGGACCATCGCGTCCGGCAACTACGCCAGCCGCTTCGCCGCCGCCGTCGCCGGCACCGCCAAGCTTGCCGCCGAGCGCCTGCGCGAGAAGCTCGCCGCCATTGCCGCAGCCCAACTGAACGTGCGCCCCGACGAGGTGGTGTTTGCCGACGGCAAGGTCGCGGCGGCGGGCAACCCGGAGAACGCCATTCCCTTCGCGCGCCTTGCCGCCACCAGCCATTGGGCGCCGGGAACGGTGCCGGACGGTGCCGAACAGGCCTTGAGCGAAACCGTCTACTGGACGCCGCCGGAACTGACCGCGCCCGATGCCGACGACCGGGTCAATTCGTCGCTCTGTCATGGCTTCATCTTCGATGTCTGCGGCGTCGAGGTCGAGCGCGCCACCGGGCGGGTGAGCATCGAGCGTTATCTTACGGTGCACGATTGCGGACGCATCCTGCATCCCGAGATGGTCGACGGACAGGTGCGCGGCGGCTTCGCCAATGCCGTCGGCTCGGCGTTCTATGAAGAATACGTCTACGGTGCCGACGGCAGCTTCCGCGCCGGTACCTTCGCCGATTACCTGGTGCCCACGGCGCTGGAAGTGCTGGCGCCGGAGATCATGCACCTTGAGACGCCGTCGCCATTCACGCCCTTGGGCGCCAAGGGCGTCGGCGAGGGCAACTGCATGTCGACGCCGGTGGCGCTCGCCAACGCGGTTTCGGACGCCCTCGGGCGCGAGGTGACGGCGCTGCCGTTGACCCCGGACCGGGTGCGCGGGCTGATCGACGAGGCGGAACCGCCGGCCCCCGCCGGTTCCGAGGCCCTGCCGGAACCCGAAGGGGCGCGGACGCTCCGGGGCGAGGGCGAAGAACGCTTCGCCATCAGCCGCGACGCGTTGTGGGCGACGCTGCTCGATCCCGCCACGCTCGAGGCCATTGTGCCCGGCTGCCATGCGGTGGAACAGGTCTCCGAGTTTCAGTTCCACGCCGACGTAACGTTGGGCGTCGGGCCGGTGAAGGACCGCTACAAGGTGGAGGTGCTGCTGTCCGATCTGGAAGCGCCGCAATCGGCAACCTTATCGGCGACTGCGACGGGAGCGCTCGGGTCCGGCAGCGGCACCGGACACGTCTATCTGGTGGAAACGCCGGAAGGCGGCTCGCAATTGGTCTACCGCTATCAGGCGAGCGTCGGCGGCAAGGTGGCGGCGGTCGGCGGGCGCTTGCTCGACGGCGCGGCGCGCATGGTCATCGGCCAGTTCTTCCGCGCGCTCGGCCGCCACGCCGATGCCGAGCGCCGTCGCGGCTTCTGGGGGCGGCTGTGGGCGCGGCTGACGGGGCTCCGGATGGGGAGCGGGCGATGAAGCCGGCCCCCTTCGACTACGTGCTGGCGGAAAATGCCGAGCAGGCGCTGGCGGTCCTGGCGCAGGAGGGCGACGCGGCGCGCGTGCTCGCCGGTGGGCAATCGCTGGTGCCGATGCTGAACATGCGCCTCGCGCGGCCGGGCATGGTGGTGGATATCTCGCGCCTGCACGACCTGGCGGCGATCCATGCCGTCAACCACGCCATCTCGGTCGGCGCCATGGTGCGCCAGGCCGATCTGCTGGCACACCCGCACCTCGCCGACAGCCATCCGCTTTTGGCCCAGGCGTTGCCCTGGATCGGCCACCCGCAGACCCGCGCGCAGGGAACGGTCTGCGGCTCCCTGGCCCATGCCGACCCGAGCGCCGAACTGCCGCTTTTGATGACGGCCCTTGACGGCTCGGTGACGCTGCGCTCGCGCCGCGGCCGGCGGGAGCTCTCAGCGGTTGATTTCTTTCTCGGCATGATGACCACCGACTGCGCCGCCGACGAGATGATCGAACAGGTTCGGTTTCCGGCGAAGCGCCCCGGTGCCGGCTACGCCTTCCGGGAGTTCTCGCGCCGCGACGGCGATTTCGCCATCGTTGCCTGCGCCGCCGCCGTCACCGCCGACGGCATCGAATTGACGCTCGGCGGCGTCGGCGACCGGCCGCATCGCCGTGTCTGGGAGCGGCTCTCGGGCTCGGCGCTGGACGACGCCCTAAACGAATTCGCCTGGCAGTCGGATGCCCGCGACGACCAGCACGCCAGCGCCCGGCTGCGGCGCGATCTGGTGCGCTCGCTCGGCCGCCAAACCATCGAGGAGGCGCAGGCATGCAGAGAATGAAGGCCGGAACCGAAGTGCAGGTGACGCTGCGCCTGAACGGCCGGTCGGTTTCCGGCCGGGCGGAACCCAGGACACTGCTATCGGATTTTCTGCGCCACGAACTCGGCATGACCGGTACCCACATAGGCTGCGAGCATGGCGTCTGCGGCGCCTGCACGGTGCGCATCGATGGCCGCATGGCGCGTGCCTGCCTGACCTTTGCCGTGCAGGCGGACGGTCGCGCCGTCGAGACGGTCGAGGGTCTGGCGCCGGAGACAGGCCGCTTGTCTGTCTTGCAGGAAGCCTTCAAACGCCACTTCGCCCTGCAGTGCGGCTATTGCACGCCGGGAATCCTGATGTCGCTGGATACGCTGCTGCGCGACGAACCCGACGCCGATGAGGAACGCATCACCGAAGTGCTGGGCGGGCACCTTTGCCGCTGCACGGGCTATGCGCCGATCGTCGCGGCGGCGCTCGATGCGGCGGCGCGGCTCGGGGAAGGGCAAGAAGATGTTTGATCTCGGCACCAGTTTTCTGGCCAGCGTCGAGCGCGACGGCGATGCGCTCGCCATCGTCGACGGCGAGGTGCGCCTGACTTACGCCGAATGGTACCGCCACGTCAGCGCCACCGTCGAACGGTTGGAAGCAATGGGTCTCGGCGCTGGCGACCATGTTGTGACGGCGCTGCAGAACCGCTGGGAGGCGGCGACCATCCATTGGGCCTGCCAGTTCCTGGGTGTCATCGTCACGCCGTTCAATTGGCGTGCGACGCCCGACGAGTTGGGTTTCGTCATCGCCAACGCCGAGGCCAAGGCCTGCATCGCCGAGACCGTGACGCTCGAAGCCGCCCAAGGTCACGGCGTGCCGGTCGTCGACCTGGACCAAACGGCGTTCTGCGAAATTTCCGATACCGCGCCCGATATTCAGCCCCGCGCCGATGCCGAGACCTGGTCGCTGATGCTCTATACCTCGGGCACCACCGGCAACCCCAAGGGCGTGCCGCGCCGGCACGGCGCCGAACGTGCGGCAGCAGTTGCGCACGTGGCGCAAAACACCTACCGCAAGGGCGAACGCACGCTCGGCGTCATGCCGCTCTATCACACCATGGGGGTGCGCTCGCTGTTGGCCTCATCGCTGATCGGCGGCGCCTTCGTTTGCCAGCGCCGTTTCGACGCGGCGGAAGCGCTCAGGCTGATCGAGCGCGAACGGCTGACCAATCTCTATCTGGTGCCGACCCTCTATCACGACGTGCTGCACCATCCGGACTTCGCCGGGACGGACATTTCGTCGGTCGATTTCCTCGGCTTCGCCGGCGCCTCGATGACCGACGGATTGCTGCAAGCCTTGGACAAGGCGTTCAAGCCGAAGCTGTTCGTCAACCACTACGGGTCTTCGGAAATCTACACCTTCACCATTGACCAGAACGCCATCGCCAAGCCGGGCTCGGCGGGGCGCGCCGGGCTCAACCAGCGCATCCGCGTCGTGGCGTTGGGCGCGGGCGACCCGGAAGCTCTGGCGCAACCCGGCGAGGAAGGCGAGATCATCGCGACGCTTGCCGGCGACGAGGCATTCGAGGGCTACTGGAAGCGCCCCGACGCCGACGCAAAGGCACTCAAGCAGGGCTGGTACTTCACCGGCGACAGCGGCTACATGGACGCCGACGGCGATCTTTTCGTCACTGGACGGGTCGATGACATGATCATCACCGGTGGCGAGAACGTCTCGCCCGTGGAGATCGAGAGCTGCCTTTCCTTGCACGCGGGCGTCGGCGAGGTGGCGGTGGCGGGTCTCGCGGACGAGCGCTGGGGCCAGGTGGTCACCGCCTTCATCGTCGCCAAAGCTGCGGTGACGGACGAAGACCTGGACGCGCACTGCAAGGCATCGGGGCTTGCCAATTTCAAGCGCCCGCGCCGTTATGTGTTTCTCGAGCAACTGCCGAAATCGCCGGTCGGCAAGCTTCTGCGCCGCATGCTGGTGGCCGGCGAATTCAAAGAAATCTGAAGACCCTGAAGGAGACGACGACCATGCCGACAGAAACACCTTTGATCCCGGGGGGCGAAGACCTGAACGGAAAGGCCTTCGACGGGTTCACCGTCGAGATCGACGCCGACCAGCAGCGCGGCGATATCGTGCTCGACCGCGGCGACATGAATACCATTTCCATCGAACAGCGCGACCAGTTGCGCCATGTGTTCGAGACCCTGGATCTGGATGACCGCGTGCGGGTCATCGTGCTGCGTGCCGTCGGGCCGAACTTTTCATCGGGTGGCTTCATTCGCGGCTTCCTGGAATCGTCGCCGGAACTGGTGTCCAACCTCGCAGACAATATCGCCGCGCCGGCGCGCTGCACAAAGCCGGTGATCGCCGCCAACCGGGGCTATTGCTTCGGGGTCGGTTTCGAGATTTCGCTGGCCTGCGATTTCCGCATCGCCTCAGACACCGTTCAGTATTCGCTGCCGGAACAGAAGCTCGGGCAGATTCCGGGCTCCGGCGGATCGGCCAGGTTGCAGAAGATCGTCGGCATCACCCGCACCAAGGACATCGTCATGCGCTCCAAACGCATCAAGGCGCAGCAGGCGCTCGATTGGGGTGTCGCCACCGAGATGGTGCCGGACGCCGAACTGGAAGCCGCCACCGATGCGCTGGTCGCCGAGCTTTGCACATTCGCGCCCCTGGCGCAGCGAACGGCGAAGCGGCTCCTGAACGAAACCGAGGACGCCTTCCTCACCACCGCCATCCAGTTGGAGGGGCATGCCTATTCCAGGCTGCGCCAGTCTGACGATTTCCGCGAGGGCGTCGAGGCCTTCCACGAGAAACGGAAGCCGGAATTCAAGGGGTCCTGACCGCCAAGTGACCTTGTCTAATGGCCTTGGCCGCGAATTTGGCTGAGGCTGGCACCCGCCGTCAGCGCCTCGATCGGCAGCACCAGTTCGATCATCGCCGGCCCGCCGGACGCCAGCGCGGCGTCGAGTGCGGGCTTGAACTGAGCCGTCTCGGTCACTCGCGCCGCATGCCAGCCGTAGCCCTTGGCAATGGCGACGAAGTCCGGGTTGGCGAGGTCGGTGGCGTAGACGCGCTCGGGATAGGCGCGTTCCTGGTGCATGCGGATGGCGCCGTAGGAACCGTTGTTCACCACCAGCGCCAGCACCGGCAGGTTGTAGGCCCTGGCCGTCGCCATCTCCTGGATGGTCATCTGCAAACAGCCGTCGCCGGCGACGGCCACGGCCTGCCGGCTCGGGTCCTCCATCGCCGCCGCGATAGCGGCGGGCAGGCCGTAGCCCATGGAGCCGCTGGTCGGCGCCAGCTGAGTGCGGTAGCGGCGGAAGGCGAAATAGCGGTGAATCCAGCCCGCATAGTTGCCGGCGCCGTTGGAAATAACGGCGTTGTCGGCCAGCGTTTCGCGCAGCGTCGACACCGCTTCCGCCAGTTGCACGTCGCCGGGAATGGGTTTCGGCTTGGCGAAGGCCTTGTAGACGTCGCCGGCCTCGCGGAACCAGCCTTCACGCGCCTCGGCGCCGGGGATGTTTTCATTCGCCAGAGCCGCGACGAACGTGCGCGGATCGCAGCAGACCGCCACGTCGGCCTGATAGATCTTGTGCAGTTCCTCCGCCGCCGGGTGCACGTGCACAAGGGTCTGGTCCGGCTTCGGCGCCCGCAGGATGGTGTAGGCGCCGGTGGTGTGCTCGTCCAGGCGTGCGCCGACGGAAAAAATCAAGTCGGCCGACGACGCCAGCTTCTTCAGCGCCGGGTCCATGCCGATCCCTAAGTGCCCGGCATAGCCGTCGATCAGGTTGTCGCAGAAATCCTGGCAGCGGAACGCCGTCACCACCGGAATGCGCGCCCGCGTGGCGATGGCTTCGAACTGTTGGCGGGTCTCGTCCGACCAGAGGCTGCCGCCGACGATGGCTAGCGGCCGCTTGGCCTGGGATAGGGCCGCGACGACGGCCTCCACCCGTTCCGCCGTCGGCGCGGTCATGGGGATGTCAGGCTTTTCCTCGGCAACCAGGAGATCGACCGCGTCATGCAGCATGTCTTCCGGCAGGCCGACCACCACCGGGCCCGGGCGGCCGCCCTTGGCGGTGGCGTAGGCGCGGGTCACGATCTCCGCCAGGCGGGCGGGATCCTCGACCGTCACCGCCCATTTGGCGACGCCCGCGAAGAACTTGCCGACGTCGATCTCCTGGAAAGCTTCCCGGCCCGAATAATCGCGGGGGATCAGGCCGACGAAGGCGATCATCGGTGTCGAGTCCTGCTGTGCGGTGTGCAGGCCGGCCATGGCGTTGGCGCCGCCCGGTCCGCGTGCCAGCATCAAGACGCCGGGCTCGCCGGTGAGCTTGCCCTCGGCCTCCGCCATGAACGACGCGCCGCCTTCCTGGCGGGTCACCACGTAGTCGATATCGTTGGCGGTGCTCATCTCGTCGAGGGCAGAAACGAAGCTTTCCCCGGGCACCCCATAGATGCGCCTGACCCCCAACCGACGCAGCGTCGACACCAGCAGACCGGCCCCATTACCTTGAAATTCCATCATGAATTCGCTCCCCATGTCTCCCGAGAACGGCACTCGCGAAAAGCGTTTGAAATTTTGGTCACCGTGATAACGTTGAACGCCGCAACTCTTCGATGCAAGCCAAGAAGGTCGCCAAACGTGCTTACCTTGCCCTCGATCCTGCAGAACACCATCAGGCTCTATGGCCGCAGCCCGGCGATTTCCGAAGAGGCGGGCAACCTCACCTGGGCCGAATACGGCGCCGCTATCCAGCGCGCCGCCGGCATGCTGGAAAGGCTCGGCGTCCGCCGCGGCGAGCGCTTCGCCATCATCGCGCGCAATTGCCATCACTTGGGCGAGCTGATCTATGCCGGCTACTGGTCGGGCCGGATTCCGGTGCCGATCAACTACCGCCTGGCGCCGGCCGAGGTCGCCGCCATCCTGGCCGATTCAGAATGCCGCTACCTGGCCATCGACCCGGCCTTCGCCAAGCTGCTCGATGCGCCGGAGCTTGCCGGCTGGCGCGAGCGGTCGTTCCAGCTCGGCCCCGACGGCGCCGATACGGGGCTTCGGAAATATCCCGAGTTGCGCGACGCCGCCGAGCCGATGGCGCCGATCCACGCCGAGGAACACGATGACGCCCTGATGCTCTATACCGGCGGCACCACCGGCGCCGGCAAGGGCGTGCGTATCTCCAACCGCAACATCGTTTCCAACGCGCTACAGATCATGCAGGTGATGCGACCGCACCTGGACGACGTCTACCTGCATTCGACGCCCATGTTCCATGCGGCCGAAGTGAAATCGACCATCTTCACCATGTTCGGCTCCAGCCATTGCTACCTGCCGGAGATCACGCCGAAGGCCTTTCTAGCCGCCATCGAGCGCCACAAGGCGACGGTGGCGGGCCTGGTGCCGACGACGCTGCTGCGCGTCCTGGAAGAGCCCGGCTTCAACGACTACGACCTCTCTAGCCTGCGCTTGATCAGCTACGGCACCTCGCCGATCCTGCCCGCCGTCGTGCGCCGCGCTGCCGAGGCTTTTCCCAGTACCGGCTTTCAGCAGTGCTACGGCCTCACCGAATGCTCGCCCTATCTGGCCATGTTGGACGAGGAAGCGCATGTGCGCGGCCTCAACGGCGAGGAGCACCTGCTGACATCGGCCGGCCGGCCGGTGCCGGGGGTGGACTTGCGTATTCTCGACGACGACGGCAACGAACTGCCCACCGGCCAGGTCGGCGAGGTGGTGGTGCGCGGCCCGCAGATTTCGCAAGGTTATCACAACCGCCCGGTGGAGAACGAAGCGGCGTTCCGCGACGGCGGCTTCCATACCGGCGACGTCGGCAAGCTCGACGACGAGGGCTTTCTCTACATCCTGGACCGCAAGCGCGACATGATCATCACCGGCGGCGAGAACGTCTATACTCGCGAGGTCGAGGAGGTGCTCGGCCGTCATTCGGGCGTCAAGGAAGTCTCGGTCATCGGCGTGCCGCACCGCGACTACGGCGAGGCGCTGTTCGCGGTGATCGTGCCGGCGGACGGCTGGACGCCATCCGCCGACGAACTGATCGAACATTGCCGGCCCTTGCTTGGCGGCTACAAGATTCCCCGCCAGATGGCCTTCGTCGAAGAGCTGCCGAAAAGTGCCATGGGCAAGGTGCTGAAGGGCGATCTCAGGGATCTCTATGCAACGGAAACGGAAGAACGGGAGAAAGCATCATGATCGACGGTCTGGAAGTGGGCATGAGCCGCACCGCGCGCTATGAAATCGATACCGATCGGACCATCGGCTTCATGGGAGAGGACCTGCGCGTCTATGCCACGCCGTGGATGGTGCGCGACATGGAAAACACCTGCCGGCTGTTCATCGACGAGTTCACCGGTGACGACCTGAATTCCGTCGGCGCCCGGGTCGAGATCGACCACATGGGTCCGACCCTGATCGGCATGTGGGTGGATATCACCGTGACCGTGACGGAAGTGAAGGGCCCCAAGGTGGCCTTTGAGTTCGAGGTGCACGATGCCCTCGACCAGGTCGGGCGCGGCAACCACCTGCGCTTCGTCGTGCCGCTGGACAAGCAGAAGGAACGTCTGGTTGCCAAGCGCGCCAAGGCGGACGCGGCGTCGTCATGACCCCACCGGACGGCGACAGTCCGGGCGGCGAACGCCGCAAAGTTCCGATCTACTGCAACCAGTGCGTCTGCGGCCCGGACCTGTTCAAGGTCGATGTCGAGGACGGTGTGGCGCGCGCCATCGAACCCAACTTCGATGTCGCCGATCAGCACCCGGGCCGTGGCCGGGTCTGCGTCAAGGCCTATGGCCTGATCCAGAAGACCTACAATCCGAACCGCGTCCTCAAGCCCATGAAGCGGACCAACCCGCAGAAGGGCCGCGAACACGATCCCGGCTTCGTCGAGATTTCCTGGGACGAGGCATTGGAGATGGTCGCCGCCAGGCTGCGCAAGATCCGTGCGGACGGCATGCGCGACGAGGAAGGCTATCCCAAGGTCGCCATCACCTTCGGCGGCGGCGGCACGCCGACCCGTTACATGGGCGCCTTCCCGGCGTTTCTATCGGCCTGGGGTGTCGCCGATTTCGGCTTCGGGTCCGGCCAGGGCGCCAAGTGCTATCACTCGGAACACCTCTACGGGGAGCTTTGGCACCGGGCCTTCACCGTGGTCGTGGATTCACAGAATTGCGACTACATCATCAATTTCGGCAACAACCAGGAGGCGTCGAGCGGCGTTTGCGGCGTTTGGCGCCAGGCGGACGCGCGGGTCAAGGGCACCAAGCGCATCCAGGTGGAGCCGCACATGTCGGTCACCGGCGCGCTGTCCGCCGAATGGGTGCCGATCAAGCCGAAAACCGATCCGGCGTTCCTGTTCGCGCTGATCCACCGCCTCATCTGCGAGCGCGACTGGAAGGCGATCTGCGACATTCCGTTCCTGGGCCAGGACACCAATTCGCCCTACCTGGTCGGGCCCAACGGCTTCTTCCTGCGCGATCCCGAGACCCGGAAGCCGCTGATCTGGGACCTGGCCGACGGCCGGGCCAAGCCATTCGACGCGGAGATCCAGAAACCGGCGCTCGACGGCAGCTATACGCTCGCCGGCATCGAGGAAGGCGGCGACGGCGAGGAATGGGTGCACGAAGCGGCGGAGGCCAAGCCCTCGTTCCAGCTTCTGATCGAGCACATGCAAGCCTTCACGCCTGAATGGGCGGAGGCTGAATGCGACGTGCCGGCGGACACGATCCGCCGCATCGCCGATGAGTTCGTCGTCCACGCCAAGGTCGGCGAAACCATCGAGATCGAGGGCGAGACCCTGCCGTTGCGGCCCGTCGGCATCATGCTCGGCAAGGGCATCAACAACGGTTGGGGCGGCTATCACATGATGTGGGGGCGCTCGGTTCTGGCTTGTCTGGTCGGCGCGCTTGAGGTGCCCGGCGGCACGCTGGGCACCAAGGTGCGCCTGAACCGGCCGGCCAACAACCGTCTCAACAGCGCCCAGCCCGGCCCCGACGGCTTCATGCGCTATCCCTTCAACCCGACCGACAAGGAGAGCTGGCAATCGAAGCCTTCCATCCGCAACGGCTTCGCCACGCTGGTGCCGCTCGCCGGCAACTCGCCCTGGTCGGCGGCACTGGGGCCGGCGCACCTGCCATGGCTGTTCCAGCAGAAGACGCCGGAGGCCTGGCCGCGTCAGACCCTGCCGGAGATGTGGATCTGCTATCGCACCAACCCGGCGATCTCGTCGTGGAACGCGCCCGAGGTGGCGAACCGCATCGCCGAGTTCCCGTTCACGGTGGCCTTCGCCTATACGCTCGATGAAACCAACTACATGGCCGATGTGTTGCTGCCCGACGCCAATGATATCGAGAGCCTGCAACTCAGCCGCTGCGGCGGCACCGGATCGGGTGAGAACTTCTGGTGGGATCACGGCTGGGCCGTTCGCCAGCCGGCCGTGGCGCCGGCCGGCGAATGCCGCGACATGACCGACATCGCCACCGACCTGGCGGAACGCACCGGCCTGTTAGCGGAATATAACGCCGCGCTGAACAAGGGCTCGGCCGGCATGCGGCTCTCGGGCGAGGGGTTCGACTATTCCCTTGATGCCGACCGTGCGCATTCCTGCGAGGAGATTTGGGACGCGGTCGCCAAGGCCGCCAGCCACGAACTGAGCGGCGGCGAGGAGGTGCACGGCATCGACTGG
The DNA here is from genome assembly GCA_038125725.1 of Rhodospirillaceae bacterium. Lineage (GTDB taxonomy): Bacteria > Pseudomonadota > Alphaproteobacteria > Rhodospirillales > Casp-alpha2 > TMED8. Next base: position 116,506 of record JAYPEK010000003.1, read on the forward strand.
TTCCGTGAACACGGCGTCATGCTGAGGCCGTTCTCGCAACTGGAGTGGTACCTGGCGCCGCGCCTGAAGAAGACCGGGCTACGGTTCGAGATTCCCTACCAGGAACGGATCAAACGCCACGGCGTGCAACTGGGCCGCCGGCTGCACGAACACGGGATCGAGTGGTGGGACCACCAATTGACCGAATACGAGCCGCTGCCGGATTACGAGCGCTTCCCCGATATCTGGACCAACTACGCCTCGGAGGTCGGCCGCGACCCCGACGAGTTCCCGTTCTGGGCGCTGACGGCGCGCTCCATGCAGTATTCCTGGGGCGCCAACGTCGGCATTCCGTTGATCCGCGAGGTGGCGACCAACATCGTCGGGCACGAAGGCGTTATCATCAACCGCACCCGCGCGCATGAGTTGGGCATCCAGGATGGCGATCCGATCACCATTTCCTCGGCCGCCGGCGTCACCACCAGCCGCGCGCAACTGCGCGAGGGCATCCGCCCCGACACCGTGCTGATGATCGGCCAGTTCGATCACTGGGCGACGCCGGTGGCGAAGGACTTCGGCCTCGCCAGCCTCAATTCCGTCACCGCGCTGTCGCTTTCGCTGACCGACGCCACCGGGTCCGGCGCCGACGTGATGCGGGTCGCCGTCACGAAAGGCCGTCCCCAATGACCGCCTGGGGGATGACCGTCGATCTCAACCGTTGCGTCGGGTGCCAGACCTGCACCATCGCCTGCAAGCATGCCAACGCGACGCCGCCAGGCGTGCAGTGGCGCCGCGTCATCGACGTGGAATTGGGCCGCTTTCCCGATGTGGAGCGGCTGTTCGTGGTCACCGGCTGCCAGCACTGTGAAAATCCGCCCTGCACCCCGGTCTGCCCGACCGGCGCCACCGCCAGGCGCGACGACGGCCTGGTCACCATCGACTACGATCTCTGCATCGGCTGCGCATCCTGCGTCGTCGCTTGCCCCTACCAGGCACGCACCATCAAGCACGACCGCGAATGGTACTACGGCGAGGAAGCCACCGCCCAGGAACTGAAGCGTCCGCACGAAGAGCGCCTGGGCGTCGCCAATAAATGCAGCTTTTGCATCGAACGCATCGACACGGCGAAGCAGGGCGGCCTGACGCCGGGACGCGATCTCGACGTCACGCCGGCCTGCGTCGCCGCCTGCATCTCCCAGGCGCTCAAGTTCGGCGACTACGACGATCCCGAAAGCGATGTCTCGCAACTCGTGCGCGACAACAAGACCTTCCGGATGCACGAGCAGCTCGGCACCCGGCCGCGCGTGCGTTATCTCTACGAGGTGCCGCAAACGACGCCCGGGCGGGATACCGGCGCAGACGATGCCGACGACACCATGCTCTCCGACCCGGCCAACCCGCTGGTCGGCAAGCGCCAGGACTTCTGGGACTATCGCGCCGCCATGAACTTCGCGCTCGGCGGCATGGCGGCGGGGCTCGCGGTCGTCGCTTGGCTTGCCTATCTGCAAGGTGCCGTCGGCATGGAAAAGCTCCTGGGCGCCTATGCGTCGGCCGGTGCGATCATGGCCGTCGGGCTGTTTTTCGTGTTCCTGAAGCTTGGCCGCAAGATGCGTTTCTTATACGTGTTGCTGCGCCCGCAGAGTTCATGGATGACGCGCGAGACCTATTGCGTGGCGCTGTTCTACCCTGCCGTGGTCGCGACCATCTATTGGGGCCATCCATGGGCGATGGCGTTGGCCGCCGTCGCGGCGGCGGCATTCCTGGTCTCGCAGGCGAGAATCCTGCATGCGGCGAAGGGCATTCCCGCCTGGCGCGCGCCCCTGGTGCCGTGGATGCTGATCGCCACGGGCCTGTTCGAAGGTACGGCGCTCCTGAGCCTCATCACCAACGGCGTCGTCGCCGGGCTATCGTGGCTCGGCCTGGCTTTGGGGCTCATCAATGCCATGCTCTGGCAGCACTATCGACGCACCGCGCGAGCGGCGGGGATCGGCCCGCTTTCCGCCAAGGACATCGACGAATTGCAGCCGGTGGTGCTGTGGGCCGGCTATGTGCTCGGCGCGGCGCTGTTCGGCATCGGGGTGATCATCCCGAACGCGGCGCTGGTTGGCGGGCTGATCGCCATCGCCGGCGGCTTTTTCTGGAAGTATCTGCTGGTGACCAAGGTCTGTCATCAACAAGGCTTTGCGCTGCCGAAAGTGCCGAGCCGGGGCTCCGGTTCCAAGGCCGCGCCCACCAGTCGCGTGTAGGCCCTATAGAAAAAATCAATACCAGGTATTGCAAAGCCATCTTGCGCTGGACCGGGTCGAAACCTACGCTTTCCAAGCCTAAGAACCCGCAATTTCCAATCGACCGGAATGCGCCGGGAAAAAATAACGGGCACGAACGGGAGGCTTTGGCGTGGGTGCCGAACGGTCATTCGCGAAAGAAGTGGAGCAGCTTCGCCTGGGCGCGGGGGAAACCTTCCGTGGCGAGGGCATCCTTGCGGTCACCAAGGCGCTACTGCAATCGGGCGTCACCTATGTGGGCGGCTACCAGGGCGCGCCGGTTTCACACCTGATCGACGTGCTGGTCGACGCCGAGGACATGATGTCCGAGATGGGCGTACACGTGGAAACCTGCGCCAACGAAGCTTCCGCCGCGGCCATGCTCGGCGCCTCTGTCAATTATCCGGTTCGCGGCGCGGTGACGTGGAAATCCATCGTCGGCACCAACGTCGCGTCCGACGGTTTGTCCAACCTGGCGTCGCCCGGCGTCGTCGGCGGTGCTTTGATCGTCGTCGGCGAGGACTACGGCGAGGGTGCCAGCGTCATCCAGGAGCGCACCCACGCGGTTGCCATGAAGTCCTCCATGTGGCTGCTGGACCCGCGCCCCAATCTGCCGACCATCGTCGATATGGTGGAGCACGGCTTCGCCCTTTCGGAGGCCTCCAACACACCGGTGTTTCTGGAACTCCGCATCCGTGCCTGCCACGTGCAGGGCGAGTTCACCGCCAAGGACAACGTCAAGCCAGCCATCAACGCCCGCGACGGCCGCACCGGTGCCGCCAAGTTCGACTATTCGCATCTGCCGCATCCGCCGGTCACCTACGCCCAGGAGATCGCCAAGGTCACCGAGCGGCTGCCGAGGGCGCAGGCCTATATCCGCGAGCACGGCCTGAACGAGGTCTTCGATGGCGAGATGTCCGACATCGGCATCATCGTCCAGGGCGGGCTCTATAACGTCCTGATGCGCCGGCTCGCGGGGCTTGGCCTTGCCGACGCGTTCGGAAATTCGAAAGTGTCGATGCTGGTGCTCAACGTCACCCACCCCCTGGTTCCCGACCAGATCACCGATTTCTGCGAGGGCAAGAAGGCGGTGCTGGTGCTGGAGGAGGGCAACCCTGAATTCATCGAGCACCAGATCAATACCGCGCTCCGCAAGGCCGGTCCCGAGACCCGTATTCTCGGCAAGGAAGTGATGCCGCCTGCCGGCGAATATACGGCCGAGGCCCTGGACCAGGGGCTGTCGGCGTTCCTCGACGCCGTCGATGTCGCGCATCCCGAGGTGACGCCGAAGGCGGCGCTGCGCGAGGCCGGACTGGAGGCGCTGGGCCGGCCCCTGCCACCGCGCCCGCCCGGGTTCTGCACCGGCTGTCCCGAGCGCCCGGTCTATTCCGCCATCAACGTTTTGGAAGCGGAGATCGGCAAGGTCCATATTGCCGCCGATATCGGCTGCCATTCCTTCGCCACCTTCGAGCCGTTCTCGCTCGGCAATTCGATTCTCGGCTACGGCATGTCGCTGGCATCGGCCGCCGCCGTGGCGCCGTTCCAGGAGAAGCGCTCGATTTCGATCATGGGCGACGGCGGGTTCTGGCATAACGGTCTCACGTCGGGCGTGATCAGCGCGCTCCTGAACCAGGGCGATTCGATTCTGATCATCATGCAGAACGGCTATACCTCCGCCACCGGCCAGCAGTTCATTCCCTCCAGCGCCAAGGCGCGCGGCGACTACGTGCCCGGCATGACCATCGCCGAGACGCTGTCGGGGCTCGGCATCTCTTGGCTGCGCACCGTCTACACCTATGGCGTGACGGAGATGATCGAGACGCTGCGCGATGCGCTGACGACGCCGCACCAGGGCCTCAAGGTGATCATCGCCGACGGCGAATGCCAGCTCGCCCGCCAGCGCCGGCTGCGTGACGAACGCGCGGAGGCGCTGCGGAAAGGCCAGCGCGTGGTGCTGCCGCGTTTCGACGTCGATCCCGATATCTGCACCGGCGACCATGCCTGCATCCGGCTCTCGGGCTGCCCGTCGCTGACGCTGGCGCCGAACCCGGATCCATTGAAGGCCGATCCCATCGCCTTTGTCGCCGAGACCTGCGTCGGCTGCGGGCTTTGCGGCGCCACCGTGCAGGCGGACGGACTCTGTCCGTCATTCTCCAAGACCGAAACCGTGATCAACCCGACGGCCGGCGAGCGCTTCGCCGCGAACCTGCGCCAGGGCGTCATCGGCCTGATGGCGGGAGGTGGCCGGTGAGCGCGGAGCGTCCCGTGACGCTGCTGATTGCCGCGCTCGGCGGCGAAGGCGGCGGCGTGCTGACCGACTGGGTGGTGGCGGCGGCGCACGTGGCCGGCTATCCGGTGCAGGCGACCTCGGTGCCGGGCGTCGCGCAGCGCACCGGGGCGACCACCTACTACATGGAAATCTGGCCCCAGCCCACCGCCGAACTGGGCGGCCGCCAGCCGATCTTCTGCCTGGTGCCGGCGCCTGGCGAGGTCGATATCGTCGCCGCGACGGAGCTGCTGGAGGCCGGTCGCTGCATCATGAACGGCTTTGTTACGCCCGAGCGCACCCACCTGATCGCCTCCACCCACCGCATGTACACGACGCTCGAGAAGATGGCGGCGGGCGACGGGCGGCTCGACCCCGACGCGCTGCAAGCCGCCGCCCGGGCGCGCTCGAAATCCGCCCTGCTGGCCGATCTCGGCGCCGTCGCCGGCGAGAGCGGCGCCTTCATCAACGCCGTCGTGCTTGGCGCCATCGCCGCCACGGGGCTGTTGCCCATGAGCGCCGCCGACTTTGAGGCCGCCATCCGCACCACCGGCAAGGCCGTGGACGGCAACCTGCGCGGCTTCCAGGCTGGCCTGGAATCGGCCGGGGCGCCCAAGACGGCGAACGAGTCCGCGCTGCTCGAAGACCTGGACGCCATCGTCGCCGAGGCCCGCGCGCGGCTGACCGACTTCCAGGACGCCGCCTATGCCGATCTCTACGACCGGCGCCTGGCGCCGTTCAAGGCGCTGGACCCCAAGCTGGCGGTGGCGGTGGGCCGCAACCTGGCGCTGCGCATGGCCTACGGCGACATCATCCGCGTCGCCCAGATCAAGGCCCGGCGCCGGCCCAAGGCGGGCGCGCCGGACGGTGTCCAGCACGTCACCCAATACTTCCGCCCGGGGCTCCAGGAGGTCTGCGACATCCTGCCGCCGGCGTTGGCGAAGCGCTGGCTTGCGAAGGCCGAGAAAGACACCGACGGCCCGCCCCGGCAATGGCCGATGCAGCTCCGCACCACGACCATTTGGGGCTTCACGCGGCTCTGGCTGCTGGCCAAGTTGCGGCCCTGGCGGCGGCGGACCCATCGCTTCGGCGTCGAGCAGCAGGCCATCGAGAGCTGGCTCGCCGACGTGCGCCGCGCCGCCGACCTGGATGTCGAGCTCGCCGTCGAGGCGGCGGAGATGCCGCGCCTGATCAAGGGCTACGGCAAGACCCACGCGCGTGGGCTTGAGAATTTCGAGCGGGTGCGCGCGGCTGCGTTGCAGCCCGCTCTGAATGACGGCATGGACCCGCAGAAGGCGGTGTCGGAAAGCCGGTCGGCCGTGCAAGCGGTCATGGCGGGCGTCCCCGACGCCTGAGTGTGCTATCGTTCCCGCAACAGGCCTCCGGTGAAGGGGCAGAAGGCGGGATTAACAGGGTCGTTCGCGGCCACGCAGAGAACTGGGAGAGACAGCAATGCAGAAATTTTCGTTGAAAACCCTGGCCGGCGGTTTGGCGCTCGGCCTGGTGCTCGGCCTGCCGGGTCTCGGCAACGCCGCCGAGTTCACTTTCAAGCTGCACCACTTCGCGCCGCCGAAGGCGCCGACCAATGCAGCCCTGGCGATGCCGTGGGCGGAGCGCATCGAAAAGGCGTCCGGCGGGCGCATTAAGATCGACGTCTATCCGTCCATGCAGCTGGGCGGCAAGCCGCCGCAGCTGATCCAGCAGGTGAAGGACGGCGTCGCCGACATCGTCTGGACGCTGCCCGGATACAGCCCCGGCCGCTTCCTCAATCACGAGGTGTTCGAACTGCCGTTCATGCACACCTCGACCATGGCCACCAACATGGCGATGCAGGACTTCATGGCTAAGCACGGCGAGGAGTACAAGGACATCAAGGTCCTGATGTTCCACGTGCACGCCGGCCAGGTGTTCCATTCGGTCGATCCGATCCGCACCGTCGACGACCTCGCCGGTCACAAGGTCCGTACGCCGACCCGCACCGGCGGCTGGGTGATCGAGGCGCTTGGCTCGACGCCGATCGGCGTGCCGGTGCCGAAGATCCCGGAAATGCTGACCAAGAAGATCGTCGATACCGTGATCATCCCCTACGAGATCGCGCTGCCCTTGAAGGTGCACGAGATGGTCGACAACCACATGATCTTCGACGATCCCTCGACGCCGCGCATCAACACGTCGGTCTTCCTGTTCGCCATGAACAAGGCCAAGTACGATGCGCTGCCGGCGGATTTGAAGAAGGTCATCGACGACAATTCCGGGCGCACGCTGGCCGCCGAAATGGCCAAGGTCTGGGACGCGGTCGAAGTGCCGGGCGAGGCCGCCGCGGCCAAATCGGGCACCATCTACAAGATGCCCTTGAGCGAAGTCCTCAAGGTCCGCGCCAAGGTCGAAGGCCCGGTGATCGAGCGCTGGAAGAAGGTCGCCGCCGAGAAGGGCGTCGACGGCCAGGCCATGATCGACGAGGCCCGCGCCCTGATCGCCAAGTATTCCAAGTAAGGCGGTCTGAGCGACCCGAGTGAAAGACATCATTAATGTCTGACGTGACCACTCTCGTCTCGCGGCCAGCCGATCCGGTCGGCCGCGTTCTTTTATCCATTTCCTACTGGCTGGCGGTGGCCGGCGGCGTTTTGATGGCCGGTCTCGCCACCATGGTGATCGTCAGCGTGCTCGGCCGGGCGATGTTTTCGGCGCCCATCTACGGCGACTTCGAGATGGTCGCCATGGGCAACGCCGTCGGCGTGTCGCTGTTCCTGCCCTATTGCCAGATGAAGAAGGCCAACGTGGTCGTCGACCTGTTCCTGTCGTGGGCGCCGGAGAAGGTGCAGAGCCGGCTGGACGGCGTCGGCTCGCTGATCTTGCTGGCGATTTCCGCCATGCTCACCTGGCGGCTTTGGGTCGGCACCTTCGAAATGCATGAGGTGCATGAGACCACGATGATTCTCGGCATCACCATCTGGTGGGCCTTCCCGCCGATCACGTTGTCGTTCGCGGTGCTCACGCTCGCCTGCCTTTATACGGCGGTGAACGAATTCAAGGGCCCCCGCACTCAAGGGCCCGCCCAATGACCAGTTTCGAGATCGCCTCCTCGGGACTCGCCATCCTGTTCGTGCTGATGATGCTGCGCGTGCCGGTGGCGGTGGCGATGATGACCGTCGGCATCGGCGGCTACGTCATCATCGCCGGCTGGCTGCCGCTGTTGAGCTACACCAAGACCTCCGTCTACTGGAAGTTCGCCTCCTACGACCTGTCGGTGATCCCCATGTTCCTGCTGATGGGGCAGTTCGCCATCCAGGCGGGGCTGAGCCGGTCGCTGTTCACCGCCGCCAACACCTTCCTCGGCCACCGGAAGGGCGGCGTCGCCATGGCCGCGGTCGGCGGCTGTGCGGGCTTCGGCGCCATCTGCGGATCGTCGCTGGCGACGGCGGCGACCATGGGTCAGGTCGCGCTGCCGGAACTAAAGCGCTACAACTACTCAGGCGCCTTGGCCACCGGCGCGCTCGCCGCCGGCGGCACGCTCGGCATCCTGATCCCGCCGTCGGTGGTGCTGGTGATCTTCGCCATCGTCGTCGAGGCCAACATCATCTCCATGTTCCAGGCCGCCTTCGTGCCGGGCATCCTCGCCGCGCTCGGCTATATCCTGACCATCGCCATCTACGTCCGCATCCGCCCTGACGCCGGCCCCGTCGGTCCGCGCTCGTCGGGCAAGGAACGCGCCCGCGCCTTCTTCGAGACCTGGCCGGTGATGCTGATCTTCATCGTCGTCATCGGCGGTATCTATTTGGGCCTGTTCACGCCGACCGAGGGCGCCGCCTTCGGTGCCATGGGCACGCTCGTGATCGCGGTGTGGAAGGGCGGGCTCCGGTTCCAGGGCTTCATCGAGTGCGTGGTCTCGGCGGCGGCCGCCAGTGCCATGATCTTCATGGTGCTGCTGGGCGCCGACTTCTTCAATTCCTTCCTGGCCTTGTCGCGCATGCCGGCGGAACTGGCCGACATGATCCAGTCGAGCGGCCTCTCGCCGCTGTCGATCCTGCTGATCATCGTCGTCATCTACCTGGTGCTCGGCTGCTTCATGGATTCGTTGGCGATGATCCTGCTCACCGTGCCGATCTTCTGGCCGGTGGTCTCGGGCCTCGATTTCGGCATGCCCGAGGACGACCTGAAGATGTGGTTCGGCATCATTTCGCTGATCGTCGTCGAGGTCGGGCTGATCACGCCGCCCGTCGGCCTCAACGTCTTCATCATCAACTCCTTGGCGCAGGGCACCCGGATGAAGGAGACCTTCATCGGCGTGATGCCGTTCCTGGCTTCCGACATGGTCCGCGTCGGCCTGTTGATCGGCTTCCCGACCCTGACGCTGTGGCTGCCGCATCTGTTGAAGTAGGCCCGGTTCGCATCAAGGAATCAAAAAAAACGCGGGTTGGAACCTATTGATTTCAAAAGATTTATAAAAAAATCTCAGGAACGAACCCAATTTCGCCCCCGCAGCGCGCCGGGGATGGCTCGGTTGGCCGGCGCGCGTCTCCAGCGGTTTCGATGTTCCCGCAAACCCCACCCGTCGTCCCCGCAAACGCCACCCGTCATTCCCGCGAACGCGGGAATCCAATTGATGCCGAAGGCATCATCGGGTTCCGACGTTGCAATGAGCGGAAAGACCGCCTGGATTCCCGCTTTCGCGGGAATGACGATCCTCTTCAAGCCGGTCCCAACCCTCCCGCCGAATGGCGGGCATCGGTGCCGGCGGCTCCCTGATTCGATTGTGAAATAGCGTGCCTGTGCCGGTACCGCGACACTATGAATCGCAACCATAACATAAAACCTATAAAAGTCAACAAATTCCTATCAAAAAACCAATCCCGTCGTTGACAACGCCCCGCCGTCGGCGTTCCGTCACGGCTGAAGTTCGGTCTTTTGGGAGTGCGAGGCGCAGATGATCAGTGGTTTCGTCGATGTCGTGGGGTTCGTTGCGGGCACCCTGACGACGATGGCCTTCCTGCCGCAGGTGGTGCGTACGTTCCGCACGCGCTCGACGGGGGACCTTTCGCTGCCCATGTGGGCCGCCTTCACGGCGGGCGTCGCCTTGTGGCTGGCCTACGGCATCCTGCTGCAGGCCTGGCCGATCATCGTCCCGAACGCCATCACGGTGGTCCTGGCGATGACGGTGCTGGCGTTGAAAATCCGGCACGGGTGAGGGCGGCAGTCCCGCTTACCCTGACGGCTCTAATCCTCCTTGCAGGATCATCAATTGACGAGCGAATCATGCAAGAGGTATGTTGTTAAATGGCACGTAGCCGCCCATCCCGACTGGCCAAGTTGGAATGGGCAGCCGATGCAAGGTTATGTTGTCATGTACCACCTCCTGACCGGGCTTCACCGGTCTGCTGGTTGGTTCACCGGGAGGCCAATCCCGGCATCGAGTTGAAGCGCCAAGTGTTCCTTTCTCGCAGATTGGTCACACTTGGCGTTTCCATTTCCAAGGTTTGGTGCGCGGCAGCATTGATGTTGGTTGCCCAAATCATTTCAGTAGATCATCAAATTTTTTCGCGAACTCAGTACGTTTTCTTTCGCGTTCCAACTCTGCATCATTTTCTGCCTCTGACCTTTGCTTGTTTTCCCGTTCCTCTTTTTCTTTGTCGTCTCGCTCTAAAGCGCGGTAGAGAGTAGCCCGAGCAACACCAAAGTTTTCAGCGATTTCATCATGGTTGAGATTGGTATTTTCCATCATTTCTCTGATGACTCGGACTTGCGCGCTACTTATTTTCGGCTTGCGGCCGCCTCGTCTACCACGGGCTGCTGCTGCCCTGAGACCGGCTTTAGTTCGATCAGAAATTATATCTCTTTCAAACTGTGCGACTGCTGAAAAAGCATGGAAAAAACTCTTCCCCTCGGGTGTCGAAGTGTCGACCCCCTCGACAATTGATCTCAAATCGACCTTCTTTGCTTTCAGCTTCTCAACGATCTCAACTAATTCCCCCATGGATCTGCAAAGCCGCTCCAACCGAAGGACGACAAGAACATCCCCTTCTCTTAATGCACGCAAACAAAACTCTAATTCCGGCCGAAGTATGTTGTTTGGCGCAGAAGAATCCGAATATATGTTTTCTTCATCTACGCCAGCGTCGATTAACGCGTCAAGCTGATGCGCAAGCACGTCATCGTCGTTGAGGCTAGTTTCGTCCGGTTGGAGTGCGTAACCAATGAGCATATGAGTCTTTCATAAAGGACCGTTATTTATACAGTCGAATTAAAATAATATGCAATGCCAGATTTAAAATGATTGATTTTCAATGCATTATAATCCGTCCAGCAGCAAACACGAGTTTGAAAAAATTCCGAATCGCAAATTATGGGTAGCAATTACGAACGGAAAAGTTCGGTTGATAATTGAAAAACGTCCGATTCTCGCAAAATGTTGTATGAATTTGCATATCGAACTGAGGGATTTAAGTGGCGTATGATCGCCCCGCGAGAGGCGTGAATGCGCAGGCCAGAGCGCGTATGACGGGTTGTGGGGGTGGAGGCCAAATTCAGGCATAGGCCGGTGCCGGTTTAGCGAGGGATGATGCCTGCGGCATCAAGTAGGTCCCCGCCTTCGCGGGGACGACGGATTGGAGTTGGGCGTAGCTTTAATCGAACTTCGCCTTCACCGCTTCCGGCACCGGCTCGGCTTTGATGCCGTTGGGATGGTCGGGGTCGACCACCACCCAGGCGCGGACCTCGTGGCCCTCGACGCAGACGTGGCCGTTGTTGGTGATGGTGTGTTTGACCCGGAACGAAGACCGCCCCCAGTGCTCGATGCCGCTTTCCACGGTGATCACGTCCTGGAAGCGCGACGGGCGCATGAACTTGGCGCCCGCATCCAGGATCGGGATGCCGACCATGTGGTCGTCCTTGAACAGTTCCGCCAGGTTGAGCCCGACGGAATCGAACAGCTTGGTGGTGGAAACGTCGAACCATTTGAAGTAGTTCGGATAAAAGACGATGACGGCGGGATCGCAGTCGCCCCAGTGGATTTCAATGTCGGTCTTGTTGGTTTTCATCGCCTGTTTCCGTGATTTCCGTTAAGGGGGGGTGGGGCCGCGCCGGCGCCGCTCACTGCCAGCCGGGCTGCACGCCGCCGGCGATGCCGATGCCGCCCCGGGACGGCACGCGCTCGATGGCGAAACCCTGGTTGTAGGACGCCCGGACGACGATGATGAACTTCATCGCCCAGCCGACGCCCGCCGCCACCAGGCCCGCCAGCGCCGCCATGAAGGCCGCCTGTTCGGTGAACAGCAGCGCGCCGATGACAAGCCCCGCCGGCATGAGGTGCCCGCCGATCAGGATGCCGGGATGCCCGGTGGCCAGCACCCGGTTGGTCATCTCCGGCGCGCCTGCTTGTAGTCTGGCGCGGTAGGCGATCCAGGCGAGCGCGCGCAGCACCACCAGCGCCAGCAATCCCCAGAGTAGCGTTTCCCGCATTCCCCCGAGCGCCACCGGGAAAGCCGCCGCTGCCGCCAGCGCCAGGCCGGCGCCTTCCGTCAGCCCGGTCGACAGGATCAACGGCAGGCTGGAGCGCGTGCGCCAGGCGGGGATGCCCTTGGCTTCCGTCAGGATGCGCGCTTGCGCATAGACGAAGGCGAGGCCCAAAAGCCCGGACGCCCAGGCGAGTTCCGTCATGCCGGTCCAGACCGCCGCCAGGGTGACGGGGAAGAACACCACGCCGACCATGGCTTCGCGCGTCATCCACGAGGTCTGCGGATGGAAGAAGACGTTCAAGGGCGCGCGGAACGGCCGGCCGGTTTCCAGGAACACCATAAAGAGGCCGAGCGCCATCGACACCATGGCCGCCAGATGCAGCCCGCCCGATTGTGTGCCCAGGAACGCCGCCAGCGCCCCCATGACCGCGAGCCCGCCGCCGGTGCCGCCGCCGATGAAGTTGCCGGCTGCGCGCCAGTCCCAATGCTGCTGCAGCCACGGCTTGACGCCCAGGTCGGCGTGTTTGTCGACGGTCCTGGCCATTTCCGTGCCGTCGGGATCGTCGAGGGTGTTGGCGCCGTAGACGTAGTGGAAGTTCGGATCGGTGCCGAGTTCGGCGTGCATCTTGAAGGTGTGGGACTTGGCCAGCAGCTTGGAGACGTTGCTTTCCGGGTCATTGGCGTCGCCGAAATGCAGCGCGTCGGCGATGCAGGCATTGACGCAGGCCGGCGTGGCGCGCGGATCGACGCCCGGCGTCAGGCCGTTTTCCAACCCGAAGTCGATGCGGTCGGCGCACCAGGTGCATTTCTGCGCCACGCCGAGGCGCGCTGGGTCTTCCCGTTCGGCCTCGTTCTTCATCTTGGCGCCGGCGTAGGCGGAAAGCGGTTTCTGTACCTTGTAGCGCGCCTGGTAGGGGCAGGCGACGGCGCAATAGGCGCAGCCGATGCAGATGTCGTAGTCGATCGTGACGATGCCGTCGGCGCGCTGGCCCGTGGCGGTCGAGGGGCAGACGTGCATGCAGGGCGGGTCGGAGCAATGCATGCAGCCGACCGGCACGAAGGTGCGGCGCACGTCGGGGAAGGTGCCGCTCTCGATGTCGAGGACGCGCCGCCACTGCACGGCCGGCGAGGTGGCGTTGGCGTGCTTGCAGGCCGCCGTGCAGGTCTGGCAGCCGACGCAGCGTTCCAGATCGGCGACCATGGTCCAGCGCTTGGAGGGGTCCCCCACGTGGGAGTTGGGGGCGCTCATGCCGCGTCTCCGATCTTGCGGATATTGACCTTCACTAAATCGGCGCCCGAGCCGGTGGCGTCGGTGAGATCCAACAGCATCGGCATCAGCTTGTTCATGGAAGGCACGTCGAAGTCCTTGGCCAAGGGCGTTTTCCAGTGGTTGAACTGGGCGATCATCAGGATGGTGTCGGGGCGGATGCCCTGGCGCAGCACGGCGCGGCCGCGCGTCGAATTCAACGGAGACGAGACCTCGATCCGGTCGCCATCCTCGATCCCCATCTCGGCCGCCATCTGGGCGTTGATGATGATGCCCTCGTGCCCGGCGATGTTGCCCGCCACTTCCTTGATCATCTGGATGCCGACGTTGCCGCCCCAGGAATACTGCATGGAGCGGCTGGTCAGCAGCCAGAAGGGGAAGTCGTCGATATCGACATTGAAATTCTTCTCCAGCGCGGTCTCCCAGATGCCGGGGAAATCGTGCCAAGACGGCAGCGGCTCGTATTCGCGCAACTGCGTGTCCCACCAGGTGATGCCCATCTCGTGCAGCCGGTTGCCGAGCTCGCGGCCGATGCGCGTGAGCCGTTCCTGGTAGGGGAGCTCGAAGCGGATGCCCTGGTCTTCCAGGCTCGGGAACAGGTACCAGTTGACCCGGTCGTAGGGGCCGACCTTGTAGCCGTGCTCCTTGAAGTAATCGAGGCCGACGATGTCCTCGCCGCCGCTGAGCTCGGCCGACGCCGCCTTGCAGCAGGCATCCCAGATCTCCTCGACGCTGTGTTCCTTTTTGGTGTCGAGGGAGAAGTCCCAGCCCTCGCCGAACAGCCGAATGCCCGCCGCGCCCTTGTTGACGGCGGTAATGAACTCCTCCAAAAGCCCGGTCCGCTTGGCGATCTCCTGCGAAATCCAGGTGAAGTCGCGCGCCTCGCCCTGAACCCCCGCGACGGGCTGGCGCAGCGCGAAGCCGGCGCGGTCCCAGAACTGTTCGATGTATTTCGTGCCGCCGACGCGGATCAGTTGCAGGCCTTCCAAATCGGTGCAGTCCGGCAGCAAGACATCGGCGAAGTGATTGGTCTCATCCATCGTGTAGGCGAAGCAGACGATGAACGGGAAGTTGGACAGAACCTCGTTGATGCCGTCGGTATCCCAGAACGAGATCGCCGGGTTGGTGCGGTAGCAGAACCAGACGTCCGGCGGCGTCGATTTCGGAAACTTGTCCGGCGCGTGCTTCTGCGCCATCCAGGCGAAGTGCGTCGGGCCCAGGGCCGGCGACCAGGCACTGTTGGCGACCAGCGGCACCAAGGTCGAGTGCGCGTTCCGGATCTGCGGCTGTGCGCGCCAGTTCTCCTTGTCCGTCGGGTTCCAGGGATAGACCATGAAGCCGTCCTCGCCCGGCAACACCGAGGCCTGGCGCGAGGTCGCCGGGCGGTTCAAGCGCACCGTTGTCCCGAGCGTGCCGCCGGGCACCTCCAGCGACCCGGTCATGCAGGCAAGCTGCGTCCGGGCCCAGCAGGCCTCGTAGCCGCCCCAGCCGTTGTTGACGGTCTTGCCCAGGTGAATGCTGACCGGGCGCAGCGGCAGCGTGCGGCCGCTCACCTCGATGGTCTCGCCGATGCGCGCGTGATCGAGGAATTCCTTGGAGATGCGGCGGATGGTGTCTGCAGAAACACCGCAAATTTCCGCCGCCCATTCCGGTGTGTATTCCGCCACGTGATCGGCCAGCACCTGGTGCGCGGGGCGCGCGTCCACGGCGTTGTGATGCCAGACCTGGTCGTCCGGCCCGACCTCGACGCCGGCGACGGTGTAGCTGCCCAAGAGCGCCGGCACGGTTTCGGGCGTATCGTGGGCCAGGGCAGCGCCGGTGCGCTCGTCCCAAAGAAGCGGCTTCCGCGTCGCCGCGTCGCGCATGTAATAGCCGTTCGGCCCGACCAGATAGGGCGACGAGGTATGGTCGCGCAGGAACTTGAGATCCAGCTTGTCGCCGTATTCGGAAATCAGCACCTGGATCATGGCGAACATGAAGGCGGGATCGGTTTTGGGCTTGATCGGCACCCATTCCGCCGAGCAAGCGCCGGTGATGGAAAGATGCGGTTCCACCTGCACGCGCTTGATGCCGCGTGCGCGCGCGTCGGCGTGGCGCTTGACGCCGACGACGCCGCCGGATGCCTCGACGTTGCCGCCGAACGACAGCACGTATTCGCAGGTCGGCGTATCCGGGCAGACGGTGAAGGCCCGGTGCCAGAGCTCGCCGTAGAGATGTTCGGAATGCGTGCATTTTACGCCCTGCCCGGACCCGAATGAGAGATCGACCACCTTCCACGCACTCAGGAAAGCCGGGAAGGCGCCCATGTAGGAGGTCGGCGTGCCGCCGCCGCCGAAGCTGGCGGCGACGCGCGGATAGCCGCTTTTGTCGGTCAGCCCCTTGGCCTTGGCGGCGTTCAGCTTTTCGGCCACCAAATCCAGCGCCTCGTCCCACGAGATGGGGACGAAACCCGGGTCCTCGTCCTTGCCCTTCTTCGGGTTGGTGCGCTTCATCGGCGTCAGCACGCGGTTCGGATTGTAGGTTTTCTGCACTAGGCCGAAGGCCTTGACGCAGGCGCGCCCGCAGCCGGGGTGGATGTCCTTGGCGTCGAAGAAGGGCTCGACCTCGGTGGCGACGCCGTCCTCGACGCGCACGGTGAGGAAATCCGGTCCCGCCACGCATTGATAGCAATAGGTGGGAACCCGCTTGTCGCTGGCGCCGCTCGGCCTGCTCATGGATACCGTCCCCCCGTGTTTACCCTGTCCTGGAGGGTAGGTTTCGCCCGCCCGCCGTTCAAGCTCGCATTGCTGCGCCCGATATTGGTTTTATCTATACCAGATCGCGCGGCGGCCGGGAATCGGACCGCGCTCTGCGCGCCGGTCATGCCCCCAACGGCGGCACGCGCTCGAAAAAGCGTTGTGCTTGCCGATGGGGTGTTCCAAAACGGCAGGAGGCAGCCCTGATGGTCCAGGGCCGCCCAGGAGACCTCGCGCATGACATCCATTCTGGTTCTCGGCTTTCTCGTCGGCATTCGCCACGCCTTCGAGCCCGACCATATCGCCGCCGTGGCCTCGCTGACCACGCGGGCCACTTCGCTCCGGCACGCCATCCGCCAGGGCGCGGCCTGGGGCCTCGGCCATACGCTGACACTGTTCATCGTCTGCGGCATGGTGTTGATGCTGAACACCGCGATCTCCGACCAAGTGGCGCATGTGCTGGAAGCCGCAGTCGGCGTCATGCTGGTGATCCTGGGCGCCGACGTGGTGCGCCGGGTGTGGCGCGACCGCATCCACTTCCATGCCCACAAGCACGCGGGTGGCGAGGCCCACTTCCACGCCCACTCGCACAAGGGCGAGGACGCCAAGACGCATGACGCGGGGCGCCACCATCACGAACACCACCACAAGAGCCCGTTCCCGCTGCGCGCGCTGGCGGTCGGGCTGATGCACGGCATGGCCGGTTCGGCGGCGCTGATCGTGCTTACCGTGCAGACTTCCGATTCCGCCGGTTTGGGGCTTCTTTACGTGGCGTTGTTCGGCATCGGCTCCATCGCCGGCATGGCGCTGTTCACCGCCGTGATCAGCATTCCCATGCGCTCGGCGAAGACGCTCACCTGGGTCAACAACGGCCTGCAGACGGTGATCGGCGGCGCCACCGTGGCGCTCGGCGCCTTTACCGTGGTGACCTCTTTGAATTTCTAGTGGATTTCGGCGCTCTCGCCGATCGCCACTTTCAGCTTCTCCACATCGAACCCCTCGGCCCGTGCGGCTTCGAGCACGCGCCCCTCGCGCCGGACCAGCAGGTCGACGGCGGCGGGGATGGCGGCAACGGCGTCCGCCGGCACCACCACGGCGCCGTGCCGGTCGGCGTGGATGATGTCGTTATGCCTGACTTCCATGCCGTGCACGTTGACCGGGCAGTTGTAATCGACCGCATGGACGAAGGCGTGGCTCGGCCCGACGGAACCGGCCAGCGCCTGGAAGCCCGGCGCGCTGTCGGGGAGGTCGCGGATGGAGCCGTTGGTGACGGTGCCGAGCGCGCCCAGGCCCTTGTGCACGTTGGTCTGTACCTCGCCCCAGAAGGCGCCGACGCCGGGCGACGGGTCCAGGTCCTCGATGACGACGACGGTCGGGCGCGGGCCGTCGGCGACGTATTCGTAGCAGGTGATGCGGTCGACCGCGTTGCCCGCCGGCGGCTGCGCGGCGCGGATCTTGAAGGTGCGCGCGAAGCCGACCATCGGCGGCAGTTCGGGATCGAGACAGACGAAGGGATGCACGGTGAAGCCGTAGCCGCGGCGCTCGGGTGTGGTGATCTCCAGCGCATTGCAAATGGTCGGCGTGTCCCATTGGGCCAGGGCCTTGAGGCCGTCGGCGGTGATCTCGGTCATGTCTCAGTTCCTTATCATATCATGCACGGTCGGATGCGCAGCCTATCGGAGGCGCGGCCGCCGGCGCAATGGCGTTTCCTGATCCGCCCGAAACCCCTATAACCGCCAATGCAATAAATCGCGTTTTCGAGGGAGCGAAACGCCTTGTCCGATACGCAACCGCCAAGCCTGGTTTCCAGGCTGCTTGCCGGCTGGCCCGGCGACGTCCTGGCCGCCGGCGCCTTCCTGACCCGGCTGCCGGTTCGCGCGGCTTCGGGCATGGAAGCGCTGGCCGCCGCGTCGCGCGCCTTTCCGCTGATCGGCCTGGGCCTCGGCGCCGTCGCCGGCGGCGCCATGTGGCTGGCGGCCTGGGCCAACCTGCATCCGCTCGCCTGCGCCTTCATGGGCGTCATCGCCATGGCCTGGATGACCGGCGCCCTGCACGAGGACGGCCTCGCCGATTTCGCCGACGGCATGGGCGGGCGCGATAAGCAGCGCCGGCTCGAAATCATGCGCGATTCCCGCATCGGCAGCTTTGGCGTGCTGGCGCTGATCTTCGCTGTCGGCATCAAGGCGGCGATCCTGGCCGGCCTGCAGGGGCCGGGCATTGCCTGGGCCGCCTTTGCCGCGGCGGCGGCGATGTCGCGCGCCGTCATGGCCCCATGCATGACGCTTCTGCGCCCGGCCCGCGCCGATGGATTGGGCAAGAGCGCCGGCCGCCCGGATGTGCTGGTGAGCGCGCAGAGCCTCGCCATCGGCACCGTCGCCGCCGGCATTCTGCTTGGCTGGCAACTGGGTCTCGCGGCGCTGGCGGCGGCGCTGGCGGCGTTTCTGGCGGTCGGTTGGCTTGCGCGCTCCCGGCTGGGTGGGTATACGGGCGATGTGCTGGGCGCGCTCCAGCAAGTCGCCGAGATTTTCATCCTTTTGGTCGTGGGAGCCTTTCTGCCGTGACGACGGAAACCCGCTGGTGGTTCGTTCGCCATGCCCCCGTTCCGGGCATGAAGGGGCGGCTCTATGGCTCGGAAGACGTCGCCTGCGATTGCTCCGACACCGACGCCTTCAAGGGCCTCGCCGCCAAGCTGCCGGCCGACGCGGTCTGGGTGACCAGCCACCTGAGCCGCACCCACCTGACCGCCGCCGCCATCCGCGCCCAAGGGCTCGACGCGCCGGAACCCCTGGTCGAACGCGATATCCGCGAGCAGGATTTCGGCGATTGGGCGATGCTCACATGGCAGGAAATGGAAACCGACCACCCCGAAACTTACGCCGAGTTCTGGAAGGCGCCAGCGCGCAACGCGCCGCCGGGCGGCGAAAGCTTCGCCGACGTGGTGACGCGCACGGCGAAGGTGCTTGAAGCCTATACCGCCGAACACGCCGGGCGCGACATCGTCTGCGTCTGCCACGGCGGTTCCATCCGCGCCGCCATCGCGCACGCCATGGGGCTGACGCCGGAAGCCGGCATGGCGGTGGTGGTGGATACCCTGTCGCTCACCCGCATCGATTATATCGAGGGCGGGCTGCTGCGCGGCAAGGGATGCACCTGGCGGCTGCTCGGCGTCAACAATCCGCCGCAAGCGGCGGCCCCCGGGGGCGTGATGCGATGAGCGATCTCGCGCGTGTCACGCTGGTCCTGGGCGGGGCCCGGTCGGGCAAGAGCCGCTATGCGGAGCAATTGCTGGAACCGTACCCGGAGAAGGTCTACCTCGCCACCGCGACGCCCGGCGACGCCGAGATGCAGGCCCGCATCGACGCGCACAGGGCCCGGCGCGGCGCCGGCTGGCTGACCATCGAGGAGCCCGTCGACATCGTCGACGTCATCCAAGCGGAAAGCGAAAAGGGCCGGCCGCTCCTGATCGACTGCCTGACGCTCTGGGCGATGAACTTCGTCTCCGTCGGGCGCGACGGCGGCCAGGAAGTCACCAAATTGTTCGAGGCGCTGGCCCGAACCCAAGGGCCGGTGGTCATGGTCTCCAACGAGATCGGCCTCGGCGTCATTCCCGAGAACGAACTGTCGCGGCTGTTCGTCGACTTGCAGGGCAACGTCAACCAGGTGGCCGCGCAGGCCGCCGAACGGGTGGTGTTCGTCGCCGCCGGTCTGCCGCTGATCATGAAGGACGCGAAAGCATGAAAATTCCCGCCACTGTCATTACCGGCTTCCTGGGCGCCGGCAAGACCACCGTCATCCGCCATATGCTGGCGAACGCCGGCGGCAAGCGCATCGCGCTGATCATCAACGAATTCGGCGATCTCGGCATCGATCGCGAGTTGGTGACGGGATGCGGCATCGAGGGCTGCGATGACGACAACGTCCTGGAACTGGCCA
The DNA here is from genome assembly GCA_038125725.1 of Rhodospirillaceae bacterium. Taxonomy (GTDB): domain Bacteria; phylum Pseudomonadota; class Alphaproteobacteria; order Rhodospirillales; family Casp-alpha2; genus TMED8. Next base: position 136,401 of record JAYPEK010000003.1, read on the forward strand.
ACGGCTGCATCTGTTGCACCGTCGCCGACGATTTCCTGCCGACCATGGAAGCGCTCCTGGACCGGCCGGAGCCGCCCGAGCATATCGTTATCGAGACCTCGGGCCTGGCGCTGCCGAAGCCCTTGGTGCGCGCCTTCAACTGGCCGGAAATCCGTTCCCGCGTCACGGTCGACGGCGTCGTCACCGTGGTCGATGCGCCGGCGGTGGCGGAAGGCCGCTTCGCCGACGACCCCGATGCCGTGCAGACCCAGCGCGAGGCCGATGAGATGCTGGATCACGACTCGCCCCTGGAAGAGGTGTTCGAGGACCAACTGCTCTGTGCCGACATGGTGCTGCTGAACAAGACGGACCTATTGGATGAGGCGGGGCTCGACGGCATCCGCCGCGAAGTCGGGCGCGATATCGGCCCCGGCGTCAAGATGGTGCACACCACGCACGGTTCCATCGATCCCGCCGTGCTGCTCGGCATCGAGGCCGCCGTCGAGGATGCCATCGAGAACCGCCGTTCGCATCACGACGGCGAGGACGACCATGACCACGACGATTTCGAAAGCTTCGTCGTCAGCTTCGGCGCCGTCGCGGACCCAGAACACCTGGAGGCGCGCATCCGCCAGGCGGTGCTGGATCACGACATCCTGCGCGTGAAGGGCTTCGTGCATGTGCCGGACAAGGACATGCGCCACGTGGTGCAGGCCGTCGGCCCGCGCCTGCAGCGCTACTACGACCGGCCCTGGCACGCCGACGAGCCCCGCCGCACGGAGCTGGTGGTGATCGGCGAAACCGGCCTCGACCGCGACGCCATCGAGCGCGTGCTGACGGCGGAGGGCTGATTTGCATCTCCTCGCCGCCCAGCCCGGCGCGATCCAGGACGGCTCCGAGGCCGTCGACCTCGGCCAGACGCCGGGGGACGTGGTCGTGCTGTCGGCGGCGGATACCGAGCTCGCCATGCTGGCCGACGCCCGCGCCGGCTTGCCGGCGGATGGGTTTCCGAACCTGCGCCTCGCCAACCTCATGCAGCTCGGCCACAACATGTCGGTGGATCTCTATTGCGAGGAGATCGTCGCCAAGGCGCGGCTGGTGGTGGTGCGACTCCTGGGCGGGCGCGGCTATTGGCCCTACGGCGTCGAGCAACTGGCCGAAACCTGCCGCAAGCAAAGCATCCCGCTGGCGCTGTTGCCCGGCGACGACCAACCCGACGCCGAACTGGCGGAGCTTTCCACCCTGGCGCCCGAGGCGCAGCACCGCTTGTGGCAGTACTGCGTGCACGGCGGGCCGGAAAATGCCCGCGATTTCCTGAATTTCGCCGCCAGCTTGGCCGGCTACGACGCCGAATGGCTGGAGCCGCGGCCGCTGGTCCGCGCCGGCCTGCACTGGCCGGGCGCCGCCAATACCGATCTCGCCCGCGTGCGCGCCAACTGGGTCGAAGGCCGGCCCGTGGCGGCGCTGGTCTTCTATCGCGCACTGGTGCAGGCGGGGAACCTGTGGGCCGTGGAAGCGATGATCGAGGGGCTGGCCAAGGAAGGCATCAATGCGCTGCCGGTCTTCGTCGCCAGCCTCAAGGACCCGGTTGCCGCCGCGACGCTGGAGGAGCTGTTGGCCGAGGCGCCGCCGGACGTAATCCTGAACGCCACCGGCTTCGCCTTCTCCGCCCCCGGCAAGGCGCGCTCGCGCGGTCCTTACGACTGCGCGCTGGAGGGAGACGCCGGCCCGCCGGTGCTGCAGGTCGTGTTCTCGGGCGGCAACGAGGAGGCCTGGCGCGATGGCACGCGGGGGCTGTCGGCGCGCGACATCGCCATGAACGTAGCGCTGCCGGAGGTCGACGGCCGGGTGCTGACCCGCGCGGTCTCGTTCAAGGGGCTGGCGCGCCGCGATCCGCTGACCGAAACCGATATCGTCCGCTATGAGCCGGTTCCCGACCGCGTGCAGTTCGTCGCCCGCCTGGCCAAGGCCTGGGCGGTGCTCGGCCGCACGCCGGCGGATGAGCGCCGCGTCGCCCTGGTGCTCGCCAACTATCCGAACCGCGATGGGCGGCTCGGCAACGGCGTCGGGCTCGATACCCCGGCCGGCGCCGTGGAACTGTTGCGTGCGTTTGAGCGCGAGGGCTATCGGCTGCGCGACATCCCGGCGGACGGCGACGCGCTGATCGCCCGCGTGCTCGCTGGGCCGACCAACGATTTCAAGCGCCTTGCCGGCCGCGACATCGCCGAGACCCTGTCCTTGGCCGAATACCAGATGTTCCTGGGCGAACTGCCGCAAACACTGGTCGCGGCGGTGACCGAACGCTGGGGCGCGCCGGAAAGCGATCCTTTCTATATGGAGGGCGAGGTCGATTGCGGGCGGTTCGCGGTGCCGGCGTTTCGGCTCGGCAACGTCGCCGTCGCCCTGCAACCGGCGCGCGGCTACAACATCGACCCGAAGGAAACCTATCACGATCCGGACCTGGTGCCGCCGCACAACTACCTGGCCTTCCACGCCTGGCTCCGGCACGAGTTCCGGGCCCATGCGGTCGTGCATTTCGGCAAGCATGGCAATCTGGAATGGCTGCCGGGGAAGGCGCTGGCACTGTCGAACGAATGCTTCCCGGAGGCAGCGCTCGGTCCGCTCCCCAACGTCTATCCCTTCATCGTCAACGACCCCGGCGAAGGCACGCAGGCGAAGCGCCGCACCTCGGCGGTGATCGTCGATCACCTGACGCCGCCCCTGACCCGCGCCGAGAGCTACGGACCGCTGAAGGACCTGGAACAACTGGTCGATGAATACTACGAGGCCGCCGGCGTCGATCCGCGCCGCTTGAAGGTGCTGCGCCGCGATATCCTCGATCTCTGCCGGGTGACGGGCCTCGATAGCGATTGCGGCATCATTGATGCCGACGACGAGGAAGCGGCGCTCGGCAAGCTCGACAACTATCTTTGCGATTTGAAGGAAATGCAGATCCGCGACGGCCTGCATGTGTTCGGTAAAACCCCGGAAGGCCGCCTGCTGGACGATCTTTTGGTGGCGCTGGTGCGGGTGCCACGGGGCGCGGGCGATGCCGGCGATGCCTCGCTGCACCGGGCGCTGGCCGACGACCTGAAGCTCGGCTTCGATCCCTTGGACTGCGACATGGCGGCGGCCTGGGACGGGCCGAGGCCGGATGTTCTCAAAGGTCTTTCGGACGACCCCTGGCGCAGCGCCGGCGATACCGTCGAGCGGCTGGAAGCACTGGCCGTCAAGCTGGTAAGCGGTGAGCTCACGGCGCCGGCCGATTGGGCGGCGTCGCGGACCGTCCTGGAAAACCTGGATGCCATCATCCGCCCGGCCGTCGAGGCCAGCGGCGCCGCCGAGATCGAAGGCGCGCTGATCGCGCTTTCCGGCAAGTTCCTGGAGCCCGGCACCTCGGGCGCCCCGACGCGCGGGCGGCCGGACGTTTTGCCGACCGGCCGCAACTTCTATTCCGTCGATACCCGCACGGTGCCGACGCCCGCCGCCTGGCAACTGGGCTGGAAGTCGGCGGCGCTTCTGGTGGAGCGCCACATGCAGGAACACGGCGCCTGGCCGCGCCACGTGGCGCTCAGCGCCTGGGGCACGTCCAACATGCGCACCGGCGGCGACGACATCGCCCAGGCGCTGGCGCTGATGGGCGTGCAGCCGACCTGGGATACGGCGTCCAGGCGCGTGACGGGTTTCGAGGTGATGCCGGCGAGCGTCTTGGGCCGGCCGCGCGTCGATGTGACGCTCCGGGTGTCGGGGTTCTTCCGCGATGCCTTTCCCGCCCTCATCGATCTGTTCGATTCCGCCGCCCGCGCGGTTGCCGCAGTCGAGGAACTGGACGAGGTCAACCCCGCCGCCGAGCGCACCCGGCGCGAGACCGAGGCCTTGATGGCCGACGGCCTTGACGAGGAGACCGCCCGCCAGCGCGCCGGCTACCGGGTGTTCGGCTCCATGCCCGGCGCCTATGGGGCGGGCTTGCAAGCCTTGATCGACGAGAAGGGCTGGGAGACCGATGCCGATCTCGCCCGCGCCTACGTCGCCTGGGGCGGCTATGCCTACGGCGCCGGCGCCGAGGGCAAGGCCGAACACGGTCTCTTCGAGACGCGGCTCAAGTCGGTGGAGGCGGTGATCCAGAACCAGGACAACCGCGAGCACGATATCCTCGATTCCGACGACTACTACCAGTTCGAGGGCGGCATGACCGCCGCCGTCCGGCATCTCTCCGGCGCCCAGCCGGCGACCTACCACATGGATCATTCGCGCCCCGAGACGCCGCGTGCCCGCACGCTGGATGAAGAGGTCGCCCGCGTCGTGCGCGCGCGCGTCGTCAATCCGAAATGGATCGAGGGGGTCATGCGCCACGGATACAAGGGCGCCTTCGAGATGGCGGCGACGGTCGATTACCTGTTCGCCTTCGCCGCCACCGCGCGCTGCGTGCGCGACCATCACTTCGACGCCGTCTTTGATGCCTACCTGGAAGACGACCGCGTGCGCGACTTCCTGGAAAACCACAATCCAGCCGCACTTCGGGAAATGGCGGCCAGGCTCAAGGAAGCGCAGGAGCGAGGCCTCTGGCGGCCCAGGCGGAATTCCTCCACTGATTTGCTGGAGACCCTAGCCCGATGAGCGACATGACCAAGGTGGTTCTGTGGATGATCGGCGCGTTGGCGTCGTTCACCACCATGGCCATTTGCGGGCGCGAACTGGCGGGCGATCTCTCCACCTTCCAGATTCTGTTTTGGCGCTCCATGGTCGGGCTGTTCATGATCTCGGCGCTGTTGACCCGCTTCGGCTGGGGGCAGATTCGCACCGGCAGCATCGGCATCCACCTGTTGCGCAACGCCGCCCATTTCGGCGGTCAGTTCGGCTGGTTCTTCGCCATTGCGATGATCCCGCTGGTCGAGGTATTCGCGCTGGAATTCACCACGCCGATCTGGACCGCCGTGATGGCCTCGTTCTTCCTGCGCGAACGGCTGACCAGTGGGCGCATGGTCGCCATCCTGATCGCCTTCGTCGGTGTCCTGGTGATTCTGCGGCCGGGGCTGGCGGTGGTGGGAATCGGCTCGCTCGCGGCCTTGGGTGCGGCGCTCGGTTACGCCACCGCGCATACCACGACGCGTTTCCTGGCGCAGCGCGACACGCCCTTGTGCATCCTCTTCTACATGACCGTCATGCAGCTTCCCATGGGCCTGATCCCGGCGCTGCATGGCTGGGTCTGGCCCGAAGGCATGGAATGGTTCTGGCTGGCGCTGGTCGGCATCACCGCGATGAGCGCGCACTACACGCTGACCCGCGCGCTGAAACTGGCGGAGGCCGCCGTGGTGGTGCCCATCGAATTCATGCGGCTGCCGTTGATCGCCGTCGTCGGCTACGTTTTCTACGGCGAAGCCCTGGAAATCTGGGTCGGCATCGGCGGCCTGCTGGTTTGCGGCGGCATTTTGCTCAACCTGCGTGACGCGGAAAGGCGCCCGACATGACAGAACCCCAAGAAGACGCGCCGAAACGCACCCTCGCCGCCATGTGGCTGGGCTGGCGCAAGAAATGTCCGAGCTGCGGCGAGCGTCCGCTTTACCGCAAATACCTGAAACAGGTGGAGCGCTGCGAGCATTGCGGCGCCGCCTTGGGCGAGATCCGCGCCGACGATTTCCCGCCCTATCTCACCATCGTCGTCGTCGGCCATATCATTGTGCCGGCGATCGTGCTGACGGAACGCATCTTCAGGCCCGAGACCTGGGTGCACATGGTCACCTGGTTGCCGATGACGCTGTTGCTGATGCTGTGGTTCCTGCCGCGCCTCAAGGGCGTCGCCATCGGCATGATGCTGGGGTTGGGGCTCCGGGGCGACGAAAAGCAGGGCACCGGAGAGCGCGGCGACGACTGAGCTGGCCTATTCCAGCGTTTCGCTGCGATAAATTCCCCAGAACTCCACCCGCCGGAGCCAGCCTTCGCGGCCCTCGGCGTCGATGCGGCACCAGGCGCCGTCCTGCGGGCATTCCAAAAGCCGGCCGATGACGCCGGGCTCGAGCCTGGCGACGGGCGGGCTCTGGGTGTTCTGGCGGCTTCGGAGCGTGCGCACCTTGCCGGTCACGATCAGCGTGCGCCGCCCGCCCAGCATGCTCTGGTGCACCCAGCCCTGGGTGCCCTGCCAGTCGCGCACCTTGCGCCAGGTGCCGTACTCGGCGATCACCTCCATCGGCAGCGATTGGCGGCGGTAGACCCATTCCACCGGATACTGCACGCCGGGACCGGTGCGCATGTTGACCTCGCCGGCGCGCAGGCTGACGAAGCGCGGCAGCGGCAGGCCCGACCCGTTGGTCTGGGCCAGTGCCGCCGGCAGGGTGAACAGTGGTGCCAGCGCGAGGGCGAGGCCGAATGTCAGGAAGAGTTTGCGCATGAAGGGGGGAACGGGTCTCTTTTCGGTGGCTGTTCGCACATACTATACTGCCTCGGTCCGGTCCAGCCAACGGATGCTGGACAAGCACCGGTGCGATTGCTACGCCTGGGCTGTTCGCGAATAAGAGCTGCAACACGGGAGAGGACTTCATGAGCCAACAGCGGCCCCGCGTGGTGGTCACCCGGAAACTGCCGGATCCCATCGAAACGCGCATGATGGAACTGTTCGACGTGCAGTTGAACCTGGACGACGAACCCATGACCAAGGCCGAGATGGTCGAGGCGGTGAAATCCGCCGACGTTCTGGTCTGCACGGTCACCGACCGCGTCGATTCCAGCCTGCTCTCCCAGGCCGGCGAACAGCTCCGCCTGATCGCCAACTACGGCACCGGCGTCGACCATATCGATCTCGCCTCCGCGCGCCAGCGCGGCATCACCGTCACCAATACCCCCGACGTGCTCACCGAGGACACCGCCGACATGACCATGGCGCTGTTGCTTGCCGTGCCGCGCCGCCTGACCGAGGGCGAGCGCCAACTGCGTGCCGGCGACTGGCGCGGCTGGACGCCGACCGGCATGCTCGGCCACCGCATCTACGGCAAGCGCTTGGGCATCGTCGGCATGGGCCGCATCGGCACCGCCGTGGCGCGCCGGGCGCGTGGGTTCGGCATTTCCATCCACTACCACAACCGCCACCGGGTGCACGAAGAGACCGAGAAGGAACTGGAGGCCACCTACTGGGAGAGCCTCGACCAGATGCTGGCGCGCATGGACATGATTTCCGTTAACTGCCCGCACACGCCGGCCACCTATCACCTGCTGTCGGCGAGGCGGCTGAAGCTCCTGCGGCCGCACGCGGTGGTGGTCAACACGTCACGCGGCGAAGTCATCGACGAGAACGCGCTGACGCGGCTTCTGGTGTCGGGCGATATCTCGGGCGCCGGGCTCGACGTGTTCGAGCACGAGCCGGCCGTCAACCCGAAGCTGCTGGCGCTCGACAACGTGGTGCTGTTGCCGCACATGGGCTCCGCCACGCACGAGGGCCGCATCGACATGGGCGAGAAGGTGCTGATCAACATCAAGACCTTCGTCGACGGCCATGCGCCGCCCGATCGGGTGCTGGGCGACGGGTTCTGAGCGCGCCATGGGGGGCGAGAACGATCTGGCCGAACTGCTGCAAGGCCGCTACGGCTTCACGCCCGATGCCGCGGCGCCGCTGAACGCGACGCTCGAGGGCATCCTCAACCACCGCTCCTGCCGCTCCTACCTGGATAAGGACGTGGACGACGGGCTCTTGAACGTGCTGCTCGCCTGCGCGCAGTCGGCGCCGGCGAAGTCGAACCTGCAGCAGTATTCCATCATCGTCGTGCGCGATGCCGAGCGCCGCGCCAAGATCGCCGAACTGGTGCCCGGCATGTCGCCCTGGTTCGGGAAGGCGCCGGTATTCCTGGCCTTCCTGGGCGACGTGCGGCGCATCCGACGGCTGGCGGAATTGCGCGGCCACGACTATCAGAACAACAACGCCGATACCTTCATGAACGCCTGCGTCGACGCGGCGCTGGCGATGCAGAATTTCATCGTAGCCGCCGAGAGCGCCGGGCTCGGCACCTGCCCGATCAGCATGATCCGAAACCGCATCGACGAATTCGCCGCGATCGTCCAACTGCCGGACGGCGTCTTTCCCATCGCCGGGCTGACGCTGGGCTGGCCGGACTGGGAGGGCATTCGCTCCGTACGCCTGCCGCAAACCATCGTCGTGCACCGGGAAACCTACGACGATAGCGCGCTGGAAGCCGAGATCGGCCCCTTCGACGACCGCGCCCACGAGCGCAAGCCGATCAAGCCGGGCGGCCAGCGCCACACCGACCGCTATGGCGTGTTGGAGAAGTGCACCTGGTCGGAAAACGTCGCGCGCCAGCTCTCGGCGCCGGAACGCGCCGGGTTCACGGCGTTCCTGAAGTCCAAGGGAATCGAGCTCAAGTAATTCAGATGAAGATGACGGCGCCGTCCTTGGACGCGTCGGTGAGGAAAGTCACGACCCCGCCTTCGTCGATGGGGATGTCGTCCCGCAGATCCTCGCGCTCCAACCCGTGCGCGCGCAAGCCCATCTCGCAGACCAGGAAGCGCACGCTCATGGCGGCGCAGGCGTCCAGCAATTCCTCGAAGGTGGCGACCTTGCGCTCGGCGTAGGCGGCGTCGCGGTCCTCGCCGGTGCCGGGCATGTCGCTCAAGGGCATGTCGGCCCAGCCGGGCCTGCCGTCGGCGCCCGGTTTCATCAGCGCCTTGCAGGCCAGCATGGTGAAGAACAGCGTCACCGGCCGGCCGATGGCCGCCGCGCCCGACGCCAGCACCAAGGCGTAATGCACCTTATCGAAGTTGGCGTCGTAGACGACGACGGAAAGCTTGTCGGGGCTGCCGGTCGTGTCAGCCATGGATCGAGAGGTCCGTGATTTCCGGATGCTCGCCGCAGAGCGGGCATCCAGGGTCGCGCCCGACCTTGATCTTGCGCACGTCGGCACCGAGCCCGTCGCAAATCAGCAACGATCCCGCCAGGCTGTCGCCGATGCCCAAGAGTTCCTTGATCACTTCCGTCGCCTGGAACGAGCCGACCATGCCGCACATGGCGCCCATGACACCGGCTTCGGCGCAGGTCGGCACCTGACCCGGCGGCGGCGGTTCGCGGAACAGGCAGCGATAGCAGGGCCCGGCATCCTCGCCGTCCGCGCCGATGAACGGCCGGTAGGTGGCGATCTGCGCGTCGAAGCGGAGGATCGCCGCCGACACCAGGGTCTTCTTGGCGAAATAGCAGGCGTCGTTGACCAGGAAGCGGGTGGAGAAATTGTCGGAGCCGTCGGCGACAAGGTCGTAACCGGCGATCAACTCGGCGGCGTTGGATGGGTCGATGCGGAAGGGATGCGCCTCGAAGGTGACGTCGGGATTGATGGCCGCGACGGTTTCGCGCGCGCTTTCCACCTTCAGCTTTCCCACGTCGGCGGTGTGATGCAGCACCTGGCGTTGCAGGTTGGAGAGATCGACCGTGTCGTGATCGACGACGCCGATGGTGCCGACGCCGGCGGCGGCGAGATAGAGGATCAGCGGAGAGCCCAGCCCGCCGGCGCCGATCACCAGCACCTTCGAGTTCAGAAGCTTCTCCTGTCCGGTGCCGCCCACTTCCGGCAGCAGGATGTGGCGGGCGTAACGGTTGATCTGGTCTTCGGTGAAATCCACGTTTTGCGGTCCCTATTCAAGCCCCTCGAACAATTGCGTCGAGAGATAGCGTTCGGCGAAGGAAGGCAGGATCGCGACGATGGTCTTGCCGGCCATCTCGGCGCGTTCGCCCACTTCCAGAGCGGCGGCAAGCGCCGCGCCCGATGAAATGCCCACCGGCAGCCCCTCCAGCCGCGCCACGCGGCGCGCCATGGTGAAGGAGGACTCGTTGCCGATCTTCAGCGTCTCGTCGATCAGGCCGGTGTCGAGGATGCTGGGCACGAAACCCGCACCGATGCCCTGGATTTTGTGTGGGCCGGGCGTGCCGCCGGACAGCACCGGGCTGTCTTCGGGCTCGACGGCGACCACGTGGAGCGCGGGGTTGCGTTCCTTCAGCACCTGGGCGATGCCGGTCAGCGTGCCGCCGGTGCCGACGCCGGAAATCAGCACGTCGACCTTTCCGCCTGTGTCGATCCAGATTTCCTCGGCCGTGGTGCGCCGGTGGATGTCCGGATTGGCCGGGTTCTCGAATTGTTGCAGCATCACCGCGCCGGGGGTCGTGTCGACCAGTTCCTGGGCGCGGGCGATGGCGCCCTGCATGCCCTGTGCCGCCGGGGTCAGTTCGATCTGGGCTCCCAGCAGCATCAGCATCTTGCGCCGTTCGATGGACATGCTTTCCGGCATGGTCAGCACCAGCCGGTAACCCTTGGCGGCGCAGACGAAGGCCAGCGCGATGCCGGTGTTGCCCGACGTCGGTTCGACCAGCAGGGGGTTTTCACCGATGCGGCCGTCCATCTCTGCGGCTTCGATCATCGCCAGGCCGATGCGGTCCTTGACCGAGGCCAGCGGGTTGAAGAACTCGCACTTGCCCAGAATTTCGGCCTCGATTCCTGCCTCGGCCGCGAGCCGGCCAAGGCGCACCAGGGGCGTCGCGCCGATGGTGTCGACGATGCTATCGTAAATCCGTCCCCGCGCGCCCTGCGCGGCCAAGGGTTCCGTGTCGTTCATGCTCCCGTCCCCTCCCAAGGCAGGTGCCGGCGGCTCCCATCCGCCGGCTTGGTCAAATGGTGAAATCGAGCGTGCGGTGGCCCTCGCTCTCGACGCCCTCGGCGCGCGCCCGGTCGCAGAGGTCGTCGATGGTGGTGGCGTCGAGACTCTTCATGATCTCTTCTTGCAGCTCATCCCAAAGCGGCTGCACGACGCGCTGACCGAGTTCCGATTCGGATAGGTTCTTATCGGTGGTTTCGTTGGTCTCCACCGAGCGTACCACGCGCGCGATGTCGCCGATGGTGATGCGCCTGCGTTCGCGCGCCAGGCGGTAGCCGCCGCGCGGACCGCGCACGCCGACCAGGATGCCTTCGCGCACCAATTGCTGCAGCGCCTGCTCCAGATAACGCCGGGGAATGTCCTGGCGCCGAGTGATCTCGCGGCTCTGCACCGGTTTGGCACCGGCGTGATAGGCGATGTCGAGGACCGCCTCAATGGCATAGAGCGCTTTTTTCGAAAGTCGAAACATGGCCTCTCCCTTAGCCCGTTCCCGTGGAGCCGAAGCCGCCGGCGCCGCGTTCGCTGTCATCCAGGCTGTCGCGCTCACGCCACGCTGCACGGGTGACCGGCGCCACCACCATCTGCGCGATGCGCATGCCGCGTTCGATGCGGAACGGTTCCTGGCCGTGGTTGATCAGGATGACGCCGACCTCGCCCCGGTAATCGGCATCGATGGTGCCGGGGCTGTTGAGCGCCGTGACGCCATGCTTGATGGCGAGGCCGGAGCGCGGCCGCACCTGCGCCTCGTAGCCGGCCGGCAACTGGATGGAGATGCCCGTCGGCACCAGCGCGCGGTGGCCCGGTTCCAGCACCAGGTCCTCGGCGACGGCGGCCAGCAGGTCGGCGCCGGCGGCGTCGGCCGTGGCGTAATCGGGCAGCGGCAGGTCGCGGCCGTGCTCCAGCCGCACCAACTCGACGGTGATGGTGCGTTGTTCCATCAGGCGACCTCCGTCCGTGGCGCCAGGGTCTCGGCGATGCGCTGGGCCAGGCGGGTGCCGACCTCCGTCTTGCTCAGCGCCGGCCAGTCTTCGGCATTGGCGGTGGTGATCAGATGCACGGTGTTGCTGTCGCCGGCGAAGGTGCCGGTCTCGGGCGAGACGTCGTTGGCGACGATCCAGTCGCAGCGTTTTCGCGCCAGCTTCGCCTTGGCGTTGTCGATGACGTTCTCGGTCTCGGCGGCGAAACCGACGACCAGGCCGGGACGTTTCGGGCCGGCGGCGGAAAGGGTCGCCAGGATGTCCGGGTTTTCCGCCAACTCCAACGGCGCCGGCACGGAACCCGGCGTTTTCTTCAACTTCTCCGGCGCTTCGGCGGCGACGCGCCAATCGCAGACCGCGGCGGCGCAGACGGCGACGTCGGCGGGCAGCGCGCTCTCGCAGGCGGCCAGCATTTCCGCCGCCGATTCCACATGCACGGTGCGCAGGCCGGCGGGATCGGAAAGCCGCGTCGGGCCGCTGACCAGCGTTACCTCGGCGCCGAGCGCGGCAAGCGCGGCGGCGATGGCGTGGCCTTGCTTCCCGGACGAGCGGTTGGCGATGTAGCGCACCGGATCGATGGGCTCGTAGGTGGGGCCCGACGTGACCAGCGCGCGCTTGCCGGCGAGCGGCAGGTCGCGGGCGAAGAAGGCCTCTACGGCATCGGCGATGTCGGTGGGCTCGCTCATCCGGCCCATGCCGTATTCGCCGCAGGCCATGTCGCCTTCCTCGGGCCCGATGAAGGTGACGCCGCGCGCGGTGAGCGTGGCGATATTGGCTTGGGTCGCGGCATGTTCCCACATGCGCACGTTCATGGCCGGCGCCGCCATTACCGGCTTGTCGGTGGCGAGCAGCACGGTGGTCGCCAGGTCGCCGGCCTCGCCGTGCGCCATCTTGGCCAGGATGTTGCCGGTGGCCGGTGCCACCAGCAGCAGATCGGCGTCGCGGCTGAGCTGGATATGGCCCATCTCGTGCTCGTCGGTGAGGGAGAACAGTTGGTCGTAGACCTTGTCCTCGCTGACCGCGCCCAAGGCCAGCGGCGTGACGAACTGCTTCGCCGCCTCGGTCATGACGCAGCGCACGGCGAAGCCGCGCTCGCGCAGGCGGCGCACCAGTTCCGGACACTTGTAAGCGGCGATGCCGCCGGAGACGATCAGCAGCACTCGTTTGCCATTCAGCACGGTTTTCACCATCCAGCCTGGGTAATATTCACAATTTCACGGGAAATTGGTGTGATACGTTAGTATTTACAAGAGGTCGACGCAAGCGCCGCGCCCGGTCACTTCAGCATCAGTACCAGGACAAGCACCGCCACCGCAAGCCACAAGCCCTTGATCAGGGCGGCGTGGCTGTTGCCGTTCGATTTCAGCGACTGGATGGTTTCCGGGTGCAGGCGCACGCGGCCCGACGCGATCATGCCGGCACTTTCCTCCAGCCCGTCCATGATTCGGGGCAGCCGGCCGATGGTCTCCGCCATGCCGTCGACCGCGTCGCGCACCCGTGCTTCCGGGCCCAGGTTGGCGGTCATCCATTCCTCGATCAACGGCCGAGCCAGTACCCACATGTTGGCTTCCGGGTTGAGCCGCCGGGCCGTGCCTTCCGCCACCAGCATGGTCTTCTGCAGCAAAAAGAGCTGCGGCTGGGTTTCCATCTCGAAGGTCTCGGTGATCTGGAACAACTGGCCCAGCAGGCGGGCGATGGAAATCTCGTTCTGCGGCTTGTCGAGGATCGGCTCGGCGATGGAGCGGCAAGCCTGGGTGAAGGCATCGACGGATCGGTGCGCCGGCACCCAGCCGGCTTCGAAATGCACCTCGGCGGCGCGGCGGTAGTCGCGGGTCAGGAAGGCCAACAACATGTCTGCCAGGATGCGCCGGGTCTTGAGATCGAGCCTGCCCATGATGCCGAAATCGACCGCGCCGATGGCACCGTCGGGCGTCACGAACAGGTTGCCCGGGTGCACGTCGGCATGGAAGAAGCCGTCGCGGAAGACCTGGCGGAAGGTGGCGTTGGCGGCCTTGGTCAGGATCGCATCGGGGTCGTGCCCGGCGGCGACAAGGTCATCGCGGTCGTCCAGCGGAATGCCATGCAGCCGCTCGGTGACCATGACCCGCTTGCCGGTCCGGCCCCAATCGACTTCCGGCACGGTGAAGTCCGGATCGCCGACGAAATTCTCCGCCAGCTCGGCTGCGGCGGCGGCCTCGAACCGCAGGTCCATTTCCATTTCCACCGTTTCCGCCAGCGTCTCCACCACCTGGCGGGGCTTCAGGCGCTTTAGGTCGGGCCGGGCGGTCTCGATCAGGCCGGCGACCCAGCGCAGCAAGTCGATGTCGCGCTCGAAGGCGGCTTCGATACCGGGGCGGAGCACCTTGACGGCGACCTTGCGGCCATCGGTGGTGACGGCGAAATGCACCTGCGCGATGGAGGCGGCGGCGACCGGTTGGTCGTCGAACTCGGTGAACAACGCGTCCATGCCGTCGTCGAATTCGGCCTCGATGGTGGCGCGGGCCTGGGCGCTGGAGAACGGCGGCAGGCTGTCTTGCAGTTCCGACAGGTCGGCGGCCAGTTCCTCGCCCAGAAGGTCCGAGCGCGTCGCCAGCGCCTGGCCCATTTTGATGAAGCTGGGGCCGGCCTCGTTCAGCGCGCGCGCCAGGCGCTGGCCCGGCCGGCCGTCGGCATTGCGCCTGGAGATCAGCTTGGCCAGCGTCACCACCGCCGGCGCGACGCCGAAAATCTCCAGCGGGAACAGGGCGTCGTGACGGGCCAGGATGCGCGCGACGCGCAACAGGTGGCCGGCGTTCCTAAGGGCGGAGAACATGACTCAGACGCGCCAGGCCGAGTGCATCGCCGCGATGCCGCCCGACAGATCGCGCACCTGCACGTTACCCAGGCCCGCATCGGCGATCATTTGGGCGAAGGTCTCCTGGTCGGGGAACTTGCGGATGCTTTCGGCCAGATACTGGTAGGCCTCGCGGTCGCCCGCCACCTTGGCGCCCATGAACGGCAGCACGTTGAAGGAATAGCTGTCGTAGAGCTTCGCCAACAGCGGTGCGCGCACATGCGAAAACTCCAGGCAGATGAAGCGGCCGCCGGGTTTGAGTACGCGCCGGGCCTCGCTCAGAGCCTTATCGATATGGGTGACGTTGCGGATGCAAAACGCGATGGTGAAGGCGTCCGCCGACATGTCGTCCAGCGGCAGCTTTTCCGCGTCGCCATTGATCCAGGTGATGCCGTCCAGAATGCCTTTGTCCAGCGCCCGGTCGCGGCCGCGCGCCAGCATCTCCTTGTTGATGTCGACCACCGTCACCGGCCCGCCGCCGCGTTCCAGAAAGCGGGACGCGATGTCGCCGGTGCCGCCACCGACGTCGACCAGGGTCATGCCCGGCCTGGGCCTGAGCCAGTCGATCAGGGCGTCCTTCCACAAACGGTGGATGCCCAGGCTCATCAGGTCGTTCATCAGGTCGTAACGGCCGGCGACGCTGTCGAAGACTTCGCGCACCAGTGATTCCTTCTCCGCTTCGGGAACGTCCCTGAAGCCGAAGTGGGTGGTGCCGGGTTCGTGCGGTTTGGCCGTCATGGCCGGAACATAGCGCAAGGATCGGGTTGAAACCAGCACCCCAAGGGGGCATACCGGAGACCTGATTTCAGGGAGTGAGCGATGCCCGAACTGCCCGAAGTGGAGACCGTCAGGCGCGGCCTGGCGCCGGTGCTGGAGGGGGCGCGCCTGGCGCGCGTGATCCAGCGCCGCCCGGACCTGCGTTTCCCGCTGCCCGACGGCTTCGGCCAACGGCTGACAGGGCGCCGGGTGGAGCGCGTCGGGCGCCGCGCCAAGTACCTGCTGATCGACCTCGACGACGGCGTTACCTTGATGGCGCATCTCGGGATGTCCGGGCGTTTCCGGATCTACGAGACCCAGCCGCCGCCGGAAGAGCTGCACGACCACGTCATCTTCGAGACCGACGCCGGTGCCACCATCCGTTTCAACGATCCGCGCCGCTTCGGCTTCATGGACATCATCGATGCCGGCGGATTGGACGCCAACCGCTTCCTCGCCGGCCTCGGTCCCGAGCCGCTGGATGACGCCTTCGACGCGGCTCGTCTGGTTGAGTGTCTGGCCGGCAAGGCGGCACCGCTGAAGGCGGCGCTCCTGGACCAGCGCGTGGTTGCCGGGCTCGGCAATATCTATGTCTGCGAGGCGTTGCATCGGGCCGGGCTGTCGCCGAAGCGCAAGAGCCGCAGCGTCGGCCCGGACCGGGCGGCCAGGCTCACGGATGCGGTCAAGAGTGTCTTGGAAAAAGCCATCGCCGCCGGCGGCTCGTCGCTTCGTGACCACCGCCAGACCAACGGCGAGCTCGGCTACTTCCAGCACGATTTCCAGGTCTACGGCCGCGAGGGCGAGGCCTGCCGGCGCTGCGGCCCGGAACATCCGGTAAAGCGTATCGTTCAATCCGGGCGCTCGACATTCTATTGTCCCCATTGTCAGCGCTGATAGAATGGGACGAATGAAACGTTTCTCCCGCATTGCCTGCCTTGCGCTGTTCGCCGTCCTGATCGGCGATGCGGCGGGGGCTTGGGCGCAGTCCCCCGCCTTCGTCAGCATCGACGAGGACCTGCCCCTGATGACGGGCCTCAGCGAAGAGGCCGACGCCGCCATGACCTTCGACAGCGCGTCGGGACGGATCGCCGAGACGGTGGCATTGGGGCCCGCGTCGGCGGAGGAGGTGGATGCCTTCTATCACCAGACCCTGCCGCAACTGGGCTGGGAGAACATCGGCGGGGCCGAGTACCGGCGCGGCGACGAGGCCCTGACGGTGGAGGTCGCGCCGACTGAGGGCGGCGGCGCCGAAGTGCGGTTCCGGTTGCGTCCCTCGGGCTCTTGACGGGCTCCTGAAATCCGGCGGCCTAAGGGGTTGACGGCACCCGGGCGGGCCATTATAAACCGCCGTCCGCCGGGCCTTGGGTCCGGCAATCGGTTTTTTGACGTTTAAGGAAAAGTTCCATGGCTAACCACGCCCAGGCAAAAAAGCGGATCCGCCAGACCAAGCGCCGCACGGTCGTCAACCGCACGCGCCGCGGCTCCATCCGCACCGAGCTGCGCGCCGTCGAGGAAGCCATCGCGTCCGGCGACAAGAGCGCCGCCGAGGCCGCCTTCAAGGCCGCGCAGCCGCTGCTGATGGGAGGCGTCAGCAAGGGCGTCGTGCATCGCAACACGGCGTCGCGCAAGCTGTCGCGCCTGTCGAAGCGGATCAAGGCGATGGCCGCTTAAAGCCCATCGCAACCGAAATTTCGGCGAACGCCGCGCCCCAGGGTGCGGCGTTTTTTCTTGTCCGCGCGGTTAGATTCCGTTTTTTGCCGAGCGGAATCAGACCGCTTCGAGAGTCAAGAAGTTTATTTTCGACGTTCCCCTTTCGATCTTGTTGAAAGGGCGTTCATTGGACCGTAAAATTCGCCCATCAGCAATTGAACGACGGGCGTCGAAAACAAATAACGACCCCATATTCAGGGCAATCGCCGCTTTAGTTGTTGATGGTGTTACTTATGTGATGTGGCGGAATTCAATAATTGTTTTAGCCTCTGTCATAATAAAACCAAATATAAGGCACCGCCGGGGACATCAGCCCTATTGCCGAGTCCTTAACAGCGGTGCGGTGTCGGTAAGGGA
Organism: Rhodospirillaceae bacterium; assembly: GCA_038125725.1. Lineage (GTDB taxonomy): Bacteria > Pseudomonadota > Alphaproteobacteria > Rhodospirillales > Casp-alpha2 > TMED8. The sequence continues at coordinate 153,651 of JAYPEK010000003.1, forward strand.
AGAATTTAATACGCCGGTTTGACCACTTTGAACGGGCGATGGTTATTCTGAGAGGGGGTCGTTTCCAGGGTTCCATTACATGCTGAAAAGCCGCCGGACGAGCGGACGCGCCTTAAACAGAGGGCGTCCGGGTTTCCTGGGTCGGATCGCGGATTTCAGCAGCACCGGTGAATTCTGAAACGTCGCTCGCCAACCGTTTTCGCTTCGGCTCCGTGCCGGCGGGGCGGGGAAACCCATCGGGCCGATCCGGTCGGGCGATGTGGAAATAAGAACACGGCCGAATAGGGTGCGAAAAAAAATGGACTCGATGCGCGATATGCAAGGGAAACCGCAAGTCGACGGAAGCAAGACTACCGACAAACGAAACGGGGATCAGAACGAGCTGCAACAGCAGTGGGAAACCGTTTCCAATCATCTGAGAGCCGAAATCGGCGAAGCCTCCTACCAGAGCTGGCTGCGTCCGATGACCGTGCGCGGCATGGCCGACGGCGTCGTCACCATTTCGGTGCCGACCCGGTTCATGCGCGACTGGGCGGCGGCTCATTACCAGGACCGTCTGGCGGAACTGTGGCGGGCCGAGAACGAGGCGCTGACGGGTGTCGATGTGGTGGTGCATTCGGCGCCCTGCACGGCCGCCGACGTGGCGCCGAAACGCGAGGCCGCCAAGGCCAAGGACGCCAGGCGCGAGAAGGGCGGCGACGATCTGAGCGCGCCCTTGGACAGCCGCTTCACCTTCGATCAGTTCGTGGTCGGCAAGCCCAATGAATTCGCCTACGCCGCCGCGCGCCGCGTCGCCGAGGCCGACAGTGTGCCGTTCAACCCGCTGTTCCTCTACGGCGGCGTCGGGCTCGGCAAGACCCATCTGATGCATGCCATCGCGCGCCACATCCGCGAGGAGCAGCCGGAACGCACGGTGATCTACATGTCGGCGGAAAAGTTCATGTACCGCTTCGTCAGCGCGCTGCGTGAACAGAACACCGTCGACTTCAAGCAGCAGTTCCGTTCCGTCGACGTGCTGATGATCGACGACGTGCAGTTCATCGCCGGCAAGGATTCCACCCAGGAAGAATTCTTCCATACCTTCAATGCGCTCGTCGACCAGGGCCGGCAGATCGTCATCTCCGCCGACAAGTCGCCGTCCGACCTGGAGGGCATGGAGGAGCGCCTGGTATCGCGCCTTAACTGCGGCCTGGTGGCCGACATCCACGCCACCACCTATGAACTCCGGCTCGGCATCCTGCAGTCGAAGGCGCACAAGCTGGGCGTCCAGGTGCCGGCCAAGGTGCTGGAATTCCTGGCCCACAAGATCACCGCCAACGTGCGCGAACTGGAGGGCGCCTTGAACCGGGTCGTCGCCCATTCGCAGCTCGTCGGGCGCGAGATTTCGCTGGAGGCGACCCAGGACGTGCTGCGCGACCTGCTGCGCGCCAACGACCGCCGCGTCACCATCGAGGAAATCCAGAAGCAGGTGGCGTC